>JBGAVK010000078.1:0-12439 GCA_044228165.1 Pyrinomonadaceae bacterium | reverse complement strand
CGTAGTTGATCGGCGCAAACGTCAGCCACCAGCACGTGCCGAAAAAGAAAACGGCGCCAAACAACCAACCCGTGACAAACGAGCTCACAACCGAGTCCTTTTCCCGTTCCACCGCCCACATCAACGGCACAAGCGCGAACCAAGCGAGAAACCAGTATTCAAAATCCGGAAACGCCAGGATCAACAACACCGCCGCGAGCACAGCCAGCAAAGCACTTTGCCACGACGGTAATATTCGCTTCACAAACCCAAACGCCATGTCCGCTATTCTAACAGACTGGAACGCAGGCGCCCTCGCCTGCGTTCCAGTCAATTTGACACCTGACGCGACAAACATACAATTTCCGTCATCCTACAGTGACAAATTCTGTCAATCTGTCAAATCTCGTGATACATTTTCGGTCAGACTGCACGAACGAATTCAACCGCATCAACAATGACGGGGGGAAACAGTTCAAATTGAACGAAAACCCGTCTTTTGCTGGAGTATCGATAAATAAAGGGCTTAAACGTAGGAAAGCCCGACCGTTTCGGGTCGGGCTCTAAAGGAAGGACAACTGTAGGAACGCTCGGAAGGTGTACAAGCACAGTGGCAAACCGCGCTCGGAGTAGTGATGGCGGCGGGGTCTTGATTATGAATCAAGCTGGCCGCGATACTCTATTGCACGTAGCGTGCCACGGAATCAGCTGCGGGTTCAAAGTTTCGAGTTGCGAGTCAAACAGAAATACAAAAGCCCGTGTTTACGGGCCTTTGAAGCAACAAAATAATTGGAAACCACCGGGCTTTGGAACTTGGAACTCGAAACCATGAACTCGAAACTGTGCTAAACGCACTATTTCGAACAGCGTTCTGACAGTCTTTGTAACGCGATGGCGTCCTGGTTCTCAGGATTGATCTCGGCGGCCGAGGCGGCGTAGTTCTTCGCCTGCAGACAATCGCCTTTTTCGACATAGATCTTGCCGAGACTGACGTGGGCGTCTATCAGACGGTTGTCCCAAAACACCGACGTTTTGAACGAAGAGATCGCCTGCTCAATGTCTCCTCGCCGCAGATGGATCTTTCCTAGCAGCAAATAGCTCTCGGCGGACATAGGTTCGCTCGCCAGCACTCGGCGGAGCGTCGCCATTGCTTCGTCGTCATTGCCGTTCTTTACCTGCGTGCGTGCGGTGGCGAGTAAACTCTCGGTCTCGCTCATCTGCGCAGTCGCCGTGATCGTTCCTTGCCGACGGCTGAGGACGACGGCGACAAAATCCTTTCTCAGCGGCTGCTGCACGCGGAGATTTAATTCAGCGACGGTTTTTGAACGCTGCCATTCCTTTTCGAGATTGGCATAACGGTTCGCGGTGGTCAGATATTTACGAGCCTCGTTGTCCATCTGGCCGGCGAGCGGATCTTTTAGTATCTCAAGCGCTTTGGCGAGCAGATAATAAGCGTCGCCGTCACGCGGGCTGACCGCGATAGCGTTTCTTAGTTGGGCTGCGGCCTCAATATAGTTTTCGCTCAGGAATAGCGTCGCTCCGTAGTTGAACCTAATAAGTGCATCGTCAGGCGCGGATTCCGAGGCTTTCTTTAGCAGCCCGATCCCTTCGGTAAGCAACGCCGCAGCTTTAGCCGGATTCTTCTTTTCCGAACGCGATGCCGCAACCGCGATCGCGCCCAACGCGTTGTAAACACTCGTCAGCTTCAGGTCATCCGCTAACGGCCGCAGGGTTGCGAGTGCAGACTCAAAATTGCCCTGCTGCCACTGTATCAGCCCGATATAGAACGATGCCTCGGCAAAGGTCTCGTCGTTACACTGCGACGCCCTGCTCTCAGCCTTCGCCTTTTCGACGCAGAGCGTATGGGCGTTGATCACACGTTCAAATGAATCGATAGATTCGTTAAATTTTCGCTGATTTAGATAGATGTGGCCCAGTTCGAGGGCCGCATCCGAATAGATCGCGTCCGGCGTTGCCTCGGAAAATAGACGCATTGCGTTCTTAAAATAGTTCTCACGAGCGTCCATCGCCGGCGTCAAAAGTCCCTTGATGTAAGCCTCAAACGCCCTTCCCGGCACCTTTGTCGCCGCCGTCACCAGGTCGTTCTGAGAAAATGCGAGCGATTTATCGCGTTGATACAAGATCTGATAGGCGACCTGTCCCTGAATCGTCTGGAGATTGGCGAGAGCGTCGTTTACGCTGATGTCACGGGTGATGCGGCGGCCGTCCGCCAGCTCTTCGTTCATAAATCGGCCTTCGTTCACACGCACGATCTTTGCCGTCACATTTATCATTGCCGCCGTTTCGCCCTGGGCAGGAATGATGTTGTATCTGCCGGAAACTAGTATCGTCGCATTGCTCTCGCGTGCAAGTTTGAGCGAGGTCGCAAGGCTCGGCAGATTGGTCAGCGGTATCCGCAATTTTTGCTGTATTAGCTTGCGCTCTTCGTTCGACACGACATTGAGCGCCGGTATTCGCAGCAGGTCCGAAAGCGAATCGGCAAAACTCTCGCCAACCCAATTGAACTCGGCTTTCTGCGTCGTATTTTCAAACGGCAAGACCATCACTGTGTCGGCCTGTGCGAAAGCCCCGAACGCGGCAAATACTGTGATGGCAAATATGATCACGGATCGTTTTAGCATTTATGTCCCCTAAACTAAAAAATTCGCTTCGGGTAGAAGCGAATTTTCGTATATGTCTTATGATGCAAAACCTATCTATAAAGATGGTATCCGGTACGGGATTTGAACCCGTGTTGCCGCCGTGAAAGGGCGGTGTCCTAACCCCTAGACGAACCGGACACAACACATCGCCCATCAAAAGGCGAACGATAAGATTACCGCACGGGCGAAAATGTGTCAAAGGCGAATAATATAGAAGTCACAAATGGTCAAGATTCGCGGAGGCAAGCCTGCCTTGGCAACTGACTGTCTGTTCCGTTCATCGGTTCGATAGGACAAGAAACAATCCTAACAGTCAGGAAGGGCGGCTTGCCCCCGCTCTTCGACAGACCTTATCGACTCAATTGGCCGGATCGTATGTGAAGCGATATTCTAGTCCTTTATTCGGATAATTGATGTTCCTTCTAACAAAACCCGATCGACAAGCAATCCAACAATTCCTCGACGACCGGGCGAATGACCAATTTTCATATCCTGAGATCGGTGCCACAGCATCCGAAGTCCCGCCCGGCTATAACATCGACCACAACCGCGTATCGCTCGGTGTCGGCACCGAGGTTTTCGAACAAGCCAAAACAGCGATCCGCGACTGGAAGATGTTCGACCTCGGTTGGGTCGAATTGATAAACAGCGGAACGTCGATCGAGATCGGACAAACAGTGGCTATTCTCGTCAGTCATTACGGTTTTTACTCTCTAAACGCCGCCCGGATCGTATACACGATCGACGAACCAACGAGATTCGGCTTTGCTTACGGGACGCTGACCGAACACGGCGAGATCGGCGAAGAGCGATTTTCCGTCGAATATGAATCTGATTCCGGCGATGTCTGGTATGACATTTTCGCTTTCTCCCGTCCCGCTGCATTACTCGCCAAGATCGGATATCCGATCAGCCGTTCTCTCCAAAGAGCCTTCGCAGGAGATTCGAAAGCAGCTATGCAAAGAGCTGTCCGCCAAGTCAAAAATTCGTGATTTCGTGGTAAAGTCGTTTAAATGAAAAGAGTATTCCTGATCGACGCTATGTCGCATATTTTTCGTGCGTTCTTTGCCCCGATGGGCATGCGGCAAGAGCCGATGCACAATAGCAAAGGCCAGGTCACGCAGGCCGTGTTCGTCTTTACGAACATGCTCCGCAAGCTGATCAACGACGAAAAACCCGACTACATCGCCGCCGTCTGGGACACCGCCGTGCCGACGTTTCGCCATGAATCGTTTGAGGCGTACAAGGCAAACCGCGAAGCGATGCCCGACGATCTGGCCTCGCAATTACCCTATATAGAAAAGGTGTGCGAGGCGTTTGGCGTACCGATCCTCAAAATGGACGGCTACGAAGCCGACGATGTCATTGGCACGTTCGCACAGGAATGTGAAAAGAAGAAAATGCAGGCGGTCATCGTCTCTAATGACAAGGACCTCTGCCAGCTCGTCCGCGATCCGTACATCATCGCGATGCGGCAGAATTCGCAAAATCTCAAACGGAAAGTGCCCGTTCCGCCGATCGAATGGTGTGACGAGGCCTGGGTCACAAACAAATTCGGCGTGCCGCCAAACAAGATCATCGACCTGCTCGGCCTGATGGGCGACGCCGTTGACAATATTCCCGGAGCACCCGGCATCGGCGCCAAAGGCGCATTGAAACTCGTCCTTGAATACGGCTCTGCACTAGATGCAATGGAGCGGGCCGAGGAGATCTCGCACAAGACCTATCGCGAGAGCCTGCAGAACAACCAGGCGATCATCAAACAGTCGCTCGAACTCGCCACCGTTCACTGCGAAGTCCCGATGACGATCGACATCGAGGCGCTCAAAGCCGGCCATCCCGACCGCCAAAAGGCGTACGAACTGTTTCGCGAACTTGAGTTCAAAACGCTGACGAACGAATTCGCCGGCCCGGGCTCCGCATCTGCGGCTGCCGCTGCAGAATACACCGGTGATACAGGCGGCGGTGGCCTTTTTGACGCTCAGATCGCCCGCAGCGAAGCCGCTGCGACCGCAAAATACGAGGTAATAAAGGACCGTGACGCCCTCGACAAACTCACCCGCCGCCTATTCGAGGCGGACAGCTGGAGCTTTCTTGCAAACGACTCAAACACCAACGAAAAAGCGAGCTGTTACGGCAAGGAAGCTCCGCTCGGACTCGGCATCGGGCTCGGCAACGGCGAGGCTTTCTATATCGATCTCGAAAACTTCGGAGGCGGCACCGATGCCGCCAAAGGAACGCTCAAGGACATTCTGACCAACGGCTTTCTCGAAAAATCGGCTTACGACGAAAAGCGTAATCTTGGCCCGCTGCTCGCTCTCGATATCCGGCCCGAATCGGTCAAGGATGACATTCTCATCGCCGCATACCTGCTCGAATCGACGCGGTCGACATATCCGATCCCGTTCCTTGCTCAGATCTACGCCGATACCGACGCGGCGTTCGCCGTCCCCGAGGGCTTCGACGAAGCCGCGTTCCGCACCGCTGAGAATGCCGATTTCATCGCCCGCCTGACGCCGATCATGCGCGGCAAGCTCCGCGAGAACGGCCTCGAGACCATTTATACCGACATCGAGCTGCCTCTGATACCGATCCTTGCCGACATCGAGCTCGTCGGGATGAAGGTCGACGGCGAGAGCCTGACGGTTTTCTCGGAATTCATTTCAAAAGAACTCGAAACTCTGCGGGCCAAGATCACCGCGATCGCCGGACGCGAATTCAACATCGGTTCTCCCAAACAGGTCGGCGAGATCTTCGGCGAACTCAACATCGAGACCGGCCGCAAGACGGCGACGGGCCAGATCTCGACGAGCCACGACGTTTTGGTCGAACTCGCCGAAACTTACGAGATCGCCCAACACATCATCGACTATCGCGAACTCGACAAACTCCGTGCGACCTACGCCGACGCTCTGCCCAAAATGATCGCCGTCGACGGCCGCATCCACGGTGCGCTGAATCAGACCGTCGCCGCCACCGGCCGCCTAAGTTCAACCGAGCCGAATCTGCAAAATATTCCGGTCCGCACCGAGCTCGGTCAACGGATCCGCAAAGCGTTCATCCCCGAAAAGGGCAACAAACTTATCTCCGCCGACTATTCGCAGCTCGAACTGCGCATTCTCGCCCACATTACTCAGGACGCGAACATGCTGGCGGCGTTCAAAAACAACGAGGATATCCACGCCCAGACAGCGAGGCTCGTTTTCGGTGCGACGACCGAAAAGGAGATGAAAGAGAAACGCCGTCTCGCCAAGATCGTCAATTTCGGCATTGCCTACGCCGTCGAGGCGTTTGGCCTCTCACAGCGCGTCGGCATCAGCCGCAGCGAAGCGAAACAGGTAATCGCCGACTATTTTGAGACGTACAAGGGCATCCGCGAATATATGGACCGTACGCCGATCGAGGCCCGCGAAAAGGGCTACATATCGTCGCTATTCGGACGCCGCCGTTATTTCCCGTCGATCAACGACCGCAACTTCGCCGTCCGCTCGCGTGCCGAGCGCGAGGCCATAAATATGCCGATCCAGGGCACCGCCAGCGACATCGTTAAGATCGCCATGATCCGCGTCGCCAATGCCCTTAAGGCCGAAAAGCTGCAGACAAAAATGATCATGCAGGTCCACGATGAACTACTCTTCGAGAGCCCCGAGTCAGAGGTCGACGCCGCCAAGGTCCTCATCAAACGCGAAATGGAAGCGGCAGCAACGCTCGACGTGCCGCTCGTCGTCGAGATCGGCGTCGGCGATGACTGGATGAACGCTAAATAAGGCAGAAGCCCGCACGGTAGTAAGGGCGTTTCACTCACCATGAGCAGAACCAATATTAAGACCGAACGCACCACCGTCAAACGTATACCCAAACGCGGCATCTACGAACGCGAGACGATAAACGCCATTCTCGACGAGGCCTTTATCTGCCACGTCGGATTTAACATATCTGCCCAGCCATATGTGATACCTACGGGGTTTGCCCGAATCGGCGACGATCTGTATATTCACGGTTCATCAGCAAGCAGAATGCTCCGAAATATCGCCGATGGCATCGATATTTGCGTTACCGTCACGCTCATCGACGGCCTTGTGCTCGCTCGTTCGGCGTTTCACCATTCGATGAACTACCGCAGCGTCGTTATTCTCGGCCATGCAGAAATGGTGACAGATGCAGAAGAAAAATACGCCGCCCTCGAGGCGTTCACAAACCACATCATCCCCGGCCGTTGGCCCGAGATCCGTTGGCCGTCGGAACTCGAACTTAAAGCGACTACCGTCCTAAAACTTCCGATCGCCGAGGCCTCCGCCAAGATCCGCAAGGGCGACCCCGTTGACGACGCCGAAGACTACGCCATGCCCATATGGGCCGGCGTCCTCCCTCTCACGCTCACGCCCGGCGAGCCGGTTCCCGACGCCAAACTGGCGATCGGCCAACCAACGCCCGAACATGTCCTGACATACAAACGCTAAACCGCCGTCTGTATCGAAACGAACATACACTGCCGACTCCCGCCGTTAATATGATGTCAGGAGGTTAAAAAATGAATATCGAAAACAATACAGTTGGGCCGATAACCGACCCAGTAACAAAACCGGACGTAACGCACAACCAAACCCCGACAGAGCCCGAAGGTGCACCTGATCCGCCGACGAGTCCGCCGACCGAACCGAACCCGTATCCGGTGATTGACCCGCCGATCGATCCGGACGAACCTTTCCCGCAACCGCAGCCCGATCCGCTCCCGCCCGAACCGATCCCGGGCGTGCCGCCAAACGTGATCTTCTACATTCGGACGCAAAATAAAAAAAGGCCTCGTTGAATACTCAACAGGGCCTTCTTACTTCTGACTAATTCTTTTTCTACTTCTTTATCGCATCGCCGACTGCTTCGACCGCGTCACCGACGCCGCGTTTTACTTTGCCCCAGGTTTCCTGAGCGTCACCTGCGGCATTCTGGGCCTCGCCTTCGGCTTCGAGTTCCGGATCGTTCGTGATCTCGCCTGCCTTGTCCTTGACCCAGCCCTTAGCTTGTTCCCATTTTCCTTCGACTTCGTCTTTGTTTGGTATTGACATGATTTTTTCTCCCTAACGGCACCAGAATATGAGGTCGCGCCGGTCGCGTCTGTTCGTTTGATTACAGACGGAGACGGAACAAGCCATCACTGCTTTTCATTAGGCTACGTACTCTGGTATGTTGACAATTGGCCCGCACGATATTGGCGGAGTATATGGCGGTCGGAGCATCTAAATGAAAACTAATTATTGCGTCCTTTTACTTCTTATCCTTTGTTTGTCGGCAGTTGGCCAGGTCAAGCAGCCGGCCGCCGTGGCTTATGATACGACATACAAGTCGGCCGAATTTACGGATCCCGAAAGGCTCGACAAGATCAAACAGACATTTCCCGCGATCGAAAAGCTTGTCAAGGAACACGCCGCAAAGAACCACTTTCCCGGCGTCGCATTTGGAATTGTCGTCGACGGCAAGCTCGTTTTTTCCGGCACCGACGGATTCACAGACATCGAAAAGAAGATACCGGTCACCACTTCATCGCTCTTCCGAATTGCATCGATGAGCAAGAGTTTTACGGCAATGGCGATCCTGAAACTGCGCGACGACGGCAAGCTGAATCTCGACGATCCGGCCTATCTCTACGTGCCTGAGCTGAAGGATCAGAAATATCCGACCGCCGATTCTACGCACATTACCATCCGCCAACTCCTGACGCACGGAGCCGGATTTCCAGAGGACAACCCGTGGGGCGACCGTCAACTCGCCGACACGAACAAAGAGCTTTCGGCCCTGCTGAACGGCAAGATCTCATTTTCCAACCCGCCGGGAATCGCATACGAATATGCCAATCTCGGCTTCGCACTTTTGGGCCGCATCATTACGAAGGTCTCGGGCAAACCGTATCAGCAATACATACGCGACAATATCTGGCGGCCGTTGGGAATGAACACTTCGGAATGGGAATACGGAAATGTCGCCCCAGACAAGCTCGCCCACGGCTATCGCTGGCTAAATGAAAAGTGGAACGAAGAGACCTTGCTTCACGACACGCCGGACGGTTCGTGGGGCTCGATGGGCGGTATGATCTCGTCGATCGATGAATTCAGCAAATATATGGCGCTTCACTTGTCGGCGTGGCCTCCGTCGAACGCCGCCGAAACGGGCCCGGTCAAGCGAAGTTCCGTACGCGAAATGCAGCATCCGTGGCGTTTCATCGGCTTGCTGCCGAATTTCGCCTATCCCGGCGGACGAACATGCGCCGCGGCCGGTGCCTACGGATACGGACTTTCGTGGCTGCGCGATTGCGAAAGTCGCGTTTATTTGGCTCACGGCGGAGGACTGCCCGGCTTCGGCAGCCATTGGCGGATAATGCCCGAATACGGCATCGGTGTCGTCGCTTTCGGCAACGTTACGTACGCGAGCCTCGGCGGAATCGTATCTATCGGCGTCGTAATATGTGTCGTCCTGGTACATTTTGGCTACTACCCGCGTTCGATACGGGCGTAGGATAATGATAAATAAATGTATCACATATTGTCAAGTGTTTTGTGAATGTAATTCCGGCCTGGGAAAACGCCGAAAAGAGCGGAATCTTTGCCGAAAACTTTTTTCCCGATTATCCGATCGACATTCTCAAGAAAGATTACGCCGCCCTCTGGGCAAAAGCCGGCAAGATCATCTCGATCAAGGAATTGATCCCGGAAAATCAGCTCCGCGGCAGCTTCATCATCGAGGGCGAGAACGCAAATATCCTTGTCTATTTCACACTCAGCCCCGAAAATCCGCCGCTGATCCAGGAACTAAGAGTCCGCGAGGTGCCAAAGCCCGCAGCCCCGAAGCCCGCACCTTAGGAAAGGTGTTTTTCCGAGGCTCGCGTCCTTGCCTAAGCCCGCACGTAAGTAAGGGCGTATCGCTCAACTCAACTTTCAAAGCGCCCCTCTGTTTCATTCACAAAACACTTGACAATATGTGATACATTTATTTATCATTATCCTACGCCCGTATCGAACGCGGGTAGTAGCCAAAATGTACCAGGACGACACATATTACGACGCCGATAGATACGATTCCGCCGCCGATCGAATAGAAGACCACAAACAGAAAAAGCTCCACGAAAAGCTCAAACAACAGAATCCCGAATTATATTGCAGTACCGGAGCACTTCAGAGCTTTCCGGTAAATGACTGGCTGCGGGAAATAAAGCCCGCGTACCGCCCCGAATACCTGTTCGGCGATCTATGGCGGCCCGGCGAGGTCACGGTGCTGGCAGGTGAAACAGGCGTTGGAAAGAGCATCCTCGCGGTTCAGATCGCCGAATCGATCGCCCGCGGGCAAATGCCGTTTCGCGAACCTCAGCATCAGATACAGTTCGGTCCGGCAACGCCGCCGGTCCCAACGCTTTTCCCGCCGCCGCGACGCCAACGCGTACTCTATTTCGACCTCGAAACATCGCCGGCATTGATGCGCGAACGCTACACGTGCCCTTCTCCGATCCTCGGGAAATTGCCCGTCAGCTACCGCTTCGCAAATTTCTTTGAACGCTCAGGTTACGCCGAAGATCTTAAGGTTCCCGAACACTTTCGCGGAGATATGGCAAGATACCTGCGGCATTCGGTCGATCTCGCGATCCGCTATTCCGAAGCCAACGTCATCATCATCGACGACCTCGCCGCTCTCGAACCATCCGCCCCACGCTCCAACGGCCCGGCGCGCTGGCTCCGCAACTTCCGCAAAATGGCTGCCCTCCACGGCTACTCGATCCTCGTCCTCACGCACCTAAAAAGCTCCCCTCCTTGCTTAGGAGGGGTGGCCGCGCTTCGCGGACGGGGTGGTAGAAACTCCCAACGCCCACTTTCCCTCACAAATCTCTCCCTCGGCCGCCAGATCGCCGAGCTCGCCGATACCGTCATCGCCATCGGCAAAACAACCTACGGCCCCGAATACCGCTACCTAAAAGTCCTAAAATCCAAAAACTCCCCTCCTTGTTTAGGAGGGGTGCCCGAAGGGCGGGGTGGTAGTTCCGCTTCGGCCCTAAGCTCCCCTCCTTACCAAGGAGGGGTGGCCGCCGCTCTGGGCGGACGGGGTGGTTCTCTCGATCCCGGGATGGTTCTCCCCGACGTCCTCGCCTTCCAAATCCAACGCACCCCCGGATTTTCCGAAGATCGACCCCGCCGCAAAAAGACGGACGCGGGGACAGCGAGACACCGCGACACCGAGATTCAGTTCCCTGCGTCTCACCATCTCGTCGTCCCCGCGTCCCTAGGAACGGGAGGCCCGTTCCTATCCTTCACCTACCTCGGCCCCGCTGCCGAACAAGACCTCATCCGCGACCACACAGCCGAAGCCCTAAAAGCCCAACGCGAACACGAACGCGAATTGAAAAAACTCCAAAAACGCACCACCAAAGACATCCTAGCCGAAGCCATCATCGACGGTAGCTATGCGAAGTATTTAAAAGGAGAATAAAGTCAGAACCGCCAACTCCCATCCTGCCTGAGGAGGGGTGGCAGCCGCGTTGGGCTGACGGGGTGGAGGGAGTAGCGCGCCGCCGGTTTGCCAAAAGATCATGAACATCCGAATGAACCAAACCCGACGCGGCACCACCTTCGAAGTCCTCTGTGACCTCTGCGGCGAACCCGTCAAGCTAAACGAAACTATCCACTACCTCACGCTCCAGGCCCCGAAAAAAGGCGAAGCCCTCATCGCCCACAACGAGTGCTATCACACAAGATCGCTCCCCGGCTACTGGTCCCAGCTGCACCGCGTCCGCTGGCTCCTCGAAGAGCTCCTAAAAAAAGACCGCCACCGCCACCCAACCCTAACCGCCTTCCTCGCCACGCTCCCCGATCAGCAAAAGGATTAAATGTTCCCGGTTCACTGTTCGTTGTTTACTTAAAAAACCCTTGACATTCGGACGATCTGAGTTAGAATTATTACAGAGTTGTAATATTACAACCTATATTCATATGACTGGCAAAGAGTTAAAGAAATATCGTGAGCGTGCAAGTCTGACGCAGGAAAGAGCGGCTAAACTTCTAGGCGTGTCGCAAACCTACCTATCTCTGATAGAGAGCAACAAGCGGAGCCTTACGCAAAAGTTAAAGCAAAAGGTCGTTAAGAAATTCAACGTCCCGCCGACAGAATTACCGGCCGCAGTATCAAAAAACAAGGTCACCAAGATTTCCGACGATCAACTCACCGCCGACCTCTCGGCCCTCGGCTATCCCGGCTTCTCTCACTACAAACCCTCACGCGCCAAAAACCCCGCCGACGTCCTGCTCTCAGCCCTAAACGCCGACAAACGCGACGCCCGACTGGTCGAGGCCCTGCCGTGGGTCGTTCTGCGGTTTGGGGAAATGGACTGGAACGCCGTCGTTCGCACCGCCAAGCTCTACGATCTGCAAAACCGTCTCGGCTTCGTGGTCAACGTTGCCCGGCGAACTGCAAAGGCCGGGAACGATGCAACGGTAACTAAACTTCGAGCTCGCGAAGCCGAACTCGAACGCTCAATGCTCGCCCGCGAAGACACGCTCTGCAATGAGACGATGACAAAGGCCGAGCGAAAATGGCTCGCTACCGAACGCCCGCCCGAGGCAAAGCACTGGCACCTTTTCACCGGCCTGTCACCGCATCAGTTGAGGTATTTCGATGAAGAATAAAGTAGTGCCCGAACCATGGCTCTCATTCCTTAAGGAGGTTGATGGATCTCTCGACGCGGACGTAGTGTTTCATTGTTTCGGCGGATTTGCGATAACAATGCTCTACGGACTTCCGCGAGCGACCGAAGACGTTGACAT
>JBGAVK010000077.1:0-16271 GCA_044228165.1 Pyrinomonadaceae bacterium | reverse complement strand
TAAGTGCGAGATTTTACACGCCGCCGGTAGTGTCTCAAATCGCCCTATTCTCAGATCTCGACGGTTCGAGCAGAACAACTTATGCCTATCCAACAAAGAAGATCTCGCCCATCCCTGACCCGAACGGCACATACGGGCTCAATGATGAGCTTGAGACGGTGACGACATACGATTACAACACAGGGTTGCCATTAACCGTGACAGACCCGAACGGCGTGATAACTGAGATGGAATATGCGGACCCGCTGCTTCGCCCGACCTAAGTTACGACCGCAAGTGGTACGGGGCTGGAGACGGAATCGATAACTGAATACGGTGCGGGGAATAGTGCTGGCACACGATGGCTAAAGGCACGATCTCAAATAGATACTTCGACATGGAAAGAAAGCATTAAATGGTACGATGGACTGGGACGGGCCATTCTATCCCAGAGCGTCGAAGACGGGGACGATGTTTACGTTGTGACTTGCTATGACGACGCTGGCCGGGTTCTAAAGGCATCAAATCCGGTCAGAAACAGTTCAACCCCTTCGTGTTCCTCAAGTCTCGATTGGACTACCAATACCTTTGATACCGCGGGCCGCCCATGGAAGGTCACAATGCCTGACAGTGCGGTAGTGGAGACGACCTATGGGGTTGCCACATCCGGGAGCCAGATCGGTGCGGTTGTTACTGTTGAAGATCAAGCGGACAAACAAAGACGATCGATCACAGGCTCACTCGAACAACTCATTCGTGTTGAGAGCCGACGACGACCGGAACAGCCTTCGGCACCATCTCGTCTCCAAATCAGGCGACTGTCTATGATTACGATCTCCTAAATAACCTCACGACTGTTACCCAGGGAAGTCAAACGAGGACTTTTACCTACGACGCCCTCTCTCGCCTAAAATCTGCCGCGAATCCCGAGAGCGGAACGATCAATTATGCTTACGACGCGAACGGCAATCTGACATCAAAGACGGACGCAAGGGGAATAATTACAAATTACACCTATGACACGCTCAATAGAGTGACGCAAAGGGCTTACGCAACGCCGACTGCGACGCCTACGCCGTACCACGACGCCAACGGCTGACGATGATGATGACAACGTGACGAACGCCAAAGGGAAATTGACGAAAGTCACTTCGAGCGTTTCGACAACCGAATGTACGTCGTTCGACATCTTAGGAAGAGTGACGGGTGCAAAGCAGACAACCGACGGCGTGACCTATGGCAATGGCTCGACAGACAGCCTGATGACTTATACTTACAATCTGTCGGGTGCTTTGATCGAACAGCAATATCCTTCTGACGGTTGTGAAGAACATTCAGATGAACGGCGACCTCTGATGGTCGGAGTCTAAGAAGAATTCTAGTTCGGGTTTTTGGGCCTATGCAAACAGCTTCACCTACAACGCTGCCGGGGCGGTAACGTCGATGCAGCTTGGCAATGGCAAATGGGAATCTACTACATTCAATTCGAGATTGCAGCCGACGGAGATCGCTTTAGGAACCACACCGGGAGGAACTGACAAACTTGACATCGATTTTACATACGGAACCACGAATAATAACGGTAACGTATTGACGCAAACGACTAGCGTCCGACTGTTGGAGCGAACACGGGATTCGTAGCTGTGCAGACATACAATTACGACTTTTAAACCGGCCTGCACAATATGCGACTGAGAATCTTACTCCGACCGACGGTTCCGCAACTCAGACATGGAAGCAGACGTTTACATTTGATCGTTACGGCAATCGAAACTTTGACGAATCGAACACGTCGATGCCAGCGTCGTTTGCGAATCCTGCGGTTACTAATCCGCTGATCAGCACAACGACCAATCGAATAACCTCAAGCGGCTGGACCTACGATGCGGCGGGCAACACGCTGGCGGATGCTAACAGCCAGAGCTACATGTACGACGGTGAGAACAAGCAGGTGAAGGCTTCGAATGGCGGCGGCACTCTGGGTGAGTATTTCTACGACGGCGACGGGAAAAGGGTCAAAAAGGTCGTGCCTTCGACGGGCGAAAACGACGATCTTTGTCTATGACGGACTGGCAAGCTGGTAACCGAATATTCGACAGCGACTCCGTGATCATTCCAGTTGATAGTGCAAAATCACACGCGAGCTGCTATCAGTCGGACACTAATATACTGGATCTCAGCGCCACAAACCACCCATTTACGTAATTGGGAAGTTCGTCATTTATCAATCTTAGGTGAGATTGAGGTGAGATAACAATGGGGCATTTCACAAATTCGTAAAATACCCGTGTTTATTGGCTCCGCAGGTAAGACTCGAACTTACAACCCTTCGGTTAACAGCCGCTTATTTCTTGTAATATATTGATACATGCTATCAAACGAAAGTTCATAAGTGGCTGTAACCTTTTGTTGCCCCACTATTTAGTGCAGTTTTCAGTCGTATTCGGTAACATGCGATAACATAGCGGCCGTCACTGACATAGATACCCTAGATAACTGAGCCAATTTGACTCTGAAGTCTAAATCCCTTCACTTGGGTAAAAGCGTTGCCGGAACTTTTCACCAACCCTTACTTGGCAGTGTAGTTGCTAATAATTATTTACCTCGCAGAAGACCTTGATCGCGCCTTTGCGGATGCAAGTGTCTCGAAAAGTTCGAGGTGATTTTCAAGTCCGCGTACCGGATGCTTAATAGGCGGGAGAGCCAGTCGCCATATTCGAGCACGGCCTGCGACATGTCTTTTACACCGGTTTCAACATTCGCGGTTAGCGCGTTGACCGTACCAACCATTACTTTTGTTGCCGAGGACAAAATCGAGATCGATCTTGTCAGCCGGGATCTCGACCATTCTATCGCCGCCCGTCACGCTGGAAAGTACCAAACGCCATTTTTTGCGAGTGCCTGCATCGCATCGAAGACAATTGGCGAGAAAACCGGTCGCTTCGAAAATAATATCGAATGCGCCGTTTTTTATGGCGTAATCCGGAACGGTAACATCAGCCGTCGAGATATATTTCGCACCCAGCTCTTCGATCAGGTCGGAGTTTAGGTACGGTTTTGGCGTCCGGCCAAAGGTTACGACATGATTTACGCGAAGGCGAAGACAAGCGTCGCGAGCAAACCGGACCGTACCAGCGCCCATAACGGCGGCACGCTTTGGCTTCCAAACCTTTAGTCTTCGCTGAATTTCGTAGGCTTGTGTCACTCCCTTTTGGACTACCGTCATTGGTTCCAGCAGCACACCAACCTCTTTAAGGCCTCGTGGAACTTTGACTATAAACTCGGCGTCATCGACGTAGTATTCCGACAGATAACCGTGACGGAGATTTATGCCGCGTTCAAAATATGTGTCGTCGGTGGTCATGTCGTTGGTTCCGATCAGGTCGAAAATGCTTGTCCCTGGACGGCGAACTGTTGCCACCACATAATCGCCTTTTTTTAATTCCGAAACGTTCGGCCCGACTTCTTCTACGATACCAAAGCCCTCATGCCCGATAATAAGAAAGTCATCCCCAACGGGAGCGGCGCCGTATTCGGCATTGTTGATCTCTTTATCCGTGCCATCGACACCGACGCGAAGAACCTTCACAAGAACGCCGCGGCCATCCGCGATAGTGTCGATCGACGGCTTTAGGCATATCTATTAAAATGAACGGAATCTTTTGATCCCGGGTTTAACTCATATTGCTTTCATGATCTTAATACTTAATGATCCTAATATTTTATGCGGCCAGGGCCTGCATCCACTCGGTGTGCACGCCAAGATTCGTTAGCGTTCCGACAACTCGCTCAGGTTCTCCCCAGTCGCACCAGCCGACTTCGCCGACCCGCATTACAAGAAGTTCCTCCGCCGATCTTTCGAGCACATCGCTGGAAAAATTGGTTTCCTCGATCCACGAATAGATCGATCGAATGACCGCAGATTCCTGATGCGTTCCAAATAACTTTGCAGCTGCCGTGAACATCCGATAAAAGTCCGGTAGATGTTTGCGAAACATCTCGAGAAATGTCTCAACCTTGCCTACCATCACAAAACTGTTCCACAGACAGCCGGCAGTCATTAGCCTTTCGGCAACGCCCTTCGTTGGCTTTTCCCAAAACGGCCGACACGACTAACGGCTTTTGAAAGATCACCAAAGAGTGATTGAACCGGCTCGATCCATCCATACGATGTTTCGGCGTTTTCGGGCTCGATGCCGAGCAGAACTATCGATTTTGGATCGGTCCCAACCGTATGGAAAGCAGAATCGACGTGATTCATAAACGATATGTCATCCGAAAAGTAATGATCAGATGGAAAGAATGCGACCGTCGCATCCGGCGAGGTTTTTGCGAGAGCATCAGGCTGTACAGGATGCGAGACGTTACACCTCTCCGGCACGATCATGTTTGATTCGGGCACGCGTGCAAACAGCCTTTTATAGTATCGCTCGTGCGGTCTGCGTCAGGCTGAAAAGTGTGTTTTCAGAGCGATACGCATAGCGGATGTGGCCTTCGCGTCCTGTCGAAGCGGTTCATCCCAAAGATCCGGCAAAATGGCAGACGGTCGTCGCCCGCTATCGCTCTCGTTAGGGCTCTCAATCGCGTTCCGTCACCGCCCGCGAGGATCGCATGTGACGATTCGCTTTGCGCTCGAGAATGCCTGAAAAGATCTGATGTTGCTTTCGATCTTCATAATTTGGTTTACCCAATTTCACTCTGCAATCACTATAAGTGCCGAGCGGCCAAATTATTCCCGATGAAAGTAAACTATCTGGAATCGTATGTGCTAACTCGCAAGAGTTCCGCAACGCTCCATGCTTGAGCAGCGCATCCACGCGACGCGTGCGGTGGATCCGCATCGAATATTTCTGCGACTTGTCCCACCATCGATTCGGATAAGTGGGCTGGGAAACCCGCGATCATCTCGCCGACACGAGCATGAGCCGCTCTTTCGAGTGGACCTTTGGTAAACATCAATAAAACTGCAATAAAGGCCATCCCCAAACGGTCCCCGGTACGCATCCCGGTGAACGGTGACCAATGTAGACAGGAACGTGGCAGAATCTTTGGGTGAAAGCGACCGCAATCCGACCGGGGTGAGGAGCTCGGACTCGACCTTGTCTACAACCTTGCGGGCCTTGGCCGAGCTAAGCATTGTATACGGCAGACTGACGCTTTAAGTAGTTGCTTCGACCGATGCGTCTGATGCGTCTGGAATTCGGCTATCGCCAGACATTCGTTCTCTTACCGTTTCACAAAATAGTTTGTTAAAGCCAGACTTGGCCTTAGCGGCCATCTCTAAGTATTTTGTTTGATCGGTTGTCTTGCCAAATCTTGCGGCAAAATCAACCATACTGCAAGCCGTTAACGCCAGAGGCGCAATTTCGCCGCTTTACCGGTTCCTGGGCGTGACGACCCAATCACCGATCTTGGCGTCCATCCACGTCAGTTGAACACCTTCTTCACCGGCGTAAATGAGACCATCAGCATCAACGTGTATCTGGTAACGTGTGCCACGAATATGCCACACGATAATGTCGACGAGCTTTTCGTAGAGTTCGTCGCGGACAAAGTCGTAATCGCCTGTTTTTTCGGCATAAGCACGAATGGCCTCCAAAAACCATAGAGTTGCATCAACCGTATTGTATTCGGGTGTTTCGCCCGCGTCGGGAAAGCGGTTTGGCAGCATTCCCTCGGATATATGTTTGGAAAATTCAGTCAAGATGCTCTTTGCGATCTCAGACCGATTGGTTGCTAGGGTGAGGCCGTTGAGAGCGATCATCGTGTCACGACCCCAGTCGGAAAACCAGTGATAGCCTGCAATGACCGTTTTTCCCGAGCCGCGTGAAACAATAAACCCATGCTGCGGGCTGTTCCTGGCAAAAGAGTCGGAAAAGCCGGCCGTTTCGGTCAATGCCGCCCTTCGTGCGACTTCAACCGTTTCTAAAGAGCTAACATCGGCTATCTGCTTTGGCTCGGTCGATGCTACCACTACTGCATCAGTGGCCAACCAAATCGAAGGCTGAATGGCTGAAACAAGTCTTCGTGATAATCAAAGCCGCGTTCATGCTCGATCGTGTATTCAAAATCGTGATACCAATATCCTTGATGTTCGATCCCGTTCGCATTATGAGCGAGAGACAAGCCGTGACATATCGGCGTATGGTGAGACTGAATGAGGTTGTTTGCGACCTGATAAGACCCGTCGAACCAGGAGCCCTCATGACGCAAATGATGATGGTCGCGGAAAGCGAGCAAGGGCTTTAACTCAAGATCGATCTTTCTTTTAACGCCTTTTTTCGAGAGCCGTGGCCGACCAGGAAATCACAGTCGTATTCTCTCCGTGGATCATGAAGAGTTTTTTCTCGATCTCGACGCCAGCGACCTCGAATGTCCAAACCGGATACGGGTCGAGCCTAAACTGCGTCAGGAACTTGTAGCCCTCGGGATGAACTTTGCCAGGATATTGATTGCAGGAAATTTCGTACTGCTCACCGTCGATAGTAACGGTCTTTCAAACTTCAGCTTAACACCATTCCCAAGTGGCGGCCAGTAGCCGCGACCAGTAGGCCGTGATAGCGACGCGAATTGGCACCTGAAATGCTCGACGACGCATATCCGCCAATGCCGTTTGTCTCAAGCCACTCGCGTGGCGATGCGGCGTCAAATTGGCTACAAATTGAGGTATCGAGGCTAATCATTTCTATATCCGGCTATTCCCCGCTTTGCTGCAATAGTTTTGCAACCAGTCCGGTCCAACCGGTCTGGTGGCTCGCCCCCACCCGGAGCCGTTGTCGCCGTGAAAATATTCATAAAACAGGACGTGATCGCGGAAGTGCGGATCGGTCTGAAATTTTTTGTTTGTGCCAAACACTGGCCGATTCCCTTCGCGTCACGCAGAAAGATATGACATCCGACGTGAAAGCTCCTGCGAGACTTCCCACAGATTCATCTGTGTGCCGGAACCCGTTGGGCATTCGATCTTAAAATCGTCACCGTAATAATGATGAAATTTCTGTAGCGACTCGATCAATAGATAGTTGACCGGAAACCAAATAGGGCTGCGCCAATTCGAGTTACCGCCGAACAGTCCGCTTGAAGATTCGCGGGTTCATAGTCGACACGGTGTTCGCGTCGTTTACCTCTAATATGTATGGACAATCTTTGTGGATTCGCGAAAGAGCCCTGATGCCATTTGGTGAAAGGAATTCGCTCTCGTCGAGCATCACTTTGAGCACACGCTCAAGCCGATCCCGGTAGGCGATAGCAAGCAGCCGACGTTCGCCGGCACCCGGTGTACGGGCACAGTTGATATTGCCCGTGAGGTCGGGCCGATTATCGATGAACCACTGCATCCGTCGTTTGAAATCCGGAAGGCGATCGAGAAGCTCGGGCTCGATCGTTGCGACCGCAAATAGCGGGATCAGACCGACCATCGAGCGCACCTTGATCGGCATACTGTATCCCGTCTCGTGCATATGAAGCACGTCGTAATAGAATCCGTCTTCCTCGTTCCAAAGTGGGATATCGTCCGTCCCGCGGTGATTCATCGCATCGGCGATAAAGACGAAATGCTCCCAGAATTTGCTGGCGACATCTTCGTAGGTGTCATCCTCGGTTGCCAATTCCAACGCGATGGCGAGCATGTTAAGGCAATACATCGCCATCCAACTCGTGCCGTCCGATTGGGCCAATTTTCCTCCGGTCGGCAGCGGCTGCGAGCGGTCAAAAACGCCGATGTTGTCGAGGCCGAGAAAACCGCCCTCAAAGACATTCTTTCCCTCGGCATCCTTTCGATTTACCCACCAAGTGAAATTAAGCAGTAGCTTTTGAAAGATCCGCGCAAGGAAGGCGCGGTCACCAATGCCTGTTTGCTTTTTGTCGATCTGGTAGACGCGGAGAGCCGACCACGCGTGTACGGGCGGATTAACATCGCCAAAAGCCCATTCATACGCCGGTATCTGCCCGTTCGGGTGCATGTACCATTCGCGAAGCATCAGAATAAGCTGCTCTTTCGCAAACTCGGCATCGACGATCGCAAGTGGTATGCAATGAAAGGCAAGGTCCCATGCGGCGTACCACGGGTATTCCCACTTATCGGGCATCGAAATGACGTCCGAATTGTAAAGGTGCTGCCAGTCGCTGTTGCGGCCCTCTAGCCGAGAAGCTGGCGGCTTTGGCATCGCGGGGTCGCCGGCAAGCCAGTCTCGAACGACATAATGATAAAACTGTTTGGACCACAGCATCCCTGCGAACGCCTGCCGCTGAACGCTTTTTGCATCATCGGACAGATAACCCGCAGAGATCGATTCGTAAAACTCATTTGCTTCAGCGATCCGCGTGTCGAATATTTTATCGAAGTCGGCGAATACAGGATCCTTCTTTGTACCTTTGCGGAAATCGCTCCTTCCGTCAACCATGCAGGACGATCTCAGATCCAGCGGGCACGGTCAAACGGTAATTTGCAGCCGCCTTGGTGCCCTGATGTTCCGGGTTCACTGCGCCTGTCTTGCCGTTTACGACATATTCGTTGAACGCGTCCTTAACATAGGGCGTGCGATTAGAAGAACCGAATAATCGCTCGGTGTTTGTTTCATTCTCGGTAAAAAGAAGCTCAGACACACCATCGAAATGGAGCCATCGTTTTCCGAGCGTGTCATTCTCGATCCAAAGTGCGTTCACAGCGTCAGACGAGATTCGCGACGTCGGCTCGCTTCCGCCCCAAGTCAAGTCATTTCGAAACCAGATCGTCGGCAGCACGTTTATTTCAGCGGCCTCAGGCCCGCGATTTGCGATCGTGATCTTGATCAAGACATCGTCTACGTCGGCTTTTGCATATTCGACGAAGACGTCAAAATACCGATCCTCGTCGAATACGCCTGTGTCGATCAACTCGAACTCACGTTCGAGCTTCGACCGGTTGCGGTTCTCATTTATTAACTGCTCGTAGGGAAATTCGCCTTGCGGATATTTGTACAGAAACTTCATGTACGAGTGCGTCGGCGTCGAATCGAGGTAATAGTAGATCTCCTTTACATCCTCTCCGTGGTTGCCCTCGCTGCCGGTCAGGCCATAGAGCCGTTCTTTCAAGATCGGATCCTTACCATTCCAAAGGGCGATCGCAAAGCAAACATTCTGTTGACGGTTACATATGCCGCCGAGGCCGTCCTCGTTCCAACGGTATGCTCGTGACCGGGCGTGGTCATGTGGAAAGTAATCCCAAGCCGAACCGTCGGCCGAATAATCTTCGCGTACGGTTCCCCAGGCGCGCTCGCTCAGATATGGACCCCAGCGTTTCCAGTGTTTCTTCCGGGCGTTAGATTCGACTAGGCGTTTTTCTTCAGCTTTCATAATTGTCTCGTCCATCTTTCTATCTGCCTGTGTATTGTTTATTCGAATCAAGTTATTCCAATCCAAAGAAAAAAGACGGCTTCAGACAGCCGCCTTTTACTCACCGTAAGGTCGATCTAACCTTTGTGTTCTGGCTTCTTCTTTTGAAATTCGACCCAGTTTTTCTCACCGTCATTGATGAACTGATCCTGTTGCTTTTCCCACAATTCTTTCGCCTTCTGATTATAGTTGAGGTAGAGTTTTCCGTTAACGATCTTCCACGTCATTGGATCGCCGTCCGCAGTATAACCATGTGAAACCGCATAGGAACAGTATCCACCGAATTGGGGGGCATACGCATCGGGGTCGCGTCTGAATCTCTCCAGGTTTTCGGCACTCGAAAATAGCCATTTGGCACCGTTCCAAGCGTATTCAAACGATTGGTTTCCTTGGACAGCTCCATTGTCGACAAAAAATGCCACTGTGTCGTAACCTCGGACCGCCACGCCATCGGGGGTGGTATTCACTTTTCTAACGCCCGCCGCATTCGAGCAGGCAGCGCCGGACAAACAAAGACCGGTTATGAGTGCGATCAATATATATGTAGTTTTCATAATAGTTCTGTTTTTCATTTCGATGATATTGGCTTTGTCTCGACGAGACGCACAGCGTGTCCATCAGGGTCGCGGAACATCGCAGCTGCAGGGAAGCCGATCTTTACCTTGTTGAATTCCACAATGCCGCTTGAGACAAAATCGGCTTTGTAACCCATCAACGCCTCGCGTATATCTTGTGTCGAGAATGTCGTTTCCCAATGCCAAAGATCAGTACTTCGAGTGCCTCGGGGAAACGTTCGGCCATCTGTAGGGGCGACGTATTCGAGAAATTCAATAGCAATGCCCGTTTCGGCTGTGCGAAGCCCGGTTATGTGCAGTTTTGCTCCAAAAACGTTATTTAGATGCTCTTGCTCGGGACCGTAATTGTCGCTCGTCCCGGCAACGGTCAGACCAAGGCGGTCGCGATAAAATGCAAGACTCGAGTCGGAATCTCCGACGACGATGGCAGTGTGATCGATACCAAGAAAGAGATTCCCGGTTTTGGCAAGTTTATGCCATTTTGGTGAGCCCTTGTCCGGTGGAAAAGAGAGGATCTCGAGAACATGGCCATCAAAGTCCTTAAAATAGAACGCCTTTATGCCAGCCGCGGCTGTAATATATGATGGCAGCGTTTGCGGCCCAGTCGATGCGTGCCGAACCTTATTTGCTCGCAGGTGATCATAGGCTTTGTCCATATCCGAAACAATGATCGCGATGTGCTGAAACCAGTGGTCATTGCTGCGCGAATCAACCGGGATGGGACGGCCCTGCGGAGTCAGATATTCGGTCAGTTCAAGCGTTTCGCTGCCGAGCTTTAGATCGACTATCCGGGCTCGCGCGCCGAAAACGCCGGACAGATGTTCAAATTCCGTCCCCCAGGTCTCCGTGTCCGATATCTTTTCAAAGGGCAGGACACGGGTGTAAAAATCGATTGCTTTGTCCATGTCCGACACGGTAAAGCCGACGGTTTCGACGTGCGTTACGGCTTGACCATTTGCCGACGAAAAAAACGCCAACAGAGCCAACACTCCGACGATCAGCCAACCGATAGGCAGTTGCGTTATGTGTTTGGTTTGAGAATTATGCATATCGTGCCTTTTCGCATCGCTCCGCAATTTACAGGGCGATGATACGTGCGTTCCCTTTTAGAGCATCCTCTTCAACAAATGGCTTCCTACCCGCAACGCGTTTGCCATGATCGTCAACGCCGGGTTTACCGCCGAGCTTGACGGGAAGAAACTTCCATCAACGACGTAAAGATTGTCGATGTCGTGAGCCTTGCAGTTGCGGTCGAGCACCGAAGTCGCGGGATCGTCACCGAATCGCAGGGTGCCGTTCTGGTGGGCGACACCGGCGAGCGGAATCTGCTCGGCTAGATATAAGTTTCGTGCAAAGAGTCCTTGGTGGCATTCGCCGCCGTGCATGTCGCACTTGCGTTGGTTGTTCATCAGCTTTTTGAGTTTGTTTTGAAGCTGTTTGTGGGCCTCGATGTTGTTAGGCGTGTAGGATAGAACTATTTCTCCATCCTTATTGATCGTCACGCGATTTTCGGGCCGAGGAAGATCTTCGGTCGTCAACCAAAAATCAAGAGAGTGCTTTGCCATTTGGTCCAAGGCAAATCCCGGTGCGATCGCCGGAGCTCCGGCCGAAAGCGTTACACCGTCCAATTTACCTACAAATGAAATGTGTCCCATCGGATAAGGGAAATCCTCTGATCCAAAATAGAAATCATTTACGCCCAACGTCTTTTGGAACACCGTCGGATTTGGACATTTCGAGACGGCAAGCAAAACGGAATTTACGTGTCCCATGTAATTGCGGCCGACCTGATCTGAGCGGTTTGCGAGGCCATTCGGGTGTTGATCGTTGGCTGACCGAAGTAGTAATGCCGCCGAATTTATCGCTCCGGCCGAGACGACAACCAAATTGGCGGAATAGCGTTCCATCTCGCCTTCACGTTCGACAACAACCGCAGAGATCTTGTTCCCGGACGCATCAGTTTCGAGTTTGGTGACAAGCGAATTGACCAAGAGCGTTACGTTAGGAAAATTCATCGCGGGCTCGATACCGCAAATGTGAGCATCCGACTTCGCGTTGACGAGGCACGGGAAACCATCGCAAGTTGCGCACCTAACGCAATTGCTCGAGCGATCATTCTCCTTCAATTGAATGCCGAGCGGCACGTGAAACGGTTTCACGCCCATTGCGGCAAAATCTTCGGCCAGATGCTCGATTCGCGGTTCGTGGCTAACTGCCGGATATGGAAATTCCGAGCTGCGCGGCGGCTCGGTCGGATCCTCGCCGCGAGTGCCGTGGACGTGATAAAGCTCCTCGGCCTGAGCGTAAAACGGCTCAAGCTCGTCATATGAGATTGGCCAGGCGGGCGATATGCCATCGTAATGTTTTAGCTCGCCAAAATCTTCTTTCCGCATCCGAAACAGAGCCGCTCCATAAAATTTTGTATTGCCGCCGACGTTATAATTGGTATGCGGATGGAGCGGTTTGCCATCTCGGTCGTACCATACTTCATTGGTGTTGTATTTGCCTTCGACGTTGACGGCCCTCGAATTCCAGTTGTCGGGCTCGCGTTTTACAAAGTCGCCACGTTCCAGGATAAGGATCTTTTTGCCGGATGGCGCAAGCTTGCGGGCAAGCGTCCCACCACCGGCTCCGGTTCCGATAATGATCACATCGTAGTGTCCGTTCGTCATAAATATCTATCTCCAAAAATGCCGCAAATCATGCGGAGAGCTCATTAATGAGGGGCGTTCGCGAATTGTCAAGAACGACACCACCCGAGAGCCTTGTCCTAATAAAAACCTCGCCCGCGGCCAGCATTGCGATCGGCGGTGCGACAAAGTAGATCCACCACCCGGTCCAATTCCCTGAAATTACGGCAGTCGCGAAGGTGCGTGCAGGATTCAGGCTCGTTCCGGAGATCGGCGATTCAAAAATGATATAGATCGCAAGCAATGTGCCGGCAAAAAACGGTGTCAGTCGCACAAATCTTGCCGAATGACTTGCGACCAATATCGTCAACATCATTACAAACGAGATCACGACTTCTGCGATAAACGCAGCAGTTCCACCCAAACGGCCCGGAACAGTGGCGACAAAATTTACCATGCTGTCTGCGAGCCATTCGCCGAGGAATAGCCACGAGATCACCACACCGACCAGTCCGCCGAGAAAGTGCGAGATGATATAGAAAACGGCGTCCGTTCGGCCGATCTTTCCCAGTCTCAGAAACGTCAGCGTTACTGCCGGGTTGAAATGAGCACCTGATCGTTTGCCCCATGGCGATGTGATGATTCCCAATGCCGTTGCTCCCATTGCAAGACCCATAAGAGTGTTCTTGGAAGCATCGCTCAATTTGGCAACGGGCGACGCCGAATGATAAAGCAGCACGCCGAATACACATGCCGACACCATGAAGGTGCCAAGACACCACGCCTCGATAGCGTAGTTTCGCCAACTGTTCTTAAATGCTTCGCTTATCGTCATCCCGACAATCAAAATCCGGCGGTCCGGCCGTTTTATTCCATTGATCAATCAACTATTAAGATCGAGTTAAACCCGCCGAGACCGTCTTCCTCTTTAAATCCGTGGCTCGGGTCTTCGCTCCAAACAGTGTCATCGATCAGAAATTTGTACCGGTATTTTCCCGATGGCTGGCACCGGATCGAGGCACGCCAGGGGCCATGTTCGGTTCGCATAAACGGCGTCACGCCCGAACTCCAATCATTAAGATCGCTCCACAGATCGACCGTTACAGCGTTGTCGTTGTGATAGGAAAAGACGATCTCCGTTCGATCGATCCTCGGTGGATGGTGATTTTCAGGTTCGAGAGAATGTATTTCTTTTTCTGCAAACTCGACTGCAAGCCGGGCGTTCAATATGCCGAAACCCTGTCTAATTGACGGCTGACCCGCAAGTTTACTAGCGGTAGAAATTAGTATGTTTTTGATCGCGGCCGGATTTAGCTTTTGGTTCGCTTCGATCATCTGCGCCGCGACCGACGCCGTGATAGGTGCGGCAAACGACGTGCCGTCAACGTGTTGATAATGCGTCGCCACGATTTTCCGTCGGCCTATTGATGATTCAACAATTTGTCTGGCGGCCTCGATCGGAAGGTCAGCAATTCCGCTGTCCAACCCGGCGATCTGCCGTTTCTCGCTGAGCATTCGCCGAAATTCGTAGTCCGGGGCCGCCGCGAGCATCGACAACTCCTCCGCTGCTGCATAGTCGTCCGTGTCAGGCAATATGGGGGCCGCGACATACATCGCAGGTGCAATGATCTCCGGCTTTACAATGCCGTCGGCCGTGAAACCGAAACTCGAATGATAAAGATCAAAATTATCGGTCGTGAATTGATTCTCGTCGCTATAACCACCGACCGTGATCACGGATGGAGCATTTGCGGGCGGTATAGAACACGACTGTGAGGAATTCCCCGCCGCGACTGTGACGACGACACCGCTTGCGACGAGCTGCTCGGTCAAGCGATTCACAGAGCTCTCGTGTGTCGGCAAATCGGCATCACCACCGAGAGACATATTGAGGATCCGGATATTAAACCGTTCGCGGTTCTCTATCACCCAACGAAGGCCCTTTTCGATCGACGCGTCGGAAATGCGGCCATTGTCCGAGACCTTTACCAGGACTAACCTGGCGGACGTAGCGATACCGCGATAGACACCGTCCGACAACCGGCCGTCTCCGGCACACGAAACGACGGTTTGTGTTCCATGCCAGTGATGGCCTGAGGGTGTGCTGATCCCGGCGAGCGAATTTTCTGCACCGGTCACGTCGTGAAACGCAACAACCCTATCGGCAAAATCCGGATGCGGATAAAACCCGGAATCGAGAAACGCTATCGTCACACCGCGTCCGGTGTATCGCGGATCGGCATCTAGCTTCTCGGCCGTCGGTATTACAGCAAAGCGATTTTTTGAATGTGTATGGCCATGCTTTTTATCAACTGTCGCGTCATGCATATCTTTCGTTCGAGGCGTTCAAACGCTCGATACGCTAGATCACGAATTGGAATCAAAATATTCCGAAAAAGATAGGGCAAAAACTAAACGGAGGATTTCAGCAGGTCTTTGATGCGGGCACGGGCCTCGTCGCTGAGGCGTCCAGAGTAAACATCTTCTTTGAGATTCTCGTCAAGTTTTTGGGTAGCTTTGTGAAGAAATTCAGATTGCTCAAAATACCTTACGCACGGTTTGCAGGCAACCAGGTGCAGTTTCATCACAAACCTTTCACGCAATGTCAGCTTGCGGTCAAGCGACGCCGAGATGATCTGTGCGATCTCCTTGCAGGGAGGCAGATTCCGCAGGATCAGCAGGTTGATCCGCCTGCGCAACTTTTGGTTTAGTGTCGTTTCACTCATCAAAATTCTATCTTACCTTAATAAACCAATTTATCTCGATACATCGCCGCAGGGACATTCGTGCGCGATGCATCATCACCCAAAAATTATTTGCCGAAAGGCCGAGTATTTCGCAGATCTCGTCGCTCTCGAGGCCGTTCATCTCGCGCATCGCAAAGCAATTCGCAACGCGATCGGGCAATTTACCGAGACAGCTTTGCAGCACGCGAAAAAACTCGTCCTGCTGTAATGCGTCCTCCGGAGACTGCTTCCAGATCCGAGGGCTGAGCGTGTCGTGCCAGTGATCTTTGAATTCGTCGGTCCGTTCAAACAGCGGGTCAAATTCGGAGAGATCGGTTTCCGATGGGTCGAACGAGATCTCGCGGCTGGACTTTCGAAAATGATCGATCAACTTATGTTTCAGGATGCCAACGAGCCATGTTCGCTCGGCCGATATGCCTCGGTACGTCGACATTGACTGAATTGCAGACAGTAACGTCTCCTGGACAATATCTTCAGCGGCGGATTCATCGCGAAGCCGAACCAATGCATACCTAAACAAGCAATCTCCGTGGTCATCAACCCAACTTGTTGGGTCAATCGACGGCGGATTGGTTTGAGCGGCGTTCACAGATTCACCGGTCTGCATATTCGAAATTGGAAATGAAACGGCTTCCGTCTTCATCATATCATCCACGAATACCCGAGCGGATAGCTTCGATAAGGTCCTGAGGTGCAAAGTCTCTTTCGATCGCACGTTTTAATGTGTTTTTGAGCCGGAGAATATCGCGAACCTCGCTCAGCGTCATCGGCGCTGCTACTTTGAATGGTTCGTCTTCAAAAACCCAGTTTCTATTACTTACCCGCAATAATTTAGTCGTTTCCATCGATGACTTTTTCATCTTATCTCCATTTAAGTCAGCCCAAATCGCTTGTTACTGTCCTTTTATTAACTTCGCTCACGCTTTTATTCCAGAAAAGAGATGATTGCGGATCAAATGGAATAATGT
>JBGAVK010000076.1:0-13824 GCA_044228165.1 Pyrinomonadaceae bacterium | reverse complement strand
CCTCGTTTTTCGGGCGATCTTTATCGCGATGGGTTCCGCATTAATGCAGTTTCACTGGGTGATATATCTGTTTGGCGGATTTTTGATACTTACGGGTATCAAGATGTTCTTTACGAGTAACGAAGAGATCGAACCGGAAAAGAATTTTTTGATCAGAATATTTCGAAAGTTCATGCCGGTCACGGATAAGATCGACGGCAAGAGCTTTTTTCTAAAGGCCTCTGGCCGGTGGCATGCAACGCCTTTGTTCATCGCTCTCCTGTTTCTGGAGGCAACCGATGTTATTTTCGCGGTGGACAGCGTGCCGGCGATCTTTGCCGTAACGAATGAGCCGTTTATCGTTTTTACTTCGAATATATTCGCGATACTCGGCCTGCGGTCGTTGTATTTCATGCTTGCGGGCGTGATCGATAAGTTTTACTTGCTGAAATACGGCCTCGCGATCGTCTTAGTGTTTGTCGGACTAAAAATGGTCTGGCTAAACGATCTCTTCGGAGGAAAATTCCCGATCTCATACTCTTTAGGGATTATTTTGACTGTTATCTCGGCATCGATCATTTTCTCGCTGATCTTTCCGTACCGCAAGGCTGCGGCCGCAACACCGGAGGACGTGTAATGTATCGCTACCTTATAATAGTGTTTTGTGCAATCTTTACGTTTTCCGCCGGGCTAACGTCGGCACAGGTCATTGCTGCACCTCCAACCGATGACACTCAGCTATGGAGCGACTTCCAGATTTCTGTGCCTCTAAATAGGAAAGTTGATCTGGTTTTTACGGGTACATTCCGTCTAGGCCGTGGACTAAGTCATCCGGTGAGTGAACGCGGGGCGGTTTCCATTGCCTATAAAGCGACCAAGTTTATTACATTAGAAACGGGATATCAGTACGTAGCTAACCAACCATCGAAAGGACGCAAGAATTACAGTAGCAACCTCATATTTGCCGGGACAGTAAAATTTCCTATCGGGAAACTAACGGTAAGTGATCGTAACTGGGTCGAACGCCGATTCAGGAACTCTCGACAGGACTCAACACGCTTCCGCAACCGGCTGCGTGTTGAATATCCTGTCGTGGTGCGAGACACGAAATTCAATATATTTGCTTCCAACGAAGTGTTCTACGATTCGACCTTAAACAAATGGGCCCGTAACCGGTTTGCTGTCGGAGCTAACACGAAACTAAATGAACGCCTGACCGGTGAGGTATATTACATGCGACAGAACGACAGCTTCAGTCGCCCCGGAAATCTTCACGTTATAGGGACTATTTTTAAGGTTCAACTTTGAAAGTGAGGTGAATTGGCCGCGAACGGTTCGCTTCTAATAAATAATCAGGAGAAATAAATATGAAAAATATGATCTTAGGAATGGCAATGGTACTTGTCTTGACCACAATTGGATTTGCACAAACGGTGACCAATTTTAACGTCACAGAACAGATGGTCATCGACGCCCAGAAAGGCTGGTGCAACGCGTTGATCGAGATCGGCGCGTCAAAGGACAAAGGCGAGGACTATAAAAAACTCGCCTCAAACGTGATCGATGCTGCGTACAATTATCAAAACGGCGTCGTCCTTTTCAAGCCCACGCTCACCACGGGTGATCAGGTTTTCCGAATGGATAAAGAGGGAGCTCTAGCCTATTTCGTTGGAGGCAATTCCAAATATCCGAACGATGGCGGTTTTGCACTCAGGGGATGGAAGAAATGCGAAAGCAAGCCACGCGGCATCATCTTGAACGGCAACACGGCTATTTCGATGGGAAATGTTCACTTTTGGGACAAAGACGGCAAAGAGACTGTCGTTGACAAGACTTGGGGCTACAAGATCGATGAAAAAGGAGCCTTAAGGATCATTTTGCATCACTCGTCTTTGCAGTATGTACCAGCGAGTGCCGGGAAAGGAAAAAAGTAGGATCGAAGATCCAACTAAGAGTAAGCGAAGGCCCATCTAGCTTTGGCAATCGAATAACGTAATGACCACGAAACTGACGTTGCGAGATTACAAAGCTAGATGGAATCGTTTCTGATATACACGTTAACTTCGTGACTGACAATTTTCTCAATCCGCCGTAGACCGAAGGTAATACTCCGCAGTGTCCGATCTGATCTGAGCGAAATTATTAGGTCACGTCGCGAGTTTCCAATTCGTTGGGCGTGACTTTTCGGAAAGAACAAGTCTAGATCGAAACCTAAAATGCTTCGTTAAAGCTCACATCCCCGGCCACCGCTACCTGATACGCCGACACACGGCGTTCGAAGAAGTTGGCTAGTTCCTGGACGTCCTGCAGATCCATGAACGAGAACGGATTTTTGGCTCCGTAGATCTTGTTCATGCCTAGCATAACGAGACGCTGATCGGCGATGAACTCAAGATATTGCCGCATATCGGCGACCGAGAGTCCTGCGACGCCTCCGGATAGCAGATCCTGTGCGAACTGCATCTCGCATTCAACGGCCTCATTGATCATCGTCGCGACCGAACGTTCCATCTCAGCGTCAAACAACAGCGGCTCTTCTTTGCGAACGGTATTGACCACATCAAAGGCAAAACTCATATGACAAGACTCGTCGCGAAAGACCCAGTTAGTTCCGGCTGCAAGCCCGTGGAGCAAGCCCTTTGAACGCAGAAAATACACGTACGCAAATGCCGCAAAGAAAAACAGCCCTTCGATACACGCTGCAAAGCAGATCAGATTGAGCAGGAACATCTTGCGGTCGCCCGGGCTCTTGAGGCTGTCGAGATCATTGATCGTGTCGATCCACTTCAGACAAAAATCAGCCTTTTTCTTGATCGACGGGATGTTCTCGACCGCCGCAAATGCTGCCGCCCGCTCATTGTGATCCGGAATATAGGTGTCGAGCAGTGTCAGGTAAAACTGCACATGCACCGCTTCCTCGTACAACTGCCGCGAGAGATACATGCGAGCTTCGGGCGAGTTGATGTGCTTGTAAAGATTGAGCACAAGATTGTTCGACACGATCGAATCTCCCGTCGCGAAAAACGCCACCAGCCGGTTGATCATATGCCGCTCAGCCGGGGCCATTTTGTTCTTTAGGTCCATCACATCGGTCGAAAAATCGACCTCCTCGACGGTCCAGGTGTTCTTGATGGAATTCCGGTACATCTCGTAAAAGTCCGGATACTTCATCGGGCGAAGTGTTAGGTCAAATCCAGGATCAAGTAGCATAATTTTTCTTACTGACATGCCTCGCATGCTTCAGGATTCTCAAGCGAACAAACCAATGCTTCTTCGTCGGTGTAAATCTTTTTCGGCTCATCGATAACCGACGCGATGTTATCTCCGGCTGCGACCTGTGCAATTCGTGTTGCGGGCCGCGAGCGAAGGTAATACGTAGTCTTCAAACCTTTTTGCCACGCATACATATACATCGAAGAGAGTTTGCCGATATTCGGGCTCTCCATGAAAAGATTCAGCGAAGCCGATTGGTCGATAAAAGCCCCGCGGTCCGCCATCATGTCGATCAGCGAACGCATGGGTATCTCCCACGCAGTGCGGTAGATCGCTTTGAGCTCCGGTGAAAACTCCTCGATATCCTGCACCGAACCTTCGGCGAGCTTGATCTTGTTACGGATCTCGTCGGTCCAGAGTCCCGCGGCCTTCAGTTCGTTGACGAGATACTTGTTGATCTGTACGAAATCGCCGGAGAGGGTCTCTCGTTTGAAAAGGTTCGAAACCTGCGGTTCGATGCATTCATAACATCCGGCGATCGACGCGATGGTCGCCGTCGGTGCGATGGCGATCATCAACGAGTTTCGCAGGCCTGTTTGTTTGATCTTTTCGCGAAGGGCATCCCAACGCTCCATATCATCCGGCGTGGCGAGGTCACTTGACGCGTCGAGAGCGGCATAATAAATCTCTTCCTGTATCTTTGCCGAGATCTTTCGAGCCTCTTCCGAATCGAATGCGATCCGCATTTGGAAAAACACATCCTGCAGTCCCATTAACCCGAGACCGATGTTGCGCCAGCGGTTGTTAGAATCGGCGGTCGAAGGTATTGCGTAATAGTTGAGGTCGATGACCTTGTCGAGTTGTCGAACTGCGAGCCGGACGTTCCGACGGAGCTTTTCGACATCAAACTGGCCGTCGCGGATATAACGGGCAGCATTTATCGAGCCGAGATTGCAAACGGCGGTCTCGTTTTCGCTGGTAACTTCAATGATCTCGGTACAAAGATTTGAGAGATGAACGACATTTCCGGGCCGTGCGGTCTGGTTAGATTTTCTGTTCGAAGAGTCTTTGAACGTCATCCAGCCGTTACCGGTCTGCGCCATCGTTCGCATCATCTTTGCGTAAAGATCGCGAGCAGGTATTTGTCGGACAAATAGGCCTTCGTCCTCTGCTTTTGCATAGGCAGCCTCAAATTCCTCGCCAAAAAGATCCGGGAAATGCGGCACCACCTTTGGATCAAAGAGCGACCAGACACCGTCTGCCTGGACCCGCTTCATAAATAGATCCGGAATCCAGTTGGCGATATTCAGGTTGTGAGTGCGGCGGGCTTCGTCACCGGTATTTTCGCGAAGTTCGAGAAAATCATCGATGTCGGCATGCCACGTTTCCAGATACACACAGCAGGCGCCTTTTCTTTTCCCCCCCTGATTAACCGCCGAAACAGACGAATCCAGCGTCTTTAGCCACGGCACTATTCCATTCGAATGGCCATTTGTCCCCCGGATCAACGATCCCTGGCTGCGGACACGATGATACGCGATGCCGATGCCGCCGGAGAATTTCGAGAGCATGGCAACATCCGAATACTTCTTATATATACTGTCGAGGCTGTCCTGCGGACTGTCGAGCAGAAAGCAGGATGAGAGTTGTTCGTGCCGGGTACCCGAATTGAACAGGGTCGGCGTCGATGGGACATACTCGAGCGACGAAAAAAGGTTGTAGAGATCGATCGCCTCGTGGGGGGTCTCAGCCAAGCCGCAGGCGACGCGCATCCAGAAGAACTGCGGCGTTTCGATGACGTCACGGGTTTCCGGATTCTTCAATAGGTAGCGGTCGTAAAGAGTTCGCAGCCCAAAGAACTCGAAAAGATCACATCGGCTCTGGTCGATGGCGTCATTTAATTTTCGAGCGTTCTCGACCACAAATCCGGCGACACGTTCGCCGATCAGCCCTTCTTTTACCCCAAAGGCGATCGACTGAGAGAACGAGTGGATCTCCTGATTACGGACCTCTTTTTCGATGTACTGGTTCAGCAGCCGGGCACCAAGACGGGAATATTCCGGCTCCTCAAAAATAAGGCTCGCGGCCGTCTGGATCGAAAGCTTGTCGAGTTCCTTGGTCGTCGCACCGTCATACAGGCCGCTGATCGTCTTTGTTGCGATCCTCAAGCTATCGACCGATTGCAGGCCGGTGCAGCAGCGAGTGATCGCCCGTACGATCTTATTTATATCGACGGGCTCGAGGCTGCCGTTTCGTTTCCGTACCTGCATTGAGGTCTGTGCCGAATCATCGGTCTGCCGCGTCGCTGCCGTTCCTGATTGTGCGAAAAAATTGTCCATATCTAGTCGTCAAATCTCCTAACGTCAGTCTTAAAAAAGGGTAACGCCTTGAGCTTTCGAGTGAATTTTAGCGAGAAAGTCCCTCACCCCGCTTGTGTTGCCGTTAGGCAGGGCCGCTAATTTCACCCGGTATTTTATGGTTTTGCAGGCGGGTCTTTGGATAAAAAATCAAAGGCTTTTCCTGCAGTGGATATAGACTATATTGTGTTCAATTCCGAATGTCAACACAAAATGTAGTGGTTTTGAAACTTTCTGCTAACTCGTGTTTATACAACATTTAGCGCGCCTGCCCTAAGGTTTAGCGTGAATTTTCTTGTAACACGTTGGTAACGCCTTGCAAAACAATAAGTTAAGCCGCAGAAAGGTGTTTTTGAATGGGAGCGTGCCTCATCAATCGACGACCAATTGGTCGTAGCCAAAGTAAACATTTTCTGGCAAAAGCTGTGAATCACGCTCATGAAGTATGTCGTGGTTGAGGTGCGTGAGAAATGCGCGTTTTGGGCGCAGGTCAGCGATAATCGACAATGCTTCTTCGAGGCACAGATGTGTAGAGTGCGGTTTGATGCGGACGCAATCGAGGACCAGAACATCGAGGTCACGCAGTCCGTCCATCGATGCAGGCGGGATGATCTTCAGATCGGTGGCATAGGCAAAATCATTGAAGCGGTAGGCAATTACCGGCAGCTTGCCATGGATGACTTCGAGCGGCATGATCTCGAGATCGTCACCGATGCAAAACGGGGAATTCGGCACAACAGTATGCGGAACAAGCTGAGGAAGGCCGCCGCCGAAATGGGTCGGATTAAAGATGTATTGAAATATTCGACGAAGATCGGTCCACGCGATCTCATTTGCATAGACACCCATTGCCCCATGTTTAAAATTCAGCGGCCGAATATCGTCGAGCCCGAAAACGTGATCGACATGACAATGTGTTACCAAGACTGCGTCGAGGTGACTGATGCGGGCTCGAAGCGCCTGTTGGCGAAAGTCGATCGAGGTATCAACGAGTATTTTCTTGTCGCGATGCTCGATCAGGACTGAAACCCGTAGCCGTTTGTCGCGAGGGTCGTCGGACAGGCAGGTTTCGCAGTCGCACCCGATAGTGGGAACGCCCGTCGATGTGCCTGTGCCGAGAAAGGTTAACTTCATCGCTAATAATTTAACGCAGAGACCGCAAAGCTCGCAGAGAGATCTAATTATAGATCTCTGCGATCTCGGCGCTCTCTGCGTTTAATCTATTTCTTCCCCAAAATGTCGTCGCCAGAGAATTTCGCGGCGGCCTGTGCTTTTAGCTTTTCTTCAGTAGCTTTGACGAGGCGAACGTATTGCAACTTTAGATCTCCGAGCAGCCCTTCGATCAGGCGGCTTTCCTGTGGATGGAGATTGCCGTGTGTCTTGTCTCGAAGCATCGTAAGTATGTCGAGCCAATATTTGCCCGATTCGAGATCGAGCGAACGCTGGCCGGTCGCGGGATGCGGAACCGCACCAAGCGCGGCGGCCGCGTTTGTCGCGAGCGAGGAAAGAAAGTTTACAAAACTCGCGGGGTCGTTAACGCCGGGTAATTCGTCGCCAGCATCAGAAGACTCTCCGGGATCGAACGATTCGCCGGGCAAACCGCCATCATCTGCTTTTGGTTCCGGCCCCGGCTTATGTTCAGCAGGGGCCGCGGGCGGCTCAGCAGGCTTTTCCGCATCGAGTGTAACGCCCTCGCGCAAACTGCCGTCGGCGTTGAATTTTCGCTTGTCAGCGACCTTGTAATGAACTTCTTCGTTGTCGTCGTCGTGGCCGATCATAATATTTTCACCCTGTATCGATAGTAACAAGTCCAATGTCTAAAGTTCAAAGTCCAAGATTCTATGGTCGGGGATTTTGACACAAACCTGAGCGATTGGCGGTTTGTGGCTTGGACTTTGGGCTTTGGACGTTGGACTATGTATCTATGTCAATATCTTTCGATGAACTCATCGCTGTGATGGAACGGCTGCGTGCACCGGGCGGATGCCCTTGGGATGCCGAGCAGACCTATAGTTCGCTTTCGCAATATCTGCTCGAAGAAGCGTACGAAACCTTTGACGCGATACACGAAGCCGATGCGACTGGCGACACGACAAACTTATGCGAGGAACTCGGCGACCTTTTGCTGCAGGTCGTCTTTCACGCGACCATCGGCAAGGAACGCGGCGATTTTAATATTGACGATGTAGCCGAAGGTGTCACTCAGAAGCTAATACTCAGGCATCCGCACGTATTTGGCGACGCGAATTTTGCACGGGCCGAAGATGTTCTCGATAACTGGGACAAGCTGAAAGCCGATGAGCGGGCAGCTTCGGGCAAGGCTGAGAAGGTGCGTGACTCGATATTAGACGAGGTGCCGGTCCATTTTCCCGCATTGCTCGAAGGGTTGAAACTAACCAAGAAAGCCGCAAAGACAGGGTTTGATTGGGAGAATGCCGGCCAGATATTTGAAAAACTGAATGAGGAAACCGCCGAATTAAAGGCCGCGATCGAGGAAGGCGATAACGCAAACGCTGCCGAAGAGATCGGTGACCTTCTGTTTGTCGTTATGAATCTGGCGAGACATCTCGACGTCGAGCCGGAAACGGCTCTCAAGAAAACAAACCGCAAATTTCGGAAACGATTCAAATTTATCGAGGACGAGTTAAAACGCGAAGGCAAGAGTCTGGAAGACACCGATCTGACGGAAATGGATGATCTGTGGAATAGGGCAAAGGCAATGAACGGCTAACTTCCCCTTTACGAACCTTAAAAGAAAATTTAAAGCCGAGTCAGCGTGGATAGATGAAAGACCTTATTCAGCAAACAATTCCTTAAGCCGATCGAGCGTCGCTTTTTGACTCGCTTTGTCGATCTCACCGATCTTCTTGACGAGCCTCACTTTATCTACGGTGCGGATCTGGTCTAGGACTATCATTCGTTCGCCGTTAAGGAAACTAGTGCTGATGCGCGTCGGATATCCTGCCCTTCCGGACGAGAGCGGAGCGACGATCACATTTGAAAGGTGGGCGTTCATTTCGTCGGGCGAGATCACGACGCAGGGGCGCGTATTTTTAGCATCCTTTGAGAGCTCTGCATCGAGATTGACCAAACATACATCGAAGCGTTTTACCATTGCCAACCTCTCTTTTCAAACGCCGTTGACGACTGGCCGTCGATCAACTCGTCGTCCTCGTTCTCAGCCATTGCCTTAAAAGCATCGTTCCAACCCGAACGCGGTTTTTGCGCATTGCGGATCAGAATGCCATCGGGATGAAGTTCGAGATCGACCTCGCCGCCGATCCCGCTGTCTTCGAGCAGAACCTTTGGGATTCGAATGCCCTGAGAATTACCGATTTGAATGATCTGGCATTTCATAATTACATCGTAATTACATTGTAGATTTTCGTCAACCGATCTTCGTTACGCCGTGCATATATGGATACAGGACCTCGGGGATCAAGATCGACCCATCTTCCTTCTGATAGTTCTCAAGGATCGCGATCCACGTTCTTCCGACGGCGAGGCCGCTGCCGTTCAGGGTGTGGACGAACTCGGGCTTCGCTCCGCCGGACCGGCGAAATCTCGTATTCATCCGGCGGGCCTGAAAGTCGCCGCAATTAGAACAGCTCGAGATCTCGCGATAGGTCTTTTGACTGGGAAGCCAGACCTCGATGTCATAGGTCTTTTTCGCCCCGAACCCCATGTCGCCTGTTGAGAGAGTGACCGTGCGGTATGGAAGGTCGAGAAGTTGTAGAATGCGTTCGGCATCCGCCGTCAGCTTTTCATGTTCCGCTTCGGAGTTTTCCGGCAGGCAAAGCTTTACAAGCTCTACCTTTTCAAACTGATGTTGGCGGATAAGCCCGCGAGTGTCGCGGCCATAGCTGCCTGCTTCGCTGCGGAAACACATCGAGTATGCCGTGAAATACTTGGGCAGATCGGCGGCGTCAAGTATCTCATCGGAGTAATAATTGGTGACCGGAACCTCAGCGGTGGGGATCAATGCAAACTGACGCTCGTCGGTTGTATGAAATAGATCTTCCTCAAATTTAGGTAGTTGGTTCGTGCCAAACAGTGCAGTCCGATTGACGAGATACGGCGGCAGGGTCTCGGTGTAACCATGCTCGGACGTGTGCGTCTCGAGCATAAAGTTAACAAGCGCTCGTTCGAGGCGTGCTCCCGCACCGTTGAGGATCGCAAAGCGCGAACCTGCGATCTTGGTCGCGCGTTCGAGGTCGAGTATGCCGAGAGCTTCACCGAGATCGACGTGATCTTTTGGTTCGAAGTCGAAATTTCTCGGTTCACCCCATCGGCGGATCTCTTTATTCGCGGCCTCATCCTTACCGATCGGAACGTCGGCGGCCGGTATATTCGGCAGGTTGATCAGTACATCTCGCATCGCCGAGTCGGCCTCGTCCCTTAGGCGTTCCAGCTCGGTTTGCCGGTCTTTGAGCCCTGCGACTTCAGATTTTTTCGCTTCGGCTTCGTCACGGTTTCCCGCCTGCATTAGGGCACCGATCTCTTTGCTTGCGGCATTTCGCTGCTGGTTAATGCTGTCCGCCTCGCCTATGACGCGGCGACGCTCGACGTCGAGCTCGGCAAATTTATCGAGCAGATCAGCCGGAAAGTTCCGGTTAGCGAGAGCGGTGCGAACCGCCGTGAGATTTTCTCTTACAAAGTTAAGATCTAACATCTATTTACTATCGCGTTTTGTGACTACAATGTTATCACATGCCGGTTTGCACGCGTGATGATCGACCGGCCCGCAATACGGTAAGGTATATCAATATTTGTTTCGGCGAATATAATGACCTAAAATCTACAGTTTGCCGAAGTAACTTCTCGAATTTAGCAAAGTTGGTATGACAAATAAAATTCGCAAGGCCGTTTTCCCCGCCGCCGGGCTTGGCACCCGGTTCCTTCCCGCGACAAAAGCATCGCCGAAAGAGATGCTGCCGCTCGTTGACAAGCCTCTGATTCAATATGTGATCGAAGAATCGGTTGCCAGCGGGATCGAATCGATCTTGATCATCACGGGCCGTGACAAGAGCGCGATCGAAAATCATTTTGATATATCGTTCGAGCTCGAACAGCTTTTGAAGGAACGCGGGAAGGATGCGATGTTCGAACAGGTCCGTGCTATTTCTGACATCGCTCAGATCAGCTATACCCGGCAGAAACAGGCACTCGGCCTCGGTCACGCGATCTATCAGGCAAAAGATTTTGTCGGTAACGAACCATTTGCTGCCCTGCTCGCTGATGACATTGTCGATGCTGAGAAACCGGCCCTGCAGCAAATGGTCGAGGTTTATGAGAAATACGATGCGCCGGTGATCGCGACGATGCAGGTCGAAGGCGAAGACATCTCCCGGTTTGGTGTGATCGATGCTGACGAGGTGGAGCCAAATGTCTTTAAGATAAAAGACATGGTCGAAAAACCAGCCTATAAAGATGCCCCGTCCGATCTTGCGATCATCGGCAGGTATATTTTTACGCCCGATATCTTCGCAGCGATCGAGCAGACCACGCCGGGCTCAGGTGGTGAGATACAGATCACCGATGCGATGCGTATTTTGCTCAAGTCCCGCCCGTTCTATGCCGTCAAGCTCGACGGCAAACGCCATGATGCCGGCGATAAGCTAGGGTTTCTAATCGCAACCGTTGAGCTAGCCCTAAAGCGTGAAGATCTAGGAAGTGAGTTCCGCGATTACCTGAAGAGCCTCGATCTGGGCGGAAACTAGAACGCCTGTGAGAACCTGAAATGTATGTGGCTTTGCCGCAGCCGGTATTCGGCGTTTGGGCCAATTGGTTGCGGTATCAAGAAACGCGGCGGATTGAGCAGATGGCCATAATCGACGCCAAATTCTCCTCCGACAGGGGTCTTAAGCCTTAGGCCCAGCCCTATCGAATGTGTCCACACGGCTCGCTGATTGATCCCGGCAATATCGTTGGGTGCTACTGCGGACTTTTTGAAAATGTCACCTGCCTTTCTAAATACATTTCCGCCATCGTAAAACGGCACAAACCGGATAGATTTTGAAACGGGGACGCGTGCCTCGAGGTTTACGACCGCCAAGGCATTGCCGCCGAAAGGCACCGTAAACGGTTCGAGATATACTTGCTCTCCTTTGCTGTTGCGAAATGTTCCGGTCGGGACGATGACGACCCGGGGCCCGGCCTCTTCGAAATCAAACCCGCGGATAGTATTAGCACCACCGGCAAAAAATCTCTCACTGATCGGAAGCAAACCGTTGAGCGACGGATAATTCGCACTCGTGTACCGGTTGTCCTTAGAGAAAAGCCCGCCCATTCCCAAAATCGCCCGGGCCGCAAAGGTGGTATTTTTTAACCGCTTTAAGGTGTAAAAGTAATTGTAAGAGACCTGAAATTTATGAAAGCCGAGGCTTGCGCCCAAAGCCGGAGCGGAAACGTTGTATTCGGCGGTGAGGTAATCGCCCCTGGTCGGGTCGCTTGCGTTATAGCGGCAAGGGTCGGCGGGTTCTCCCTTTGCTATTAGGTCGAGCAGCGAGTATCGAACCGAACAGTTCTGCCGCGTGTCACGGACAAAAGTAGCGCCAAAGCCGGAGATCCGCGTCTTGGCATCGGGAAGCAAGAGATCTTTGATCAACAAGCTGTTAATGCTGAAAAGGCGGACATCTTCGAATCTGTATCGCAAGAACAGAATGCTGCGGTTCTTGCGGCTGATGGTCCGATTTGTTTCAGCAGTGATCCCAAACCGATTAATTGTCGGGTCGCCGGTACTCGCTCCAAATTCGTCGATGGGATTGCCGTTCTCATCCACTCGCTGGACGATGCCAAACGTGCCTTTGTCAAAGGTCGAGCGGAAGAAACGCGTCACGGTCGAATCGCGTTGGTATTGCAATGAGACCGTAAGCGGTGCAAATCTCTTTTCACCGTCACTGATAAACCTGGGGTTTATAAAGTCGAACTGGACCAGTTGCTGGCGTTGACTTACCTTGACCCTGGCCCCCCCCTGCCATAATTTTCCAAAAAGATTTACATGACGAATATCGAAAAATCCGCTCAGCCCGAGATCCGTCGAGTAACCGCCGCCATATGACATCAGGCGAGGCGGCTGTTCGGTGAGATTGACGACTACATCTGCAAGCCGCGAACCGTCCGCTGCGTCGCCCGCATTTTGAGACTTGATATCCACCCGCGAAAAAGCATCAGTCGAATAGAGATTTTGTTCGCTCGCATAAATGTCCGCCGAACGGAGTATTTCGCCGTGGCGAAAAGCCATCGCCCGTTCGACGGCGTCGGTCTTTGTTAGTTCGTTCCCGGAGATGAGGATGCGGTTGATGACGACCTTTTTACCTTCGTTCTCGATCTTAAAGTTTACCTGCACATCACGTTTGTCGGCACCCGGCTGAGGTTCCTTTTCAACGATCGACGACGTTACGCGAGCATCATAGTAACCGAGGTTTGAGTAATACTCCGAAAGTTTTCTAACGGCGTTTCTCACGCGTGCGCGTGAGTAGTTTCGGTCGATCAGCATCGGGATCTCGGCTAGCAGTTTGTCAGTCCCGATCGCGCTGTTTCCGGTTATGCTCACATTGCTAACGACAGATGGCAGCCCCTCGTCGACCACGAAGGTGATTATGAGATCTTCGCCGTTGGGCGACACACCCTGATTGACACGTACTTTGGCATCGCGGTAACCGAGTTCTGACATCAGGGATGTGATCGTCGCGGCATCGTCCTCGAGGATAGATTCGCTCGTATAACCGCGGCCGTAGCCTAAAAGCGGAATGATACCGAGTAGGCTTGCTTCCTGCGAACCGAGCACCGTCGTGATATCTGCGATCGTAAGTTTGTCCGTTCCGCGTAGCCTGAGTTTGGTCAGAGTCAGGCGGCGGTCGGTCTTTACGACATATTTGACCTCGACTTTCTTACCCATCAGATCTTCGCCGCCGAGAAATTGGCACAGGAATTCCGTTCCGTTAGGGATCAGGTTTCCCTCGGTATCGGCGAGCTGCGGAGTGGCTGAGCACACTGGGGTGACGTCAGCAAAAAAGTAGCCCTGTTCCTGATAATAGTTTTCGAGCCGCCGTTCGCCCTCTACGATCGCAGCAAAATCGAGAGTGCCTTCGCGCTTGACCGGAAGCAGCCGGGACTGCGTCGAATTGCCAACCTTTTCCTTTTCAGACTCGACCGAAACTTCGACCGCGGGGCCGACCTTTCCGTTCAGCTCGATCAATACAGAGTTAGCATCGCTGTCAAATATGACACGGGGTTCATCGAGTTCCGGGGCAAGAAAGTTATCGCGCCGTAA
>JBGAVK010000075.1:0-14016 GCA_044228165.1 Pyrinomonadaceae bacterium | reverse complement strand
GAACCGGGAGCGATAGCGACTGGGTCTTCCCCGAACGGCTCCAAATCAGATGTGGAGAAAGGGAGTGGAGGAGAAAAGGAGATCGCTCCGCAAGCCCAGACAGAAACGCGAGCACCAGCGAGTCTGCCAGCCGCAGAATTTACGACTCCGCATTCCGAACTCCGCACTCCGAACTCAAACGGCGGCCGAATGATCGTCTCGCCGATCGCCGCCCGTATGGCGTCTGAGAATAATATCGATCTGAAGTCGATCTCAGGTTCCGGTCCGAACGGCCGGATCATCAAACGCGATATCGAACAAGCTCTGGCGGGCGGACCGAATACGTCACAAAAGGCTCATGTTTTTGTGCCATCGACTCAGGTCGGGGCTTCAGCCTTTCGTGAGGAACCGACGTCGAAGATGCGGCAGATCATTGCAACCCGCCTTGCCGAATCGATCGGGCCCATCCCGACGTTTTATCTCACCGTCGAGATCGAGATGGACAATGCCCTCGAGCTGCGAAAGGCCATTAATGCCGGGGTGTCCGAAGATCAAAAGATCAGCGTCAACGATATCATCGTCAAGGTCGCCGCACTTTCACTCGTCAAACATCCCTTCGTTAACGCCTCTTATCAGGACAAATCGATCCGCTTTTACGAGCAGGCGGACATCGGCGTCGCGGTCGCGATAGACGAAGGCCTGATCACGCCCGTCATTCGCGGAGCCAACCTCAAAGGCTTTCTCGAGATCGCCGCTGAGGTCAAAGATCTCGCCGCAAAGGCAAAAGCCAAAAAGCTGCAGCCCGAAGAATATACGGGAGCGACATTCTCGATCTCAAACCTCGGTATGTTCGGCATTAAAGAGTTCACCGCGATCACCAATCCGCCCGAGGCGGGCATACTCGCGGTCGGCGGTGCAACACCAACGCCGGTAGTACGAAACGGACAAGTCGTAGTCCGCAATATGATGAATGTCACGATGTCGTGCGACCATCGCGTGATCGACGGTGCAACTGGTGCAAAATTCCTCCAGACCCTGAAACAAATGCTCGAGCAGCCCGCATTAATGCTGGTTTAACGTGGCGGACTCTGAACGGTCATCGGCACCTTATATAGCGTTGCTTGGCGTGCAGGCCTTTTTTGGGTCGCTCCCGGTCATTGCGAAGGTCGTTCTAAACGTTATCCCGCCCGTGAGCCTTGTTGGCTTTCGCGTGGGGATTACGGCACTTGTCCTTGTAATAATTCAAACTCTCAGGAAACGATTCTGGTTAAAGAATAAGAGTGATTATTGGCGTCTGGCGGTGCTTAGCCTGTTTGGCGTCACTTTTAATCAACTCCTGTTTATAGGCGGACTGTCGCTAACAAAGGCGTCGAACACTTCCCTGCTCGCGGTCACTATTCCGATCTTTGCGTTAACGGTCGGTGCGATAACGGGCAGCGAAAAGCTGCGTTTAATGAAGGTTATCGGGATCGTCGTTGCGGCTGCCGGCGTGCTTTTGATAATCGATCCGCGAAACGCTTCGTTCTCATCGCAGACGACCCGCGGCGACCTCATGATCGTCGTGAACTCGCTTTCGTTCGGCATCTACGTCGCGACATCAAAGAGCATCGTCACGCGCAACGGAGCCTTTCGCTCGATGATGTGGGTGTTCGTGTTCGCGTCGATCATTTGTGTGCCGCTCGGGGCGGTGGCGTTCGCTCCGGTAGAAGCGTCAGCGGTGAGTTCGTCGATCTGGATGCTGATCTTTTATATTGCGATCGGCGCGACCGCGTCGCCTTATCTTTTAAACGCCTGGGCTCTGGCACGCGTAAATCCTTCGACAGTTGCTGTGTTTATCTATCTGCAGCCGCTGATCGGTTTCCTGCTGGCGGTCGCGTTTTTGGGCGAACATGTCGATCTAATTTTCATTCTTGCCGCAATACTCATATTCGCAGGTGTATTTCTTGTTACAAGGAAATTTCCACGAGGCGAAACCTAAACTTGCTTTTTTCGTAAAAACCGCATCTAATCGCACAAATGCCGACTCAGATCAAACAGATCGATGACCCGTCCCGAAAGATAACTATATTTCGGGTTGAAGGCGACCTGCTGGTCGAAGACGCCAACCTGATCGGCAGATTAGCGAAAGGCTTACAGGACGAGACCGGAAATTCGATCACGATAGACCTTGCAGATCTCGATTTTCTCGACAGCGAATCTGCTCCGATCCTGCTGAATTTGGAGCGTGATCATGGTTTCGAGATCGTCGGCGGTGAGATATTCCTGCAGACACTTGTCAATGCCGCTGAGAAACGCTGAACGCTCGCCTGACTTTTGCTAGAAAACACATTAGATTGTAAAGAATGAAGACGCAGGAAATAGCCGATTTTCTTTCCGGAAAATTACGAGGTGAGGCCGAGGTTGAGATCCGCGGAATTGCGGACCTCGCGACCGCGGGCGTTGGTGAACTCGCGTTTACGAACGCGAATGAGATGCTCGACCAATGTAAGGCTTCGTGCGTCCTTCCCAAAATACTTCGATATCTACGATCGCTGTGGATGACCCAAAACTTTCGTTTGCATTGATCGCTGCAGAGCTTTGCCCGTCCGAGAGGCGTGAGCCTGAGATACACGCAACGGCTGTGATCTCAACGTCCGCAAAACTCGGCTCCGGCATATTCGCCGGCGCGTTTGTCTCAATTGGCGATAACTCAATCATCGGCGACGGCTGCCAGTTGCGTGTCGGAGTAACGGTCGGAAAGAACGTGTGTGTTGGTTCGAATTGCCTGTTTGGGCCAAATGTCTTTATCGAAGACAACTCAATTATCGGCGACAACGTTATCTTGCATGCCGGCGTTGTGATTGGCACTGACGGTTTTGGATTCGTTCGTGCAAAGGAGAGGTATATCAAATTCCCTCAGATCGGCCGCGTAGTGATCGAGGATGATGTGGAAATAGGCGCGAACTCCTGTGTCGACCGAGGTTCGTTAGGCGATACAAGGATCGGCGAGGGCACTAAGATCGATAATCTCGTGCAGGTCGCACATAACGTGTCAATTGGAAAGCGGGTCGTGATCGCAGCTCAGACGGGCATTTCGGGCAGCACGATAATCGAAGACGATTGCATTATTGGCGGCCAGGTCGGAATGGGCGATCACGCCCGCGTTTTGAGCGGAGCGGTGATCGGTTCGCAAGCTGGCGTCTTGCCCGGCAAAATCGTGCGGCCCGGTGTTTGGTGGGGCACGCCGGTTCAGCCGCTTGACGAATATAAACGTCAAAACGCCATGGTCAAGGGCCTCGCCCGCCTTCGAGACGAGGTAAAGGAACTCAAAAATCGAAAGTCAGGCGAGTAATTTGAGGATCGCTTCGGCCGCCCGTTTCGATGCCCCGCCGCGCCCGAGTTTGTCGGTTGCCAAAGCAAGTTCTTTTCGCGCAAGTGCATTTGCCTCAGGTTCGAGTAGCCTCGTGATCTCAGCCGAAATATTGGCAGCCGTGCAACCACTTTGGATCAATTCCTTTGCGATACGCTTTTCCGCGATCAGGTTTATCAATCCGTAATGGTCGACCGAAATTATGGGTTCAAGCAAACCGTAATTGATCGCGGAAGTTTTATAAACGATCACCATCGGTGTGCCGAGGATACCCGTTTCGAGAGTCGCGGTTCCGCTTGTTACCGCGGCGGCATCCGATGCATTGATAGCGTCGTATGTTTCGCCTGCCACGATCGTGAGACGCGAAGGGTTTGACGGCCTCTCACGTAAGATGGCTTCGACGTCAATCGCATTTTTTTCTGTTGCCATCGGGATGACGAACTGGACGGGTTCGCTTCCGGCCTCTAGTTCGACTGCGGCGTCCATCATGACCGGCAGGATACGGACAATCTCTTTTTGACGGCTTCCAGGCAAAAGTGAAACTAATCGCAGACGCGAATCTATGCCGTGCCGCCTGCAAAACTCCTCTTTCGTTGTTTCTGCGTGAACCTCCCGTGCGAGAGGGCTGCCTACGTATTCGACATGATCGACCCCATGATCCAAATACCATTCTTTTTCGAACGGAAGGATCGTGATCATTAGGTCAATGTACTTTTTAACGATCGATATTCGGTATTTTCGCCACGCCCACAGTTGCGGGGAGATGTAATAGACGATCCTAAAGCCCTGCTTCTTGAGCGATTTTGCAAGTTTTAGATTGAAATCTGGGAAATCAACCAGGATGACTACGTCCGGTTTCCGCTCTTCTGCGGCTTGTTTAAGTTTGTTCGCTGCGCGAACGAACATGGGCAACGCCCGCCCGATCTCCGCGATACCAACGATCGAAAGTCCGTCAGATTCGACTATGGCATGTACACCCGATGCACGCATTGCCGGACCGGCAGCACCAAAAAATCGATACTCCGTGTGTTCATCGGCCGCCATTAAAGCATCAACGAGCTTGGCAGCGTGCCTGTCGCCGGATGCTTCGCCGGCAACGATCATAATTGTTCGATCTTTTGGCATTGTCCGCGTAAATATCTAATCTTAAATGATATATCTGAATCAAGAAATGACAACCCGCCCCTTGCAATGCTGCATCAAACTTCTTGAATTTAGATCTGATCGTCGCGTTTTATCTTTCATGTGCTTGCAGAACACTCCGCTTGCACCTAAAATTGAGTGTTTTGAACTAATAGTCGCGGCCGACAGGCTTGTTCGTATTTGACCGGGTGGATTTGGAGGAATTTGTGACCTTTCGCTTTGTTTTCCTTTTAGCATTTATTGTTCTAATAGCGTTCTTGATGCCGGCTAATGCCCAGATTGAATCGGTGTTGGGCCAAATTTCAAGCTCGGGAGCCGAGTCTTTTGGCGGCGGAATTAGCGGCGACGGTCGATTCGTCGTCTTTGAATCCCGCGGGAACCTTGCGACTGTAAACCCCCGCAACGCCGATGCTAACCTTGAGATCTTCCTCTTCGATTACGCCCAGAGACAGATCTTTCAGATAACTGATACTAAAAGCGTCCTTTTTGACACGACCAAACCAGGCGCGTTTTACAATGTGCGGGTTGAGATCGTCAACACCCGTCCGGTCATCAGCAACGATGGAAAGTGGATCTCATTCAGTTCGAATGCCACCTCTGCGAGGCCCGCATCTCCGAATTCCACGAATCCTGGTTCATTCGACGGAAACATCTATACTTCCCCGACGCCTACCCCGAGTGCAACGGCAACAGCCACCCCCACGGCTACTCCGACCGGAACAGCGACGGCGACCGCGACCCCCACCGCTACGGCTACCCCGACCCCCGGAGCGAATCCTCTGACAGCAGATGCCAATACAGAGATATGGATGTACCAGATCCCGAATTATGCAGCTGTAGCCGATCTTTCGTCCGGCGAAGAGATCCCGTTCACTGATCTTTCGGGTGGAACCTTCACACGTGTAACAAACACGGACCCAAGCCAGCTTCCGCGAGCGGGTACCGACTCGGTTGGCCCGTTTATCGCAGATGACAATCATGACGCAAGTATCAATGATGACGGCAGCGTTCTAGCATTCGTTTCAACTCGGGATCTCGATCCCACGGTTGGAAATCCGGCCCCGCCGCCCCTTCCGGGTGAGGACAATGATGAGATTTTTACTTATTTGAGAACGCCAGGAACCGTCACGCAGATAACGAAGACCCCACGCGGCTTGATCTCAAATCCGATCTACAATAAGAACCCGACGATCTCCGGGTCGGGTAATCGCGTGCTGTTCACAAGCACCGGCGACGACCCGATAGACAATCCGCTTAGCTCGACGAATTTCGACACCGGAAGCAATCCAGAATCAAGCCGAAACGAAGAGATCTTTTATGCCAACCTGGCAAATGGAAAGCCAACAGGCGGCAAACAGGTAACTACCACCACTTCGACGAATGCCGGCGATCCCGTCAATATACTTGATCTGGGTCGACGAATGAGTCGAGATGGGAGATACATCGCTTTTGACTCGTACGCTGATCTTGCCAACGAGAACAGCGGGACAAACTATACATCATTTGCCCTTTATCTATACGATACCGTGGCAAACACCTTCCGGCGTATCGGCCCACGAAGCGATGCCGATACCGGTGCGACCGGCGGCGATGTCGCACATTATCCGGGTTTCACCGATTATGATGCGATGGGTGTTCCTCAAACCCTGGTCATGGAGACGCGGGAGAACATCAAAGCCGACGGAACAATACCGACGACCGCTTCCGACGGACTCAATCCGTCGGATGTGAGACCGGTTCAATTATACTCCTACCCGCTCGGGGTTGCTCCGGCTGCGGCGACATTTACCAGGCTGGCCAAATTCCCCTCGCCAAATTCATTTATTGCCTCGTGTCTAGTATTTCCGAGCAATTCGCTGTCCCGGATGGCCTTTAATCTTGCCTTAACAGAATTAGGTACCGGCAATTTTGACCTGCAAAGCGAGGTTTACTACTTCATTCAACCAGTCGTTGATGCCAATACACCTGTGACGATCTCGATTGCGACAGGAGCGAGCCGATTGCCTATTTTGCCGACGGACCCGCCGGCTTCGGGGTCTCCGACGGCAACCCCAACTGCGACAGCGACCGCTACGCCGACTGCGACTCCTACGGCAACGCCAACGGCCTCGCCGAGCGGATCGCCGAGTCCCACTCCGACGCCTGTTACACCCGCTGCGGTTTTAGGCATATCACCCGGGATGATCGCGATCCTCGACTATCAATCAGGCGTAGACCGGCCCATCGTGCCCCGTACAGCAGTTGGCTCTATAGATCGGGTCTTTAACTATCCTATTGAATTAAGTGGTGTCTCAATGACGATAAATGGGGCCGCGTGCGGTCTCAGGGCGGTTAGTCAGAGGCATATCGAGTTTGTTGTGCCGCCGGCGGTCGCGAGTTCTGTTCTGGGCACAGTATATCCCGTTGTGATCAACAACAACGGGCTTCAGTTAAAGAGCTATCTTACGATCATCCCGGCAAGGCCAGACATCTTTAACAAAGAGGGCAATATTGGTCCAGGCGGACGTGCAAAATTATTCAATGTTACAAACTCGGTTTTCACCACCGAACCATTTTCTGTCCGAACAATAAAACGCAAAGGAAATTCGCTTGTGCGAAGTGTCCTGAGGGTTTATCTAACCGGCGTGGCTAATACAGATTCTGGCGTTATCAGTGTAAGGATACGTGACCAAGTTATAACCGGCATTTATGTTAAAACGGGTGGCATTATTGTCGCGCCCGGTGTATACACTGTGGATTTTGAGCTTCCGCCGGAACTTCTTGGTGCAGGTGATCAGCCAATAGTAGTCACCGTGACTGTCGACGGAACGACTTTCTCATCTCGTCTCGATGATACATCGACCCGGGTTCGGATTCTCTAGTGCCGGTTTGAGACGATGCAGAATGGGCGGGATATTCCCGCCTTTTTTGCGGCTTGCATTATATTGCAGGTGTTTCCCGCGTGGGATACAATTGTTCTATGATGATCGAATTTTTAGAAGGCTCGGATCTTTGGTAGTTTATTGAAACTGGAATATAGTAGTGACTTTTGTCGGTCTGCAACTGCGGAATTAAGGACTTAATTATGGCTGGAAAAGATGTTAACACGATGAAGATCTCACCGAAAGTTTGGAAAAACGGTGAATTTATTGACTGGACCGACGCACGAATTCACGTGATGTCGCATGTTGTGAATTATGGTTCAAGCGTTTTTGAAGGGATCCGCTGTTACAACACCTCGCAGGGTTCGGCTGTATTTCGTCTTCAGGAACATATGCAGCGGCTCGTTAACTCGGCAAAGATTTATCGGATGGACTCACAGTTTCAACGCGAACAGTTTTGTGATGCCACGATCGAGCTGATCAAACAGAGTGGACTCGACGAATGCTATATTCGCCCGATCATTTTTCGCGGACTAGATGAAGCGAAGCCTGCCTTTGGCGTAAACCCGTTCCCGAATCCGATCGACGCCTACATCGCTATCTGGCAATGGGGAAAATATCTTGGCGAAGAAGCTCTCGAAAGCGGTATAGATGTATGCGTGTCAAGTTGGACGCGGATCACATCAAATTCAATGCCGGCAATGGCGAAAGCAGGCGCGAATTATATGAATTCGCAGTTGATCAAAATGGAAGCTTTGCTTGGCGGGTTTTCAGAGGGCATCGCCCTCGATGACAGGGGCTATGTTTCAGAAGGCTCCGGCGAGAATATTTTTCTTGTAAACGGCGGTAAACTTATCACACCGCCTCCGGGGCTTCTATCCTTCCTGGTATCACTCGAGACTCAGTGATCCAGATAGCTCGCGAAATGGGGATCGAAGTCGTAGAAACTCAGATCCAGCGATCGGCTCTTTATCTGGCAGACGAGGTGTTTTTCACTGGAACTGCCGCTGAGATCACACCGATCCGAAGTGTCGATCGGATCACCGTAGGTGAAGGTAAGCGGGGACCACTTACGGAAAAACTTCAAACTGAGTTTTTCAAGGTGATCATGGCGGAAAGGCCGGCACCGGGTGGGGCAAATTGGCTTACTTTTGTTAATGCCGATGAAAAAAAAACGGTAGGGGCCTAGGTTAGTTCGATCTCAGACTGAATTTAGTCGCTTCATGTAAATTGAGCGGAATGGTAGTTTGCCATTCCGCTCTTGCTGTTAAGATCACCGAATTCCCTGTCCATATTGCTCGGTCCCAAATGATCCGATACCTCGCAATCTGAAACTGAACGTGAACTTGTTCTCTTTCCTTACACCGACATTAAAGGTGTAATATTGCAACGCTAGCGAACAACAGTCAAAACTATATCCGATGGTAAAAAGAGAGCTTATCATTGGTGCCTGCCGCGAGGCTCGCCTGTTTTGCACGACAAAAAAGAACGACGCCCCACCGTATACTCCGTGTTCGCGACTGCCAAGGAAGACCGATGGGCTCCACTGAGACCCTCGAAGAGTTCCCGGTTCTTTTCCGTTGGGATCGGCCCATTGTGCCAACGAGGGCATGAGGGTCACGGCCCTCGTATAATAGAACGTCTGAAAAAGCTTTACGAAAGACGAGTCATACCCGACAGTGGCCGATATCGCACGGAGTCCGCCGCCATTTATCCCATAATCGAGCCTTGAATTAACAAAAACCGTTCTTTGGGGTCGATACGTCGCATCAATATTAAGCGGCGAGAATCGCCGGGGAACACCACCAAAAGTATAAAAGCTTAGGGCAGTTATCGGCTCGATCTGATTTCGCCTTCCCGGGATCAGTGCCCCGCCAAATGTGGTATCAAAGTAATATTTCCCTCTGACGCTTAGCGTGAAAACCTCATACGGCTGCACCGACAGTGACTTGTCCGTAGGATTTACGATCGAACTAACAAGCTTCCGAGCGTCGGATGTAACCGCTTCGCCGTACCTGCGGGTGTAAAAACGATTAATGACCCCAAACTCGATCTCATTTGTATTTGATAAAGTGTCGACCTGGTCAAATCGTATGATCCTGTTGAAATTATTAACCCCCTTTACGAGTCGGTACGTCAGGTAAGGTTCGATAACATGTCTAAACCTGAATTCATTAGCCTTTCCGTAATAGTTCCTCGCCAGAGCAACCGGACGAACATCGAATGAAAATTCGCCGTACTTTCGCAACAGGTCTTTTCCTACCACACGTCTCATATCGTCAAATGAATTCGAATAGTAAGTCACGCGAGCTGACGCCGAGGCGGTAAAATTGAAATACTTAGTTCTAAACGGAAATGTCAATTGCGGATAGGCATCGAGCCGTTGCGAAAGTGCCGGCGTAATTACAGGGTCGCCGCCGGTTATGCGCCGATAGAGAGAAATGCTGTCGACCTCCTCGCGGCGAGAAATACCTTCCAGGCTAGTCTTGAACGAAAAGTAAACGCCATCAAGAAACGAGAGCATCGAAGGGCGCTTTTCAAATGTAACGCCTGGCAGGTTCCGCGTCTTTTCGCGCACATTCGGGATTGAAATTACTTGAGTGCGCGCAAGAAAATTCAATGTGTAATCGTCCCAACTTTTGTTCACAAAGACCTGTGAGACCTCGATCGGAGAGATGATCGATTGAATGCCGTCAGAAAATTCCTGCCTAAAGGCTAGGCTCGATGTTAATCGAACGTCAGCCGCCGCAGTAAATCCGTTTGGAAAATATTGGACACCTTCGGCATAGATTATTGAACCGCCCTGGTCTGGATGTTTCTCATCGGCATTCGGGCCAAATATCCGATCTTTGACGGCGTAGAACCCGGCATTAAGATAACTCCTGGAATTTGACCTCGAGCGAAAATCCAAACCATACCCGATCCCTCGTTTTGCATAGAGATCTGCCCTAAAAGTGACATCCGCAGAATCACCCAACGTCTTGTAGTAAGCTCCGGACAAACGAAGCCCCTTACGACCGGAATAACCAATAGTCGGCGTGAGAAATCCTGAACTACGGTCTTTCTCTTTGATCGAGATCGACGCAAATGGAACGATCACAAGCGGGATGTCCTTTACGCGAAACTTCGCGTTCTTAAACGAAAGTTTATCGTTGGTTCTGATCTTGGCTCGATCGGCTGTAAAACTCCATTTGGGCGTAGCCTCTTCGCAAGCAGTGAACTTCCCTTTTGTAATAACGATCTCGTTCAGGCTGACTCTTTCGACGCGTTCTGCCGTAAAATATAAAACGGTACCGTCATTAGTCTGGTTTGTAAATCCGGTTGCGTCCTCGAAAACGCCAAGTTTTGTTTTATAATTCCATACGGAGGTAGCACCAGTTATTCGCTGATCATCGCCTTGATCAAAAATCACGCTCCCCTTTGCCACCAACTTACTTTCTGCCTCGTATATCTCGATCTCATCCGCCTGCAAACGGTAGATCCCATACCGGACGTCAACATTTCCGATATGACGGACGACGCGCTTACCCGCTTCTCCTTCGACGACTTGCCGATCGGAGTAGATCACCAGATCGCCGTCACCGCCTTCGGGTTCGACCTTGGGTTTCTTTTTTTGCTGCGGGGCCGTAACCTCAGTCCTCGGCGATATTGGGTTGATATTAGGCGTGTCGGTAATCGGATTTGAGACCTGACGTTCGACCGGATTTGTCTGCTGACCGTTGACAGCCCATGAAAGAGAGATCAGAAGACAAAACACCGAACTGTAAAACTTGGGAAACTTCATTGGATCAATAAGTTGATAATCGATGCTAACACGAACCAGAACTAACAATAAAGGCTTATGTTAAACTAGGCCTTCGGAACCTCATCTGCTGGTATTATGGCCCAGGAAAATGTCCTCATAGTTGAAGATGACGAGCTAATGCGTGGAATTCTCCGTCAGTTATTGAAGAACGCGGGGTATGAGGTTTTCACTGCTGACAGTGCAGAGACTGCGATCGAGATCTTTACTGATAACGAGATCGATGTAACTTTGACCGATCTGAAAATGTCGGGCGAAAGCGGACTCGCGCTTCTTGATCAGATCAAATCGGTCGACGAGGCCGCGATCGTGATCGTACTGACAGCATACTCGTCTGTCGATACCGCTGTGGCCGCTCTTCGAAAAGGTGCCTATGACTATATTTCGAAGCCCTTTATAAACGAAAATCTTCTTCAGACGGTGAGGAACGCTGCCGATAACCGACTCCTTTTTCGCGAGAATCGAGCACTACGCCGAGAGCTTCGACGCTTTCAAGGATCCACCGAGATGGTCGGCAATAGCGATGCGATCAGGCAGGTCACAGACCGCATTCGTCGTGTTTCCTCAACGTCGGCTAATGTCCTCATTTGCGGAGAAAGCGGAACGGGAAAAGAACTTGTCGCACGTTCGATCCATCACAGCAGTTCCCGTGCAGACCGGCCGTTTTTAGCGATCAATTGCGGAGCCTTGCCGGAATCTCTTCTGGAAAGTGAGCTTTTCGGGCACATGAAAGGTTCATTTACCGGGGCAACGTCCGATAAACGAGGCCTATTCAGGTCAGTAGCCGGGGGAACACTTTTTCTCGACGAGGTCGGAGACATGCCGCTTTCGCTCCAGGTAAAACTTCTCCGGGCGATCCAGGAACACGAAGTAACACCGGTGGGTTCCTCGTTCGCTGAGAGATTTGACGCTAGGATCGTCGCCGCTACACATCGAGTTTTAGAGGACGAGGTGAAGACAGGGCGTTTTCGAGAGGACCTATTTTATCGCCTGAATGTTGTCGAGATAGAGATCCCGCCATTGCGGCAGAGGCGCGACGATATACCTCTGTTGGTTAAGCATTTTGTTCGCAAAGCCGCCGCCGCTCAAAAGATGCCCGAAATTTCGGTAACGAAAGAGGCGTTGACTGAACTTACAAATTATGACTGGCCCGGAAACATTCGTGAACTGGAAAACGTCATCGAACGTGCCGTGGTACTGAGTGATAACGAGATCACACTAGAAAGCCTGCCTTTAAAGGTTTGTGCCGCCCGTTCCGACGCATTCGAAGATTATGGCCTCATTTCACTGGAAACGGTGGAGCAGCGGCATGTCAGAAAGGTACTGGCGCATTTCGACGGCGATAAACCCGCCACAGCTAAAGTGTTGGGTATAGACCTTTCGACACTTTATCGAAAGCTAAAATCCTATGAACCAGATAGATAATTATTTGGCGGAAAGCTCGAGTACGAAATAATCACCGCCTTCGATTCTAGTGATCCGCCCATTTGAATAGGGCTCAAGGAAAAAGGCATTGGCAGGATATGCGATCCCTTTTAAGGCGCTGTCCCCGCTCGTTTCGCTCTGGGCGGTAAGTTCGTCAGGAAACCAAGTTTCTGCAGCGATCTCTACAGTTTGGCCCTGGCCACTTCTTTCGGCTTCGGCCACGATCTTGTTCGAATCTGCGGTCGAAAATCGCATCACAGCGATTATTCGCTTTTTCGCCGCATCTTCTTTCCAGACAATATCTTCGGTCTCGTATGGAACACTAACCAATAATCCAAGTTCCTCGACGTTGGTCCTCGCAGAATTCGACGACGATGCGACGCCGTTAGGCTCTAACGAAATTCCGGGGGCATTTACGTTTTTACCTTTGTCTCCGCAAGAGACGAGCATTACAAGGGGAAAAAATAGTGCTAAAATCACACCGGACTTTGAATTGGCCATTTGGCAATTGTAAGCAGATACCGAATAGATTTGCAATTTCCTCTTAAACACATCCCCTATAAATATCGCTCAGAACATTTATGACAACGTCCAGATCAGGAGTTTGGTATGCGATGTTCGTGCTTTTCGCGATCAACACTTTGAACTTTTTTGACAGACAGATATTGGGGGCCATCGGTGAGCCGATCCGAAAAGAATTCAGCCTCGACGATGCTTCTCTTGGTTTACTTGGCACCGCATTCACGCTATTGTACGCTTTCGTTGGCGTGCCTTTAGGCCGACTAACGGATTCTATAGGCAGAAAACACATCTTGTCTATAGGCGTATTTGTTTGGAGTGGGCTCACTGCGTTGTCCGGCTTTGCACAGAATTTTTGGCAGATCTTTGCATTGAGGCTTGGCGTTGGAGTTGGAGAGGCGTCGTGCGCCCCGGCCGCTACGTCGCTTATCGGAGACCTGTTTCCGGCTAGTCAGCGGGCAAAGGCCCTGGCGATCTTTATGCTAGGGCTACCGGTCGGCGTGGCTCTGAGTTTTGCTGTCAGTGGAACGGTCGCTAAAGAATATGGGTGGCGTGCAGCTTTTTTGGTTGCCGGTGTGCCCGGGATCATTTGTACGATCGCAACGTTTTTCATTCGCGAACCAGATCGCGGAGCCAACGAAGAACATCAGGTTGGAACCCGCAAGCGCTCCGGTTCCGCATATTTGAACATCCTTAGATCACCGACTATGCGATGGATAATACTTTCTGGTGCGATCCATAATTTCAATATGTATGCGATCGCATCCTTTATAACCCCGTTTCTGATGCGGTATCACGGATTGGATATCCAAAATGCGAATTTTGTCTCGATGATCGTTTACGGTGTTATGGGAGCCCCGGGATTGTTGATCGGCGGATTTATCGGCGATGCAGTTATGAAGACGCGAAAGAACGGGCGAATGCTGGTCGGGGCGTTC
>JBGAVK010000074.1:9754-15105 GCA_044228165.1 Pyrinomonadaceae bacterium | reverse complement strand
GCTACACTTTCCCGTTCACCGGCGCCGGAAAACAAAATACCTTTTGAACTTAACTCTTTTTCACCCGGCACATTGAGCTTTCGCCGCCGCACGCCGGTCGCGATGATCAGTGCTCCGCCAACAAAACCTGTCCCATCTTCGGCTATCACCATTCTTTTGGACGCATCTATTTTTACGGCGCTGATCCCCGTTTGTGGTCTGATGTCGTACCCGTCGATATTCATTCGAAAGTGCTCTCGAAATTCGACCCCGTTAGCCAAAACGAGCCCGGGGTAATTTTTTATCTGGTTGTAGATACTGGTCAATTGTCCACCGATCTCGCCCCTGCTTTCGAGCAAAACCGCATCCAGCCCCAAATCAGCGCACCATATCGCCGCTGAAACACCGGCCGGCCCACCACCGACAATGATGACATCTTTATTGGTCAATTTCTGCGTCATTTCGATCTGCCGGACATCGCGTTATTGCTACTTTTTGTCAACGAATAATGTCAAATTGTGTCACTTTTTTCTCAATTGCGATCCGCCGGGATCAGGTTCGAACAAGAAAACTGTATGTTTCAGCCCTTATTTTAGGCATAAACCACGAAATTAACAATTTTTAGCGCGATCTGCACAATTGGCATCTTTATTGCTTTTGAATTCTTTGCATTATTGGGCGCTGTTTCAGGCATCGCTCCCATGATCTCTCAGGAATTCACCCGCTTCTTTCACAATTATTATGAGATTAGAATTCGAACCAAACGTAACCGCCCTCCCACTGGTAGAAAACGAAGTATTCGACGAGATCGAACTTTCTGGTGCTGCCGACTTTGATTCCCTGCTTCGCAAAGGCATAGCCGCAGCGCAAGCCGGGGATCGGGATCATGCCCGTGCGTTATTGAACCGCGCAGTCGAAGTCAATTCGTCGAGCGAAGACGTATGGATGTGGCTCGCGTCGATCAGTGATTATCCCGAGGAGCTGATTGTCTTTCTCGATCACGTTCTCGAGATCAATCCGGAAAATGCCCGCGCCATCGAATGGCGAACTGCTACTGGTTCATTGATGGCTAAAACACTAGTTGCTCGCGTTGCCGCCGCCTTTGAGCAAGGTTCGGTCGAGTTGGCGGCTCAATTGACCGAACAGGCTTTAGGGCACGATGATGGTTGTGAAACGGCGTGGTTTTGGAAAGCGGTCCTGGAGGACGATAACGAGAAAAAGGCCGCCTATTTCGCAAAGGTACTCGCAATTAATCCCGAGAATACCGAGGCCCGCGAAGCTCTCGACGAATTGGCCCCTAAAGACCCGGATGCGCTTTTTACTGAGGCAAAGGCTGTAGCCGTCAACGGCGACCTGGCTACAGCTCTGGAATTGGTAAGCGAATATCTGGAAAATTCGCCGGGCAACGCCGATGCCTGGATCTTCCGATCGCATCTTTCATCCGGGATAAATGAAAAGATCGAATCACTCGACAAAGCTCTCGCTATTGACCCCGACAATACGGCCGCCCGCTCAAGCCGTGACTTTCTCGCGATGACATTTGCCCCTGCGGCAATTGAGCCCGAGCCTGCCATTGAGGCAGCACCGCCCGAATCCGAACCGGTTGCTGAACTCGCCGCCGTTGACGAATCTGAGGTCGAAATGCCGCCCGAAGCTCCGGCCGATCTTGAAAATAGCGCTGCCGCTTACGAAGAAAACCATGAAGAATTCGAGACGGAGTTGGATTGCCAAAGCGATTCCGCGGAAGAAATTACATATATCGCGGACGTCCCGACAGCAGAAAGTATCAATATATCTGACGTCGAAGAGGGTTCAGACCTTGTCAGGCAGACGATCGATGCTTTTAGCGGTGTCGATGAAGTAGCTGTTGCGGAAATGAAAACTATCGAAAGCGCTGTTAACCCGATCGAGAATGTCGAAACGACAGTAATCGACGAGGCAGATGTTGACGATGGTGACCCATATGCCACACGCGAATTCCGCTATGATGATCCGGACGTCGCTATGACTGCGGTCCAAATGCCGGGAACCCAACAGATCGAATCCGCTACGTCAAATAAAAGTGAATTTGTGATCAGTGAACCGGCGAACTTTGACCCGTCGATCTTTGACGTTCCGCCGGTTGAGCCCGTTCCGTCACCGGACAGTTTTGAGGCCGCCATTTCACACAGTACCCAAGAGACTTCATCCTGCCCGTTTTGCGGAGCCTCGAATGAATCCCAGGTGTTTGAATGTTCGTCTTGCGGAGCCGTCACTTCGATATCAGATCTCGAACTTTTGATCTCCAGTCCGAATGTTGATCGAGAGGCGGTACAAACGGCCGTTACAGAAATGGAAGCCGAGTGGAACCTGCGTGAATTTGACGGCCAAGAAATGACCGCTCTCGCAATAGGACACCTCAATCTTCACAACTATGACGCCGGGCTTAAATATCTGCAGGAAGCCGCACGGCTGGACCCGAATAATGTTATCCTCGCCGCCCAGGTAAATACACTCGCGATCCGGATCGACGAAATTCAGCGCCAGAGCGAGGTTCACGAATCAATGCCAAAGGGCAAAACGATCCTAGTTGTGGATGACAGCCCAACTGTCAGAAAGCTGATCGCCGGCAAACTCGAAAAATCCGGCCATAATGTCATATGCGCTGTTGACGGAGTCGAGGCTCTCGAACGCATGGCCGAAGGGTGTCCCGACCTGGTCCTGCTCGATATCACGATGCCGAGAATGGACGGCTACGAGGTCTGTAAACAGATCCGTCAGGATCCTAATTCGAAAGATGTCCCCGTCGTAATGATCTCAGGGAAAGACGGCTTTTTTGACAAGGTCCGCGGCCGAATGGCCGGAACGACCGGATATGTAACTAAGCCGTTCGGCCCCGAGACGCTTATGAAAGCACTCGACACCTACTTGCTCCCGGACACCGGTTCAGACTCTTGACCCTCCCGCCTGCTCCTGCGGCACCTATGGACCGCGAAGAAATACAAACCTTTATTCGCTCAGCCGAGACCGAGCTCGCATTGGTCCGCAGCAGCTTGCTGATCATTGCCCAGACCGGCGACGCCTCTGATCTCACGACGGCACGCCGCAATCTCGTGCGTTTGAGCACCGATGCGCGGAGCAGTTCGCTATCGGTTATCGCCGACCTGTCTTCGGAATGCGAGGCGTCACTATCGAAACTAAGCGGTTCTTCACCATGTAAACCTGCGGATATTTATCCGATCCTCGATCTGGTTGCCCGGATCGAGGCTGCCGTTTTCGAGATCCGGCTCGGGCCCGACGACGCGACAGAAGATTTCTCACGGCTTGTTGACGCGACAATTGAAAGCATTACCGCGAAGAACAATTCCAAAAAGTTGCCGGAGATCGAAGAATTTGAGATCGATGAAGAAATGCTTGAGGTCTTTCGCGAAGAAGCCTCTGAACTGCTCGCAAATATCCGCAACAGCCTCGAAACTCTTTCGCGCCTGCCCGGCGACCAAAATGCACTTTGGGAGATCCGCCGCAACTCACATACATTCAAAGGCGCAGCGGGCATCGTCGGCATGAACGAAGCCTCGGCGATAGCCCACCGTATGGAGGACATTCTCGACAAGATGGTCGAGATGCGCGCCGAGGCCGCCGAGCCGATATACGATTTCCTGGTCTTGTCGGCCACCATACTTGAATCTGTTGTCGAAGCAAAAGCCGGAGCTGAACTTGGCGGACTCGATCAGTCGTATGCACAGGCTATGGCGTTGATATCTTCCTCGTCGGGAAAAGGGACAAACGAGGATACCCATAATACAGCCTCACACGAGAGATCTAATGCGATCGAAAATGACATAGTCAGGACAACCACTACGCCGATCGTGCGAGTTTCGCTTGACCGCCTGGATGAGTTGATCAAGCTTTCGCACAGTTTGCTTTTCAACCGCTCGGCACTCGCAGAGAGATTTAATGAATTGAGCATCCACGGAAATGTTGATAGAGATTCGCTGAGCAGGTTTGAATCCCTGATAGAGACACAGCGTGAGCTGACCGATGAAATTCAGGCGAAGATACTAAAGATCCGAATGGTACGATTCGAACCCTCGAGACCCGGCTAAGCCGCGCAGTTAACGTGGCTTGTATCGATGAGGGGAAAAGGCCTATGTCGTGGTGGAAAACGGTGAGGTCGAGATCGACACTCAAATAATCGACGCACTTATCGAACCCCTTCTTCACCTGCTAAAGAACGCGGTGGTACATGGCATCGAAACGCCGGATACCCGCCGCCTAATTGGGAAACCTGAGCGTGGACGCATTTCGATCCGAATTGAGACGGACGCTGAGGCTCTGGTTCTTTCGGTTTCAGACGACGGGGCCGGAATTTCAATCCCAAAGTTGATCGAAAAGGCCGTAACCACCGGGATCATGGACGACGCCTCGGCCGCCCAGCTCTCAGATGCGTGACGCTCTAAAACTTGTCTTTGACCGCGGCCTAACAACGGTCGAAAAGCTCGACATGAATGCCGGACGCGGTATCGGTATGAGTATTGTCAAAGAAAGCGTCGAGAGTCGCGGGGGTTCGGTGTTGATCGAATCGTTACCGCAGACCGGAACAAAATTCACCATCTTGCTGCCGTTTTCTGCAAAGGCTGAGGCCCCGATAGTGCCGCTCGAGCCAACGAAACCGGCGTCAGAGCCGGTGGCTGAGCTGCCGCCGCTTGTACTGGTAGTGGATGATAGTGCCAGCGTCCGCCTTCAGACAACAAAACTCGTCGAAGGGGCCGGCTTACGTGTCATTACTGCCAACAACGGGGCAGAGGCATTAGAACTTTTGCTCAATGGAGAATGGGAACCCGATCTGATCCTTTCGGACGTCGAAATGCCGCAGATCGACGGCTGGGAATTTCTCGAATACGTAAAGACCGATGACAATTTCGGCCACATCCCGGTGATCATGGTCACATCGCTCGACAAGGATGAACACCGCGAACGGGCATTCATGTTGGGAGCGACAGATTTTATCGTAAAGCCATTCGACATCGACGATCTCGAACGCGTGGCAGGCAAATTAGCAGAAATGACGGCCGTTTAACGCTGCGGCGGTCGGCTCGGCCTGATCTCGATCTTACTCGGCAACGCGCGTGGATCCATTGCAAGCAGACCCATAACGGCCTGTGCGATGTCTTCGCTCTGCAGCTGCCAGGCCTTTTCATCGGACGGAGTATCGCCGCCGAAATACGTATTAACGCTTCCCGGGCAGATATAGCTTACCTTTATATTTTCGTGCCGGACCTCTTGCATCAGCGCCTCAGAAAAACCGTTGAGACCAAATTTCGAAGCGTTATACGCTGCCATTTTGGGATGCGCATTCTGTCCCGCCAATGACGAAATATTGATTATGTAGC
>JBGAVK010000074.1:0-9722 GCA_044228165.1 Pyrinomonadaceae bacterium | reverse complement strand
CCGCTTCATCATGGGTATTACATGGTGGCACGCATAAAAGACTCCGAAAAGATTAGTCTCGACCGTCTGTCTGAATTCGTCGCCCGATATTTCCTCGACCGTTTTTCCAAAAACCCCCATTCCGGCGTTGTTTACGAGAATATCAATGCCCCCGAATTGCTTTTCGCAGCTATTTAGGACTGCCACTACTTGGCTTTCGTCCCGTACGTCGCAGAGTTTCCCTGCCGCCTTGCCAAGGCTCGAAAGACGTTCGACCGCCTCTTCGACATCAGTTCGCGTCCGCGAGCAAACGAAAACGCTCGCACCTGCCTCCACGAAGGATTTGGCGATCGCGAAACCAATACCTTTGGTTCCGCCTGTTACCATCACGACTTTGCCGGTTAGGTTCACAATTTCTCCTTTAATACGTTGTTCACGACCTTCGGGTTAGCTTTCCCTTGCGACGCACGCATTACCTGACCAACAAAAAACCCAAACAGCTTTTCATTACCAGCACGAAATGCATCGACATTCGCTTGATTTGCTGACATAACCTCTTCGACGATCTTTTCGATCGCACCCAGGTCAGAGACCTGTTCAAAACCCTTTGCTTTGATCACCTCCACAGCCGGACGCCCCGTAGCAAACATCTCAATGAGCACTTCCTTACCCTGATTGTTATTTATGGCACCTGCTTCGATCGTTTTGAGAAGTTCCGCAAGGTCTTCGGCAGTAGTGAGGCCTTCGGCGGCTGACCGTCCGGAATTGTTCAATTCGCGGGTCAACTCACCTAGTATCCAGTTTGCCGACATCTTTGGATTTGCCGTAATACGCGCCGTGGTCTCAAAGTACTCGGCCAGATGTTTGTCAGCTACGATCTGAGACGCATCCGCATACCCCAGGCCGTAGACTTCGATGAAACGGTCCCTCATCGTGTCCGGCAGTTCCGGCATCTGAGCCTTTACGGCGTCAATGAATTCCCGTGTGATCGCCACCGGCTGCAGATCGGGCTCAGGAAAATACCGGTAATCGTGAGCATCCTCTTTCGAACGCATAAACCGGGTTTGATTGTTCTTTTCGTCCCAGAGGCGTGACTCCTGATCGACGGCTTCACCCGCCTCATGGGCAGCGATCTGGCGTTCGATCTCATACTCGATCGCTTTTTGCATAAAGCGAACGGAATTTAGATTCTTCAGCTCGACCTTGTTTCTGAACCCGGTCTCGCCCACTTTGCGTACCGAAACATTTGCCTCGCATCGCAGGTTGCCCTTCTCCATATCCGCATCGCTGGCACCCACCCACTGAAGCACGCGCCGGACGTGATTGACGTAATCGTATGCCTGCCAGGAAGTGCGAAAGTCGGGGGAGGTAACGATCTCGCCCAGCGGCGTGCCCGCCCGATTTAGATCAACGTATGAGTATTTATCGACGTCCGGCAGCCCGTCATGGACATTTTTACCGGCGTCTTCTTCGAGATGCATTCGCTGAATGTGGATCGTCATCGGTTTCCACTCATGAGCATGTCCCGATTCGTCGCGCTCCGCGGTCATGATCGTCAATTGGCCGTTTGCCGAGAAGGGCTTATCGCTGTTGTGAGATCTGGTAACCTTTGCAGATCGGGATAAAAATAATTTTTGCGCAAAAATCGACGTTTCTTGTATCTCGAGCCCAACGCCAACGCCGCTTTTGCCCCCAGGTCTAATACGCGCTGTTCAATACCAGTGATGATGCTCCCGGCAAACCTAAACATACCGGGCACGTATTGGTGTTAGGTTCGCCGCCGGTTTCGACCGCGCACGAACAGAAGATCTTTGTATTTGTCGCCAACTGCGCATGGATCTCCATGCCGATGACTGCTTCCCAGCCTGATTTCATAATTGTTTAGCGTTCCTGCTTTCGAAGGCTCTTATTTAACGTCGCAACCGTAACAACGGCCGCAGCGGTGTACGGGGCCCGGTTGGCCAAAATTGTCCGCCAGCAAAATACCCTTCTTGCTGATGCGGAAAATATCGCGCACCTCGAACTCGCTGCCGATGATAGTAAAACCCGCCGAGGTATGTCGGTTCGAAATACTGCGGTGTCGATGGCTGAATCGCACGTGCCAAAGCCGATGCATATTGAGCATTAGCAGCAGTTTGAGCCTCGATCCGCTCTCGTTCTATGCGTTCCGAACGAAGCCGCGCAGATATCTCGCCCGCTTCTTTTGCAGAGCGGGCATTACGAAGCTCGCGCTCCTCAGGCGACGCAAACCCGAGTTTTGCGTAATTTTCCCGAAGGTCAGCCTCAGCCTCTAATCGCAGCTGTTTATATTTTGTAAGATCCGCGTTCGTTATAGTGGAGCTTTGCGCAAATGCTTCGCCGATCGCCGTCGAAAAAATGAAAACCAAAAACAAAATGCGGATCTTCATATCTCACTCTCCTCGGAAAACCTGATTTTACCACGAGATGAATGGCCCCGCTAAAGGATATTCCCCTCAAATCACGCGAAACATTCGATAAGCACGGACTCCTTGCAGTGGCTAAGACGTTAAAATAGACTTTGCAGCCATAGAAGACGGCGCGGTTTTTTCGTGCCTTTCGTGTGTTTTGCGGACAGTTCCTTAAAATCCGAACGACAAGCCGACTCTCGCCGTCGCTCGGGCGGTACGAAATCCATTCTCGTAATACTCTTGATCAAAGACATTCTCGATGGTTCCAAAAAGCCTCAGCGTCCGCTTCTCGTTCGATAACGAGAATGTATATCCTGCGGTCAGATCGCCTTTCCGATTGCCCTTAAAGCGATAAATGTAGTTGGAATAGGTCGAGTTACTGAATATCTGAGCAAGGTGATAGGACGTCGCAAGAAAATCAAAATTCACCCAAAACCGCTTATACCGCTGCGTCGCAACGAAGGTGAATTGGTGGCGCGGCGTTCCAAACGAAGCTCGGTCGCTGCTTGCGACATTTGCCATGGGCATGCCGGACGGCCGGCGAAAATTTCGCACATCGCTATTCGTGAATGTGTACGAGGCAAAGATCTCGGTCGCACCTCGCGGCCTCAACCGGGCGCTAAATTCGAGTCCGCGCGAAAAGTGTTTATCGAAATTGAAATACGCCGCCGCTCCCAGATCGTCGGTCGGCAGATACGTGATCTCGTTGTTTATTTTCGTGTAAAAATAGGTTGCCGAGAGGTTCACGCGATCTTGCAGAGCAGTCTGTTCGACACCTCCGTCAAACGCGATCGAGCGTTCGGGTTTTAGTTCAGGATTGCCCAGCCCGAAAAAGGAATTGAAAAAATAATACGAACCGAATCGTTCGTACAGTGATGGTACGCGGTAACCGTTACCAATATGTGCCCGCAGTTTTGTTCCCGAACGCTCAAAGTAATACGAGGCCGAAGCATCGCCGGTGTAAGCTGCCGGCGGCGAGACGGCACTATTAAATCGGTTTGGAAAATTAATTGAACTAAATGTCGGCTTTTGCAACGAAAACGACTGAGTTCGGAATGAGCCCGAAAGCTGCAGTCGCCCATCCATCAAACTAATAAGATCCTGAACGTAAAACGTATTGCTCGACTGCACGGCACCCGTCGAAAAATTATCAGCCGCGGCCGCAAAGACACCTTTGTTACCAAATTTTTCCCGCTCGAACTCGTAACCAAACGTCGCTAGATTATATTTCGTGGTCCAGTTAAGGTGTCCGTTTAGCGTGTGTATCTGACCGGCGAACCGATAAGTTTCGCCTCCGCCAAAAGGCTGGTAGCCGGGACCCAATATGCCATTTGTGTTTCGGCGATCGGTCTTAATTCCAGAATAATGCGCGTGAAAGGCCAGATCGCTGCGGAATGCGTGCGTCACAACAAATTGACCATTATAGAACCGCGACGCCTGCTCACTGTCCGGGTCATTCACGTCCGCGATAAAATTCACGCCCGGAACGGCAGTTATTACTGTTGTAGTGGACACTGGCAAAGCCCCAAATGTATCCGGGTTAACATTGAGCCGGACCTTGGCATCGGAAAAGAAGAACCGCCCTGAAATGCTGGTTTTCGAGAAAGGATTCGCATCGAATCTTGACTGAACATTTGTGTTGTAAGTGTTGTCGTCGCCGTCGATGCCCTTTGTATATACAGTGCGTGAGAGGCCGGCGTTCACACCAAATCTGCCGCTTTCGGCACCGTGTGAAAGATTTCCGCGAAACCGGGCGAGCCCTAAGCCCCCAAATGCGCCGCCAACCTGTCCGTGGGTTCCCGCCCTTGAGGTGGGCGTGACGATATCTATCGTGCCGCCAATAGCGTTCGTACCATAAAGCGACGAGCCCGATCCGCGCAGTACTTCAACTTTGCTGACACTCGTCAATGTAATGTCACTCAAAAAAGGTGACGCATCGCCTGAGATAGCAGACGGGTCGCGAAAACGTGTCCCGTCGATCAGTAAAGCCGTATCCTGGTTACGTAGTCCCCGGGTCTTGATCGTCGCCACCCGTCCGAACCCTCCGGATTGAGCAACTCGAAATCCCGGTATCGTCCGCAAAGATTCGATCAATGAAAAATCCGCCCGGTCGCGCATTTCTTGCGAACCGATAACATCGACCGTTTTCGAGACTTGTTCGAAAATTTGGTTTGTACCGGCTGAGATCGTAACTGATTCGTTGATCGACGGAAGATCGCGAAGTTCGATGTCGAGCGTTATTGACTGGACATCATGCCAGTAGCCGGGGTTGATCGGCACCGAAGCCCGAGTTCGGCCGCCAACCGTTATCGTTGCCGTGATGGTGTATTCTCCGGGATTAACTCCCGTCTGGTAGTCACCTTTTTCGTTCGAGATCGTCGAACGATCGTCATCTCTACTCTTTTTCGAAGTAAACTTAATCGATACTCCCCCCACCGGGCCCTGGGAGTCTGTCACCTTACCTTTGACGAACACACCCTCCTGCGAAAATACGGTCACCGCCAACAAAAATACAAAACCACAAATTGAAAATAGCTTCATTGCATTCCTCTCCTGCCCACACGCAGGATGGTTTTTCTCCCGACAGACGTGCAAAGTTCCAGGCTCATCAAGTTCACAATGCGTAGTTCAGAATGCTGAAAGAAAAGACCTTTTGTACTCTGCAATGTGCATTTTTACACTCGATATACTGTTGCGTGGGCAGCGTTGGCTTCGCACCAAACTTCCCTTGCATCGTTTGTCAAAAAATAAGATCTTTCACCACCAATTAGGCGAATAACACGGATAATTCGATCTTCTTTATTCGCACCAATCGCGTAATTCGCGGCTAGAATCTCTTAAAAAACATTCGTCACCCGAATGTTTCCACTCGCCGGATTTGCATCCAGCAAGACCTTTACACCAAAAACATCACCAATATTTTCAGCAGTCAGAACATCTATCGGCGTGCCCATGGCAGTGACCTCACCACCCTTTAACATCACGATCTCATCTGCAAACTCCGCCGCCAGATTTAGATCATGCGTGATGACCACCGCCGATGCGTTACACGACCGGCAACGCTCGCGCACAAGGCGAAACATCATAGCCTGGTGGGCGAGATCGAGGTTTGCGGTCGGTTCGTCGAGGAGCAATATCTTTGCTCCGGCAGCCAAGGCTCTCGCTAACACGACCCTTTGCCGTTCGCCGCCCGAGAGGTGATTCATCAACCGCAACTCGTATCCGCCCAGATCACAATCCTCTAATGCCCGCTGCGCAAAATTGATATCGGCTTCGCTTTCCCAACCAAAAGCGTTCCCGTGAACAAACCTTCCTGAAAGCACGAATTCAATTACTGTTACCGGAAACCTGGTCTCATTTTCCTGTGCAACGACCGCAATGTTTCGAGCGATCTCGCGCCGCGAGATGCTCGCGAGAGGACGATCCTCCAGCACGATGTCCCCCTTTGAGACGGGCAAAGTTCCATTCAGAGCCTTGATCAGCGTAGTTTTGCCCGCACCATTCGCCCCGAGCAACACAAGGATCTCGCCGTCGCGCAGCATCATCGACACATCACTCAAAACTGCCCGTTCACCATAAGCAACCGATATTTCTCTGACGTCAAGCATTCATTTTTGCCACGATTTAACATGAATCGCACGAATTAAGAATTCTGATTCGTGTCATTCGTGTTTATTCGTGGCTAATTCCTTCTTAGCAGGTATATAAATAACGGTGCTCCGATCAACGCCGTAACCGCCCCGACCGGCAATTCCCTCGGAGCGATCGCCGTCCTTGCGATCGTGTCCGCAAACACCACAAATATTGCCCCCGCTACCGCCGAAAATGGCACAACCAATCGGTTATCGCTGCCGACCGTCAGCCGTACGAGATGCGGCACTATCAACCCGACATAACCAACCGACCCGCTCGCCGCGACGGCGGCTCCGACGACGAGGCTGGCTGCACCAAAAACCAGCATCCGCACACGAGAGACCTCTACCCCAAAATCGAACGCATCGCGTTCCCCGACCATCATTAGGTTCAGTGCCCGAGCCTGTGACATCAAGATCAGAGTGCCGATAACGACCGCCGCGAAACTCAAATAAACGCCGTTCCGAGTCGCCTGTGAAAGATCGCCGAGCAGCCAAAACGTAAAGCTCCGCAGCTTTGCCGCGTCCAATAACGTCGTCAGCATGACGATGACCGACGACAAAAAAGTCGTCACGATCACGCCTGACAGAACCAGCCGCTCTACGTTCATTCCCACTCGGCTCTTTGCCATCCGGTAAACGGCAACCGTCGCAAGCCCCGCACCAACAAACGCGAGCACCGGCCGTGTTATCTCAAGGCTCTGAAAAAACACGAATGCGACCATCGTCCCGAGCGCCGCACCATTCGAAACGCCCAGCAAATATGGCTCAGCCAGCGGATTCCTCAGAAGCGACTGCAAACCCGCACCCGCAACCGCGAGGCTCGCCCCGACACATGCTCCCAAAAGGATCCGCGGCAGCCTGATGTCAAACAATATCGACCGCTGCTGTTCCGACAGGTTAAACAACGGCAACCGCTCCGCCCCAAGCATCGCCGCCGCAATTAGTACTACAACGAGAAACAAAAGCAGCCCGCCGCCGAGCAGTAGAGCCCGGTTTCTCTGCGAACTTTGCGATCTCTGTGTTAAAACCACTATTTAAATTTCTCGGGGTGCAAATATTTCGCGATCTGCTCCAACGCCTCGACCAGCCTTGGCCCCGGCCGCGACAACAGATCGGCGTTCACTTTATATACACGTCCATTTTTCATCGCCGGCGAATTTCTAAGCGCCTCATTCGGCGCCTGGTTATCTTCACTGTCGGACATTATGATCACCTCCGGATCCAACGCCGACGCCGTTTCTTTGCTTAATTTAGGATACGCGGTCTCAACATTATCTGTGACCGAAACACCGCCTACCTTTTCAATGATCGCGTTCAAATAAGCCGGCTTGCCGACCGTAAACAACGGCTCTCGCGAGATCTGGATAAACACCCTCACCTGCTTTTCGCCTTGAACCTTGTCCCAAACTGCGCCGACGCGCCCGTTCAGGCCGGTAAGCATCTCACCTGTCTTTTCGATCGTTCCGAAAATTTTGCTGAGCTTTCTCAACCCGTCCATAACACCATCAAGCGACGTCGGATGGGTGACATAAACCGCGATCCCGTTTTGCTCCAGCGTCTTCGTAAAAGCCTCTAGCTGAGAAGCACTCGATACAAAAACGATGTCGGGCCTCATGGCGACGATGGTCTCCATATTGGGAGTCATCGTATCGCCGATCTTTGCGATCTCTTTGGCTTGCTCGGGATAATTGCAAAAGGTCGTCACACCGACAAGTCGGTCACCCGCTCCGACCGCAAAGATATTCTCCGTTACGCTCGGCGCCGTGCTAACGACCCGCGTCACTTTCACAGGGATCGTCACCTGCCGGCCGAGATCATCGGTAACCTGCCGCGTCGTCCCGGGGTTCGCTGGTTGTGTCACGTTGCTCCGGCAGCCTGAAAATAGCCCGGCCGTCGCAATTACCACGGCCATGGCGATCAAGAGCTGCTTCGATCTGTCACACATCATTCAACACCAATCAAAAAACGCCCTGCTTTTCTCGCGTCGACGTTCATCGACCAGAAAAACAAGGCGTTCCAAAAACTTAATTGAAAAACGCGAGTCTGCCTGCGATGTTTTGACGCGAAACATCTTCCCCTGGCAAACGTTTGAGGCAGGAGGCCCGACTGTAACGGTGACGCGATCGTGCGGGAATCTCACCCGGCTTACCCCACTTTCGCCGCCATACGGGCGGCTTCTCAAACGTCTATCGGCACAATGGCCAATGCTGTATTGTCACGGTTAACAAGCCGGAAGTCAATCCGCTCCGTTTGAACGGATCAGGACGGGCCGGCTAGGGGTGGCATCAGACGCAAACGGAGCGATCTGCAGATTTAACAGATATTGACCGTCCGCAACTTCATTTGCAACATAAATTAGCTCTGTGATCGTACTATTTACGCGCGTCGCGGCATTGATCTCGCGGCGGCCCTGCTCGACGTTCCAAAATATGCGATGATTGACAAGTTTCCCGTCATCAAATATCCGGTCTATCGACGGCATATCGACAAGAAGGTGCTTAAAGCCTAGCCCGACAATTAATTCCATCGCTTCGAGAGTAAAATATGGCGGCACGTTACCCCCGCCGTATTCCCTCGTCAGCTTGCTGTCATCATTCGGCAGCGACCGAAAGATCAACGCCGTCGCCTTCGTGTTAGTCCGAGTTTCCTTCGCCCGCATGTTAGTGAGGTCCCCGCTCGACCGTGAGATCGCATCAGCTAGCCCCTTTTGCGTTATTACCAGGTCACTGCCAACACTCTCTGGTTCGACCGACACTAAGACCGCCGGCACAAACACATCCGCCAGACAATCCAATACCGATATACGCTCGTCCGTAATATGCCCGACACATTCGGTATGCGTCCCATTGCAATGCGGAATAAAGGAGTATTGCTCGAAGTTAACACTGCCGCCGAGTCTTGTATCACCGATGAGATCGCCGGCTTCGCACGCTTGCGATCTGGCGGCCGCGACGCCGTATGCGTTCGGCTGCGGCCCATTGAAACGAAGCGGAATAGAAATGTCGATCGCATCATTCATGTTTTAACTACAGATATGCACTGGTCTCAATGATCGAGTTGGCGATAGATCAGATCGAGGTCAAGTTCATTTACGCTGCTCACCCTCTCGCATATTTCCATCAGCTTGCGGTCCTGAGCGTTACCCTTTTCTTTAGCTATTGAATACGGCAGGTCTTCGCGAAACGTGACCATGGAGTATTTTGAAAAATAATCGGGGTATGTCTGCTCGAGCTTTGTTTCGAGTTCACGTTTTCTCAAAAAGACCGGATCGGCGACCGCGTCGCGCATCTCGTAAAAATTCTCTTCGGCCATATCAGCGATAGCATCGGTATTTATCTTTCGAAGATCGGCATATTCGCCGTAGATCTTAGCCCAATCAATGTTTGCTCCGGCCGCGGCCGCCTCCTGGTCTGATAATAACGAGTCGAGTACGCGAACATCCTCGAACGCACAATTCATCCCTTGCCCGTAAAAAGGCACCACAGCGTGTGCCGAATCACCGAGAAGCAATGCCCGCCCGCCGCCGTTCCACGGGAAACACTTCACAGTCCCGAGATTGCCCGTCGGATTAGCAAAAAAATCCTCAGTTAGCGTCGGCATTAAAGGGACGGCGTCAGGAAATTCGCTCTCGAAAAACTTGCGTACAGTGGATTCGTCAGTGAGTCGTTCAAATGAAACC
>JBGAVK010000006.1:0-96012 GCA_044228165.1 Pyrinomonadaceae bacterium | reverse complement strand
GCTCGAGCTCACATTTTAGAGGGCTTGAATAAAGCGATCGATCAGCTGGATTACATAATTCCGGCCATCCGCAATTCGCGTTCGGTAGATGAAGCGAAACAATGGTTGACCGGCGGTCTTGCGACGGCGAGCGAGGTTAAGACCTGGCGCGGCGTTACGGGCGATAAAACGACCGATCAGTTCTTAAAAGAACTTAACAAGGTCATGGCGAGCCTCGGGTTCTCTGAAATACAGGCACAGGCGATCCTCGATCTGCAACTGCGTCGCCTCTCGGCTCTCGAACGTCAAAAGATCCTCGACGAATATGCCGAGATCATAAAATACATCGCTGAACTTGAGAATATTCTCCAGAACGAAAGCGTTCTGCGTCAGGTCATTACTGACGAACTGACTGAGGTCAAACGTCAGTTCGGCGACGCCCGCCGGACGGTAATTGTCGATGCGGACGCCGAGTTTAACATCGAGGACCTGATCCCCGACGAAGACGTCGCAATCACAGTCACCAACGCCGGCTATATCAAACGGACGCCGGTCACCGCCTACACACGTCAGGGCCGTGGCGGTAAAGGTCGTCTGGGAGCCAAGGCGAAGAACGAAGATTTTGTCGAGCATCTTTTCATTGCTTCGACACACGCTTATCTGATGATCTTCACAGACGACGGGCAAGTCTTTAAAATGAAGGTCCACGAGATCCCCGAAGGGGACACGTCGGCCCGCGGAAAGGCGGTCGTCAACCTGGTTCAGCTATCAGGCGAACGCAAACTCGTCGCGGTAATGCCGGTCCGGGATTTTGGCGAAGAGCTTTATCTGACGATGGTAACAAAGCAGGGCATTATCAAAAAATCCTCGCTCGGTGATTACCAGAATATTCGCGCCAGCGGCATCAATGCCATCAATATCGATGAGGGCGATGAGCTGCTCGAGGTCATACGTACCGACGGCAAACAGCAGATATTTGTCGCGACCCACGACGGTATGGCGGTCAAGTTTAACGAGACCGACGTCCGTCCGATGGGCCGTGTCGCACGCGGCGTCCGTGGGGTTAATCTTCGGAGCGGTGATTTTGTGGTCTCGGTTTGTGCCGTTAGTGCCGAAGGGACCGAAAAGATCCTTTCAGTTTCGGAAAAGGGTTTTGGTAAACAGACGACCGTTGACAGCTACCGCCTGACCAAACGCGGCGGCATCGGGGTCATCAACATGAAGACCACCGAAAAGACAGGCAAGGTCGTCGCGGCGTTTCCCGTCCAGGAGGACAGCGAGATTATGATCATCACCCAACAGGCAAAACTCATCCGTTTGGGCGTTGATAAGATCCGCGAAACCGGCCGGTCGGCTCAGGGGGTCACACTGATCAAATGCGGCGAAGACGATCTGGTGACAAGTGCATCGCTACTGGCGATGGATGAGGAAGACGATTAAACCTCAGTAACCACCGTAGGACACGGAAAGGCACGAGAGCGGAGAGATTCTCTTTCGTGCTTTTTCGTGTTTCAAGGTATTAACTATTTTATCCGAATAATGACGGGTTGTCGCCAGTTCGCATTAGAGATTCAAGACCGAAGTGCTCGTATGCTAGGCGCGTTGCCATTCGGCCGCGAGGTGTACGATTCAGGAAGCCGATCTGCAACAGATAAGGCTCGATCATTTCTTCGATCGAATCTTTTTCTTCATGGATGGCGGCAGATAAAGTGCTCAATCCGACAGGCCCGCCGTCGAATTTCTCGATGATGCAGCGAAGCAGCTTGGAGTCGGTCTCGTCGAGGCCGTAATTATCGACTTCCATTCGATTGAGGGCGTCGCAAGCGACGTGTTCCGTTACATGGCCTTCGTGATCGACTTCGGCGAAGTCCCGTACGCGTCTCAACAGCCTGTTCACGATGCGTGGTGTCCCTCGCCCGCGGCGTGCGATCTCATGCGAACCGGTCTCGTCGATGCCGACGTTCAGGATCCCGGCCGAACGGGAAACGATCGTTTGAAGATCGGCAACGGTGTAAAAATCGAGATTAAAGACAATGTTAAATCTCGCCCGCAGCGGGGCGGTCAGCATTCCGGGCCGCGTTGTTGCTCCGACAAGCGTAAACTTTGGAAGGTCGAGAGTTACGGACCTTGCCGCCGGTCCCTGGCCGATCATTATGGGCAGGCTGTAATCTTCCATCGCCGGGTAAAGGATCTCTTCGATCGCCGGGTTGAGGCGGTGGATCTCGTCGATGAAAAGCACATCGCCTTCGTCGAGGTTGCTGAGGATCGCGGCCAGGTCGCCCGCCTTTTCGATGATCGGGCCGGAGGTCGTCTTGAGCGAAGAGCCCATCTCGTTGGCGACGATATTAGAGAGTGTAGTTTTTCCAAGTCCCGGCGGACCCGTCAGCAAAATATGGTCGAGGGCCTCACGCCGCTTGAGTGCTGCCTTCATAAAGACGCGCAAATTTTCCTTGATCTTAGTTTGGCCGATGTATTCAGAGAGATTGACCGGCCTTAGGGAAGCCTCGAACTGCGTCTCTTCGGGCGTTTGGTCCTCGTCACGAATGTTTATAGCGGCTGTGGTCATATTTTCTTACCGGAGAGCCGCGGGGCGGCAAAGAGGAAAAATAAAGGTCAAATCTCTAACTGAACTGTTAGTCAACTCCGCGTCTATGCGTCTCTGAGGTTCCAAACTCAACTAAAATAATAGCCCTTTATTCCACAACGCCAAAATATCCATTGAAAATGCGACCGTGCAATGGAGCACTAGGCCGAGCCAGATACTGCCATTCTTATAGCTGATCCATCCGAGGAAAATGCCCGCAAAGATCGCTGCAAAGGTCTCAGGCATGGGTTTCTGAAAATGGATCATGCAATACGGAACCATCATTACCAGTATTGAGTACGCACCGAGTGTTGGCTTCAGGCTGTGCACCAAAAAGCCGCGAAAGAAAAATTCCAACCCAAAAAACTGGACAAAATAAACTAACTCCCAAATTAGAAGCGTCGAGCTGAGATACGGATCGCCATTGTAAACCTTGAGAAACGGATATTTGGCGGAGAAACTGTCGGTCAGTGACATCCAGTAAACCAGAGGGAGCATTATCGCAATGGAAACCGCGAGCAGCTTCAAAAATCCAGGTTCTATACGATGAGCAATTCCTATCTCGCTGAGTTTTCGTTTTTGAACGAAACGGACAAACAGCGCCGGCACGACAAAATAGAACATCATCGAAACAAAAACCCACCAGATCAACCCGTACAGGTTGTTATTAGTTGCGTGAGCGGCCTCTTTCCCGACGTCAGCGAATCGGGTATTCGCGAGTATCGTCGAAAGGTACTCGCCATTCTTGAAATAAGTGATACAGGTCAAACCGACCGCCGCGTAAACCAGAGCGAATACCGCCCGGCGGTCGAGTTTTGCAAGGTCATTGCGGATCTGTGGAATGAGTTCGAGCATCGGTGGGCTATTTTGCCAGTATCTGCAAACTTCTGCGGAGCAGCTTTTGAACTGAGATCTCAGTGCCTTCCGCTGCTGCTTTGTTCAACGCTTTTTCGGCGGCATTCTTCTGGTAACCAAGATTCACAAGAGCTGAAAGCGCGTCGTCGAAGACCGCATCGGCAGGAATCTGTGAACGCGGAGCACCATCGAGTGGCGTACCTGCTTCTGTAGTGTCGCCCACCTTGTCGCGGAGCTCGATGACCAGCCGCTCGGCCGTTTTCTGCCCGACGCCGGGAATGCTTGTGAGCCGCGCAAGGTCGTTCGAACGGATCGCGATCTTGATCTCGTCCGCACTCATTCCAGAGAGCATTGCGATGCCGGATTTCGGCCCGATTCCTTGAACGGAGATCAATTTGAGATAAAGATCTCGTTCGCGAAGTGTCTTAAAGCCGAATAGCTGGATCGCATCTTCACGAACGTGCGTGTAGATGCGAAGCTGAACGTCGCTGCCCACCTCACCGAGTTCGTAAAATGTCGTCAAAGGGATGAGAACTTCATAACCGACGCCGCCGACATCGACGATCGCAGTGTTTGCTTGTTTTTCGAGCAGCTTTCCGGAAAGATAGGCGATCATTGTTTCACACTTGAAACAGATTGTAGTTGAAATTTGGATCAAGGGCAACGAGGCAAAGCGGTCCCGCAACCAAATAATCGACATATTAACGCCATTTCAAGAATTAACTTTGCGGCTGGCGGCGAAAGGTATAAAATAGTCACTCAGCGGTGAAACCGATTTCGGTCTCCGGGCGTATTTAGAAGTAACACTCAGTGAGGAAAACGAATGGGAAACAAGGGATTTATTAAACGCATTTTACCGTTTTTCGCGACGTTCGCGTTCGGTGTATTTATCGCAAGTTTTTTTGTGAGTATCGGTTCTCCAAATTTTCGGCGGGGCGGCAAATGCCGTAACGACGCGCAGCGACTCAGGATCGAGAACGAAGAATTGAGAAACGAAAATCTCCGGCTCAGAAACGAGATGGAAAGTCTCCATTGGAATTCGCCCCACATGAAAACGTCCGACCTCGGCGAAATGTCGCCGGATGTAGATATGCCGGTTGAAATGCCGCCGCCGCCCGCACCCCCGCGTGTAAGGCGATAGATTTTTCTCAAAGACAGGACCACAGGTTAACGAGTCCGCAGGGATGTGTTAATCTGTGGTTTCCTTATTTTTATGGACGAATCTCAGGCCAGAAAACTGATCGTTGAGGTCGGCAAACTGCTCTATGAACGCAGCTATGTAGTTGCGTTCGATGGGAATGTCAGCATTCGGCTGGATGAAAACACGGTGCTCGCTACGCCCACCATGACATCCAAGGGCCGCATGACCGAGGATTGCCTTGCTCTCACAGATATGGAGGGTAAGCCGCTCAATGACAAGCGGGCATCGTCGGAACTTGCGATGCATCTCTTGATCTATAAGATGCGGCCCGACATCCACGCCGTTTGTCATGCTCATCCGGCACACGGGACAGCGTTTGCGGTGGCGGGGCTGGCGATAGATCAGCCGATCTTGTCAGAAGTCGTATTAACGCTTGGATGTGTACCGCTGACCGATTACGGAACGCCATCCACTGACGAGCTTACTGAGGCGATGAAGCCATTCGTTCCGCATCATAATGCCCTGCTAATGGCTAACCACGGAGCTGTCGCGTACGGCGAACATCTCTTGCAGGCCTATGATCGACTTGAGACACTCGAACATACGGCCAAGATCGCTATCCTCGCCAAAGCCCTGGGCGGTGCAAACGACATTCCGAAAGAGTCGATCGGAAAGTTGATAAAACTACGAGAAAAAGCAGGCTTTCTTGGTGAAAATGCCCGTTGTCAGGCTTGCGGCTATTTGCACGAGAACAACATTGCCTGTGATCTCGACGTAAATTATCCGGTTCAGGCTGATTCGGATGGCAAAAAAATATCATTTACGAGGGAAGAATTGATCGAGCTTTTGAGCCAAGCGGCCAATTTAGGGTAAACTAACAAAACTTTAACAATTCGTATATACGAACCAGGAGCAAATAGATGCAAGAAGCATTAGGAATGGTCGAAACTAAAGGACTCGTGGCAACTATCGAAGCTGCAGACGCGATGGTAAAAGCCGCAAATGTTCAGTTGATCGGCTATGAAAAGATCGGTGCCGGATTTGTAACGGCTATCGTTCGCGGTGACGTTGCGGCTGTCAAAGCGGCTACGGACGCCGGAGCCGCCGCTGCACGACGTGTCGGCGAACTCGTCAGCGTCCATGTCATCCCGCGTCCGCACTCAAGCGTTGATGAAAGACTGCCGGTAGTAAAGAAATAGTGAACTGTGAAATGTGAATAGGGAATCGGTAGATCCGTTTGTCACGATTCACGTTCCACGATTCACAATTCACGAATCGATGATAATCGCACGCATTTTGGGCACTGTCGTGTCCACACAAAAAGACGAACGGCTTCACGGAAAGAAGCTGCTCATCGTCAAGCCGATCAATCTCGACGGCACTGACCAGAGCGGGTATATTGTCTCCGTCGATACGGTCGGGGCCGGATTTCATGAAAAAGTGATCGTGGTTGGCGGCTCGAGCGCTCGCCTTGCTGAGGGGAATAAAGATTGCCCGGTTGATTCGGCGATCATCGGCGTTATCGACGAGATCGACTTTCACGCCTAAATTCAAAAATGCAAATTGCCCGTGTCATCGGAACTGTGGTTGCTACCGTAAAGAACGAGGCTCTCAATGGGCGCAAATTCCTGATCGTACAAACCCTTGACGCAGATCTCAGACCGAAGGGGAGTCCGACGATCGCCCTGGACGCCGTTGGGGCGGGTGAAGGCGAATTGGTCTTTTGGTGTCGCGGCAAAGAAGCATCTTTTCCGTTCAAACGCGATGAAACACCGACCGATTGCACGATCGTTGGTATCATCGATTCGGCCGCTCATGTCTTTCAGGGTTAAATAATGTTACTGGCAAGGGTTATAGGAAATATCGTCGCAACGCAAAAGAATCAGCGTTACGAAGGGACGCGCGCGATGCTCTGCCGCCAGATCACGCCGGCGGGCGATGATATGGATTACACTTGCATAGCACTCGATTCGGTAAATTCCGGCGAAGGTGACATTGTCGTGATCGCCCAAGAAGGCTGGTCAGCATCGACCGCTTCCACGGGGAAGTCCGGAGCTGCTATCGATTCAGCGATCGTTGGAGTAGTAGATTATATAGACCTTTTGCCAGGAGGATAGTTCGGGCGCAGCACGGCACAACAGGTTGGGAATTGCTTCTTGTAATTACTTGTCTATTCTTGCCACGTTTGCGGCGAAACTGTCTATGCAGAACGAAGACGCACAAAAGTTAGCAGAAAAGATCGCGGCGTTGATCTCAAATGAATCAGCCGGCTCAGATCTTGCTTCCATTCAAAGGAGCCTAGCGTCCATTAATGAAAGGCTCACCCGCCTGGAAGCGTCTCCACACCCGGAAACTCAGATCACACGGTCATCCCACCCAAGTCAGGACAGATTTGAGATCGCGGAAGCGATCGTCGATAGTCTTTATGACCGGTCAGACAAAGAAAAGGCTTGCACGTTCGAACCGAACGCCAAGCCTTGTGATCACTGCTCAATGTGCAGTTCCCGCGGTTTTTAATTTCTAATTCAAAGGTGCCGTAACCGTTGATGGTGTGCTCGCTTTTGCCGGTGGGGCCGTTTGCGGTGCCGTCTTGCGAAGAGTATTTGCATCGCCAACACTTGGAACTTTTCTTGCACCTGCCTCTGCTTCGAAGTAGGGCTGTTCCTTAAACCCAAGCAAACTTGCGGTTAACACTGCGGGGAATGAATTACGAGCAGTGTTGTAAGCATTTACGGCGTCTGTATAGTCGATGCGTGCTGTATTGATGCGGTTTTCGGTGCCCGAAAGTTCATCCTGAACTTTCATGAACGCTTCACTAGAGCGAAGATTCGGATAGGTTTCCTGCAAGCTCAGGAGCCTGCCGATCGTTCCGCCAAAGCTGTTGTTCGCATCGATGATAGCCTGCTTCTGTTCCGGAGTCTTATCACCGTTGGACGCCGTTCCGGGGGCTGTTGAAGCATTCAATAAACGTGAGCGTGCGTCAGCGATCTGGCCGAACACCTCTTGCTCCTGAACACCCGCCATTTTGGCAGTTTCGACCATATTCGGGATCAGGTCGGCCCGGCGCTGCAGAGCACTTTCAACGACTGACCATTTCGCTTTGACCGTTTCATTCTTGGCCGTAAGTTCGTTATAACTGCATCCGCTCAAGCCGAACGACGCGAACATTACGCTCGATAACACGATACCTTTTTTCATTGTCATTCTCCTATAAATTGTGCAAAAGAGTTGATCATTTTCCGATCGAATCCACCGCTTGGATAACAGCCTCGATCTGTTCCATATACTCGCCAAACAGTTGATTGGCTGCTTGTTCGTCCCTTGATGCGGTGAGATTATTTTCTCGGATATTAAAAATTTTTTCAAACGGCGTTCCGTCTATGCCTAATTCCTTGGCCGTAAGCTCGACTATCTCATGCTTTTTCGCCGGTGGATCGAATCCTTTTAAGATCAGCACGGCGCGAAAAAGTGCCGCAAAACTCGAAAGACTTTCCGCCATCAACCTGGTTAGCCCTTCGACGGATAGCGACGCAGGAATATATTGCCGCCGAAGTTGGATCAACTTGCTTCGAAGCTCATATTCAGCCTGAAGCCGCAGGAACCTGTCCGATATCTCCAACGAAGCAAGAACGTCCGGGCCGAAAAGTACCTTTCGGGCGACGCTCATCTGATGAAACTCGATCGGGAAAACGTCAGACGCATTTTGAAGTTCTGACACGGTGAAATACACCGGGATCGGGTGACCCATTCGGGACCATTCACGGACACAGGCGTGTGCGTTTCTAAGATCTTCGGGGCCGATCTTTTTGAGTGCGATCAGGATATTGTAGTCCGATCTTTTCGGCACAAAATCGCCTGCGGCGGCAGACCCGTAGAGGATCACCGACACGAGGTTGCTGCCGTGGGTCATCTTAAGATCATCTATAAAAGCCGCAAACTGTTCCATAATTACCAATCGCCTCCTGCACCGCCGCCGCCGAAATCTCCGCCACCGCCAAATCCGCCCCAGTCGCCACCGCCCGAAGAGCCGCCCCAATCGCTCGACGACGACGAGCCGCCGGAAAGGCTTGAACTGATGATCCCACCGATAATGGCCGGCAAAACACTGCCGCCACTGCCGCCCCCTCCGCCAAATCCGCCGCTGCCCCAACGATCGCGGTCGCCCTTTGACGGGCCGCCTTTGGAGCGGCTGCTGAATATTAAGATCAAGATAACTAGTATGATTACGGCGCAACAGAATATTCCGATCAGACCGCTTGAGGTCGAGTCACCTTTGCCGGAAACAGGTTTGACCGAGTTCGAATTGCCCGCGGTATTACCTTTGTTTCTGATAACGGCAATGTAAGCGTCGATCGTATCAGCTATGCCCTTGCCATAGTTTCCCTTTTTGAATTCAGGCACAAGATATTGCCGTTGAAGACCACCGACCGTTCCGTCGGGAAGTTCATCCTCGAGATCTTTGCTTACTTGTGTGAAATATTTCCGATCATCAATGGCGATAAAAAGCAGGGCGCTGGGGTTGTCGTCCGCTTTTGAACCGATCTTCCAACCGCGGGCTACAGCCAGCGAATAATCGAAGATCTGCCTGTCGCCGGTCGTTTTGACGACAGCAATGGCGATCTCGACGGAGGGGTTTGTCGTATCTTTTAGGTTCTTTAATTTGGCTTCGAGCTGCTGTTTGGTCGCGGCGTCGATGACGCCGGCGTAATCGTTGACAAATCCGGTTGGGGCCGGAAGCGGTGAATTATTGACTGACCAGGGTGTTGACTCCTGCGCAAACGCAATCGTGCCGGCAAAAATGATCGCCAGCATTACGAGCATCGGCCTAAATTTTTGCTGCATCAGGGTCTTAGTCATCAAATAGCCAAAAAGCCTTCTTTACCTGCTCATCAATACGAACGAGGCGCGTCGGTTGTTCGAAAAATCGCACCATCACACTTTTTTGACCTCAACGATGTTGCCTCTAAAAATCCGCATCGCCGCCCGAACTGCCGGATGTGCCCGAGCATATGCGAGAAGCTCCAGATCGGTCGGTTCAGGTCCGAGAACAGGCAGCGGGACATCGGGCTCGGGAGGTGAGATCTCATTTCGCAGCTTTTCAACGTCGAACGCGGGGACAACTGCTGCTGCTGACCCATTCGAAGCGGGATATGGCCGCGGAGCCGGCTTTTCAAATTCCTCGCCGAAGAGCGACGCTATAAGTTCCTTCGCCCCGACAAGCGGAAGCAGATCATCGCCGGCCAATGCGAGTTTCTCTTCATAGGCATCGTCGAGTTTCGGGTCGTCAAAATGCTCAAGCTCGGCGGCTGAGAGAGGTAAAAGTCTGATTATGTCTGTCTCGTAAGGTTTTGGCTCCGTAGTGCGGCTGGGCTGCTGCTCGAAAACAGGCTCGTCAAAGTCAACAAATTCTTCGGGCGGTTCACCCGGATCGTCGGAAAAGATCGGCGGCTCGTCGGCCGGCGTCGGTTCAAAATAATCCGGCTTCTCAGTTTTCAGAGTTTTTTTTTCCTGTACCGGTGCGGTTTGGGCTACAGCCGCAATACTGGTGTCGAGTCCAGACGAAGCCGCAGCGGGCATGCCGGTCGATAAGGCGTTGAGGCGCTCAAGGATGCTCTCGATCGTCACGACCTTACGCATCTCGATCAGTTTTACAAGTCCGATCTCGAGCACATATCGCGGATGTGCGGCCTCGCGAAGATTTGCTTCGGTTTCGCAAAGAGAATTAAAGAATCGCAAAAGGTCGGCTTCGCCAAAACCTTCCGCCATCGCACGCATTTCGTCGTCGCTGAAAACCGCACCCTCGAGCAGTTGCTTGTCACCCCCTGAGACCTTGTAAACCAGCAGGTCACGGAAGAGGCCGAGCAGGTCGCGGCAGAAATTACGCATGTCGTGGCCGCGTGAGATGATATCATCGACCACGGATAAAATGCCCTTTGGTTCGCGGATGGTAATAGCGTTGATCGTCTTTGTGAGGATCTCAACGCCGGCAAAGCCGAGTGCATTAGTGACGTCGGCGGCAGATATCTTGTCGGAAGAAAAGCTAATGACCTGGTCAAAATTTGACTGGGCGTCGCGCATCGAGCCATCGCCCGAGCGGGCAAGTTCACGCAGCGCATCGTCCGAAATATCGATCTTTTCTGCATTTGCGATCAGCTTTAGCCGGTCAAAGATCTTTTGCAGCGGGATCGTGCGAAATTCGAACTCCTGACAACGCGAAAGGATCGTCTCGGGCACCTTGTGCAGTTCGGTCGTCGCCATGACAAAAACCACGTTGTCAGGCGGCTCTTCGAGCGTTTTCAGAAGAGCGTTAAAAGCCGGTTTGAAAGCTGATGGACCTCGTCGATGATGAAGACCTTGTAACGGTCGCGTGCCGGGTTGAAGTTGATATTTTCGATGATCGTTCCGCGAACGTCATCGATGCCGGTGTGCGATGCGGCGTCGATCTCGAGCACATCCATCGAACGGCTTTCAGAGATCTCGATGCACGACGGGCAGATGTCAGCGTCGGTCAGCAGACACGGCACCAGGTTTGGTTTGCCTTCGGTTTTGTGGCAGTTAAGTGCCTTTGCGAGGATGCGGGCGGTCGTGGTCTTTCCGACGCCGCGGGCACCCGAAAACAGGTACGCGTGATGCAGACGGTCGTGTTCGAGGGCGTTACGCAGCGTTTGCGTAATCACCTCCTGGCCGGTGACCTCTTCAAAGGTCTGCGGCCGCCATTTTCGTGCGATCACCTGATAGGACATTTCTTTGTTTAAGGATAATGGATTAAGGGTTAAGGGTAAAGGGAGAAAGAAAAATGGAAATAGGCGACAAAAGGAAATGCGATACCACCGTTAAGAGCTTCGATTTCGTGCGTCGTAGTTTGCTATTGCTTGTTCGCGGGTGCTCCCGAAGGCGTAGCAGTCGCCTTCCTCAATATCAACAAAATCGGGGCCGATGACGCAGTATTGGTCACCGTCAACAAATATCAGAGTCCCGCCGGGGCCCGGTTCGGACTGCAGGTCGGGGTCGGCCTTGAGTAATTCGAATTCTTCCGTCGGCATGCCGGTGTAGGATATCAAAGGCGAGGGGCGAGTGGCGAGGGACAAGGATAGAGGAAATAGTGAATAATGAATAGTGACGAGGAAAAAGTGAAGAGGCAGGATCGACGTTAATGGACAATAAATACAATATTGCAAAGCCGAAAAAGCCTGAAACCAGAGCTGAGATACTCGCGGCTAAGATCGAGGAGCTTGTAAAGCAGCGCGACAAGGAGACCGATCTTGTTGCGAAACGGTCTATAAACGCTGAGATCACGAAGCTTTTTGCTCAATGGGAGCGGGCAAAGATCTAGTTGTTTCCGTCCCGTTATTTATTGAGATTCCTTTATAACCGTTAGAATCAAAAACTCCCCTCCTTTGAAAGGAACGGAGCTAGGAATCTAAATTTATCTGCAAATTGTGACCTGCGTCCTAATTTCGGCGAAATAATTTGTTTAGAATATCCTCGTGAGAGGAACTCTTGACATATGACGATCGCAAAAAAAACTCATAAATACGTATATTTCTTTGGCGGCGGAAAGGCCGATGGTAACGGTTCGATGAAGCCTTTGCTGGGCGGCAAGGGGGCGAATCTTGCCGAGATGGCGGGCCACGCCGAGTTGAAACTGCCTGTTCCGCCGGGGTTTACGGTGACGACTGAGGTCTGCACTTATTTTTACGCTCATAAGAAAAAATATCCGGCCGAGCTTAGGAAGCAGATTGAGGATTCACTGAAGAAAATGGAGCGGCTGACGGGCAAGAAATTTGGCGATGCTGCCGATCCGCTGCTTGTTTCGATCCGCTCGGGGGCACGTTCGTCGATGCCCGGGATGATGGAAACGGTGCTTAATGTCGGGCTCAACGAAACGACGATCGAGGGTCTGATCGCAAAAAGCGGCGACGCCCGGTTCGCGTATGATGCTTACCGCCGGCTGATAATGATGTACGCCGATGTGGTGATGGAAAAAGGGGTGGGCATCGAGCCGAAAGGCGGCAAAGGCATTCGCAAACGCCTCGACGAGCATCTCGATTCGGTCAAGGCGGCGAAAGGTTACAAGTTCGACACTGACCTCACGGTCGAGGACCTAAAGACGCTGACATCAGACTTCAAAAAGATGGTCAAAAAGGTGCTCGGGACGGAATTCCCTGAGGACCCTTGGGAACAGATGTGGGGCGGTATCGGGGCTGTTTTCAGTAGTTGGAACGGTAAGCGTGCGGTCGAGTATCGCCGCATCGAAAAGATCCCCGACGAATGGGGCACCGCGGTGAACGTGCAGGCGATGGTCTTTGGAAACATGGGCGACGACAGCTGCACCGGCGTGGCGTTCACGCGTAATCCCGGGAATGGCGAGAACAAATTCTACGGTGAATATCTCGTCAACGCCCAGGGCGAAGATGTGGTCGCTGGGATTCGCACCCCGGCGCCGATCAATGAGTATTCAAAGAACGCACAGAGCAAGCATTTTAAGGCGCTCGACAAGCTGATGCCGGAGCTCTATAAGGAACTTTTTGAATACCAAAAGCGGCTTGAGCGGCATTATCGTGACATGCAGGATATCGAGTTCACTATCGAGAAAGGGAAGCTCTATATGCTGCAATGCCGAGTAGGCAAGCGAAACGGCGTCGCAGCCGTCCGAATGGCGACCGAGATGTTCGGTGAAAAACTGATCGATATCAAGACTGCGATCATGCGAGTCGGGCCCAATCAACTCGTCGAGCTTCTCCTGCCGATGCTTGATCCAAAAGTGGAATTGACCACCAAACCCATTGCAAAGGGCCTGCCCGCCGGGCCGGGAGGTGCGAGGGGACGGGTTGTTTTTTCATCACATGATGCAGTCGAGTGGGCAAAGAAAGGCGAAAAGGTGATTCTTGTTCGCGAGGAAACATCGCCAGAGGATGTTGACGGGATGCACAAATCCCAGGCTATTCTCACAACAAAGGGCGGCATGACCTCGCACGCGGCACTTGTCGCCCGCGGCTGGGGCAAATGCTGTATCGTCGGCTGTGGGGATATTGAGATCGATCACGAGAAAGGCACCTTTCATTCAAAGGACGGGGCCGCTATGAGGGAAGTTTGCCTCTCGTTGATATCGACATTGATAAAAACCAGTCTTACAAGGATCTGATGAAGCTGGTCGATAAGGTCAAAGTGCTCGGCGTAAGGGCAAACGCCGAAACACCGGAAGACGCTAAGCACGCCATGAAATTCGGCGCCGAGGGGATCGGGCTTTTCCGGACCGAACATATGTTTTATGGCGAAGGCGGCGAGAAGCCGCTCTTTCTGCTGCGAAAAATGATCGTCAGCAAATCTGAAACGGAGCGACGAGCCGCTCTCGATGAGATGTTCAAATTTGTCAAAAAGGACGTAAAGGACACGCTCAAAGTTATGGACGGCCGTCCGGTGACGATCAGACTACTGGACCCGCCCCTGCACGAGTTTGTGCCGCATGATAAGGACAAACTTGCGCAGTTGAGCGAGGAACTCGGCATTTCGATGAACGTTCTCAAACGCCGCGTGATCGCCCTTCACGAGAACAATCCCATGCTGGGGCATCGCGGCGTGAGATTAGGGATCAGTTATCCCGAGATCACCGAAATGCAGGTAAGGGCCATACTCGAGGCTGCAGCAGAGCTGATCAAATCCGGTAAAAAGGCTTTTCCTGAGATCATGGTTCCGGTAACTTCAACTTTCAATGAATTGAAGCATCAAAAGGTCATCGTCGATCGTGTTTACAAGGAAGTCTGTGCCCGGCTCAAGATCAAGAAGATCCCTTATCTTTACGGAACGATGATCGAAACGCCGCGGGCGGCGATCCGCGGGCAACTGATGGCTCAGGTGGCTGATTTTTTTAGCTATGGGACGAACGACCTGACGCAAATGAGCTTTGGGTTTAGCCGCGACGACATTGGCGGATTCCTTCCGAAGTACCTCGATCTCGGTATTTTGCCGTACGATCCGTTCCAGACGATCGACATCGATGGTATCGGTGAACTCATCCGTATGGGTATCGAACGAGGCCGGGCAGTTAAGCCAAAATTGAAGGTAGGCATCTGCGGTGAACACGGCGGAGACCCGGAAAGTGTTCATTTCTGTCACGAGATCGGAATGGACTATGTTAGCTGTTCGCCATTCCGTGTGCCGATCGCTAGACTCGCCGCGGCTCAGGCAGCCATCGACGGAAAATAAAAGTCGAAAAAAGGGCAGCGAATATATTCGCTGCCCTTTTGATATGGTGGCTCCAGACCTGATCGCAACACAGGTTGTAATCGCTACGGTTGCTCGATTCCTCGCCTAGCCGGGTTCACAACACAGACCTTGTGCGGGGCCTGAAGCCATATGGCGGAAAGGGTGGGATTCGAACCCACGGAACCCTTTTGAGGTTCACTACATTTCCAATGTAGCCAATTCAACCGCTCTTGCACCTTTCCACGTAAATTAAATTGTCAAAATCAATATCATTAAAAACCGGGCTATTCATTATTAGCCGGCTCATTGTCATCGCCGCAAAGCCAACCGTAAAGAAATCCGGCGAGTAACGCTCCCAAGATCGGAGCGATCCAGAAAAGCCATAACTGGCTCAATGCCCATCCCTGAGCAAAAACTGCGGGCCCCGTACTGCGTGCCGGGTTGACCGATGTATTAGTCACAGGGATCGAGATCAGATGGATCAGCGTCAGGCAAAGCCCGATCGCTATCGGTGCAAATCCTTTCGGAGCTAGTTTATGCGTGGCACCCAAGATAACGATCAGGAAAAAGAAGGTCATCACCACCTCGGCAGTAAACGCCGAATAGACCTCGTATTTGCCAGGCGAATTGTCGCCAAATCCGTTCGAAGCAAACCCGCTAGCTAGCGAAAAGCCGGCTTTGCCGCTCGCGATGATATACAAAATACCGGCACCGCTTATGGCACCGAGAACTTGTGCTACGACGTACGGAAGGATGTCCTTTGCATCGAAGCGCTTACCGGCCCAGAGGCCAACGGTTACCGCAGGGTTAAAATGCCCTCCGGAAATGTGGCCTAAGGCATAAGCTCCGGTCAGGACCGTTAATCCGAACGCGAGCGAAACACCCGCGAAACCGATACCGAGATTAGGATAAGCCGCCGCCAAAACCGCACTGCCGCAGCCGCCAAGTACTAGCCAAAGCGTACCGAGAAACTCCGCCGTCAATCTATTTGTTAATGGCATGATCGATCTCCTTTGATTTTTCAAACAACCCCTGGCCCGGTTGGCGATCGGCCGATGAACTACTACCAACTGCCGTGTACCAACTACCTAATAAATGTGGCGGAGAGGGTGGGATTCGAACCCACGGTACCCGCAAAGGTACAACAATTTTCGAGACTGCCCGATTCAACCACTCTCGCACCTCTCCGCGAACGTATGATTCTAACGGTTTCGGGCACGGGTTTTCAAGTGGACGCCTTAATTAAGAAGTAGTAGCCATGAAAAAGCACGAAAGAACATTAGATCAAATCTTTCGTCTATTCAGTGTCTTTTGGTGGTTACACCGATTAACGGCGTGCTTTGAAAAAATTCTGCAGCAATGAGCGACATTTGTCCGCAAGGACGCCTGAGGTGATCTCGAGACGGTGGTTCAGTTTAGGGCTATCACATACTCGAAAGTGGGTCTCGGCAGCACCAAATCGCTCGTCCGCAGCACCATAAACGAGGCGGGCGACGCGAGCGTTAACCAAAGCGCCCGCGCACATTGCGCACGGTTCGAGAGTCGAGAACATCGTTGTGCCGTTCAGGCGGTAGTTACCGACCCGCAATGCCGCAAGGCGTAGCGCGAGTATTTCAGCGTGGGCGGTCGGGTCGTTATTTTTGATCGTGCGGTTTGATGTTGCGGCTAGAATTTTCCCGTCGGCGTCGATCAGAATAGCGCCGACCGGAACCTCGCCGAGCTTTTCGGCTTCACGCGCAACGTGAATGGCCCGCCACATCCAGCTTTCATCTGTATCGACCATCGTTTAAGAGTTTAGCCGAACGGCGATATTCTTGCATCCGAACACCTAAAATGCTAAACAATTAGTTGCACTTAAGCTTTTTGTCCCCTCAGGAGCTCAACCGCAAAAAACGCTATGAACGATGAGGTTCGGTCCGGAACCCAGTCTGCCGACGATATTCACATTACCAGTGTGCCGCAGTCGTTCCGCGCCTTTGCCGAAGAAGTTCAAAAACGCACTCAAAAGCCGCGTTCGACACCGGTCGCGATCGCCCAAAAGCTGCTACCGGCAGAGTTTAATATGTCGATGGCGCACTTTTACCGCGGCGAAGTGCAGCGGTCGAACGTCTGGCGAACACGGCTAGATACCACCACGAATTGGGCTGTGATCACTGCCGGAGCCACCCTTTCATTTGTTTTTAGTTCGCCTGACAACCCGCATTTTGCGATCCCGATCAACACCCTTCTTGTCTCGATCTTTCTGTTTATGGAAGCTCGGCGATACAGGTATTACGAGGTTTGGGCAAATCGTGTGAGGGTACTCGAGACCGGTTATTTTGCACCGATGCTCTCGCACCGAACTGTGCCTCCTGATAAGGAATGGGCCGAGCATATCGCGGCTGACCTCATTTCTCCGCACTTTACGATCAGCGAATGGGAGGCCGTCGGGCGGCGGCTGCGGTCAAATTACCTCTGGATCTTTGTTCTGCTGACGTTGTCGTGGACCCTAAAGATATATATCCATCCGTCACCGATACCGGTCGTGTCTGAGGCAGATAAAAAAGTATTCTGGGACATCTTTTTCCAACGTGCGACGGTCGGCCTCGCACCCGGTTGGTTCGTCGTAGTGTGTGGTATTTTATTTAATCTGACGATCTTTTTTGTGGCTTTCAGCACATTGAAATTGAAAGATGCGTCGAGTGAGGTACTGCCGCTTGAAAGTTTTGAGTGGCACCCGCTGAAACAAGTTTCGGATTGGGCCGAAAGCAGTCTGAAGAGGCGAAATACGATAAGACGTTCAAAAAAAGCTCGTCAGCGTATGCGTTCGGTCCATAAGACAGAAGGTTAATTTAAGGAGTTTTTATATTTTATGCCAATTGATCTGGAGGGGCGCGGTGACGCGCTCGAAAACGAGTATTTTCACCGCAAAGAAAAAGAACTTATCGCCAAAATGAAGGCGAAACTCGAGGGCGACAGTGCAGTTAGCCTTGAGATCAAATGCCCAAAGTGCGACGGGACTCTGATCGAGACCGACTTTGAAAAGATCAAGATCGACGTTTGCGATAAGTGTTCTGGCGTGTGGCTCGACGCAGGTGAATTGACAATGATCGCCGACAAAGACGAAGAAAGTGGTTGGTTCGGAAAGCTTTTCAGCTAAAAGGTTAGACTAAAATGAGAGATCGAATACTGAAGTCTTTATTGATAGTTTTCTTGTCGATCTCCGCTCTGACCGCAGTGCCGGGCGGGGCGGCCGTCGCACGAATACCGGCATTTTCGAGCGCAACTGAAGTTCGTGAGCTAAAACTCGACAGCAAACTGATGGGCCGTGAAATGCCCTACCGCATCATACTGCCTTCCGGATACGATGAAAAGGTAAATTCAGCCGTCCGGTATCCTGTCGTTTATCTTCTGCATGGACTGACCGGCAACTATGCAAATTGGACAGACAAGACCAAGGTTGTCGATTATGCGAAAGGCCACAATTTTATTATTGTCACACCCCACGGTGCTAACGGCTGGTACACAGACAGTGTGACTGTCGCCAATGACAAATTCGAAAGCTACATCGTCAAAGAACTAATACCCGAGATCGACGCTAAATACAGGACGATCGCCGACCGTAATAACCGGATGATCGCCGGCCTTTCGATGGGCGGTTACGGTTCGATCAAGTTCGGGCTGAAATACCCCGAGATGTTCTCGTTCGTCGGTTCATTCAGCGGGGCATTGGGTGCAGCCTCATTTACTCAAACAAATGCCGGTAATATAGGTAAGGGGATAGACGAGATATTTGGGGCTGCTGATAGTGAAACGAGGAAAGCGAACGATGTATTCAAACTGGTTCGTGACGTTACTCCGGATAAATTGAAAGCTCTGCCGTTCATCTATGAATCGTGCGGAACGGAGGATTTTCTTTTCCAGAACAACCGCGATCTAATGTCTCTTCTCGTTGAGAAAAAGATACCTCATGAATATCGACAGCATCCGGGGGGACATGACTGGGTGTTTTGGGACGACCAGGTTCGCGAATTCCTCGATATGGCTGCCCGAAGGCTGAAAAAATAATGAAATATCTGCTTTCTGTATTATTTTTGGTCGCTCTGTTTGTTTCGGCATCAGGGCAAACTGAACAAGCAAAACGCATCGCAGAAATTCAAACATCTCTGCAAACGGCTAAGCTTGACGGATGGCTCTTTTACGATTTTCGCGGCAGCGATATTCTGACGCCGCGAATACTAAAAACAGAGCGTCTCGGCGGGTCGCGTCGCTGGTTCTATTACATTCCGGCTAAAGGAGAGCCTGCCAAGGTCGTCCACGCGATCGAACCGGGCCAGATCGATTCTCTGCCGGGCAGGAAACTGATCTATCGCGAGTGGCAGCTGTTGCAAGCACAACTTCGGTCGGCAATTTACGGCGGTAGAAAAACAAAGTCGCCGCCAAAGGTCGCCATGCAATATTCGCCGAATAACGACATCCCTTACATCTCGAGGGTCGATGCCGGAACTATCGAAATGGTGCGTTCGCTCGGCGTAAATGTCGTGACAAGCGCTGATCTTGTACAGCAATTCGAAGCTGTTTGGACTGCGGAGCAACTCGCGATGCACACCGAGGCATGCGAAAAAATGCAGCGGATCATAATCGAGGCATTTGGTGAGATCAAACGCCGCATAAATGCGAATATCCCTACGACCGAGGTCGATATTCAAAAATTTATGATGAAGCGATACGGTGAGGTCGGTATGCAGCCGTCGCCGATGATAGTTGCTGTAAATGCAAATGCCGCATCGCCCCATTATTTTCCGATAGGGGATAAGAGTTCGCCGATCAAACGCGGCGATCTGGTATTGATCGATACTGTTTCCAAGCTAACAAAACCAAAGGCTCCCGCGGTCGATCTGACATGGGTCGGCTATGTTGGTGAGACGGTCCCCGAGGAATACACGAGGATCTGGGACATCGTTCGCGAAGCTCGTGACGCGGCATTTAGATTTGTAAAGGCGTCATTTCAGGCTGGCAAAAGTATTCGCGGAGCGGATGTCGATGATGTAGCCCGTGGAATTATTAGAAAGGCCGGGTATGCCGACCAGTTTCTGCACCGGACGGGCCATTCGATCGGCGAAGAGGGCCACGGTAATGGAGCAAATATCGATAATCTTGAAACCCGTGACACGCGCAAACTGATCGTTGGAACAGCTTTTTCGATCGAGCCGGGCATCTATCTGGAGGGCAGATTTGGCATTCGCTCTGAAATTGATGTCTATGTTTCGGCGAATGACGCCATAATCACAGCCCCCTATCAGGAAAAGATCTTTACTATATTGAAATAGTTCTATGCTTAATTTTGCGATCGAGACCGCCCGCGATGCTGGGCAATTGCTGCTCGAAAAATTTGACCGCGATCTAAAGATCTCAAAGAAAGGCGACATTAATCTGGTTACCGAGGCCGACCTTGCCAGCGAGGCCCTGATCATCGAACGTATTAAATCGTATTACCCCAAACACTCGATCCTTGCTGAGGAAGCGGGTAATGCAGTGACGATCGGCGGCGAGAATACATCGAAGTGGATCATTGACCCGCTCGACGGAACGACCAATTACGCCCATGGCTACCCTTGCTTTTGCGTGACCATCGCTCTCGAACATGATGGTGAGGTCGTCATCGGCGTGACATTTGACCCGACACGAAATGAGATCTTTGCCGCAGAGAAGGGAAAGGGAGCGAGCCTTAATAACAAACCGATAAGGGTCTCATCGGCCGCTGATCTGGGTGATTCGCTGATAGTTACCGGATTTCCATATGATTTTAAGAGACGTGCAGATTTTGCTCGACATCTGACTCAGTTTCTTTTGAATTCGCGTGGGGTCCGGCGTGACGGTAGTGCGGCGATCGACCTGGCTTATGTTGCCTGCGGCCGGTTCGACGGTATGTGGGAAGAGGGCCTAAGCCCATGGGACATGGCGGCCGGGGTCTTGCTGGTCGAGGAGGCAGGTGGGTTTGTTAGCGGCTATGACGGCGGCAAATTCAACATCTATTCGCCGCCGATGATGGCCAGCAACGGGCTTATCCACTCGCAGATGTCTACCATTCTTACGTCGTAATAACCAACGCTCTATTGGGAGTATGCAGCTTGTGACGGGATATCTCCGGCGAGGCCAAAGTAAAATACCGCAAGGCCTGATGTCGATTGTTGCAAATACCAAATGCCGTTCCGATAGACGGCGGCATCAGCCTTTCCGTCGCCGTCAAAGTCACCGGGAACGGGAACGTCCGTTCCAAGCCCAAACTGAAAGATACTGAGCCCTGCGGTCGATTGCTGGAGATACCAGACGCCGGCCCTGTAGACCGCGATGTCGGTCTTACCATCACCGTCGTAGTCAGCCGCAACAGGCTTGTCGCCCGCTAGGCCAAAATTCGTCACCGACACTGAAGCGTCAGCACTCAACTCAAGATACCAAACGCCCGAGCGGAAAATACAAAGGTCACCAATGCCGTCGCCATCGAAATCGCCGACCTGTGTCTGATCGCCGCTTTGGCCGAATTGGGTCGCCGCAAACTGGTTGCCGAGACTTCGCAATTCATACCAGACGCCGTTCGAAGGGCGAAAGACCGCAAGGTCAGATCGTCCATCACCGTCATAATCATTTGCAACCGGCACATCACCCTCGAGCCCGAATTGGGTTTGAACGACCGTCGCGTCAGAACTGCGGAGCATATACCAAGTGCCGTCTGACGGGCGATAAACTGCAATATCTGTTTTGTTATCGCCGTCGTAATCGGCCGGTGTAGGACGGTCGCGATTAAGCCCAAAGAAATCGACCGCTGCGTTCTGGTTCGAGCTGAGAAGCCTGTACCAAACACCGGTCGAAGGGCGAAAGACTGAGACGTCGGACTTTCCATCGCCGTCAAAATCGAAAGGGGTTCGCCGGATCCGTTTTATCGAAACATCGTTCCCGTCGCCGCCGTGATAAGTGATCTGAAATGCGGTGTTTAATGGACCGGCAAACACGGCGTTCTCAGGCAGGTTCAGAAATGTCCCATTTATCGCGTCGCTTCCGTCGTTTTTTAGGATCAAATACTGATCGCCCACGGCTGGCCGGAATCCATTCCACGGTATCGGCGCGAGCGCAGCGTTATTTAAATTTACCGAACCCGTAACATTTAGCTGGTCGTGCCCATTCGCCCCGGCAACAGTTCCGCCGAGTTTGCAGACATAGGCCCCGTTCGCAGTGAACGTCAGACCGCCCGAAATGTTGAGAATTCCGGTAGGCGAGGTCAGAGTTCCCGCACTTATAACCCCTTGGGTCACAGTGACGGCTCCGACTGTTCCGGTCCCGCCAAAGCCGCTGATCGCCGCTGTACCTGTCGGCGCGGAGCTGTTGATATTGACTGGTGAACTTGGAATATTGGCATCGACGACGAATATTCCGTTGTTATGATTCAGTATGCCGCTAAAGCCCGACGCCGCGATTATCGCAGCCGCGCCTGTGCCGTTCTTTGTAACAGAACCGGAGCCCGAGATCAGCCCTATGCCAACTATGCCGGCTCCGTCGATCGTAAGTGGGGCACTTCCAAGTGACAGGAGAACGATCGTTGCCGTGCCGCCTGTATCCGCTAGAAATGTTTGAGCACCGCTTAATGTGATCGCGAAATTGAAGGTCTGGGTTCCAGTTGTGACGTTAAGACCGTTCGTCAGTCGTATGGGGTTTCCGCCAATAGTGTAGGTTCCGCCCTCGACCGTTATGGATCGAAAGCTCGTCAGCAAAAAAAAATTGTTGTTATTCGATTGTTGTGGGGCTGCAGCCGGAAAGATCAGATCGTCGCCGGCTACAGGTGCGACATCTGTTGACCAGTTTGCCGCTGTCTGCCAGTTAGCGTCGGCACCACCGCCATCCCAGGTTTTAGTGGCCGGAAATACATTCAACACAAATGCAAAAAAGAATAAGAATAACAACGAGAACTTCATGTGTGACCTCTTTATGACGGAATGCCGTATGATGTGAAAATTTACCACAGCCACTGCCGCCATACCAATATGATCTAGCCTCAAACGGCGTCCAACACCTTTGATTGCAATATCGCGTATGCTAACCTTAAAACTTCGTTAAGCACTAACCTTATGTCGTGGTTTCGACGAGACAAACCGAAGATCGAAGAGCAGGAAACTGACGAGGAGCAAACCGTCAAGACCGAGGGCATCTTTGTTAAATGCCCTGAGTGTGACAGTGCTCTTTATAAACGCGAGTTGACCGATTCGCACGAGGTCTGCACCCATTGCGATTATCATTTTCGCTATTCGGCTGTTGACCGGCTGCGTGATCTGTTCGATGACGGCCGTTATGAAAAACTCGACGAGGAAGTGACGTCGGGCGACCCGCTGAGTTTCATTGATTCAAAACCATACAAGGCCCGTATCGAGCAGGCAAAAGAGGTATCGGGATTGCCTGAGGCGATCATTTCGGGAAAGGGTATGGTCGGCGGCCATCTCGTTTTTGCCGGGGCGATGGATATGTCGTTTATTGGCGGCTCTATGGGATCGGCCGTCGGCGAGAAGATAACGCGACTGGTAGAACGGGCGGTTGATGAGCGTGGCGCTGTTATTATTTTTTCCGCTTCGGGCGGAGCACGGATGCAGGAAGGGACGCTCAGCCTGATGCAGATGGGCAAGATATCGGCGGCTCTTCAGCGGTTGCACGTGTCCCGTTTGCCCTTTATCTCTGTGTTAACCGACCCGACGACCGGCGGCGTAACCGCGAGTTTTGCAATGCTCGGCGATGTCATACTTGCCGAACCAAAGGCTCTGATCGGTTTTGCCGGGCCGCGTGTGATCGAACAAACTATCCGTCAAAAGCTGCCTAAGGGTTTTCAGCGTAGCGAATTCCTGCTTGAACATGGCATGGTCGACATGGTCGTTGACCGCCGCGAAATGACGGAAACAATAGTACGGCTGCTCGATTTTATGATGAACAAAGAGATCGCAGCTTGAAGTCTTGATAATGCTCACCGACGTCCTGATAAAACTATACGAACGCGACCTCGCAAAACTAAGATCTGAGATCGAGCAATATACCATTGAAGCCGATCTTTGGAAAAAGTCGGGCGACATGCCAAATTCCGGCGGTAATCTTGCTCTGCATCTAGTCGGTAATCTCAAACATTTCATAGGTGCGATACTTGGAAATTCCGGTTACGTGCGAGAACGCGAAAGGGAATTTTCGGACATAAATGTGCCGAGGGAGAACCTTCTGAATAGTATTGACGAGACCGCCGCGGTCATCAGCAAGACGCTCGCAAGATTGTCTGACACCGACCTCTCGAATATTTATCCGCTTGAGGTCTTTGGGCACGCAATGACGACCGAATATTTTCTGGTCCATCTCGCAACACACCTCTCGTATCACCTCGGACAGATCAATTATCATCGCCGTTCGCTTTCGAACAAGTAAAAGGTGAATTTCCAACAGGCCGAATCATATCTATTCTCGCTTGGCAACGAAGTCGAGGCGATGAAACTCGGACTCGACAATATTCGCAGGTTGCTTGCCACTCTCGGAAGCCCCGAAACAGAATATATTAAAGTCCAGGTCGCGGGAACAAACGGGAAGGGATCGGTCTGTGCGTTCCTCGATTCGATCTGTAATACGGCCGGGATCAAGACTGGACTTTTTACATCACCTCATCTGATCTCAATAACCGAGAGGATAAAGATAAATGGCGTCGAGATCAGCGACTACGATTTCGCTCGTCATTCTACGTTAGTTCGTAAAACTGCTGAGAATTTGTTAGAGATTGGTGACATAAATTACCGCCCGACATTTTTTGAACAAGTTACGGCTATCGCCCTAGTTGCGTTTGCCGAAGCCCAGGTCGAGGTCGCCATTCTCGAAACCGGCCTCGGCGGACGGTTGGACGCGACAACGGCGGCAAATGCCGAGATCGCTGCGATCACGCGGATCGATCTCGATCATCAGGAATATCTTGGTGAAACGATCGAGGAAATTGCTGCGGAAAAAGCGGCCATCGTCGGGCCAAATTCTGAGGTGATCATAGCCGAACAAAGCGCCGGCGTATCGGATTTTTTGGCAAAGCGAATGAAAGAGATCGGGGTCTCGGCGATTTTTGCCGACTTTGTGTCTGTGCATAAGGGCGAGGCCGGGCTAGTCTTTCAGACCGACCTTACCGATTACGAGGTCGGATCATTGGGGCTGGAAGGTGCACACCAGATCGAAAATGCCAAGGTCGCCATCCTGGTTGCGGAAAGACTCGCACACCGGTGTTCGATGATAAAAGCAGACACGATCCTCGGGCTGCGGTCAGCCCGACATCCGGGGCGGTTGGAGTTCGAGGATCGCTATCTTTTTGACGGGGCTCACAATGTGTCCGGTGCAAAAGCGTTGCGGAGTTACCTTGACGAATCGGTCACAAAGCCGATCACTCTTATTTTTGGAGTAATGAAAGGAAAGCAGGTCGCCGAGATCGCGAAGATCCTATTACCGGCGGCTGATAAATTGATCCTTACTAAGCCATCAAATTCGCGATCGTTGAAAGCAGAGGAGATTCTATTGTTCATTCCGACCGATATTGAAAGATCGAATATCGTCTTAACGGATTCCGTCGAACCGGCAATTGAGAAGGCACTTGAGATAACGCCGGAAAACGGTTTGATAGTGGTCACGGGTTCGCTTTACCTTGTTGGCGAAGCGAAGAAAATATTGAATAATTAAGTTATGCATAAATTGGTACTGATCCGTCACGGCGAGAGCCAGTGGAACAAGGAAAACCGGTTTACGGGCTGGAAAGACGTTGACCTTTCTGAAAAGGGCGTTGAAGAGGCTCGTGCTGCCGGTAAATTATTGAAGGCAGAGGGTTTTGAGTTTGACGGGGCATACACATCAGTGCTCAAACGGGCTATTCGTACACTTTGGATAACGCTGGATGAGATGGATCGGATGTGGCTGCCCGTGACAAAGTCATGGAAACTTAACGAACGTCATTACGGAGCCCTGCAGGGGCTGAATAAGGCGGAGACTGCTGCGAAATATGGCGACGAGCAAGTGTTGATATGGCGTCGAAGCTACGACGTTCCGCCGCCTGAGATGGAATCGACCGATGAGAGATATTTGGGTAATGATCCTCGATATGCGGCGATCGCCGATTTCCCAAAAACGGAGTGCCTGAAGGATACGGTAGAACGTGTGGTCCCTTATTGGAAAAGTGATATCGCACCCCAGATCCGTTCGGGAAAGCGCCTTATCATTGCCGGTCACGGTAACAGTCTGCGGGCGCTGGTGAAATTTCTCGATAATATCGCGGACGACGAGATCGTCAAACTGAACATCCCCACCGGTGTTCCTCTCGTTTACGAACTAGATATCGATCTGAAGCCTATCAAGAACTATTATCTCGGCGATGCCGAAGCGATCAAGGCCGCCCAGGACGCTGTCGCGAGTCAGGGAAAAGCAAAATAGCTTTATGTCCTGGCAAAAGATCCTCTTTGTAAGCCTCGTCATTTTTTGCCTTACCCCTTGGGGTTCGCCTCCGCTGGCATTGGCGTTAGGGTTGCTGCTCGCGTTCACCGTCGGCTCCCCCTTTCCGTCGCTGAGCGGGAAGCCAACTAAGTATCTCCTTCAGGTATCAGTTGTCTTACTCGGATTTGGAATGGACCTCACGGCGGTTCTGAGAGCGGGCAGAGACGGCATTCTGTTTACGATTGCGACGATATTTGGGACGCTGATACTAGGTTATTTCGTCGGGAAATTTCTAAATGTAAAGTCTAAGACATCGACCCTCATTGCGTCCGGAACGGCGATATGCGGAGGCAGCGCGATCGCCGCCGTGGCTCCGGCAATAAATGCTGAGGCGGACGAGATATCGGTTTCACTGGGCACCATATTTGTATTGAATTCGATCGCTCTATTCATCTTTCCGGTCATTGGCCACGGACTCGGGTTAACACAAGCGCAATTTGGCGTTTGGTCGGCCATCGCGATCCATGACACGAGTTCGGTCGTGGGTGCGGCCGGGACATATGGCAGCGAAGCACTTTCGATCGCTGCCACTGTAAAACTTGCCCGTGCTCTCTGGATAGTTCCTGTCGCACTCTTTTTTGCGTTCATCTATCGGGAAAAAGCCGCCGGCAGTAAAGCAAAAATTGCTGTTCCGTGGTTCATATTCCTTTTTTTTCTCGCAGTGGTGGTACGCAGCTATGCCCTTTCTTTTATTTTTCCAAGTATTTTCGATGCGATCATAAATTTGGCAAAGGCCGGAATGACCCTTACCCTTTTCCTGATCGGAGCGAGCCTTTCAAGGGAAATGCTTAGGAATGTTGGTGTTCGGCCGCTCGTTCAGGGCGTGTTCCTTTGGATCGTAATATCTGCTGTCTCGCTTTTTGCCGTACTTCGCATTCTGTAGTGCATATTTGTTAGAATACTCGTTTCGGCTTTGGCTACGGATCTGATCCTTAATGAGTATCAAGCAGATAACAGTCCGCGGAGCGCGGCAACACAATCTCAAAAATATCGACGTCGATATACCCCGTGAGAAATTCGTAGTGATCACGGGGCTTTCGGGCTCGGGTAAATCGTCGCTTGCCTTCGACACGATCTATGCCGAAGGCCAGCGACGCTATGTCGAATCACTGTCAGCTTATGCCCGCCAATTTCTGGACCAGCTCGAAAAACCCGATGTCGACAGTGTCGAAGGGCTTTCCCCCGCGATCTCTATAGAACAAAAAACCGTTTCCCGCAGTCCGCGTTCAACCGTAGGAACGGTCACCGAGATCTACGATTTCCTTAGGCTGTTGTTTTCATCGATCGGCCAGCCGCATTGTCACCAGTGCGATTCGCCGATCACGCGTCAGTCGGTCGATCAAATAATCGCAGGCGTGGCCGATCTGCCTGATGGCGAACGTGTGATGATCCTCGCTCCGCTTGTTCGCGGGCGAAAGGGCGAATTTAAGAAGGAGCTCGAAAAGCTCCACAAAGACGGATTTCTGCGTGCCCGCGTCGATGGTGAGATCCGTCAGCTCGACGAAGAAATAATTCTCGACAAACGAAAAAATCATACTATCGAGGTCGTCGTTGACCGGTTGCTGATGAAAAACGGCGTCCGCGAACGTCTCGCAGAATCAGTCAAAACGGCTCTCAAACTTACCGGCGGAGCAGTTGTCATTTCGGTCATCGACGGTGAAGAGAAGATGTTTTCCGAGAAAATGGCGTGCGTAAATTGTGGTATAAATATCGCGCCGCTCGAACCCCGCTCGTTTTCGTTCAATTCTGCTTTTGGAGCCTGCAGACATTGTCAGGGTATCGGAACGGTCATGGAGATCGATGCCGGGAAGATCGTCACAGATAACACGATGACCGCCGAAAAGATCGAGTTTCTCGGCGGTGCCGACAAATCGGGGTCGAGTTTTTTGCGGTCAGCTCTGCTCGCGGTCATTGAGAAATTTACCGACGGCGACAAGCTCGAACCTCCCAAAGACGGTCTCATCGCAAAGGCCAAAAGCTGGGCTGCTGCCAAAAAACGCGGCCGTAAAAAAGCGGACGAGATCGATCCGAATGCCGAAGATCTGCTTAGAACGCCGTTTCGCGATCTGCCTCCGGATATTCTCGACGCGTTCTTTAATGGAACCAAACGGCGCCTTACGTTTCGGCACGGCGATTACAAATTTGAACGCGAATGGCTCGGAGCAATGCGGGCAATGCGCGAGCGTATCGAAAATCCACCGTCCGAAAAGATCAAAGCTGCTCTCGAAGAGCTGATCGCACCTATTCCATGTCCAGTCTGTCAAGGCCGGCGGTTGCAGCCCGAGAGCCTGGCGGTAAAGGTCAACGGCCTGGGTATCAGCGATTATGCCGAGCTGCCGATCTTAGATTCGACAAAGAAATTTGACGCGATAAAGCTCTCTGCCCGTGACGAAAAGATCGCCGGGTTGGTGCTCAAAGAGATCCGTGACCGTATGCGTTTTCTCGACGCCGTCGGTCTTGGCTATTTGACGCTTGACCGTGCGTCAGCGACGCTTTCAGGCGGCGAAGGTCAGCGCATAAGACTCGCGACGCAGATCGGTTCGCAGCTTCGCGGAGTGCTCTATGTACTCGACGAACCGTCGATCGGGCTGCATCCGCGTGATAATCAACGTCTGCTGGAAACCCTGCATACACTTCGCGACCTCGGGAATACGGTTCTCGTCGTCGAGCATGACGAAGAGACGATCGAACACGCGGAATATGTGATCGATCTCGGACCGCTGGCAGGAACACATGGCGGCGAGGTCGTCGCGACCGGAACGCCCAAGGAAATAAAAGCGAACAAGGCATCGCTTACCGGAAGGTATATGAGCGGCGAGCTAAGTATCGAGGTGCCCGATCTCCGCCGCCTGCCAAACGGACATCGGATCAAGGTCAAGGGAGCTCGTGCCTATAATCTCAAGAATATCGATGCCGAGTTTCCGCTCGGGCTGTTGACCGTCGTCACCGGTGTTTCGGGCTCCGGCAAATCGACACTGGTCGAAGAGATCCTCTATCCTGCTCTCTATAAACACGTCTATAAGTCAACAGTCGGCGGCGAACCGCTCGCCCACGACAGTATCGAAGGACTAGATCTGGTGGACAAGATCATCGAGATCGACCAAAAACCGATCGGCCGCACGCCGCGTTCTAATCCGGCGACGTTCACCGGTCTTTTCACGCCATTGAGAGAGCTGTACGCGATGCTCCCCGAATCTCGCACTCGCGGCTACAAATCCGGCAGGTTTTCGTTCAACGTAAAAGGGGGCCGTTGCGAGGCGTGCGAAGGCGGCGGTATGAAACGCATCGAGATGAATTTTCTGCCTGACGTTTACGTTACCTGCGACGTGTGCCGCGGGCACCGTTACAATCGCGAAACGCTCGCGGTCAAATTCAAAGGCCTCTCGATCGCGGACATGCTCGACACGACCATCGAAGACGCTCTGCCGCTGCTCGAAAACATTCCGTCGATCAGAAAGGTCCTCGAAACGCTGCTCGATGTCGGCCTCGGCTACATTAAGATCGGCCAGTCGTCCACAACGCTCTCCGGCGGCGAGGCTCAACGCATCAAGCTCGCCAAAGAATTGAGCAAACGTGCGACCGGCAAAACCATCTACATCCTCGACGAACCGACGACCGGCCTCCATTTCGCCGACGTTCACAAACTGCTCGACGTCCTGCAAAAACTCGTCGACACCGGCAACACCGTCATCGTCATCGAACACAACCTCGATGTCATCAAATCCGCCGACTACATCATCGACCTCGGCCCCGAAGGCGGCTCCGGCGGAGGCAAAATAGTCGCGACCGGCACACCCGAAGAAGTCGCGCGAGTTAAAAAGTCGCACACCGGCCAAGCCTTGAAAGCTGTTCTTTAGCAAACAAACGGCAAAAACCAGCACGGCGTTACATCAGATGAGCGAAGAGCGGGTTCAGTTCGTTCCGTGGTTTGTTTAGTTCGCGCCGCAACAATTTTTGATCATAACGCAGCTAGTTCCGAAAGTTCCGCTATAACTTTAGAATGCAAGAGTTTTGAGCCGCATCCGTTCAAACCTATAATTCTTAGAATTACGGCGGGGCGTTTCGCCTATTTTTTAGTTTCAGGGAGCAAATGATCTATGTCGATAGTATTTAAGTTAACGTGTGTGGCACTGGTGATGGTTTCGTTTATCGCGGGCGGTTGCGGTGCAAAAGGGGGCCAGGCTGATAACAGCAGTGGAACGGCTAAGGCGAATAAAGAGGCTGTGCAGCCTAACAAAGACGGCACGATACCGTCGGGTACGGGGGTCGAAAAGGATAAGCCGGCTGCGGGGAAAGCGAATGTTCAGGGCAAGGCGTTTTTTAACGAAAAGCCTGCGGTGGGCGTCGAGGTAAAGCTTTGCACGAAATTTAGCCAGTATATGAACGGCTGCGGCGGCGAGACGTTTACCGCCAAGACCGACGACGCGGGTGAATACCTGATAAAGGACGTGCCGCCCGGATTGTACGAAGGGTTGACCGTGCGGGTTTTTGACACGCCATATTATGTGTTTGCGACGTCGGGCATTATCTCGGCCGCAAAGTACAACATCGAGGACGGAAAAACCTATTTTGCTCCTGACACGCACCTTTTTAAGAACGATCTAAAGCTCGTAAATCCAAAAGCCGGTTCAAAGGTCGCTGGTGCGGGAATCGAGGTCAAGTGGGACGCATATCCGGATGCCGCCTATTACAAATACAGCATCCACGCCAACAGCTCCAGCGGAGCGGAAACCAACTACGATTACATCAACAAACGTGTTGACGGCACATCAGCCAGCCTGGATAAGCCTTTGGCACCGGGCAACTACACTGCCAAAGTTGAGGCGTTCAACGCGAACGACCGCAAGCTGTCGCAGACTTCGCAGGATATGAAGTTTACCGTGACGGGAGCAGCGGCGGCGAAATAGGATAGGAAATACGAGGGCTGATCTCTAGATATATTTGTCTATTGACCAGCCCTTTTTGCCTGAATTCCTTTGATCATCCAAGCGGGGATCTTTGCACCGTATTTTTTGGCAAACGAATCGATCGAGCTATCCATATTTGCCTTAACTCTATCCAATTTTTTCTCCACAGCAGCCTTAAACATACCTCCCGCAGCGATCGCCAACCTTTCGGAGTTGACGATTCGCATTCCTTCCGCGTTATATCTTTCGATCGTGTCGAGCAACGTTTCGTAATCAGCCTGCATTTGGGTTGCTTCGCTTTTGGCTTTCGTTTGAGGTTCCTTTAGCTGACTTTCCCTCGCTTCTTTTTCTGATTCCGCCACTCTTCTCGCCAAATATCTCGCATCGGCTCTTGGGTCTCTCAAAACGATCTTGACAAGTTTGTTATTCTCAAATACCAAGCGAAGCGAATCATCATAACGAAGCGAGGATTGAGGCTTGTCAGCATGTTGCCAACGGCTTGTCGGCTCTCCGTATAAGCGGGTCACTTCTTCCACTGTTGAATTCCAGTCAAGGCTTTTGGAAGGTTGACCAAAATAGGGCTTAAAATATTCTGAATCTTCGCCGGAAGTGCCATAAAACGTAATCTCGTCAACTACCTCTTTATCGTCTAAGCCATTCAGATAAAAGAAGATGCCAATATCGGTATAGCTCCCGTATTTATTGCCGATACCAAAATCCGACGTTATCTTTGATTTCGGCATTCCAAAGAATTTGTTACATCCCGGATCATCAATGATGTAGCGGCAATCCGACAACTGATTATTTGGCGCCGGAGTCAACGTCTTAGTTGGAGTTGGTTTTGACGTTGCGGTAGGAGTCGGCGAAGCTATCGGAACGACAACGGGAGTCGGCTTTTGCGTAGGCGTAGCGGTGCTTTTTGGAACAGCTGTCGGTTTGCCTTGTCCAGCTTTGTTGCCCGGGCCGAGACAGCCTTTGTTCGCTCGCGTGCCTTTTGTGCCGGGACATGCGTCTTCAGAATTAGGTATGCCGTCACCGTCGTCATCGTTGTTTTGGCTAAATGACGGCAGGGCGATGGTTCCAATAAAGAGCAACGCAAACGTGATGGTAGTTGCTAATTTGTTCATTAATTAGTTGAGTAAGTAAAAAGCCGGAACCCGGCCGCTATGAGATGGCATCGATCATCTCTTTTACTGCCCGATCTAAACCGATAAAAACAGCACGCGAGATGATGTGGTGGCCGATGTTGAATTCGGTGATCTCGGGGATCGCGGCGAGTGCCGCGACGTTGCGGGTGGTTAGGCCGTGGCCGGCGGCGGCGATCATGCCGAGGCTTTTTGCGTGCACGGCGGCTGCGGCGATGCGTTCGATCTCGGCAGCTGCTTTCGATGATCCGTCTCCGTGGGCGGCACGGGCGGAGAGCGTCAATTCAGCATATTCCGCGGTGCAAAGCTCCACCTGCTGTGCCCCGGCACGAGACGCTGCTTCGATCTGAGCGGTGTCGGGATCGATAAAGATGCTGACGAATATCCCTGCCGCTTTTAGCTTGCCGACTGCCCAACTGACAGTTTCAAAATTTCCGGCGACATCGAGTCCGCCTTCGGTCGTGATCTCGTTCGCATTTTCGGGCACGAGCGAGACAGCGTCCGGCTTTATTCTCTCGGCGATCGCAACCATCTCGTCGATCGCAGCCATTTCGACGTTTAAGTAAGTCGTTACGACATCGCGGAGTAGTTCGATATCGCGGTCTTGAATGTGGCGCCGGTCGCCTCGAAGGTGGACCGTGATGCCGTCAGCACCGGCTTGTTCGCAGGCAACAGCCGCAGCAATGACACTCGGCTCGATCGTTTTTCGGGCCTCTCGTATCGTAGCAACGTGGTCGATGTTGACGTTAAGTTTTGCGGTCATAAATGCCTTGTCGAGCATTGCGTCGGATCTGCGAGAGTTCGCTGATCATCCTGCGGGTGTCGCGGAATACGCTGACCTTCGACCCCTCGACGTCATTCCAGCGAACCGGAAAAGAAATTCGACGTCAAACCCGAAGCGGTCGATCGCCATCAAATCGAGCAGCGGGCGGAATTTGCCCATGTTGAATGCTTTGAATCCGCACTGGGTGTCGGCAAACGGCAGGCCGGACATCGTGCGAATAATGAGATTCATTACACGGCCGCCTTGTTCGCGACGCCAAGGCTGATGGGTGCCGATAAGCGTTCGATCCAGTGCGCGTGAGCCAAATGTAACGTCTGCCTCGCCGGTCCTGATAGGGTCCGTTAGTTTTGACATCTCGCTGATCGGGGTGGAAAGGTCAGCGTCGGAAAAAATGGCGATGTCAGCCGCCGCGGTGAGCAAGCCGGTCTTAACGGCGAAACCTTTACCGCGGTTCTGTTCGTATCTAATGACGGACGAAGGGATGCCGGGTTCGGACGCGAGCTTTTCGGTGGCAAAAGCCGCTGTGTTGTCAGACGAACCGTCGTCAACGACGATCAATTCGGCATTCGTGCCGCTCGTTTTGATAAAATCAAGGATCGTCGTGAGCGGGCCTCCGAGGCGTTCGCTCTCGTTGTAAGCAGGTATGACGATAGATACGTCGGGTTTCATAGGGCAAAAATGTAATGGTAAATTTTTGCCCGCGAAAAGTAAATCAAATATTGCTCTATAGGACCGCGAATCTACTCGAAGCAATGTGATATATTGGTGTTTTCCCGAGATCTAGTCTGATGAATAGACGATTTGCACTTTTTGTAATTGGGATGGTGGCCATCGGGGCAATTGCCGGCGGGCTTTTCGGACGTATGCCGGCTCGGATCTCCGCCGATGGAAGCATAACTTCCGAAACTGTGTTGGCAGATTATCGAGAGGCCTTGGCCGTGATCGACGATAGCTATGTCGGGCCCGTAGATCATGAAAAGGTTTCCGACAGCTCAATGCAGGCGATGCTCTGGACACTCGATCCGCATTCGTCCTTCTTTACTCGCGAGGAACTGAGAAAGCTCGACGAAGAGCAGGCATCACAGTTCTACGGCATCGGAGTTTCGATCTTGCAGCATCGCGACGGCGTTTATGTCCAATCTGTGATCCCCAACACCCCAGCCGATAAAGCAGGAATTCGTTATGGTGACAAATTTGTCACCGTCGGCGGCAAAGACGCAAAAGACTGGACGAGCGCAGAGGTCTCAAAAAATGTCCGCGGTGAACGCGGCACCACGGTTCAGGTGCAGATCGATCGTGTCGGGGCGGCCAAACCGCTCGATTTCGAGATCGTTCGCGGCGGAGTGCCGCTTCCGTCTATCCGCAATTTCTTTATGTTACCGAACTCCATCGGCTACGTCGGTTTGACCGGCGGCTTTCAACAGACGACAACCGAAGAATTGGGCATTGCTATAGCTGATCTAAAGAAACGCGGGATGAAGAGCCTTATCCTTGATCTTCGCGGCAATCCGGGCGGAATTCTTGAACAAGCCATCGGTGTTGTTAGCAAATTTGTTCCGGGCGGCCAGACGGTCGTCTCAGTAAAGGGTGCCAAATCGACGCCGCGTGATCTTAAATCCTATAGCGGAGGTAATGAGACCTTTCCGCTTGTGGTGATGATAAATGGCGGTTCAGCTTCGGCGTCAGAGATCGTCGCCGGTGCGATCCAAGATTATGGCCGCGGGCTCGTGGTCGGCAGTGATAGTTTTGGGAAAGGACTCGTGCAGAGGGTGTTCCGGCTTCCGTACGGTACGGGATTGACCCTGACGACGGCACGTTACTATACGCCTTTCGGGCGTTCGCTCCAGCGAGATTATTCGAGCGGCTCGATCTACGATTACTACACACATGGCGAAGATATTCCGCCGGGAGCCGAGGGAGACGTTTCGCCAAAGCCCGCCGGCAGCCCGGTTACGATGCCGGACGGCCGCACTCTTTTCGGCGGTCGAGGGATCGAACCCGATGTGAAAGCGCCTGCTGCTACGCCGTCGGCTCTGCGGGCCAGGATCAACGAAGCCGCCTTTTTCTTTACTCGTCAATTAGTAGCCGGCAAGGTCAGTGGGCTCGAGAATTATAAGGTCGATAAACAAAGCTTCAAACAGACCCTTCAGCCTAATGAATTTACCGTCACTGACAAGATCTATGAAGCGTTTCGGGCGTTCACCGCAGCTGACAAAGGCAACGGTTTGACTGCAGATAATATCGGGACACAGGCTGAGTGGGCAAAAACACGACTTCGCGAAGAACTTGCAACGGCAAATTACTCGACCGAAGCCGGGATCCAGGTGTTGCTCGAGATCGACCCGCAGATATTGAAAGCTATCGAATCGATGCCCCAAGCCGGCGAACGTGCGGCTGCATTTACCCAGAATCGGAATTTCAATTAAAGCCTCTGCAAAGCGGCAAGGCTTCGCAATTATAATGTGCGTAGAGTAAAATAGCTCTTTACTTTGCGCATTGTTTTTCTATGTATAAGCAAATAGGGATATTAACCGGCGGGGGGGATGCACCCGGGTTAAACGCAGCAATTAGAGCAGTTGTTAGAACTGCGATCGGCGAATACGGCATGAGCTGTATCGGTATAGAAGATAGTTTTGAGGGAATTCTCGGCGAAACACATACCGTAAAGCTCACGACGAAGAGCGTTAGCGGCATATTGCCTCGTGGAGGAACGATCCTCGGCACTCGTAATAAGGGCAGCTTTGTAAAACTGGTTGACGGAAAACCGCATTACCCTGAAATGCCGATCGGCGAGGCACTGGCAAACCTTGATATTCTCGGTATCGAAGCGTTGATCGTGCTCGGCGGCGAGGGCACGCTTGGCATCGCCGAGCAATTTCACAAACGCGGGTTTCCGATCATCGGTGTTCCGAAAACGATCGACAATGATCTGGCGGCAACCGAACTCACATTCGGTTTTATGACCGCGATCGATATAGCGACCGAGGCACTCGACCGCCTTCACACTACAGCGGCATCGCACGATCGTGTGATGATACTTGAGGTTATGGGCCGGAACACCGGATGGATCGCACTTCACGCGGGGCTTGCGGGTAGTGCCGATATTATCTTGATACCTGAGATCCCTTTCTCATTCGAATCGATCGTCAGAAAGGTACAGGCTAGAGAGAATAGCGGATCGAGATTTACGAATATTGTTGTCGCAGAGGGAGCGGTCGAGGTCGGAAAAGCTGAGATGTATCAGGATACAAAAGGTTTACGTCTCGGCGGTGTAGGTGAATATGTCAGACGCCAGGTCGAATTGATGACCGGTAAGGAATCACGTTGTGTTGTTCTCGGCCACCTTCAGCGAGGCGGCAGCCCGAATGCGTTTGACCGGATGTTGGGCACCAATTTTGGGGCCTGTGCCGTAAGGGCTCTTGCAAATGGAGAGACCGGCAAAATGGTCGCACTGCAGGCAGGGACCGTCGTGACCGTACCACTGGATGAAGCTTGTACCAATATCAAAAATGTTCAAGCTGACGGTCAACTAGTTCGTACTGCTAGAGATATAGGCATTTCCTTTGCAGCACCCAAAGAATCAAAACTTGCTGAACCCATAGATTACTCTTCACGGTCGGTGATGACATCGGGAAGGCATCATTTAACTTTCGAATAGCGATATGCAAGATATAAAGAAAAAACTTCAGGCTGAACTCGACGTTCTCGAGCACGAATTGCATTTTAAGTTGCCGAAAGACATCCAGCATGCGAGGGAATTTGGGGACCTTAAGGAAAATGCAGAATATAAGGCTGCTAAAGAGCGCCAATCGATGGTGCAGGCGCGGATCAGTCAGCTCCACCAGAGAATGATGGAGGTCGACTCGATCGATCTCTCGAAGATCCCTACGGACAGAGCGGCCTATGGTTCGACAGTCGTGTTGTTTGACCTTGAAAAAGAGGAGAAGGTCACTTATAGACTTGTAACGTCCGAGGAAAGTGACCCGGAAAAGGGGCTGATCTCGACAGTCTCGCCGATCGGACAGGCATTGATGGGCAAGGAAGAAGGTGACGAAGTAAAGGTAAAGACACCGACGGGTTTTCGAAGTTTTGAGATCAGCCGGTTGAGGACGGTTCACGATAAGGAAGATTAGTAATTGACCGTCGGTGACCAGTCATCGCTTTTTTAAGCCGATCTCTGACCAACTGAACACTGACCACAGTCATATGTTTGGAGCGAGCATAGGAAGGGGAGCAATGAGGATCATTAACGCGATGGTCCGTGCACTTGCGTCTGCCGGGATTCCTCCAAACGTTCTTACACTCATTGGTTTGATCATTAATCTTGCGTGCGGTGTCCTGTTCGGATTTGGCGAGTTCTTTTGGGCAGGTATCGTTTTGATCGTCGCAAATCTTTTCGACATGCTCGACGGAAACGTCGCCCGTTTGAGCGGACGGGTGACCAAGTACGGTGGGTTTCTTGATTCGACACTCGACCGGCTATCCGACATGGGGGCATTTCTCGGTATTCTTGTTTTTTATTCGAGAAAGACGCCAGAACATTCGGTGGTTAACGTGATACTTGCGGGTGTCGGAATGATCGCGTCCGTGCTCGTAAGTTATACGACAGCCCGCAGCGAGGGGTTAGGCGTTAAGGCAAATGTGGGATTTTTGCAGCGGCCCGAGCGTGTGGTGCTTCTTATCATTGGTGCCCTATCGACATGGGATTGGAACTCGACGAATTTCTTTGGGAACCGAATGCCGCAGGTTTTATGGGTTCTTGCCATCGGTTCCGTTTGGACGCTTATCCAACGAATGATATTTATTCGGGGAAAGTTAATGGAAATGGACAGACTCGAACAAGGCGGCGAATGAACTGGCTTTATAGTTTTTGGGAATCACTGACACTTACGAACGTCCTCGTCGGGGTTGGGCTGTTTCTTTTGTCACTAACTGTCAGCTTTGCCGCGATCGCCATAGTGATGGTAAAGGTGCCGCCTCATTATTTTAGCGAGCATCACGAAAGAGATTTCCTGCCTGATAGCCCATGGCTGGTCCGTTGGGGCGCAGTGATCGCGAAAAATATTGCCGGTGTTTTTTTGGTGATATTGGGTATCATACTATCGCTGCCGGGTGTGCCGGGCCAGGGTATATTGACCATTCTTCTAGGGCTCATATTTCTTGATATACCGGGAAAAAGGCCGCTTGAAGCGAGGATCATCAAACGCCCGGCCGTTCTCTCGGCGATAAATAAACTGAGGGCGAAATACGACAAGCCCCCGCTCGAGCTGGATTAGAAATGGGAATTATTGACAGACTTTTGGGCCGAAAGGCAGCCAACCCGGAAGCCCGGCGGCGGTTCCTTTTGTCGAATGGCCGTATCACAGACGGCGTAATTATCGACAGCGAGATCAATGCAGCCGGCGAAGAGGTCGTATTCTACTCCTATACGTTGAACGGTGTTGATTTTGAGTCGTCTGATATCCTGACGGCCGATCAACGGAGGCAATCTGTAAAATACGCGCCGGGGGCGAAGGTAGGTATTCGCTATGATCAGCGAAATCAGGGAAATTCGATCGTAGAATAAATGTTCAAGAAAATATTGATCGCAAATCGAGGAGAGATCGCCTGCCGCGTGATACGGGCTTGCCGCGAAATGGGTATCGCGACGGTCGCGGTTTATTCTGAAGCGGACAAAGATGCCCTGCACGCGAGGATGGCGGATGAGGCGTATCATATCGGCCCGCCGCCTTCGGCTGAAAGTTATCTCAGGTGGGAGAAGATCATCAAAGTTGCAAAGTCGGCCGGTGTCGATGCCATCCATCCCGGCTACGGATTTCTCTCTGAAAATGCGGATTTCGTTCGCGAGGTGACGAAAGCCGGCATCACATTTATCGGCCCGCCGCCAGAGGCCATGGAAGGATTGGGCGGCAAGATGTCGGCCCGAAAGATCGCCATCGAAGCCGGCGTGCCGATCGTTCCGGGGACGACGGAACCATTACGGTCATTTGACGAGGCAAAGGCGACCGCGGCCGAGATAGGTTATCCCGTGATGCTCAAGGCATCGGCTGGAGGCGGCGGTAAGGGGATGCGGCTCGTTTTTGAGGAATCGGAGCTCAAGTCCGCACTCGAAAATGCACAGGCTGAGGCTCTCGCGGGTTTTGGCGACGACGCCGTCTATGTCGAAAAGGCCGTTGTCCGACCGCGTCACATCGAGATACAGGTTTTCTCGGACACGCACGGCAATCATGTATATCTAGGTGAACGCGAATGTTCGATCCAGCGGCGGCATCAGAAAGTGATCGAAGAGGCACCGTCGCCGATCAATTCTAAGGAATTGAGAAAGGAAATGGGAGAATGCGCCGTAAAGGTCGCTAAAGCGGTGAACTATGTCGGCGCGGGTACGGTCGAGTTTCTCGTCTCAGACCTCGACCGGTCATTTTATTTTCTCGAGATGAATACCCGATTGCAGGTCGAGCACCCTGTGACTGAACTTGTGACCGGTATCGACCTCGTTCGCGAGCAGATCAATGTCGCTTGGGGTGAAAAACTATCATTTACTCAGGATGATATCCGCATCCACGGGCATGCGATCGAGTGCCGCGTTTATGCCGAGGACCCGGATGCCAATTTTATGCCGTCGCCAGGAAGGATTACCCGGCTGCGAGTGCCGCAGGGGCCGGGCGTTCGCGACGACGGCGGCGTCTATGAAGGCTGCGAGGTGTCGATCTATTATGACCCGATGATATCGAAGCTCGCGGTCTATGGCCGCGATCGGGCGGAAGCGATCGGCCGGATGCGGCGGGCACTATTGGAATACGAGGTCAGTGGTATCAAGACGACGCTGCCATTTTTCCGCGAGGTGATGGAGGATGAAGAGTTTGTTGCGGGGAATTTGGACACCGGCTTTATCCCGCGTTTTAACGAACGAAAAAAGGCGACTGAGATCGATGAAACCGGTCTGGATATGGTGGTCATAGCGGCGGCACTTGCGTATTCAAAATCACAAAAAGCGGTGTCTGTTTCAAACGGGAACGGCACAAAGACGAGCCGTTGGGCTTTGGCGAGCCGGACGGCGGCAATGAACAGCCGGCTGTAATTACAGATCATGGAAGAACTACTTAAGCAATTATTGGGCAAAAAGATCGATGTCACATGTGGAACGAACGCCGCCTTTCGCGGGGACGTTGTGGACGTTAAATCGGGTGTTTTGTACCTTCGGGATGAGGACGGCGAGGTCGCTTATGTTTCGATCGACAAGATCGCAGTTATTTACGAATGTAAAGACCCGCAGCCAAGGCCGGGTTTTCTCGGATAGCAGATCAGGAAGAAAAGAAAAAGCCCGGAGTTCAAACTTGAATTCCGGGCTTTTTTTGATTTACTTAGGATTTCTTATCTTTCTGAAGTCTGTAGGTCCGACTTCAGTTTGCGGAACCCGACAATGCGGCTTTCCCAATAACCTTTGAAAGGCGAGTATGTAATGCCTTTGCTCGATGAGGCGTGATAAAAGCCATTCTCATCGGCAACGATACCCATGTGGCCGAGGCCGTTTAGAAAGATCAATGTGCCGAATTTGAAACGGTCATCGCCGTAAACCGGCTCTGATTGCGACCAAAGTGTGCGTGCGCTCACGCGGGTAAACGGCAGGCCTGCCTCCGTAAACGCAGCCCATACAAACCCTGAACAATCATAGGTATACGGCCCCGCCGTCCCGTAAACATAACGGATGCCATAGCGATCTTTGATCGCCTGGTCAAGGCGTAGGCTAGTCGACGTGTTGTAAACTGTGCGTCCGGCTGCAGCCATCGCGGCAACCGAGTTCATGGCTGATGACGAGCTTGTCTTCTTTACCAATGCGGGCTCGAACGCCGGATCTTGACGAACGACGACAATGTCATTTGTGAGCGTCGGCCGCGACGATGTTGTCGTCCGGGTCCTGTCTGTCGGTTGGGTGACAACGGCCTTCGGCATATTTGTGGGCTGGCTCGATGTCGGTTTGACCACTCTTTCCCGCGTCTGGGCTGTAACTGTGCCTGTAAAACCTACGGCAACGACGATTGCGCAAACCGAAAGAAACAATGTCTTTTTTAAATCTATCAAATCAAATCTCCAATTATTTTTATGTCAGGCAGGGAAACCTTTGAGAGGGCGGTGATCTGCTCACCTATTATTTAAAGATATCTAACACACGATCAATTCCCGAAAATCCAAGAATCAGTCAAACCCTACTCAAATTGTAACCCTTATTGATATTTCGAAACTAACTAGGTGCTAATTATGAACTATAAGAGAAATGAATGCAAACAGGCGGGTTTTGTTATAGGTCGCAGATATGTTGCGGCAATGATGGAGGTCGCAAAAGTAGGCAAGCCACCCGCTTTCGCTGGTGGCTTTTAGTTTGTCCCGCCGCTTAAACTATCGCCTTTCACCTTCCGAGTTGTCCTTGTGTATTTCAAGACACACCGAATCATCGCCGCCTTCCAACAAAACAAGAAAAAGGCTCGAAAATAATTTCGAGCCTCGAAAGTAACCGCGGCGTTTCGCCCCAAATATGATGGAAATTAAGCCGAGAACGACGTTCCGCAGCCGCAGCCGCCGGTAGCATTCGGGTTATCGAATGTGAACCCCGAGCCCATCATATTAGTCGTATGGTCGATCGTAATTCCGTTCAAATACTGTGCTGAAAACATATCGACAAACAGCCTGATGCCGGCTTTGTCCATGATGAAATCGCCGGTTTTCGATTCTTCCTCGATGTTCAGGCTGTACTGAAACCCGGAACATCCGCCCGGGACTACGCGAACGCGAAGGCCCGCGGTTTCCGGCAGATCATCCTCGTCCGCCAAAAAACGTTTGATCTCGGCAATGGCCGGGTCGGTTACGGTCAATTCTACGGTTGGTGCTGCAACTGCTGACATAAAATTTGTTCTCCTAAAGAATGCGGATCCGCCAAAGCGAATCCTTACATTAAAATAAATATTACTGGGGTTTGGTGCAAATTACAAGCGCTACCGACCCTCGACCGTTACAAAATAGTCACTCGCCTATCATCGCAAAATAGGTGAAAACCAGCAATGCCGCATTTATTCCGCCCATCCCGCATGAAACGACCCAAAGCTTCCACGTAAGCAACGATTCCGACTGAAGTCCGTAACTCTGCATGACAGCTCCATCATCGGGGACATAATTTCTTTCGGGAAACCACAGTCTCAGCAGGGAATAGGCACCCATAATCGTAAAACCCAGAGCTGGCGCTAGCAAAAGAACTGCTCCTTTTGAAAAGATCAGCCCGAATGCGAGAACGAGTTTTGAGACGACGGATGGAATCAAAAAGACAGAAAGCCACGAAATTAGATTGACCGCGATCGCAAAATAGAACGCCCTATAATGCAAATAGGGATTATTCAGGCTTTCACCGATTGAGATTAAGCCATCGCTACCAATATCCTCGAGCCTTGCATCGTCGAGGACCGTGGTAGATATCTTGCCAACCCTCGTATTGCCAAATTTTGTACGATCGAGTGTTTCGGCGGCTTTTTTTCCAAGGTATTCGCGTATCATGCACTGTTACGTGTAAGTATCGTAAGCTCCGGCTTCATTGCCTCGATGGACACTTGGCGAGCGACTTCCTCAGCAACTTTGCGAAATGCCGAAGCCTGAGGCGAATCGGGGGCGGAAACAACAACCGGAACGCCTTTGTCGCCCCCTTCGCGGACTTCCATTCCGAGCGGGATCTCGCCCAAGAAATTGAGGCCGTATTCTTCGCAAAGGCTTTGACCGCCGCCACGTCCAAATATTTCGTACTTGTTACCCGTGTCAGGTGCGATAAAATACGACATATTTTCGATCACTCCGAGCACGGGGACATTGACCTGCTCAAACATCTTGACCGCACGGCGGACGTCAGAGAGTGAAACTTCCTGCGGGGTGGTCACCAAAACGGCACCTTGCACCGGCACGAGCTGAGCAAGCGAAAGCTGAACATCGCCCGTTCCCGGCGGCATATCGACTATCAGATAATCGAGCTCGCCCCAATTTACGTCTGACAAAAACTGACGAACGACGCCGTGCAGCATCGGGCCGCGAAGGATCATCGGTTTGTCGGGCGGCACTAGCACCGCCATCGAGATCATTTTAACGCCATGGGCTTCGATCGGCTTTAGCTTTCCGTCAACAACGTCGGGCTGGCCGTAGCCGGTTCCGAGCATCATCGGCACATTTGGGCCGTAAACGTCGGCGTCCATAATGCCAACCTTTGCACCATTCCTAGCAAGAGAAACCGCGAGGTTGACAGCGACTGTCGATTTGCCGACACCGCCTTTGCCGCTTGATACGGCAATGATATTTTTGACGCCCTCGATGGTCAGATTGTTTGACAGCCCGCGTCCTTGCGGCACCTCGGCATCCATTGTGACTTTGACCGACGTCACGCCTTCTAACCCGCTGACTATCTCATTCGCTTGAGTCTCCATCTGCTCTTTAACCGGGCAGGCTGGCGTGGTCAGCATGATCTTAAATGACACATCGCCGCCGCTGACCTCAAGATTATGAATAAACCCCAGCGAAACGATGTCCTTTTTGAGATCCGGGTCGATGATCTGCTTGAGAGATTCTAATACTGTGACTTCTGATAATTGACTCATTATGTAAATCCGCGTCTGACGTAATAAAGTAAAAGTGTATTGTAACAAAAACGGTTGCTAAAGAATGAACGAAGAATCTCAAAAAGCATACGATCACATCCGCTCCGGTGGCTTGGGATTTAATGAACAAAAACGCGGCGTGATCGCCGTTTGGGGAAAGGAAGCAGTTCAATTCCTCGATGGCCTCATTTCGAATGACATGAAAACGCTTGCGGACGGTGGACAGATGCTGGCCGCGTTTCCGAACGCGCAAGGGCGTTTGTTGGCCGTCGTTCGAGTACTAAGGCAGGGGGAACGTTTTCTTTTTGAGACAGAAGAACCCACGCGGGACAAGGTTTTTCAGAATTTGTTTCGGTTTACGTTTGCGGGAGATTTTTTTGTTGATGATCTGTCCCAACAACATAGATATTTTGAAGTGTTTGGGGTGGCTGCAAGCCCCCCTCCTTACGAAAGAGGGGTGGGCGCGTTTCGCGGACGGGGAGGTTCTCTGACGTTGGTGATTCCTAACGAAGAAGCGGGTGCGGCACTTAAAAACTTTACAACTGCCGCAGCGGTTGAGATATCCGATGAACTTTACGAAACACTCCGCATCGAATCCGGCACGCCAAAATACGGCGTTGATATGGACGAAACGACCATTGTCCCCGAACTCGGTCTTGACGGTCTGATCTCGTATAACAAGGGCTGTTACATCGGCCAGGAAATAATTGCTCGCATACATTTTCGAGGGCATGTTGCAAAAAGGCTGACAGGCTTGTTTTTGTCCGAACCGCCTGCTTTAGCGAGCGGCCAGCTTGCCGACGCCGAATTGTTTACTGCCGAAGGTAAGAACGCCGGACGAATAACTACAGTGACTTATTCGCCAAAACTCGGCAAGCAGATCGCACTTGGGTTTGTTCGTTACGAGCACCTTTCGGCCGGAACCGAACTCAAGGCGGGCGACCTCACTGTCACGGTTACCGATCTGCCGTTCATCGCGTAAAATAAATTTCGCCGAACTCAATATGGAACAATTAGACATCGATCTGCCCAACGCGAAGCTCGCGTACACTATTATCCAGTCGCTTCTCGACGGTCACGAAGCGCTTAGCGATCTGCTTGTCGTGATGTCGCATGCCCTGGATGAGGATGTGCTGAAAGCATTGACCGCAACTAGTGAATGGGAAAAGTACCTCGAATCAAAGCGGGTCATAGCGACGACGAACATTCAGATCGAGAAATTTACTGAAGAATTAAAGAAACTCGAAAATGTTTGACCTCATTATCATCGGAGCGGGCCCGGCGGGCATAACGGCGGCTTACGAAGCAAAACAGAACGGCATAAGCTATCTGGTTGTCGAAAAAGGGCTACTGGGTAATACGGTTTATAACTACCCGGTCGGTCTGACCGTTTTCTCCACCATAAATGAACTTGAGATAGTTCCCGGCGGGCTGAAGCCGGCCCGTGAAAAGCCTACGCGCGAGGAATTGCTGTCGTACTATGTGCGGTTTGTGCTTGAACATGATCTGAATATTCATACGGAAGAGATGGTCCTGTCGGTAGCGGCAGAGGTAATGCAGGGAAACGCAGAGAACCACCCCGTCGCCGAAAAGGCGACTCCCGTCCTTCGAAAGGAGGGGAGTTTTGTTATCACAACCGACAAGGGATCATATCAGGCGAAAAACGTCCTCTTTGCCATCGGAGCGATGGACCATCCCCGAAAACTGAATGTCCCTGGCGAAGATCTGCCGAAAGTTCACGACACATTTCGCGAGACTTATCCGTGGGTCAAAAAGCATGCGTTGATCGTGGGCGGCGGCAATTCGGCTGGCGAAGCGGCTTTGTTTCTTGCCCAGGAAGGAGCCGAGACGACGCTCGCGATATTTCGAGACGACTGGGAAAACACCGATCCGAAGCAGGGCTGTATCAAATACTGGGTAAAAGAGCCGCTTGAAAATGAGCTAAAGGAACACTGTCTAAACCTGTTTTTTCTCGGCGAAGTCATCGAGATCCGCGAAGGAGAGGTCGAGCTGGAAAATGAGAACGGCGACCGTGTTGTGCTGCCAAATGATGTGGTGTTTGTGCTGATCGGCTCGGATGCCGACCTGACGATGCTAAAAGACCTAGGTGTCGAGACCGAACAAGGGAAAGGCGGCGAAGTGCCGGTTTATGATCCCGAGACATTTGAAACAAACGTCCCCGGTGTTTATGTTGCAGGACATTTTACCCATCAGCGGCATATCAAAGGAGCGATAGATGCCTCGAAATTACTCGTTCCAGTGCTTATCGAAAAACTCAGCACAGAGACACCGAGGGCACAGAGTTAGCAATATGCCTTACTCCGTGCCCTCAGTGATTATGTGGTGAATTCCTACTATTTGCCGTCAGGCTTTGCAGTCCTGATCATAACTCTCTGATCCTTAAATTTATCAGCAATGTTGGCGGGGTTTACTTCGTAGTTGGTAACGTCAAAAACTTCATCAGCATTTCCGCCGACGGTTTGAGTCCATTTGAATGGAAGCTGCACGCCGCCAACCGAACGATAGTCTGAGAATTTGACATTGTATTCGACCATTTCGAGAGGCTTGCCTTCGACCTTGTGCGTGAAAACCATATTCTTGCCGGCTTCCGCACCCGCTTTGTCATCCTTAGTGGTAAAGGTCATGATCTTTGGCATCGGCATTCCTTTGTAGGTCATCATGACCGGTAGGTTTGACGTTTGGCCGAGATATATCCTGTAAGTCGAACCTGCAAATTCGGCGTTAACGATATTGCAAGCCGTTCCGTCGACCGAGCTTTCGCCGCCAAAAGTGTAGCTGACGTCCATTCCCTGTGGAGCGGTCAGTAGCAAGCCGAGCGTGAGGCGAAGAAGCTCGTTCTGCTTCATACCCGCATGGTCGCCGCCGTGACGCATCATGACCTGATGGCCATCGACATTCATCGTCTTTCCGCTTTCGGCGGTCCACGTCGCTTTGTCGCCGGGCATAGCACGAATGATCACTTTGTCAGCTTCGGGGCCAGTCAATTCCTGCACGCTGCCGTTCGGCTTCTTGATAATTATCTTTTTGACATTGTCGCCTGCCTGGCCGCCGTCGGCTGCGATGATCCTGTCGGCATCTGCGCCTGAATATACCTGTTCAGTTCCGTCGTCCTTCTTGATAACGATCTTTTTAATGCCGCTGCCGGTAGCGCCGGCATCAACGGTCACTTTCTGTGCGCCGTCCCCCATGACGACAACATCAACCTGTTTATTGATGATCTTTTCGGCGGTTCCACTGCCATCGTCTTTACCGATCTTCATCATTCTCATCACCTTGTCAGGCAATTGGAGTGCGATCTCGGTCTCGCCGGTTTCGGCACGGTCAACACCGTCAACTTTAATGTTGCGTGTCGTCTGGCCTACAATACGCAGGCTTTGCACATTGGCGAGTGCGGCATCACCGCCGATCGCGACGCGTGCCTTCCGAACCAGATCAAGGGCTTTCTCATCCGACTTAAATTTTGCACCTGCCTTTTCGACGAGTGCCCCCAAGCCGACAAAGAACACTGCAACGCTCAAAATTGTTACGATAAATCTTTTCATAAATAGCCTCCAGAAAATTTAGTTTTCCGAACGAAGTAAAATTGCATTCATCAAAAGCTGACCACAAACTGCTCGTTCGACATTTTGAATCATATTACGCGACTTTGCACGTGTGATTAAGACGAAGCAAAGAATTTGTTAAAAATGTAAAATGTGCGAAAAGTCCATTGTTTGTCGTTTAAGGTTAGTTGCATAATTCAACTGTGAGGTTTTCGTGGACGACAATTTTCTTGATCGGTGGGCTGGCGGTGCTGCTGACAGCTCTCGGCCTATTACAATACGGTTGGCTTTCCCGGATAAGCGCGTCTGATGGGGAAAAGGCTCGCAAACAAGTTCAGGACCAGGCCGACCGCTTTGCGATGGATTTTAACCGCGAGATCCAAAACGCATATTTCAATTTCCAGACCGATCCGGAAACCTGGAAGGCAAAAGATTGGACAGCATTCAACGAAAGATACGATTTCTGGAAAGAGAAGACATCATATCCCGATCTGATCCGAGATTTTTATTTCTTTGAAGCGAGAAATGGGTCCGCGCCTCTGCGGTATGACAAGGATAGGCGGTCGTTCGCAACGGTCGAAGTGACCGAGGAGTTATCTGACCTTCAAAAACGATTCACTGACGATAAGACTTTCAAACCCGTCTATGACGACTCATACACGCTGGTGCTTCCGATCCATGACGCCGGCCAAAAGGTCGCCCAGATAATGCTGCGGACTCCCTCACCGGCTGCGCCGATCCTTTCGAAAGAAATGACTATGCCGCCGAAATTTGGCTATCTTGTCATACGCCTCGATGGGCCTACGATCAAAGAAAAGATCTTGCCGGATCTTGCTGCGAAGTACTTTGGCGATGGAGAATTTCTGGCTGCGGTTGTCGATGGCGACGGCAAGAACGTCTTTCAAGGCATTAACGGCGAAACTGGCGACGCCTCGGCCCCTTTGATGAGAATGTCGCCGGACAATTTCATTTTCTACGGTAACAAAGACCTTATGCGTACCGTCGAAGGGGTGAAACTGCAGGACGTACGCGTTAGTTCGCGAGTTGAGAGCCACACTTTTGAACATGTGCAACCGGATGAAAAGCAAGGCACGGTCAAGATCGAGATCAAGAAGGATGCGAAACCACGTACCTCGGTCTTTACCGCGACCACCTCCAACGCAACCGCCGCGAACGGCCCGTGGACTTTGCTTGTGCAGCATTCGTCGGGTTCCATAGATACATTCATATCCAATACTCTAAGGCGGAACCTCGCTATTGGGTTTGGCATTCTTTTCTTACTTGCGGCTGCGATCGCCGCGATCATTATTTCAACCCAGAGAGCGAGACAACTCGCACAGCGGCAGGTGGATTTTGTGTCGTCTGTATCTCACGAATTTCGAACCCCGCTAGCGGTGATCTATTCGGCCGGCGAAAATCTGGCGGACGGAGTCGCAAAAGAGGACACTCAGGTTGCACGGTATGGTGAACTCATCAAAGGCGAGGGCAAAAAGCTGACCGGTATGGTCGAGCAGATACTCGATTTCGCCGGCGCCAATTCCGGCCGAAAGCAATACAATTTCGTTGATACGAACATCGCGGATCTCATCGGAGATGCTATCGGAGAGTGCCGTCCACTGATCGATGGTAAAGGGATCCAACTCGAAACGGACCTTCCGGATACGCTTTCTAATGTTAAGGCGGATCGCGCGGCTTTGAGCGGAGCTATTCAAAATCTGATCGTTAATTCGGTCAAGTACGGTAACGGTTCGAACTGGTTGAAGGTCTCGGCAGTAAACGGTGGCGGAACTGTTAAGTTGTCCGTCGAAGATCGCGGTATTGGCATTTCAGAACGAGAGCTTGCCCGGATATTCGAGCCTTTTTACCGTTCCAGGGATGTTGTCGATGCCCAAATACATGGGAACGGACTCGGCCTTTCTCTCGTAAAACAGATCGCCGAAGCCCACGGCGGACGCGTGTATGCAAGGAGTGAAATCGGAAAGGGAAGCAAGTTCACGATCGAATTGCCGCAAAAATAGATTCACCAAAGAGACACGGAGATTACAGAGATCAAAAGTGCATTTATGGTCGGCAGTGAGAATTGTTGGGTTAGTTGATCATCAGCTGGATAGTAAAACTCTGTACTCTACGTGCCTCTGTAGTGAAATTTCGTTATGAAGATCCTTTTGGTCGAAGATGAAAAAGGCCTTATCTTGACGCTCACCGACCGTCTGACGAGCGAGGGGTTTGATGTAACCTCGGCGGGAGATGGCAGGCAAGGATTTGACCTCGCGGTCAGCGAAAAGTTTGACCTCATAATCCTCGATGTCATGCTCCCAAATAAGAACGGCTATGACATCTGCCGAGACCTCAGGCAAAAGGGCGTGACCACGCCGATCCTGATGCTAACGGCCAAAGGAGAGACCATAGACAAGGTGCTCGGGCTTAAACTGGGTGCTGACGATTACCTAACCAAACCATTTGAAGTGATCGAGTTACTGGCGCGGGTCGAAGCCCTACTCCGCCGCTCGCCTCATCATGCGAATGGCACTACCGCCGCCGCATTTAGATTTGGCGATGTGACGATCGATTTCAGACGGGCTGAAGTTACTAAGGAAAGCAACCCGGTCGACCTATCAGCAATGGAGTTCAAACTTCTGCAATACTTGATCGAAAATCGCGGCGAAGTTCATTCGCGCGATCAACTGCTTGATGCTGTCTGGGGATATGATGCGATGCCTACGACCCGAACGGTCGATGTGCACGTCGCGTGGCTGCGGCAAAAGCTCGAGGAAAATCCGAGACATCCGCAGTATATTCACACCGTTCATGGAATGGGTTACAAGTTTACTTGTTGATCGCGAACGATGTTCTGAAATCTCAGAGCGTCATTCTTCATCGTTATGTTGTTGAAAAAGACATATGACGATCGCTCAGACGGCAAAAGTGTCGCGAGCTCAATTAATTCACCCTCCTCGTACGTGTATCTCCATCGCGGCGTGCCATGCAACCGGTAATAGCATTTATCGGGGGTAACGGTGGGGTGCGAAAACGGATCGACACAATGCCACAGATCGAGCTTTAGGCACAGATCTTTTACGACGCTGTCGTCCCATAATTTACCCCGCAGTTCCCATGCTAAATTTAATCCGCCTCGCTCAATATTGGAGAAAAAGCTGATCATATCGAGGATATTCTCAGGCAGCGGTTGAAAGCGAGCAGGACATTGAAACAGCACAGTTTTAGCTTTAAGGGCCCGGGCGGATGCAAGAGTGATCTCCCACGCATTCTGGACGGTTTCGGTTGGCCGAAAGAAACCTGCCTCTGCTGTTTCCTTTTCCGTAAGCGGCCTTTTTAATCGACGATATGTTGGGCTGCTAGCTTCGTGGGTGATCATCTGCCACGCCTTGAGAGTAAATTCGAAGTCGTCGGGAACGGCAGACCTCCAATTCTCGAGCGTCTTAAGTTGCGGCGGGTCATAGAATGTGTGCTGGATCTCAACGACCGGGAACAAAGCCACATATTCCGGCCGTTTGGTACGCCCAAATCCGCAGTTTCCGATCTTAATATTCTGGTTCATCCAGGGGCTCAGTTACATCGCGACCTGATACGGTACCACGTACAGAACTACCGCAGCATAGTGAATGATACTGCCGAAAAGGATGAATACGTGAAAGATCGCGTGATGGTGTTTGATGCTCTTCCAGGGAAAAAAGATCACCCCAAGCGAATAGGCAACGCCCCCGGCTATAGTGAGGGCGACCGGCATGGTGCCGAGCGCTTGAAACAAGGGCTGGACAGCAAACACGCCGAGCCATCCCATAACAAGATATGAGATCACGTTAATAGCAGGGTACCGGTCGCGGACGACAAGTTTGACGAGTATCCCGATCACAGCAAATGCCCAGATCGCGATCAGCAACCCGCGACCGAAGGATTCGCCCGCTATCACAAGGCCAAACGGCGTATAACTGCCGGCGATCAGCAAATAAATACAGCAGTGGTCGACTATTTGGAGAGTCTTTTTTAACTGTGGGGAAGTGACGCTGTGATAGATCGTCGATGTGGCGTAAAGTGCAACGAGCGAGGTGCCGTAAACAAAACAGCTTGCGACCTGCCAGCCCGAAGGATTTTTTGCCGCGAGCCAGACAAGAAAGACAAATCCGATGAGGCTGAGTACAAACCCAAAGCCATGGGTGATGGCATTTGCCACTTCCTCAATACCCATCAGATGATATCTTTCTTTGATGATGGTTCGCATGTCTCGCCTTATGTTAGCAGAACCGACGCCAGACGAACGTAATATTTACGTATTTATTTGAAATCACTCAAGCGGAACTTTCTATATTGTTGTAGAAAGGTACTTCCGCAGATCAGTTAGTTCTTATTAGCGTCCAAAGCTGACCAAGCTCTTGATCTGAAGTCTTTTTCATCTCAACATAGTATTGATAATAAGTAACAGCTTCGAGCGATTTGCCGTCTCCGAGAAATTCGGTGGTCAGGCGAAAGTAATCGCTTCCGACAGGTGTGACTTTCCATTTTTGACCGCTGAAATTTCCCGTAGGGGCCATTCTGACATATTCTTTTTTGGTCGGGTCAACGTCGAGCGACCGGTTCTTTTTGTCGTAGTCGTGCAGGACCGTCGTGAGTGTGAAAAAGCCGCGTCCATCCGGCTTCATTAGCCACATGAGGTTGCCGAAATCACCGGTTTTTCTCATTTGCATCTTGTCGATAAATTGGCCACTGTATATGGCCTCAAGCGCAAAACTGTCTCCGTACCGTTTATTGACGATATAGAATCCGCCGTTTTTTGCGGGTATCTTTTTCCAAAGCTGGCCTTCTTTGTTGGCCGAGTCGCGCAGCCTCAAAAAACGATGTGTTGACTTTGCGTGTGTGAGAGACTTAGAGTCGCCGAGCCAGTTATTGGTGATCCTATAAAAATCACCTTCGACATTGGTGATCGCCCACAGTTGGCCATCGTCGATGGCCGATTCAGAGATGGTCACCGCAACATCACGCTTGTCATCAACGACCTCTAAAGATTCGACGTCTCCTAGTTCGCGATTGACAATACGATACGAGTCTTCGACGCCGGAATCGGGCGTGATCTGCCACAACTGAGATGGATTTTCGTCAAGACTGGTGATAAATAACTTGTCCGCCTGTGCATCAAATTGCAGCGTTTTATTTTCTTCGCCCTTGTGCTTGTCCCCGATGACGTAGTTTCTATTCGCCTGTTTGACGATCATAAAACTCGTCGCGAGCAATGCTCCTCCAAACAGAAGCGCGATCAGCAAGATCGCTGCAACTAAAAACCGCAAAGCCTTAGACTTTTTCTTTGGCGGTTCCTGTACGGAATATTGCTGTTGGGGCGGCGGCATTGGCCGCTCGGACTGCGGTTGAGCGACATAAGGGGCCTGAGCGGGCGGCGGTGGTTGAACGGGTTGTTGGGCCGACTGCATCTGTTGGGCCGATGGCATCATTTGCGTTACACCTTCTGAAAATTCAGGAAGCGGAGTGCCGCAATCCGCACAAAACTTATTTTTTCCGTAATTTGAAACGTTGCATTTAGGGCAAATCATAATTTCTCTATCCTTCGTCCGGCGTAATCAACCGCATTCAACACCCGTAAGGCAAAAGACATTCGTTCTTTAATAGTCGGTCGCAATGTTCTTGTTTTTAGGGGCCTTATTGCGTTTGAAGTTTTTCTCCCACGGCTCTTTGTTGTAATTCCACGAGTATGTATCAGGATTGAACAGGTCCGAGGCGGCTTGACAGCCGGTCGAAATGATCAATGTCCCTAAAACAACTGCCATAAGAAGAGTGTTCTTGACCTTGCGTCTGGTTCGTGAATTCATTCTTTCCATTAGTTATATGTCTCCGTGTTGCCTCTCGAATCTGTCAGATCTAAGGTGGTGTTGTTGTTTCGGAGCCGGTACGTGAATTTATCAACACTTCCCGATATGGTGGTCGTTAGCTTTCCGGGAGTGATCGAAAAAGTACCGCTAGCGAACCCGCCGCCGCTCCAAATATTGATAGCTCCATTCCATCCCGAGCTAGATTTTCTCACCGACATGAATTCGAGCTTATCGCCGGGATTGTTGATGTTTGTCCAGATGTGTGACGCGAGAACACTGCCGTCGTTTTGGGCGGTCGTGTTGGATTTTCCTTTGGTCATTGAGACCTTGGTGCCGCCATCGTCGATTGTGATCTGATTGCCGCTGTTTGAAACTTTGAATGATACGATCGAATTCACACTTGCAGCAGGTACACTTAACTCGACGGTTTTGTTTGGAAAGATCAGCAATCACCGATAACAGCTCCTGAACCGTCTGTTATCTTGCCTTCGAGCTTTTCTCCGTTCTTGCTGGCGTATCCAAACGACCAGTTGAAAAAACTCCCGTTGGCATCTACGTCCCATGTTCCTTCAAACGGATTTGCCGAAGTTTTCGGCGCCGCTGTAGTCGCAGTGCCGGTGCCGGCGTTTGTCGGTTGATTGCCTTGTGCTATCACGACATCTTTCGATGGCTCCTCGACTACCGTGTCGTCGGTCGCATCCGACCGCTTAACTCGGGGTTTCTTATCACTACAGCTCATCACTGATACTGCGAGGGCGAGAGCCGCCAACAAAACCAAAATACGCTGCAACGTTTGCTTGTTCATCGTTATATCCTCTTTTCAAAAAAATCCCGGTCCGAATATCTTTGTGTGGTCGGCTCGACTTACTGATCTCGGTCGACGTTGGGCGGCGTTACCTTCGGTTTTTCCTGCCTTTTGACCGGCTGAGCGTTGGTCCTTCTCAAATTGCTGACCTCGCCGTCCTGATTCGTAAATTTCATGGAATTTCCGTCACTCGAGACCTCGCATTTGATCTTGCTCGCAACGCCGTCCTGAATTAGCTTGATCATATCGTCACGAGATACGGTGTATTGTGACGGCAAGTCGCGATCGCCGTTAGAATAGAAATTAAAAGTCCCAACGAAGGTATCGCCCTCACGTTTGGACATTGTGAATTCGAAGATCACACCGTCCGGATTATTTGCAGGTTCCCATCTGCCGACGAGAGCCTTGGCCTTTTGTTCGATCATTGCAAACTCAGGGCCCGGTTCCGCCGAGTTCGTATTTGCCGGCGGGGCCACAACGTCGGTCTTAGGCAGATCGGCTAGGTCCTCAGCAACTTGCTCATCGGTCGCCTCGACGAGATCAGCACCGTCCGGATCGACCTCCCGCGGTGTCGTATCGTCCGCCAAATTGGGCTTGTCCCGTTTCGCCACTTTCAATTGTCTCTTGGGGGCCTTTTTAGCAGGATCCAATAGATCAGATAACTCTCGACAGCCGGAAAGGCAGGCTAGGAGCCCAAGAATTAGAGATATTATGGCGACGGTGCGTGTTCTTTGTTTGAACTTGTATCTAGACATATTCATTCGGTGATCGATGACAAAAATAAATGTGCAAGCATAAATCGCATGCTTGTAAGAACAACATCCAGAATGTTGTGCTTTATGCTGCTACCCACATTTGCTCAGACAGGTCGTCTGCCTGCCTCGACAGATCGTTTCCGGGTCGGGATGCTGCCGATAGTCAGCCATGCACTGGTCATAGACCCGATAGCATTTTCCGTCACAATCTACCGGTTTCTTTACGGGCTTTACCGGGGCTGGTGCAACCGGAGTTGCTGCTGCCACCGCAGGTGTCAATGAAGGTGCAGGAGTCGCATTGCTTGCTGTTGTCGTATTGCTGACCGGGGGCGCGTTGTTGGCCATGGTATTTGACGTGTTCGCAACAGTCTTAACTCGCGGTGTCGGAGCACCGTCTTGAGTGGAATCACTTGATCCTCTAAACACTATTAATGCAACCAATCCGGCGATCACAAGTAGAGCCAGTACACCGCCGATGCCAACCAGGTAGTTCGATTTCGAACCGCCCTGGGATGATGCGACGAATTGCTGAGGCTGTGCATTGCCACCACCACCGCCTGCGTTACGGGTCTGATAACCGCAAGAAATGCAAAATTTTGCTTGGTCGGGATTTTGAGTTCCACATTCTGGACAAAACATAATAATTCTCCGTTAATTTAGGACCGCGCCAAGCGGCCGAACAAGATGCGTCGTGGGAGCGACCATTCTTACTTATCAATTAGACTTACCCGCAGCTGACATATTGGGTCGATACAAAACCGAACCCTCTTCTGTATTTGATCTTGGTCCAGTCGTTGCCGTAATTGTCCTGTTCGATACCATAGGCAAGGATGTAAGTTCCGAGTTTAAGGCTTCCGATGACTCGTCCACCGGGGGTCGCACGCACGCGGAGGGGCCTGTTATCGTCACCTCTGACCACGCAGTTGTCCTGGAATAACGGAGTTGTTCCGGTAGTTGCTTTTGCTGCAGTCGAGTGCGGCATGATGATCGTGCCAATGAGCAGCGCCAGAGCAAAAGTTATAGTTATCGAAAATTTCCTTTTCATATTTAGTTTCTCCTTATTATTTGTTCGCGGAGCCCGAGTGAGGGCCAATTTACTTAATTACAAGTTGTGTCTTCCAAGAGGATCTCGCCTTTGACCCATTTTGTGCCGACTTTTGCTTTGACCACGATGAGGCCCTGATGCAGTTCAGAATTCGTCCATGATAGTGCGGTACCTTTTCTGAGCCGGATCGTCGTTTCCGTCGCCGATACAAAAAAATTTGTGTTTGGCTTTTTAACCTTGCAGGCGTTTATCGTTGTCTCACGCGAGTCAACGGTTTTTGCTTCAGATGTTTGACTGAAAAATACCGAGCCGAGAAATAGAGCTGCGATCGAAATTAAGTTTACCTTTTTCATTCTTCTCTCCTTAAATACGAACTAACTCTTACGTTTCTACACATGTCTAGATTCCGCTCCACCCGGAATTCGCCACCTAGACCTAATAGATCAACTTTGGGTCACCGTCTTGATCCCTACCGTTTGCAAGGTCCGCGAACGAAGCAAAGCAGATCAAAGTCACACCGCCTTCATCCAATTCGGTAAAATGCACTGTACCCGCCTCAATGATCTTAAAAACATTTCGCTGCGAAATATTGAACATTGTGGCTACCTGTTCAGCCGTTAACATTTCTTTGCCGCAGGTTGTGCACACAGCCTGCGGCTCAGCCGACTGTCGCCGGACAACAAAGCGGCGATTTGTCGCGGAAATTAATTCAAATTTTCTCTTGATTTCCATCCCGTTTTCGGCTTTAATTTATCGCTGACACGCAAAACTACCTCGGCCGCCCCACAAAGTCTGGATTTTGTTTGGATAAAGTTTGGATTTATTTTGGATAACGCTAAACATATAGAAACACAGGCTAATTATCATTTCGGCACATTCGCTTTAGACGTCGCGGAGCGGCGTTTGTGGCGTGGAGATGAGCCGATCCAGCTTAAGCCAAAACAGTTTGACCTGTTGCACTATTTCGTCGCCAACGCCGGCCGCGTCTCTAAAAAGAGCGATATCCTCGACGCCGTCTGGCCCGATACGTTTGTTGAGGAAACGACGCTTGCCCGAAATGTCTCGTGGCTGCGAAAACTGATCGAAGACGACGGCGGCAAACAACTGATCGAGACCGTCCCAAAGGTCGGGTACCGGTTTACGCCGGAGGTAGCCTTCGCCGATCGAAATGATCTGTTGGTAGTTGAGGAACAGACCGTACAGTATTTTCGCGGTGAAGAAACCATATCGCAGACGGCTTCGCCATGGAGCCGGGTCGTATCCGCGTTGGTGCTTGTGTTAGCGTGTGCCGTTCTCACAGTTCTCGCTGTTGGAGGCTATAATCTTTATAAAGGTACTTCTGATTTGACAGCACGAGGCCCGATCGCGAGAACGTCAGAGAGACGCTCGACGATCGCCGCGACATCAGATGAAAAGGCCATCAAGATCGGCTCGATCGTTAATCTGCAGAACCGTTATCCAAACGACGGTTCGTATCTGGATGCATGGGGAGCGGTCCACAGCAAACCGGAATTTAGACAAGTGCCGACCGAGACGATGTTTGTCGCAACCCACAATGATCCAAACCGTGATAACGGATCAGGAAGTTGGGAGATCGTCGCAGCTAACGGGAAAGATGGTGGCGAGCCGTTGGTTGTCGGCGACAGGATCCATCTAAAAAATAAGTATCCTGACGGCGGCTACCTGGACGCCTGCGGTTGGGTCGAGCATTTGCGGGTTTTTGACAAGTTTGTGGACCAAACGGGCGCCGTTTTTACCACCCGATCGCCGAACCGCGACAATGGAACCGGGATTTGGATCATTAGGTCGGCTACGAAGCCGGACGGAACGCCGGTCGCCGAAGGCGACAGCATCGCCATCGAAAGCAGCTATTTTATTAACGATGCCGGCAAAAATCGCGTGTCCGGATTTCTAATTGTTACGGGCAAAGTGAAAGATCTGCCGTCCTTCAGTGACTATGATGGTGCACGATTGGTATTCACAAAGAGTTTTTCGTACGATCAACCGGTCCCCGATATCTGGACCGTCACCACAAGCAAGACCGTTCCGCAATAGGGCGTAGGTCTAGATCGGGTTCGTCCTATTTTGTTCGGACCGTTGTGATCGAACTGAAACTAAAACTCCGAATCAGCATTAGAACGATGCCGCCGGGCGACTCCCGATGCATAGGCGGCTTCTTCTACTTTCGCGGCAACTGCTTCGCCGACGCGGCGGTCAAATACCGACGGGATGATGTAATCAGGGTGAAGCTCGTCCGGGCCGATGATGTCTGCAATGGCGTTTGCGGCCGCGAGTTTCATCTCTTCGTTTATGCGTGAAGCACGGCAATTCAAAGCTCCGCGAAAGATGCCGGGGAAACAAAGGACATTGTTGATCTGGTTAGGGTAATCGCTGCGTCCGGTCGCCATGACGGCGACGTGCCCGGCGGCATCTTCCGGCATGATCTCAGGGATCGGGTTAGCCATCGCGAAGATTATCGGGTCTTTTGCCATATTCGCGAGATCTTTTTCGTCGATGATGCCCGGAGCTGAGAGGCCAAAAAAGACGTCGGCTCCTTTGATGACGTCGTGGATCGTGCCTTCTTCGTTGTCAGGGTTAGTGTTGCGGGCGTACCAATCCTTGACCCAGTTCATGTTTTCTTTGCGGCCCTGATAGATCGCCCCTGTCGTGTCGCAGCCGATGATATTTTTGACGCCTGCGGCCATGACTATCTTTGAACAGGCGACACCGGCGGCACCGATGCCGTTGACGACGACCTTTACATCCTCCATCTTTTTGCCCACGATCTTGAGGGCGTTGATCAGAGCGGCGAGGACGACGACGGCCGTCCCATGCTGGTCATCGTGAAATACGGGTATATCAAGCTCTTCTTTCAGGCGGTCTTCGATCTCAAAGCAGCGGGGTGCAGAGATGTCTTCGAGATTGATGCCGCCGAAGGCGACCGAGATATTCTTGATCGTTTCGATGATCTCGTGCGGATCTTTTGTATTCAGACAGATCGGGAAAGCATCGACGCCGCCAAATTCTTTGAATAGCTGGCATTTACCTTCCATTACGGGCATCGCCGCAGCCGGGCCGATGTCGCCGAGTCCGAGTACGGCTGTCCCGTCCGAGACTACCGCGACAGTATTTTTTTTGATCGTCAGGTTAAATGCCTTTTCGGGGTCTTTGTGTATCGCTTCGCAAACGCGGGCGACGCCCGGCGTATATGCCATCGAGAGGTCAGAGCGCGTTTTTAGCTGCATCTTTGAGGCGATCTCGATCTTACCGCCGAGGTGCATTAGGAACGTGCGGTCGCTGATGTTTATTACTTCGACACCATCGATGTTTTGGACAGATTCGACGATCTCTTCGTCATGCGATTCGCTCGCGGCGTTTACTGTTATGTCGCGGATGAGAAAGTCTTTGCCGACACTGACGATATCAATTCCCTCGATATCGCCTCCGGCCTTTCCGATGGCGGTGGTTATCTCGCCGAGCTTTCCGGGTTGGTTATGTATTCTGACGCGAAGGGTGACGCTGTAACTGGCGTTAGGTGTTTGTTTATGGTTCACAATTAAGATCCCTGAAATAAAAAGTATGCCGAAATTTGGAGGCGAGGGCAAACGTCCCCGAGTTTGGTGTTACCTGAAATCATGGGATACAACCTCTGTTTGCAGTGAAGTGAGCGGCTGAAAATGCAGGGCCTTGATGATGCCGCCGTCCTCTGAGCGGCCTTTGATAATTAGAAAATTGGTTTGGGTGATGACCGATCTGTAGCGCTCGAAAACGTCGGGCATAACGACAAAATTCGAATGGCCTGTCTCGTCTTCGAGCGTGATAAAGACGACCTTGTTCGCGGTCATCGGCCGTTGGCGGATGATAACGGCTCCGGCGGCTGAGACGATCTCGCCCTTCCGGACATATCGCGTTTGCACGGCCGAGAGGACGCCGCGTTTGTTTAGCTCTTCGCGGATGAACGCCATCGGGTGTTTGCCGATGGAGATGCCTGTCTTGCGAAGGTCGGCTTCGACGAGTTCGAGGCCCTCCATGCGTTTGAGGAATGCAGTGTGGAAACGCAGGCTGCCAGCCTGCGTGATGGCTGACTCGCTGGCTGGCAGCCTGCGTTCCGACGCTCCGAACAACTCACCAGCCGGCTGGATGGCGAGTTCCGACTGCCACAGAGCTTCGCGGCGGTGGACGGTGTTGTCAAAATTTAACGCTCCGGCGAGGCTGAGAGCCCGGATCTCACGTTTGTTTATTTCGGGGACGCGAGCGATGAGGTCTTCGACGCTGGTGTAGGGTTTGTCGAACGCAGGCTGCCAGCCTGCGTTTCATCCCACTCGCAGGCTGGCAGCCTGCGTTCCGACACGATCGCTTGGGCGATCTCTCGCCGCAATCCTCTGACGAAATTCAAGCCTACACGCACCTGTTTTTCAAGAACCCAGTCGCTATCGCTCCCGGTTCTGACTTGGACATCCTCAACCGTAAATTCATACTGCGAGTGGTTTATGTCGAGGGCGATGAAGTGGAGGCCGTGGCGTTGGGCGTCTTTGACGAGCGTGGCGGCGTTGTAAAAGCCGAGCGGGTAATTATTGAACATCGCCGCCATAAAGCAGGCGCGGTGGTGGACCATAAAATACGCCGACGCGTAGGCGAGCAGGGCAAAGCTGTAGGCGTGCGATTCGGGAAAGCCGTAGTTGGCAAAAGCCTTGACGCAATTAACGATCATGTCCTGAGTTTTTTCTTCGACGGCGTTGCGGGTCATGCCGGCACGCAGGTTCTTTTCGATCTGCTCCATCCGCCGGTCGGGCCGTTTGAAACCCATCGCCCGCCGCAGCTCCTCTGCCTCGCCGCCGGTAAAATCGGCGATGTCCATCGCTATCTTTAAGAGCTGTTCCTGAAACAAAGGCACGCCGAGCGTTCGTTCAAGCGTTGGCTTGAGCCGCTCGTGAATGTAATCGACCTCCTCGAGCCCCTGCCGCCGTTTGATGTACGAGCTGAGCATTTTGCCGACGATCGGGCCCGGGCGGATGATGGCGACCTGGACGACGATGTCGTAAAAGTTTGCCGGTTTCGACTTTGGCAAAAAGGCGATCTGGGCTCGGCTTTCGACCTGAAACATCCCGACCGTGTCACCCGTTTGTAGAGCCTCGTAAACCTTTGGGTCGTCATACGGCACTTTGTAGAGGCTGAGATCGACACCATGATGCTCGCGGATCAGCTCGATCGAATCGCGCAGCACTGCCATCATGCCGAGTCCGAGCAGATCGACCTTAACGATCTTCAGGCGGGCACAGTCGTCCTTATCCCACTGGATGATGTTGCGGCCCGCCATCGACGCCGGTTCGAGCGGAACGATGCCGTCGAGGCGGCCAAGCGAGATGACCATGCCGCCCGAATGCTGGCCGAGATGCCGCGGAAAATCGAGAATGCGGACGTAAAGCTCGGCAAATTTGCGGTGGCGGATGTTGTCACGGGGGTCAAAACCCTCTTCGATCAGCTTTGCTTCAAGTTCTTTGCCGCGAAATGTCTCGTAGTGCGAATTGAGCTTTGCGAGCTTTGTGAGCGACGCGTCGTCAAAGCCGAACGTCTTGCCGACCTCGCGCACGGCCGATTTGCCGCGGTATGAAATGACATTGGCGGTCATGCCCGCACCGCGTTCGCCGTACTGTTTATAAACCGACTGGATCACCCGTTCGCGGTCGCTGCCCGACGGCAGATCGATGTCGATGTCGGGATATTGTTCGTAGGTCTCGCTGAGAAACCGCTCGAACAGCAGTTTGTTCTCGATCGGCTCGACCGCCGTGATGCCGAGGGCGTAGCAGACGACCGAATTTGCCGCGGAGCCGCGGCCCTGCGAGAGCATCTTTTCACGTTTGCAAAAATCCGAGATGTCGGCGACGACCAGGAAGTAGCCGGCGAGATGTTTCATCTTGATGATACGAAACTCTTTGTCGAGCCGCCCCTGCACCTGATCTTTTATCTCCTGCTTTTTGTGCCGGTAACGTTCGCGTGCCCCCGCCTCGGCCTTTGCCCGCAGCACAGTATCCATAGTCGGCCCGGCCGGAACGGGATAATTCGGGAAGGTATAGGCGAGCTCGTCCAACGAAAAATCGACGCGCTCCGCGATCTCACAGGTCATATCGATCGCCTCGGGCATATCTTCAAAAAGCCGAAGCATCTGGCCGTGCGGCTTCAAATAACGCTCGCTGTTTTCCGACAGCAGTTTGCCGGCGTTGTAGATCGTCGTGTGATTTTTTATGCAGGTAAAAACGTCAAACAGCTCGCGGTCTAGGTGGTCGGCGTAATAGGCACCGTTCGAGGCGAAATAGGGAAGATGCAGCTTGTGAGCAAGGCCGATGAGCGATTGATTTATGGCCTCTTCCGCACGGAGGTGATGCCGCTGGAGCTCGACGTAAAGCCGCTTTTCGAAAACATAATTGAGCCACGCGATATCGGCGAGGCCGCTGCCGTTCTTTATGCTCCGGTGCATAAAACCGTCCGCCCCGCCGGTAAAACACAGCAACTCGGACGAGTGACACTCGATGTCCTGACGCGTCGCGAAATGCTCGCNNAGCTTTGATAGGTTCTGATAACCCTTCAGGCTCATCGGAACCAGCGGCAACAGGCTGCCGTCGCCCATCGTGATCTCGGCACCAATGATCGGTTTTACGCCGCGTTCGCGTGCCTCAAAATGAAACCGCACCGCACCCGCGACCGTATCGCGGTCGAGCAGGGCGACGGTATTTATGCCCAGATCCGCCGCACGTTTGACCAAACTCTCGGGCTGCGATCCTGAAGAGAGAAAGCTGAAGGCTGATCGTGCGTGAAGTTCGGAAAACATAGGATCAGTCATATTCACCTGCTAAAAACCATTCTTTGTCGGCTTTGCAGAGGCGGTAAACGCCGTTGTTTTCGACCTCGATGTCCCACTCCTGTGTTTTCCAGCTTTTGTCCCACCATTTCGAATTTGCCCGCCAGACGCCGCTGTATTCGGTCACGTAGCCGCTGAAATTGCGTGTTTTGATAAAGACGAGGCGGCCGTCGCGGACCAGCACTTCGGCACGGATCGGCGGTTTGAAATAGCTAAAGGCGATGATGGGCTCATGTTGTGTCCTGAAGCCGTCTCCAACCACGGCGTCAGCCGAAGCGGCTGCCACCCCTCCTCCGGCAGGAGGGGAGCTAAGACGTCCGGTCCTGACATCCGGCAGTGCATCGGCGTCGAGGGCGAACGCCTCGGACAAACGCTGGTTGAGCAGGACGGGGACGCCGACATTGTCTTCGCCGACGAGCTTTTTGAGCTTATTGGCGGTCAGCAGCAGGCTTTCGGGTTCGGGCCGCGAGACGGCGTAGAGGCCGCGCTGATCGGGCCGCGGTTTCGTAAAATGTGCCGTTACGCCGACCGCGAGGATAGGGGCTTCGGGCGGGTCGAGCGAGACACGCAGGTTTATCAGCTTTAGCCAGAATGTCTTTTCGAGCGTCGGGAACGACGTTTTTATCTCGTAATCACGCCCGCCTTTGTTGGCCAGCTTAAATGTCAGATCAAGCTGTTCGGTACTCATGCCGCGGGCCGCGACGCGGCCCAGAAGGTCGTCGAGGCCGTGATTGACGATAAATATCAGCTGCTCAAAATCTTCGACCGCGAGATCGAGTTGATAGCTCCACTCAGCACTTTTTTCTTTTACATTCGGCGTCAGAAAGCTCGTGTCTTTTTGCTCGATGACATCGAGCACGCGGCGAAAACCCCGGCCGTAGCGGTTGATGAGATCGCCCTCGGGTATCTGCCGGAGTTCCTCGATATTGTTGATGCCTAGCTCGTTAAAGATACCGATCGAATCGTTGGCGATGCCGATATCGCGAAGGGGGAGTTTCTGGAATTCGGCAGGGCTCGCAACGCGGTGGTTGAGGCCATTATTTTGTCTCGCAAGCAGTATCGCCGTATCGACTGTCGGGGCGACCGCGATATTACCGGGGATATCATTTGTTTGCAGGTATGCGAGGATATTTTCCGCGATCCGGTCGGCGTCGCCGATAAGCCGTTCGAGGCCGCGCACGTCAAACAAAACGCCATCCTCAAGCACCTCAATGCTGTAGGAAAATTGCCGCGCCGCGGCGAGTAGATCGTCTCTGTTCTTTGCGGCGTCCGGCGATATTATGCATGCGTAGAGTTTAGACATCCGAGTAATTCATTCCGATCCGGGTCCGCATGGCCTCGCCGTAGAAGCCTTTGCGGGAGTGCATTTTTAGGTGAAACTCTCTTAATAATTTGAACCGCCCACTGCCCGACCAGACGGTGCGTTCGCGTGAAAAGACGAGTGACTGCTGCGAAGCCGAACCGGTCATATGCTCCTCGGCGGTGACTAAAAGTATGGTCGGCGTTTCGCGGATTCGGGTGCGATAGCGGTACCAATACGTTTTGGGGACCATCTTGAGCAGCCGTGCCGGCAGGCCTGTGAGGTTTAGCCATACGCAGCCGAAGCCCTTTGCCTGCACCAGATAGTCGGCTGCCATGAACGCTTTTTCGATCCGGCTGCCGCATTTTACCCACAGCAAATTTTCGAGTTTTACACCCGCGAGGGCCGCTGTGGACGGGTCAAAACTGTCGCACGCATCGACCACGGCACAGATCTCTCCGGTTGCGGTGAGTTTTGCCAGCAGAGCAAGCGACAGGCTCGTTTTGCCCGAACTTGCCTCGCCGGCGATCTCGGTCACCGCTCCGCGTTCGACCGCTATACCGGCGGAACCGATCAGCATCTCGTCAGAATATTTTTGCTCCTCACGCAACTGCGAAAGGCTCTTGACCACGCTCAAATGTGCCATTTAAATTACCGGCAATCGTCCTGAATGCAGGACTATGTTGCATATATGAAACAGTAAAATTAGAATAATGCAGCTCGGAATAAAAGGCAAGGTTTTTTGGTGAAAAAAAAGCCGGGGAATTTACCCCGGCCATCAAGTAACAGGAACAGTGAAAATGATCAGCGGATCTGAGTTTCGTATGCGGTCTTGTTGCGAAGCTGTTGATTGTGGTTGAGCCGAATATGTTTGCCGCGTTCGATGACGACGGCTCCGACTCCAAATGCGGCACCGACGCCGGCACCGACCGCTACACCGACCGGACCACCAAACACGCCGCCGATCAGAGCACCGGCGCCTGTCGCTCCGCCGAGCTTGATAGCGTCAGATTTGAGCGAACTGGTGCCGATCGCCGTGCCTTCGTTATCCACGCGTTTTATGTTGTCGCCCTTGACCGCGAGAACCTCGGTCAATGTCGCGCTGAAGTTGCTCCAACGGTTGTCGGTCAAAATAATGCGGTCAAACGAGAGAAGCAATTCGCTGCGGCGCTTGATACGGCCGGGTTTCAGGATCTTGGACACACGGCCCTCGACCGTCGCACCTGCGATCTCTGACGGTGACACGATCTTTGCCAAAAACTTTTCGCCCTCGCGGCTTTGTTCCGTATTGAGGTCCTCCTGAAGCTCGAGGATCAGTTCGGTATCACGAGGAATGACATAGATCGTATTGCTCGACGCCTGATATGCCGTGGTATCAGTTTCATTACTCGAAGTCTGAGTATCATTGCCGATAACGGTCTGCTGAGTCGGCGGGGTAGTGGGGGTCGTATTAGTGGCGAGATTTTGCTTATCTCCGACCACCAGGCCGCGGCGTTTCAGCCCGGTCGGAAGGCTCGCTTCAAACGAGCGGCGATCGAAGCCGGTATCATAGCCTGACTCAAATCCCTGCTGATAGCCGTCACGATAATCATCGAGAGTGCCGTAGTCCTTATTGAACGCCCGGTCGGCTTTTGAATATTCCGCATGACGGGCATAGTTTCTCGCCACGCTGTCGATCGTGTCGCGATAGCCCGCCATATAACCGTCTGAATAGCCCGTTCGGTATCCACGTTGGATCGCGATGTTCATTTCCGCCGTCTGTGCATAGACCGAAGGCGTGAAAACTCCCGGTAAGGCAATACTGCATAAGGAAACGCTTAACACAACCGCTCTTAGAACTCTGTTTGACTTCATTGTTTTCTCCTCTAAATGACGCCGGGTAAGGCAAGAAATGTTTTATCCGCTTATGGTTATACACTACAACTTAAATAAATACAACAAGTTTTTTGTGAAAAACTTAATGAGGCTGAGACAGCCCGGCTTAAGCTAATGTATAACGGTACATGCATTTTAGTGGATCCTTTGAAAAAAAAGGGCAGCGAGTGCATTACACCCACTGCCTAAGCATACTTTCAGGAGGTGAAAGTATTACAAACTCTTGCGGAAAAGATATGAAGCACGGATGAAGAACGTTCGTGAATCACGATTGAAGCCGGGTTCATAGTGCCCCGTGAAATCACTAAATCCATTCCGTTTGAAGTTATCGTTATAGCCGACGTAGAACGCAGTGCCCGGATTCGGTGCCCAGCCAAACAGTGCCTGGCCGCCATACCGTTTGCTCGTTGCATCGTAATCCAACCGGAATCTGGTAAACAAAAACCTGGTGAATTGATAGGTAGAGCGTATCGAGACGATGTCAGAATCGAATGACCGATTGTGGTTGTCATTTCTGACGAGCCGGCTCTTGTTGTAGCTCAACGAGATCCGCAGCGGATCGACCGGCTTGACCTCGGCATAGACATTAGCATCGAACTGAAGGCCCGGCCCCGGATCCTGCATACCCGTCGCAGGGTCGAAATAGAAATAGTCGAACGAATTCTTGATCGTGCCGAGAAACAACCCGTAATTGAATCGTTTTGTAGGTGATTGGTTGATGTTGCCCGAAACGTAATAGTTGCGGGCCGTACGGGTCGGGTCTCCGAGAAAAGTGCCCGGACGCGTCGCGTTACGTTTGAGCCCGAACTCCTCTTCGTACAGCTTTTCATAGGACGTACCTGTCTCCAGATAGATATAGGTATTTCTCTGAAGCGTAAGATTAAGGTTCGTGCCAAAATTTTGATTGATCAGGCGGCCGTTCCAGTCGTAGTTAATGCCGACCCATTGATTTGAGCTTTTGCGGATCAAGAATGACTTGGGCTTGGTCTCAGAACTGAAACGATTAAAGAAATTTGCATAGTTAGCATTGGTCCGTCGCGTAAAACCGGCATCGGCTCGATAGTATTTACTGCGGCCGCCCATTTCGAAATACCACCCGCGCTTCTCGGTCGTATAGTCGAGACTGAACTGATAGCCGACGCCGTTTCCGATCTTGTACTGGTTGTACGGACTGCCGTAAAGAGTGACACCGCCGTAGCTCCCGCCGCCGCAAATCTGTTTGTTTAGCATAGCCTGCGTAGGGTTAGCTGTCGGGTCGAACTCTGCATCAAAGAAACACCGTTTCGAATTTGTGCCAACAAACTGAAACTGTGAAGTCAACTTCGGCGATAGCTTGAGTCGTCCATCGACACCGGCAAGCAGGTTCTTTTGTTCGGGAAATGTCCGGAAGGTGCCAAAAAAGCCGATGTTGTTCTCTTTGCCAAAGTCACGTTTGAGCCGTACGACGGCAAATAAAGAATTCTTATCGAGAAATTCGTCGATCTTTGGCCTGATCGACGGGTCGTTGCGGTCGTCCTCGGCATAGTTCCCCGGAGCTTTGTCTGATGCCGCAAGGATGCCGAACGAGGTTTTGCCGAGTTTCCCCGACAGCTTAACGGCGGCATCAGGGTCGACGATATTTCGGGAGTAAAAAACCTGCAGCGGCGACCGGAAAATATCCACGCCCTCTAAAAAGAAAGGGCGTTTCTCCTCAAAATAGATAGGGAACCGCTGGTTGGCCGTAACTACCGGCGCATCAGCCTCGATCTCGGCAAAATCTGGATTTATCGCGGCGTCGAGGGTCACACTTGGCGAGATCGTGTACTTCAGGGTCACGCCGATCTCCGGTTTGACAGGCTGATTTACAAAGCGGCCCGGGTCGATAGATGTCGGTGTCAGCTGGTACCGTGGGATGGTTCGCACCCTGCTGCCCGTCTGCGACATCGTCACGCTCGGCACAACTTCTAGTGTGCGTTCATATTTGACGTCATCGAGTCCGGTGATCTTGCCGTGCTTGATCAAAAAGCCGGAAACGTCCCGGTCGTCCGGCAGCCATTGATCGAATTCGTCATTGAACCTGTCGATGTTGCGGGCGAGGTTGAAGCCCCAGAGTTTTCCTTTGCCTGCGGTATAGCGGATCGATTTGAACGGTATCTTGACCTCGACCGACCATCCCCAGTCTTCGATAACGCCCTTTGACTCCATGACGATATCGACCGAAAAATCTGCGCCCTGGCCCTCGGTAAATATCCCATCCTGTTGGATGCCGAGCGGATTAAAGCCGACCACATATGCCCGGCGCAGGTCATTGAAGGTGTCGAGCCACATGCGGACGTTGTCTTCACCAAAGACGTTGTCACGTTTTGCTACGGTTGCTCTGATCTTGTCTTTTTCATCCCAGCATTTGAAAGCAACATAAAGGTTCTTTTCGTCATAAAGGACATAAACCTCTGTCGGTTTCGAAGGTGCCGTATTGTTACCGGGACTGGTCTGATAAAAGTCCTTAAAGACCGCCGCCTGTTTCCATGCTTCATCGTCTATTCGTCCGTCGATAATAGGCATCGCCGATGCTTTGGGGATGCTGATAGGTCGTTTTTTGCTTCGGGAACCTCGATACGGTTGCCTTTTGCACTAACAGCAGGTGAGGATGATGTCGTTGCGGCGTCCGAAACCCCGGCGGGGCCGCTGTCCTGCTGGGCACAGATACTAGACACGGAAAAAATAATTGCCAGAAAGGGTATGAGTTTTTCATGACTGCTCCTAAAGTTCAGGAAAAAAGGTAAAAAACAAGTCGGGCGTAAAATTCCTTACTGACTAAAACGGGAATCTGGTCAGAAAGTTTCAGCAATCGGACGAAATTTTTCGCCCGACTTGTTTCAGGTTGTTGATCGGTCAGTTTGAAAGGGAAGAGGAACTCTTGACGAAGACCTGGCCCTTAGAGATCTTAAAGCGATAATCAGGACCACCGGCTCCGAAGCGCCAGTGGTTTTCTGAGACCTCTTTCGGGGCGGCCAGATCTTCGACCGTGAGTGCGTCAATATTCGCTTGAATATCCATGTTGGGGATATCGGGAACGGTCACGTAGAAATTTCCCGTATCTGTCTGGCCCGAAACCTTGGAAAAATCACCCTCAAGGAATACGTCGCCGCTCACCGTTTTTGTTTCAAGATCGCCGCGGAAACCGATGATCCGAACGCGGCCCTCATCGTTTGAGACCTTGAGTTTGCCATCCATATCACGGATGTTAACAGCCTCATTAGCTCCGACAAGTTCGGCTTCGCCCGAGACACCATCGAGCCGGATCTCGCCGTTCGAGGTGATCTTGAGGTTCGACCGGCGTGGAACATATATCTCAACGCGGACGCGATTGCGGTCATTGGAAAAGTCACCGCCGCGTGCAGACTCATCTAGGTTTTCGATCTTTAGGGTGACCGAATTGTTTGAATGGTCGTCGTTGATCGAGAGCGGCTTGCGGCTTCGCGGGTCAGAGAATTGAACCACGCGATATTGAACTTCGGACTTATCCCAACCTCTGACGGTGACCGAGCAGCCCTTTGCTTCGACAGTAACCTTTGGGGTGCCCGTCACCGGAAACGAAGCGCTTTTACGCTCAACACTTGGTATCGGAGCTGAATAGAATGCGTCCGAGATGCTAGCTAATACCTTTTCCTGTTGCCGTTGAGCGTCCTTGACCATCTGCTTATATTCTTCGGTGGACATCAACTTTGCAGAGTTAGCAAGTGATTCGGCCGCAACTGCGATCGATTCCTTCGTGATCTTTGCAAGTTCAGGCTTTAATGCTTTCAGTTGGACCTGAGCGTCTTCCATGGCCTTTGTGGCGGCCTTGGCCGATTCTTTAGCACCTGCTTTGGCGGCTTTAGCTACTTCTTTGTCGATCTTTGCCTTATCCGCCATTGCTTCGTCGTCGTCCCAGTCTTCTTCATCCTTATCCTTGTTCGGAAGCAGATTGACGGAAGGGTTTAGTGACTTTCCGTCGCTTTTGCGTTTGATCGCCAGGCCGCCGTTTACGCTCTCGAGCCTGATCTGGACTTCACCGGAACCGATCTTGCCGTAAAGGTCGCGGCCGACGTATTTGCCTTTTGAGACCGGCAGCCCAAAATCGTTCGAGATGTTGCCGTTGAGAGATTCTGCCCTGACCGTCGCGTTCGAATCGGACGGGATCGTTAGGTTTACTCTGCCATTCACGGTTTCGAGCGAGATCTTCCCGGAGTTGTCGAGCCGGTCAAAATCAGCGGTCACCTCACCATTTACTGTTGAAAGCGAAGCGCTTCCGCGAAGATTAGAGGCGATAACGGTACCGTTCACAGCCGAAACCCGAGTGATGTTTGTAAAATTAGACACCGTAACAGAGCCGTTGACGGTCTCGACATCTTTTAGAATGGCACTGCGGGGGACCATCAGGCGAAACTCAACATTGAGCTTGCCGCCATTACGCCAGCGGTCACCGCCATTTTTGCGTTTCCAATCACCGTAATCTGTCTCAGCACTGAAGTAATCGGCACGCGACTCGATCTTGATCTCGACATCGGCGAGCCGATCTTTGGTATCCGCGATCTTTGTATATTCGAGTTTTACTTCGTTCTTGTCCCACGCTTCGACCGTTATAGAACCGTTCACGTTCGACACATTTACACGTCCGTTAGCGGTCAGAGGATAGGATTGTTCAAATTTCTCGACCTCGTCAGATCTGACCGCCGCGACATTTGCCGGTGCAGCCGGGGTATCGGCGGGAACGATGGGTGCCGCACCGCTCTGTGCTGAATATATAAGGCCTGTGAATACTAATGTGTATAACCAACTCATAATTGCATCTCCAGAAAAAAATGAATGACTCTCGTTATCTATGAACAAGACACCACCAGATCTTTATTTATGACAACTTTTTTTGATGCCGCCGAGAAAAAGCGTGCCGCCCGGATGTGATAGACTTTTGCTTTGAACGCGGACCCGGCCCGCACTCTCACAGAACGGGCATTTATCAAATCCGTATGCTAGACTAACTGTTTTCGTTTTCCGGTTGGAAAGCGGCATTAGTGATGCGCCGGTGCGATGTGTCCTAAAAGTGAACCAACATCGCTGAGATCGAATCACGGGCCTTAATCAGATGATCGAACGCGAAACAATACCGCCAATGGCTTTATCAGACGAGATCCATCACTCCATCGCCGATGCCGATGATATGGAGGAGGTTTGGGACGAGAGTATTTCCGTCGCCGATGTACTTAGAAACCTCGTCCATCACCCCGCGCAGATCATTACCCGTTGGAATTGGAAAGCGGCACTGCTCGGTGCCGTGCTCCGGGCGTCGTTCTATTATACGGTCTATCAGGCAAGCCGTGAGAGCTGGCTTGTAACGCTGACCGCTGTATCGGTGGAGTTGGTCTCGAGATTTATAACGACCGGTATCGCCGGGGCGATCGTTCAGTCATTTCGTAAGGCAACGCCGAACTGGCTGGCAAATATAATCGTTTCGATAATGCTGCCGGCGATGAGCCACACGGTCGAGTTTGTTACTCACTATGCGCAAGAACGCTACTTTTTTGATATTTTTGCCGCGTCAGAAAATAGCGTCGCCCGTCAGCGAGCGTTTGCTATATCGGTGCTCTTCTCTGTCATTTCCGCTCTGTTTAATCTCTTTGCGATGAAGCACGGCGTTCTGCTTGTCGGTGCAGGCGAAGAGACCCGAACTCTAAGCGACGACCTCAAACGAATGCCTAGAATGGTCGGCGAATTCACGGCTTTCCTTCCAGTCCTGATTGCGAAGTACATCGAAGAGCGGCTATTGATAAAAGCTCTCGGGACGTTCTTGGCTTTCGGGGTCGCCGTTGGGACCATCCTGGGTACGGTCCGCGGAAAATGGCAGTGGGCGTGGACGACCGCTGCAGGTGCCTGGGGTATTTTGCTCTTTGCCGTCATCATCACCTACATCGCTCGAGTGATACTAAAACGAAAGGGGACAATGTACCGTAGACGCTACTAGCGTCATTTCTCGATGGTCGAATTAGTATTTGCAAATCTGAGAGTACGTCCGTTTCGCACACTTATAAGTGTGGTTGGCGTAGCTCTCGGTGTCGTTCTTGTCGTGCTGTTTACCGGGCTCGCCCGCGGTATGACAAATGACATGGCAAAGCGGGCGGCTAATTGGAAGGCCGAGATAGTCTTTACGCGTCCGGGCGGTATGGATGCGACCAGTTCGAACGCGACCGTCAATCTCGCTTATGCTGCAAAGCTCCGTGAGATCGAAGGGGTTCATTCGACCGTTCCGATACTCCGTTATTTTTCACCCGACTCGAAGAGCCGCTGGGGAATCAAACAACTTGACGGTATCGAATGGGCTCCGTTTGCCGAAATGAATGGGATGGAGATGGTCAGCGGCCGAGCAGCGGTCGCAAACGACGAGGTCATCGTTGACGAACGTCAAAGTACTGACGAAGGGATAAAGGTCGGGGACAACGTAGAACTATTTGGAGGCAAACAATATCGTGTTGTTGGAATATTTGCCCCGCCGTCAGGAGCTCGCATAAAGATGTCTCTAGCCGGCCTGCAAGACGCTCTTCAGACCGATAAATGTTCCTACATTCTTGTAAAGTTAAATGATGGTGCCGATATCGACACAGTTGCGGCACGCATTAACCAAACTCTTCCGGGAAACAAGATCAATCTGACGCGGGACCTGGTCATAGATGCTCAGGAACGTATCCCCGGCCTTAATACCTTTTTGAAAGTTCTGGTGGCTCTCGGGGCGTTTGTCAGCACAATATTTGTTTTGCTTTCGATGTACACCACGATCACCGAGCGTCGAAAAGAGATCGGAATTCTCAAATCGCTCGGCGCCTCAAAAACTTTTATCATCCAGACGATCGAGGGCGAAGCTTTCATGATCGGTATACTCGGGATCATCGTCGGCTTTGTTTCCGCATTCTTTGCGTCTTATTTCATCGGCCGTGAATTCGGCCTCGCGTTCGAATTTAGCCGCGGATGGATATTAACAGCCATCGCGATCGCGGTCGGCGGGAGCCTCGTGGGAGCACTTTATCCGGCTTGGCGGGCATCGGCAATTGATCCGGTCGAGGTTATGGTCAACGAATAAGTCTCGTCTGCGACCTGAACCGGAGATGTTATTTTGGTGCAGCGAGACTCTTGCTGGTGTATAATCGTTAGACGTTTACAGTCACCCCCCCCTTTTTTACTTAGTCCGGAGAAATATCAAATGTCAAAGAGCCATAGATCTGCGTTTTTGGTTATCGCTTTATCGATCGCGTCGGGTTGTTTTCTGCTTTATGCGGCCAGTTCACAGGCGGGGATCGCAGAGCATTGGGTAACAGTCGACAGCACTGAACTCGAGCATATAACCAGTCTGCAGAAAAGTGATTCGATCTTGAACGGGATCGAAGTGCGGCGTCTAGTGTCCGGTATCGCGGTCCTGCGATTGAATGATCTGCAAATGGAAGAGATCTCGCGGGCGATGCATGACAGTTTTCAAAAATGCAGTGGGTTCATTGCCCACCAAAGCGAAGAAGAGGCGATCGATTCGGTCGAGTCTCTCGCCCGCGTTAATAGCGAACAGCAGTTTGTGACGTATTCTATCGACAACCAGGCGGTAGTCACGTCATTGTTGGCGGAGACGAGTGAATTGCAGAACCGTCAGGTGATACTCGACCTCTCAGCCTTCCCAAATCGCAGGTATAACCAGCCTAGCGGAATGGATTCTGCAACCTGGATCAAGAACAAATGGACCGCTCTGGCGGCCGGACGAAGCGACACGACGGTCGAATTTTACAATCACCCGACGGCCACGTCGCCGCAGCCCTCAATAATAATGACGATCCAAGGGACAACACTTCCGGATGAGATCGTAGTGCTCGGGGCGCATCAAGATTCGATAAATGGCAGCGGGTCAACACTCGCGGCTCCCGGAGCGGATGACGATGCCTCAGGGATCGCTTGCTTGACCGAGACGATCCGCGTGATGATGGCGAAAAACTTTCGACCGAACCGGACCATAAAGTTTATGGCTTATGCTGCCGAAGAGGTCGGGCTCCGCGGCTCTAATGCTATCGCGACGGCGTTTCGTGCGGCAAATATTAACGTGGTTGGCGTTATTCAGCTCGACATGACCAATTATAAAGGCACGCTCGGCAACGACATTGTCATATTTCAGGATTATTCGAATGTCGCTCAAAACGAATTCGTCACGAACTTGATAACAACGTATCAACCGACTTTGACGATCAGCACGTCGAGTTGCGGTTACGGCTGCTCGGATCATGCATCATGGTACAACAAAAGTTATCCGGCGTCTTTCCCATTCGAAGCGACGATCAATGACGACAACTCCGCGATCCACACTGCTAACGACACGATATCTCGCAGTAACAACAACGCTGATCACGCTCTGAAATTTACAAAACTTGCGCTTTCATATGTCGGCGAACTCGCAAAGGGGACGATGTCTTCTCCGAGAAATGTCCCGTTCGATTTCGACGGCGATTCGAAGGTGGACCCGTCCGTGTTTAGGCCGGCAAATGGAGTCTGGTATTTGAACAGGTCGCAGGCCGGAGGCTTTGCGATGCAGTTCGGGGTCGATTCCGATAGGATCGCCCCGGCGGATTATGACGGTGACGGAAAGACCGATGTGGCCGTTTACCGGCCTTCGCAGGGAGTCTGGTACATATACAACAGCGGGTCTGGGACCTACTCGGCGGTGGCCTTTGGGCTAAGCGAGGATATCCCCGCACCTGCAGATTTTGACGGCGACGGACGAGCGGACATTGCAGTCTTCAGGCCGTCGACCGGTACCTGGTGGGTCAATCGCACGACGGCGGGCCTTATCGCCGTTCAGTTTGGCTCACGCGGAGACATTCCTTCACCGGGTGATTTTGACGGCGACCGTAAAGCTGACATGGCAGTTTACCGGCCCACAACCGGTTCCTGGTATGAAAGGCGTTCGGCCGAGGGTGACTTTGCGATCAAATTCGGCGACCCGACGGATCGTATCGTTCCCGCAGATTATGATGGCGACGGCAAAATGGACGTGGCGGTTTACCGGCCCTCACAGGGTACGTGGTACATCGTCAATAGTTCGAATGGTACACGTCCGGTGACGGTATTTGGACTGCCGTCGGACATACCGACTCCTGGCGATTATGACGGTGATGGGAAAGCTGAGCTGGGGCTGTTTCGGCCGTCGGATGGTACTTGGTGGATAAATCGTACTCTGTCCGGTCTGACAGTAATGCAATACGGTGCAAATGGTGACCGGCCGACGCCGAGTGCTTTTGCAAACTGATCATTTTCAAACACACATTTGATCGGCCGACGACTTAGTTTGCCCGGTCAAAGTTTGGATCTTTGATCGGCGACACCAATTGAAGGCAGGCAAACTTGTGCGCAGGGCGTAGCGTCTTATAAAATGAAAGTTTGGTAAGAGTCGCTATTTTAAAAGAGAGTATATTTGAAATGAGTACAGAAACAGGTTCTACAGCAGCTGCCGCCGGGCTTCGCGGGGTTGTTGCCGCACAGAGTTCCATCGGTGACGTCAACGGCGAAGAAGGCATTTTAATTTATCAGGGTTATAACATTCACGACCTCGCAGAACATGCATCGTTCGAAGAGGTCGTTTATCTTTTGTGGCACGGGCGACTGCCGAATCAGGCGGAACTCGATGAGTTGAACGGTGAACTCCGAGCAAACTATGAGGTTCCCGCCGAGGTAATTGCATTGATGAAGCAGTATCCGAAGGATGCCGATCCGATGGATGTGCTTCGCACAGCCGTGTCGTCGCTTGATTTTTATGACAAGGACGGGCCCGGAACGGACCGCGAACGCGCCACTAAAGCGGCAACCAAACTCACAGGCCAGATCGGAACGATCGCAGCCGCGTGGGATCGGATCCGTAACGGCAAAGAGCCGGTCGCTCCGGACCACACGTTGAGCATAGCCGCAAACTTTATGTACATGCTCCGCGGGGAACGCGCCGACGCCGACGAAGAAAGGATGTTCGACGTATGCCTGATCTTGCATGCGGACCACGAACTTAACGCTTCGACGTTTACGACCCGGGTCGTTTCGGGCACACTCGCCGGAATGTACGGCGCTGTCACTGCCGGGATCGCGGCCCTTGCGGGTCCGCTGCACGGGGGTGCGAATACCAACGTGATGAAGATGCTGATCGAGATCGGCAGTCTCGATGCCGTTGACGGATGGCTCGAAAAAGCTCTCGAAGAAAAACGCAAGATCATGGGCATCGGACACGCTGTTTACAAGACCGAAGACCCTCGTGCGACCTGGCTTCGGAAATATTCTCGTCATATGGGTGAGAAAAAAGGCGAGATGAAATGGTTCGAGATGTCGCAGCGAATCGAGCAGCTGATGCTCGAGAAAAAGGGAATGCACCCCAATGTTGATTTTTACTCGGCATCGACGTATTACCTGATGGGAATCGCACTGGATATGTACACGCCGATATTTGCGGTGTCGCGTATTTCGGGATGGACGGGACACATTCTCGAACAGTATGCGAATAACAAACTCATTCGTCCGCGTGCCGAATACATCGGTGCCCGTGATCTGAAATACGTTCCGATCGCGCAGCGATAGGTTCCCTTAAACGCTTAGAGAGACGAGGGACGGAAATAGGTCTCTCGTCTTTTTGTTTTGTTTTCGTGTCTCACTGACAAGCATTGTCTCGCGGGAACAGAAACTTAAGAGCTATATCCACCGTAATAGATCGTGAGAATATCAACCACATGTAGGAGTCAGAAATGGTCAAGAGATTGTTGTCTATCGGATTCGTCTTTATCGTTATTGTCATTGGCAAGATCGTCATCGTAGCTCAAACAGATATGAAACCACCCATTGCAAAAAAGGTGCCTAAGGTGCTTAAGATCCACGGATACGAGATCACTGACAATTACGCATGGCTTCGCGACCGTAATGATAAGAAGGACCCTGAGGTCATCAAATATCTCGAGGACAACAACAGGTACACTGAGTCTTTTATGGGCCAACACAGAGCATTTGAAGACACTCTCTATAAAGAAATGCTCGGCCGCATCAAACAAACCGATACGAGCGTGCCGTATAAAAAGGGCGACTACTGGTATTTTGTAAAGACCGAAGAGGGCAAACAATACCCGACATACCTTCGGGGCAAGGCAAAGGACGGCAGCGATGCGGTTGTCTTGCTCGATCAGAACGAAATGGCAAAGGGGCTGAAGTACTTCGCGATCGGTGAATTTGATGTCAGCGATGACGGCAATATCCTAGCATTCTCCACCGATTCGACCGGATACCGCCAATACACACTGCGGTTTAAAGATCTACGGACGGGGCAGGTCTTGCCTGACAGGATCGAGCGTGCCACAAGCACAGTATGGGCGAGTGACAGCAAGACGGTTTTCGTTGTAACCGAAGATGCGACTTCGAAACGCTCAGATATACTTTGGCGGCACACACTCGGCGGGGCGACCGATAAACTCTTTGAAGAAAGAGACGTGCTATACAATCTGGGTGCCGGACGATCACGTGACGGCAAAATGATCTTTGCCGCTTCATTTGCAAAGACGAGCCGCGAGTATCGCTATCTGTCCGCTGACACGCCCGGCGGCGAATGGAAAATTATCTCTCCGCGTCGTGAAGGGCACGAATATTCGGCCGACTTCGATATGGGCGAGTTTTACATTACGACCAACAGGGATGGTGCTGAGAATTTTAAGGTGATGCGGGCTACGGCTAGCGACCCGTCGGAAAAGAATTGGAAAGAATTCATCCCGTACAATGCCGAGATAAAGATCGAAGGCATCGATTTCTTTAAGGATTATGCCGTGGTCAGCGAGGTTGAAAATGGTATCGAATCCCTCCGCGTGATGGATCGCAAGTCAAAGCGGGCTCCACTTCGTATTCCTACTGAGGAATCGGTGTACACGATGAACACGAGCCAAAACCCTGAGTATAATACGCCTTCTGTTCGTTATGTTTATTCATCGATGATCACGCCTCAGTCGGTGTATGAGTTCGACTTTGCGAAACGCAAGTCAACATTACTCAAACAGCAAGAGATACCGAGCGGTTATGACAAATCGAAATATACTACCGAACGCGTTTGGGCGACGGCACGCGACGGAGTAAAGGTCCCGATCCTCGTGATGATGAAAAAGGGAACCAAACTCGACGGCAAAGCCCCGATGTTGCTCTATGCGTATGGTTCATACGGAGCTTCGATGACGCCGAATTTTTCGACCGCACGTCTTAGCCTGGTAGATCGCGGAATGATCTACGGTATCGCGCAGATACGCGGTGGGGGTGAGCTTGGCGAAAAATGGCGTCAGGCCGGGCGAATGTTCACAAAGATGAACACGTTCAATGATTTTGTTGATTGCTCTAAATGGCTCATCTCGAACAAACACACCTCAAACGACCGTCTTGTGATTCAGGGCGGGTCGGCTGGCGGCTTGCTGATGGGTGCTGTGGTCAATCAGGCTCCGGAACTTTACAAAGCCTCGATCGCGCAGGTCCCGTTTGTTGATGTTATGAACACGATGCTCGACGATACATTGCCTCTCACGACCGAGGAGTGGATCGAGTGGGGAAATCCTAATGAGAAAAAAGCTTGGGATTACATGGTCACCTATTCGCCATACGATAATGTCAAGGCTCAGGCATATCCAAATATGCTTATCGAGGTCTCGCTGAACGACAGTCAGGTTCCGTACTGGGAAGGCGCTAAATTTGCCGCCAAGATACGCGAGATGCAAACCAACCAAAGTGCCATACTGCTCAAGACAAACATGGGAGCCGGCCACGGCGGATCTTCAGGACGTTACGACAGGCTAAAAGAGGTTGCTTTCGACTATGCATATGCTCTGACGCAGGTCGGAATCACAAAATAATTCGTTTCAGAACGTATTTCGAAGGGTGGCGCTGAGTAGGCTCAGCACCACCCATTTTTCGTTCAGATTGACTCAATCGCCCGGTCAGTTTGACCGATACCCCACCACATGGCATCTAGCCATTCGATAGTACACCTGCCGTAAGTCCAATAAAAACAACAGGTTGCTTCGAACACAAGGGTGTGGCATGGTTGTTGATAATACGTTCGCGGGGAGAACCCCACTCAAATTCAGATAGCTCAAAGAGAGCACACGAAAATTATGAGAAACGAACGAATCAAGATAGTAATGACATACATGCTGGTGTGGACATTACTCTTCGCCGCAACCGCCTTCGGCCAGTCAGGGGGCAACACAAAAACGACGACAGCATCGACGGTCACTGCCGATGCTCAGTCATATGCCGCTTACCTGATCGAAGTAACGCCCACAAGCGAAAAGAGCGATTTTTTCCAACGCGAGAGCGAGACCATCGCCCGACTCTTATCATCAACCAGCGGAAAGAACGCCGTTCTGATCGATAAGAATGGATACGCTCGCGAAATGGTCCTCGAAAAAGTCGCTGCTCGGCTTGACCGCATCGGAAATGGGAAGCGATTGTTCCGGGTCAACTGGAACTCACTCTTCACGGCGGCCGCCTCAGACGCTGATTTTGACCAGACGCTGGCGGGTATCGTTGCGTTTGCTAATTCGGAAAAGGCATCGACCGTGATATATCTCGATGACGTCGCAGCATTTTCGTCGGTCACACCGGTACTTGGGGCAAAGGTAGCCAAGAGCCTTTACAATGCCCTCGCCGAAGGCAAGATACAGGTCTTCTCAGCCGCTGACAGTGCAACTTTTGAAAGCCAGATCGCTGGTGACAGCCGGTTGCGTGCGCGTTTCTCAAGGGTCGATATCGCAGATGGAAGCGACGACGATTCATTCGTTGGCGACAAGCTTTCGCCCGACCTCAGAGCATTGGTAGCTGGCGCCGACCAGAATAGGACCGTCAAGGTTATTCTTCAGTCGGATGATATAGAAAATCCACAGCTACTCGAAGTTCTATCAAAGAATGGAGTTCTTGTTGGCGACCGTGCAAGATCTCTTAATATGCTGTTCATCGACCTTCCGGTTCGCGCTGCCGAAGAGGTCGCTGCGGTTAGAAGTGCGAAGCACCTATCGATCGACCACGAAGTTGAGTTTCTCGGCCACGTAGAAACCACAACCGGAGTATCACTTGTTCGCACACAGACCACGACAAGTTATGTCGCAGGCCTTCCTGTAACGACCACCAGCCAGCTTGACGGAACCGGCATCACTATAGCGGTGATGGACTCGGGCATTTACGAAGGTCACCGTGCATTTATCGACAATTCTACTCTACTCGGCGGCGACCGTGTCATCAAGCATCTTGATTTTACGACAAGTAACACAAGCGGTAATTCGTCAACCAACCGTGACCCATACGGCCACGGTTCGCACGTCGCAGGCTTGATCGCAGGCGGCAAGGGTCAGAGCGGTGAGCTTGCCAATTACCGCAGCATGGCCCCGAACGCAAAACTCATCAATGTTCGTGTTTTGAACGAAAACGGAACAGGTACGACCTCGGCACTCTTGCAGGGGATCGACTGGATATACAATAATCGAACCTCGTCGAACATCAAGATCGTCAACATGAGCCTGGGAACGCCGGCTATGGAGACATGGAGGAATGATCCTCTCTGCCGTGCAGTGAGAAAACTCGTCGATGCAGGTATCGTCGTAGTTGCTGCCGCCGGTAATAATGGCAAGAACGCCGCCGGACAAAAGATGTATGGTGCGATCCATTCCCCCGGCAACGATCCGTCAGTGATCACCGTCGGTGCGACAAATACCTTTGGGACAGACGCACGCGACGACGACGGCATAACTACATTCAGCTCGCGTGGGCCGACTCGGTCTTATTACACGGACCCGGCGACCGGAGCCAAAAAATATGACCATTTGATCAAACCTGACCTCGTCGCCCCCGGCAATAAACTCGTCTCCGCGATCGGCAAGTCGAGCAGAATACTCAATGCAAATCAGAACCTAGCGGTTTATCCGACGAGTTCGAATAACGATGATGTGACGCTGATGTATCTTTCGGGAACATCTATGTCAACGCCGATCGTTTCCGGTGCCGCCGCGCTGCTCCTGCAAGCCAATCCGAAGCTGACGCCCAACATGATCAAGATGCTGCTAGAGTACACGGCACAGCCGCTGGCGGGTTATAACGTTCTCGAACAGGGAGCAGGTGAACTCAATGTCGAGGGGGCCATACGTATCGCAAAACTGATCCGTCAGGATCTGCCGAACCCGACCCCGGTCGGCACACCGATCCTGACAACGAGTGATATTCCCGAACATACTTCCACGATCGCTACCACACGATTTCAATGGGCAGGTGGTATCCTCGCCGGCTACGGAACGATGACGGGGACCGATCTGATAACTAAGTATCAAAAGATCTATGCTAACGGAATCCTAGTTAGCGACGGTATTTTGGTAAGCGATGGCATTCTGGTCAGCGATGGCATTCTCGTCAGTGACGGGATCCTCGTCAGTGACGGTATTCTTGTGAGTGACGGTGTTGTTATTGGCGATGGTGGGTCGCCGAACGGTTATCAAACCATCGGTCGGGGTACATCGATCGGGGCATCCAGCCTGCTTTTTGGAGCCGGGACCACCATGATCAATTATTCGCCCATCGCAGATGGCATTCTTGTCAGCGATGGCATCCTTGTCAGTGACGGTATCATTGTCGGCGATACTGCAATGTCACTTTCGAATTCCATAATGGCCAACGGTGATAATACATCGTCCATGCAATAGTTGGAGAACCGGCGGCCTTCACTATTCGGAGGTGCAAAGGTGTGTGTAAAAGTGAGCAGGCGGCAGAAATGCGGCCTGCTCGTTTTTTTATATTTTCAGAAAAAACTACCAGCTACAAAAATATTTGTTGATAATAAACAAAGTTTAATGCATAATCATTTATGTCGGAGCAATTCCGCCACATTTCTCGCCTCGCGTTAGTTTATAGATTTCGCTTCCCACCCCGCAAAATACTGCCTCGCAGGCCAAAACCGAATGCTGTCAAAGGAAAACGCCATAAATATCTTCATCGCAGTTCTGACCCCGTTTGCACTTGCGGCGGTCGGATGGGCCTTGATGGGTATTACGGCCGAAAAGATCAACGCTGGCGTTATAACGATCAGCGTTTTGACGATCTTTGCCAGCTGTTATCTGCGGATCCAACTGCCGCGAGTCAACATTCACGTCACGATCTCAGACGGATTGATAATCCTTTCGATGCTGCTTTATGGCGGCGAGGTCGCACTATTGCTCGCAACGGTTGAAACGGCACTTGCGTCATTGAATATCTGGCGTCAGGGATTAACGATCAAGGGCAAGACAATACTTGTAAACATATATTTCGCAGCGATCGCTGTGTTTGTGGCTACAAAGGCAGTGCATTACATCTTTGGTTCGACCGACCTGATATTGCAGCGAGGTGATCTCACAAGCTTTGTCTGGCTTTTGGGTGTAATGGCACTTTCGATGTTCGCTGTCAACTCGGTTCTTGTTGCGGTCTATTCCTCGCTCAAAAAAGAACTATCTTTCTGGAAAGTCTGGACAGATAACTGCTTTAGCGCGGTCGTGATGTACCTAACCGGAGCATTAGTTGGCGGCCTAACACTAAAAGCTCTCGATGACATCAACATTTATCTATTCGCGGCGGTCGTTGGTTTTTTTGGCGTGATATTTCTTACTTTCCGAAAATTTGTCGAGGATGTAAAATCGACGGTTGAAAAGGCAAAGCAGGCGGAACGCGAGCGTGCCGAACAAGCAGAAGAACACGTGCATGAACTCCAGCACTATGTCGCTGAACTCGAACGCAGCGGTGAAGCACTGCAGGAGAGCCACGAGAACTTTCGTCACGCGGCGTATCACGATGCACTTACGGGACTGCCGAACCGCAACTACTTCATCGACACACTCAAGGGACTGCTGCAACAGAGCCGCGAAAATTCAGAGGTCAATTTCGCCGTTCTGTTCCTCGATCTAAAGAGTTTCAAGACGATCAACGATTCCCTCGGCCATTCGATGGGCGACCGTTTGATCAAGAATGTCGCAAAACGCCTGTCGAGTATGGTCCGCGAAGACGACATGGTCGGACGTTTCAGCGGCGATAAATTCGGCATTATCCTCGGCGACCTTTTGAGCCGTGAAGAGGCGACCGGTTTCGCCGACCGTCTTGCCCGCCGGCTAGCCGAGCCCTACACTCTCGACGGCAGACAGGTCTTTACGAGTGCAAAGATCGGTATCGCCTACGGTAACTCAAAATATCCTGAGGCAGAGGACATCCTTCGCGATGCGGATATCGCGATGTACTACGCCAAGGATAACGAAGAGAATTACGTCATTTTTGACCAAAAGATGCACATCCGCGCGGTGACGCGTCTGCAGCTCGAGACCGATCTGCGGTTCGCGATCGAGCGAAACGAATTTGAGCTCTTTTATCAGCCGATAATCGGGCTCGATACCGCTACTCTTGTTGGATTCGAAGCGCTCGTCAGATGGAATCATCCGCAGCGTGGGCTCGTACCGCCAAACGAATTCATCCCGATCAGCGAAAACACCGGCCTGATCATTCCGATGACGGTGCAGATCCTGCACCAAGCCTGTACTCAGGTTGTGCAATGGCAGGAAATGTCAGGAAGCGCAAAACCTCTAAGCGTTGCTGTTAACTTGTCGGGTAAGCATTTCGGCCACCCGGCGCTAGTCGAACAGATCAAGACCGTGATCTCGGAGACAGGTATCGACGCCTCCAGCTTGAAACTTGAACTTACAGAAAGTGCCGTCATGGACAATGCCGAAACGGCGATCCTTATGCTCAAACAGATCAAAGAGACCGGCGTTCAGATCAGCATTGACGATTTCGGAACCGGTTATTCATCTCTAAGTTATTTGCACCGTTTTCCGATCGACTTGCTAAAGGTTGACCGTTCATTTGTGAGTGCGATGGAAGAGAACACCGAAAACGGCGAGATCGTACGAACGGTTATTGCACTCGCAAAAGCTCTGAATTTGAAGGTTGTTGCAGAAGGTATCGAGAGTATCCACCAATTTCATCAGCTCCGTATTCTCGGTTGTGAATACGGGCAGGGTTATCTTTTCTCGAAGCCTTTGCCCGTCGCAGATATAGAGAGGCTGCTAAAAGACAACAACCGCTGGCAGAATATTCTGCCGCAAACCGGGGTGCCGGTCGTGCCATCAAACCGCGATCTCTTCCCGCTGCGGCTGGCACAGTAGTATTTTTATTTAACAAAGACGGAAGGCCGCGCACCCAATGGGTGATACATCGCGATCGGGTCGTCACTTTTCTCGCCGATCTTGAACGCGACCGATGGTGAGGTCGGAGTAAGGATGGCGTCGCACTCCACGAATGCATTGACGTAATCCCGTTTGACGAGAGCCCGGACCTTTTGTGCTTTGGCATAGTATGCATCGTAGTACCCGCTTGAAAGCACATACGTGCCCAGCATAATTCGCCGTTTTACCTCGGGGCCGAAGCCCTCTTCGCGTGTCTTGAAGTACATCTTACGCAGTTCATCGGCCTCCTCGGCACGAAAACCGTAGCGCACACCGTCGTACCGGGCCAGGTTCGATGACGCCTCGGCCGTTGCGATGATGTAATAGACTGCGATGCCATACTTGGCATAGGGGAGCTCGATATCAACGGTCTTGCAGCCGAGGCTTTTGAAATTCTCGATCGCGGCGAGCACACTTTCGCGTACCTCATCGTCGAGGCCTTCGCCGAGCAGGGCACGCGGTATGCCGATCGTCTTTCCGTGGAGCTCGTCGTCGAGTGTGGCCGTGTAATCAGGCACCGGAACCTCGGCGGAAGTCGAGTCTTTTTCATCACGTCCTGCGATAACGCCGAGCACATCGGCCACATCCTTTGCGGTTTGGCCGAAAATGCCGATGTTATCGAGCGACGAAGCAAACGCGACGAGGCCATATCGCGAGATACGGCCATAAGTCGGTTTGAAGCCGACAATGCCGCAAAGCGACGCCGGCTGGCGAACTGATCCGCCGGTTTCGCTGCCGAGAGCCGCCCTGACCACGCCCGAGGCCACCGCAACTGCAGAGCCGCCGCTGCTGCCACCCGGCACTCGGGTTACGTCCCATGGATTTTTCACTGGCCCGAATGCCGAAGATTCGTTCGACGAACCCATCGCGAACTCGTCCATGTTGGTTTTGCCTATGATGACCGCACCCGCCTCATTTAGTCGTTTTATCGCGGTCGCGTCGTAATGAGCTTTGTAATTTCCGAGGATCCGCGAGCCGCACGACGTGCGCATGCCTTTGGTGCAGATGTTATCTTTGACCGCAACGGCAAGGCCTCCGAGTTTTGATCCCGGGTTTGCGTCCAGTTCGCCCGCGCGTTTGAGAGCATGTTCCCTCTCGATCGAGAGAAAGGAGTTTAACTCCCCGTTCAGAGTTTCGGCATTACCGAGGACCTTTTCAATTTCAGAAGTAATCGACATTTTCTATTTATCTGTAACTCTATCAATCAACCATTTGTCATCTGACTTATTTACAATGACCTTGACTTCTTTCTGCTTGCTGGCGGTGTCGTTATGCCACAGTAGCAAAACCTGGAGTATCGCACTATCGCTATTGACAACAGTGCACGATCCTATCCTAAACGCCTTTGGATATTCTTCGCTTGCTGTAAAATAATCTAACTTTTCATCCGTCGATGTGGAAAGCGAGTCGAAAAGTTTCGTTGTCAAAAATGCCTGTCGCGCCTTTAGATTCTCTGCCGAAGGCCTCATGTCATTACCAAAGTGAAATGAATAGAACCGTTTGACCAGATCGCGAGTCTGGGTGCATTCAGGCTTTTCAAGGTTTGGGATATCACATCCGGCTATCAAGAATGCAAAACTCAAAATGCAAAACGAAGCCCACAAATTGTGAATTCTTAACTTTGAATCTTGCATCTCTACAACACCTTGGGGACCTGAAAATGCCCTGAGACCGGTGATGGGGCTTCTTTCAAAGCATCATTCTGGGCAAACGAATTGCCGGCGATATCCTCGCGTATGGTTTTAGTCGCTGTGCCCTCAGTTGTGAGCCCGCCGAGCATCGGTTCGATGTCACCGGTGTCTATCTCGTTTAGCTGTTCGACATACTTAACGATATCCGCCATTTGCGGTGTATAAATGGCTACTTCGTCATCCGTGATCTCGAGGTGTGCGAGTTTTGCTACTTGTCTAACATCCATACATTTGAGTTCCAAAATCCAACGTCTAGTCTTTATTCACAGCCTTTAGACTGATTTCAAACATTCACGAGGTTTGTTTTGCCAAATAAACTGCGGCTGCTTCCAAAAATTGGCTCCGCAATTGTTCATCTGCTATGGATGCGGCGGCGGCCAATATTGATGGCGAGGCAGTTGGTTTTTCTGATCCGTCTTCTTGCCGGCAAGCTAGCTCTATATGTCTCGTCGTCATTTTAGGGTCAATGCGGAATTCAATAAATTTCACCGTGCCATTACCCATAGAATTGTTGAGCTTGGCCATCATCTGCGGGCTTAGTTCCTCGAGATTACGTTTCCAAGTCGCATCCTGAACGCCAACGACAAGTCGTTTATTTGCAAAGCTCTGCGGAACAGTCCTTGCTTTTAGAAGTTCACCCGCACACCCGGTCCAGGCGGCGAAAACCACTGCCTCGTCGATATCCGGGTTTGTTTCGAGTCCCTTCAAAACGGACGGAATTGCACCAAAAAGATGTTCCATTTGTTTTCTGCCGCTAATCAACTATCATTTTAGACGAGATGATCGAACTTCCAAAACTGATACTTGCTTCGGGCAGCCCGAGGCGGTCGGAGATACTTGATTCTGTCGGTTGGGAATTTTCTAAACATCCGCCCGACATCGACGAGAGCGAACGGCCGGGCGAATCGCCGGAGGACTATGTTATCCGCCTTGCTAAAGAAAAGGCCGAGGTCGTTGCGTCCCTTTATCCGGGATCGACGATCCTTGCCGCTGACACCACCGTTGTGATCGACCATCAGATAATCGGAAAACCCGTCGATCATGACGACGCAAAGCGGATGATAGGACTGCTTGCCGGCAATTGGCACGAGGTGCTGACCGGCGTTGCTGTCGTAAATGACGGTGAGACCCGTTCGGCGATCGAGCGAACTCGAGTCAAATTTCACGAGATGAATGATGCCGAGATCAATTTTCTGGCTTTGAAGGGTGACCCGCTCGATAAGGCCGGAGCCTATGCCGTTCAGGCACAGGCCGCTCTCTTCATCGCTGGTATCGAAGGGGACTATTGGAACGTCGTCGGACTGCCGATAAATTTGGTGTATCGGCTGATCAATCGCTGATTTCCGATCGAAATAGTGACAAAAAAAGCGAGGCAAATTAAGCCTCGCTTTGTTGTATGAATTTGAGTTCGAATCCTAGAGCAGTTTGTCGATCGCACGCGAGATCGGGCCCGTAAGGTCAAATTTCGGGTCCAGCCCGCCGAATTCCTCGACGACCGCTCCGCGAGCTTTGTCGAGGATGACAAACGATGGAACCTGCTCGATCTTGTATTTGCGAACCGTCACAATACCGTCAGAGTCACGAAGCACCGGAACGGCTAGCTTTTTCTCGACGGCGAATTTCGAGATCGCTTCACCCGACGCGTAATTCCTCGACCGTGGATCGGTCGAGTCGGTGGCAACGAAGTAGATCACCACATCGCGGCCGGCGTATTTTTTTGCAAGTGCGTTTGTAAATTCGACCTGCTTGTTCGAGAGCGGCAGCCAAGCGGCACCGATCGCGAGGACAACCACCTTTCCGTTCCGGGCGTCGAGGTCAACACGCGAACCGTCGAGCGATGTCAGGATCGTTTGTGCCGATGACGCAAACGAGGCTGCCAGCATGATAGTCAAAATTGCGATGAAACCTCTAAGTGTTCTCATATTTTTGTGAAACGCCTCGATGGGCCGTTTCAAACAAGTTAGATGCAAGTTTGATACCAGACTACTGCTTTCGATTGAGAATGACGTTATCGATTAGACGGACGTCCCCAAAATAAACGGCTGTAACGATCAAAGCCTCGTCATCCCCAACCTTTTCAAGTGGTTGAAGTGAATCGCGGCTAACAACGGCGACATGATCCAGTCGGGCAAGCGGCTCGGCCTCGACACGGTTTCTCACGATTTGAGTAAGATCGGACGCATTTCGTTCACCTTTCTTGAATGCCAATTTTGCCTCGCGTAATGCTTCGATGATAACGACGGCCTTTTCGCGTTCTTCCGGAGAAAGACGCTCGTTCCTGGATGACATCGCAAGGCCCGACGATTCTCGAACCGTTGGTATCACAACGATCTCGGTCTCAAAGCCAAGATCGAACGTCAAACGCTTAATGACCGCGACCTGCTGAGCGTCTTTTTGTCCGAAGAACGCGTGGTCCGGGCGGATGGTGTTGAACAATATCGTGATCACTGTTGCAACCCCACGGAAGTGGCCCGGGCGCGATTCGCCTTCAAGTTTGTCGGTCAATCCTTCGACGTTAACGTATGTCGAAAAGCCCTCGGGATAGATCTCCTGCACCTCAGGAGCAAAGACATAATCAACTTCGTATTCGGCGAGCAACGCGGCATCGACGGTCAGGTCACGAGGGTACTTTTCGAGATCGTTCTTGTCGTTGAACTGAGCCGGGTTTACAAAAATGGAGACAATGACGATGTCGCACATCTGCCGTGCCTCTTTGACTAGCGTTAAATGGCCTTCGTGCAGGGCTCCCATCGTAGCGACAAATCCGACTGTCTTAGCCTCTCGCCGGAGTTTGCGCGAGATCGAGAACATTCTTTGTCGGCGATTGATGATCTCCACTTATTAAGAAGCTGCCATCTCCTTTTTTGTCTCATCCGTTAAACCATACGACTCTTCGTCGTTCGGGTAGGCCCCGGTCTTCACATCACGTGTCCAGTTTTGGATTGCTTCGGTCATGACGTCGCGAACGCTGGCGTATTGGCGGACGAAACGCGGCTGGCGGCCGAAGGTCATTCCGACCAGATCATGTAAAACGAGCACCTGAATATCGCATTCCTGACCCGCACCGATACCGATCGTGGACATCGTCAGCTCATTGGTTATCATGCCTGCCACCTCACGCGGAACGAGCTCGAGCACGATGGCGAATGCTCCCGCCTCTTCAAGCAGTTTTGCGTCCTCAATGAGGCGTTTTGCCTGTTCGGCAGTACGTCCCTGAACGCGGTAGCCGCCCATCTTATAGACCGATTGCGGCGTTAGGCCGATATGGGCAACGACAGGAATTTCCTCGTCAACGAGCCGTTTTACAAGATCGACGCGGTTGCGGCCCCCCTCGAGTTTAACCGCCTCGGCACCGCCGTATTTCATAAGTCGAAGGGCATTCTTAACGCTTTCGTTCTCGCTGATGTGATACGTGCCAAAGGGCATATCGGCAATGACCATTGCACGTTCGGTACCGCGTTTGACGGCAATGCACGCCGAGGTTATCTCGTCCAGCGAAACCGGTATTGTGTTGCCATAGCCATGGATCACGTTGCCAATGCTGTCACCGACAAGGATCATATCAACGCCTGCCTCATCGACTATACGGGCGGTCGGGTAATCATACGCAGTCAGACAGACAAGCTTTTCGCCGGCTTCCTTAGCCGCACGGATCGCTGGAAGGTAAACTTTGCCGGGTTTGTCGGGCTGTAAATATGCCATAAATTTCCCTCAAGTCTAGCCTTTTGCTTATTTTAAGTCTAGCTACAATTCGTTAGGGTCTCGTTCCGGCGGTACGCCGACATTCGGATTCCAACGCTTTATCTGGCTATTATCCTCACATTCGGCCAGCAGATCGTTGATCTCACGTTGGAGAACGGGGTGAACAAAATTCGGAGCGATCTTTGATAGCGGTTTGAGAACAAATTTGCGTAAATGAAGGCGCGGATGAGGCAATATCAGGAACTCTGTTTCCATCTGCATTTCGCCGAAAAATAGTATGTCCAGGTCGGCGGTTCGCGGCTTTTTGACAGATTTGTCCTTTCGGCCGAGCAGGTATTCGATCCGCAGCAGTCGCGCCATCATTTGGGTCGGGCTTATGTTCGTCACATGGATCTCGGCAACCATGTTAAGGAACGTCGTGTCGCTGACGATCTCAAGCGGCTCGGTCTCGTAGATCGGCGATAGTTTGTGCACGACAAAACTAGCCTCCATCAGCGAGCGTACCGCCAGCAGAAGATTTCCGGCCCGGTCTCCGAGGTTTGATCCGAGCACAATATATGCAATTGTCGGTGTGGTTTCCACGTGATAGCGCTACATAGTAAATAGAGCAATAAAAGCGAGTTGTCAATCTCCATATAACGTCGCAAGACGACAATGAACTATTTACATTTTTTCAAATTGGTGTTTCAATGATCGCGTTATCTGGTCTCAACGATCATTTGATTAGCGAGGTGTTGTTATGAAGCGTCTAAGCATTGTCATTGTATTACTCTTAACAGCGGGTATGTCGGCGACCGCATTTGGCGACTCGTGGCCTAAAGAGCAGGGAGTATATACTGCGATCACTTTCGAAAAAGTCCCCGCGTTCCCGGTAAAATTGGCTGGGTATAGGGCCTTGGACGGCGAAGATTTTTTTGGCGAAGATGTTCAGTTGTCCGGGGTGATGACAGTTGACGATGGGGCAGGCTGGCAGATGATCGATGAATTCCCTTCGTCATCTATCGACTGTATCGCTGGTGCATATATGGTCCGATGGCAGGTTTCCGATCCTTATGTGACGGTCCAGAGCGCGATCGATAATCCGCGGGACACGCCACCACCGCCGATCAAGACCGGGTCTTTCGGATATATGTATGGCTCGAGCTGCACCGAGCCTCGGTTCAAGTTCGCCGCCTCGAAGGGGAAAACGAAGGCCGAATCAGTCGATATCAAATATGAACTCAAATTCTGGAAGACAGCAGGATGACGAACGAGGCCGCGAATCGACGACCAATCAACTTTTAATTTACTTTTGGTGCATTCGATGATTCAATAGACTTGTTTGAAAATCTAATACCAGCGATCCGCGTCTCTTAGGATCCGGGCGGCCGCGTCGCCGTCTTGACAAAAATTCTGACGCCAAACACTGATGCCGCGAAGAAAATTTCGTCACACACAGCGTTTTGACTCACCGAATGACCAGTCCTTTCAGGAATACATTGTAAATCAACCAACCCAGACGACAACTCGCACGGAACTCCTGCACCTGATACGCGGTGGCGAGGATACCTATCTTGAGCTGAAGGTAAAGCTGTCGAACAGTGAAAGGATCGCCCAGGGCATTGTCGCTCTCGCGAATACCGATGGCGGGACGATCATTTTCGGCGTGAACGACCAGTTGCGGATCGAAGGTGTATCTAACCCCGAATGGGTCCAGACTGAGATAGCCCGTATTTGCCGCGAGGACATCGTGCCCCCTGTCATACCGATGCTTGACACCATTGCCTTTGACAGCGGCAAGCGAATCGTGGCGCTCGATATTGATGGTAAGCGGCGGCCATACAGAACGCGGGATGGACGGTTTTATTTGCGATTTGGAGCTGAAAAGCGTGAAGTTTCGCGAGATGAGCTTTCTGCCTGGCTCGACGAGGTGAGGCCTCTGGGGTTTGAAAACATTCCGCTGCAGGGGGTCTCAGAGGAGGATATCGATGATGCACTCCTGTGGTCGTTTGCGAGCGGCTTTGACGATAATGCCCCGAACCGCAGCCTTTATAACACGAGCGATTTTTTGCGAAAGGACTTGTTGCTTGCAGTAGGAAGTACCGATGAGTTCTTCCCAACGGTTGCCGCATTGCTGCTTTTCGGCAAGAGTGAGCGCGTCGCCGAATTGCTTCCGAGGTCAAACGTGACGGTCGCCCGATTTTCTGGTGACAACGGTACGGCACAGCTGATCGAAGCCACCGAAGTAAAGGGAAACCTGCTCACTCAATATGAAACCGTGATCGAGTTTATTAAGCGATACACCGATCTAGGTAAAGAGCGTCCAAAACGCAAGCTTTCGTTAGTCACCGATCCCATAGTACAGGAACGCGGGAATTACCACTACTATTCGGTTGCCGAGGCGGTGATCAATGCTTTAATGCATCGCGATCTGGCACTCAGAGACATCCGAACTCGGATCAATATTTATGACAACGCGATCGAATTCATCAATCCGCGCCGGACGAACGGATTCTCTCCGCCGGCGGGCAGGGCGATCAGATACGGAATAACGCAGCGGCTTAATCCGCAGATCTCTTCGATCTTTACACGCCGGGAATACGGCATCAGCGTTCCTCACGGCGGCCTTCCGATGATCTTAAAGCAGTCAAACCGCTTTTCGGGACGGAAGCCCGAGGTATACATCGCGGGCGACGAATTCAAGCTTAAGATCTACGCCGGATAAGCCCCCTATTCTCTCGCAAGTTAGTACAGGATTCTATTTTCGAGGGTAATATAAGTTACAATTTTATATTGTCCGGCGTCGGGCCTTGCGTCAATGTTCGGCTCTGCCGACTATATTTATGGTTGACACGATCGAATTAGAAACGACCGAACTTGAGTTTCCAGCGTGCCCGCTTTGCCACAGCGGTGAACGGAAGAGCGGCCTCTTTCAGTTTGGCAGACACGAGGTCGTCAGATGCGAGAAATGCTCGATGCACTATCTATATCCGCGGCTTACCGAAAGTGCAATGCTGCGGTTTTACGAGCAGGACACTTATTTCGAAGGCGGCGACTCGGGCTATTCAGACACCAGTTATTCCGATCAGGAAAAAGCTCTCAGATCAACGTTCAAGCGGTTGATGGTAAATATGAAGAAGCGTGGCTTAACAGGCGGCTCGCTTCTCGAGATCGGCTGCGGCTATGGATATCTGCTTGAGGAAGCAAGAGGGTATTTTTCGCATCGTGTCGCGACGGATTTTTCACCGGAAGGGGTGAGACAAAGCAAACCAAAAGCTGATGAGGTCTATGAGGGCGGCGTTGATGCCGTCCCGAGCGGTCTCAAGTTTGACTGCGTCGTCGCAACACACGTCATCGAACATGTCTACCAACCGCTCGATTTTGTTCGAAAGTTAATATCCTACGCAAAACCCGGAGCAACTGTAGTCCTGGCGGCACCGGACATGGGCGGTATGCTCCGAAAGGCGATGGGCAGGCGCTGGGCATCATTCAAAATACCGGAACACATTTTGTATTTTGATTCGGGCACGCTCGGCTCGCTTATGACGGAGGCAGGATTGATCGATATAAAACCTATGCCATACCCGCATGCGTTTCCACTTTCGCTGATCGGTTCAAAACTTGGGCTGCCTTTTCCGGCGGCATTGGGCAATACGAATATGTGGATCCCCGCGACAACGGTCGCTCTTTACGGTAAGGTCGCAAATGAAGGAACCTAAAGGAGATAGTAAAGATACCGTTTCGATCGTGATGCCTGTTTTTCGTGAAGGCGATCATATCGGTAGCGTCCTCAAGTCCGTCAGCGATGCCATGTCGCAGTCGGCAATTTCCTATGAGCTGATCTTGATCGACGACGGGTCGCCGGATAATACCTGGGCGGTACTGCAGGGGTTATCTAAATCATATCCGATGATGAAAGCGGTAAGGCTCAGCCGTAACTTCGGAAAGGAATCGGCGTTGTGTGCCGGTCTTGAGATCGCTCGCGGCGACGCGGTAATTGTTATGGATGGTGACGGGCAGCACCCTCCCGCATTGCTGCCAGAGATGGTGCGGATCTGGCGCGAAACCGATGTAGATATTGTTGAAGGAATCAAGCGCGCTCGAGGCCAGGAAACGATCGTAAACAAGATGGGGGCTCGCGTTTTTTACTCGTTGTGGAACCGGCTTTCAGGCTTTGAGTTGCGGGGGGCTTCTGACTTTAAACTGCTTTGCCGGCGGGCGGTCAACGCCTATCTTCAAATGGATGAACGCAGCGTCTTCTTTCGCGGGATGACGGCCTGGCTTGGATTTCGAAGGGCTCAGATCCCGTTTGAGGTCGCGGGCCGAGCCGGGGGGGCGACGACTTGGTCGATATTTCGTTTGTTTCGTCTGGCGCTCACTGGGATCACTGCATTTTCGGCACTGCCGCTTCAGATCGTGACCATCGCGGGCGGTCTTTTTATGTTGTTTGCCCTGATCTTCGGGGCTCAAACTCTTTATGTGCTAATGATGGGTCATGCAGTGAGCGGTTTTGCGACTGTGATCTTTTTGCTGCTGATCACCGGAAGTGCTTTAATGATCAGCCTCGGCATTATTGGCGAGTACATTGCACGGATCTATGAAGAGGTGAAGCGACGTCCGCGATTCCTTGTCGGCCAGACAATCGAACCAACGGAAACGATCGGAGCAGATAAATCCGAGCATTAGACCGAGATCCAGTAGTCCATCATTGCTTGGCTGGAGCAATGACCGGCAGATCGATCGATACTAATTTTGCGTTGCCGGTATTTACGACGATCAGCCTTTTGCCAGTTTTTCCTTTCGCGATAACCAATGAGGACGGATTGTCGAGACCGTCCGATTGCAGCGGCCGCAACAGTTCAAGCCGGTTGCCGTTCTCATCAAACTCACGAACCTCCCTGGTCGCAGGAATCGTTACATAAATATGCCCAGTCTGAGGATCATAGGCGACATCGGGGAATTTCCATGGATAGTTGGTCCATTCGGGCACGACCCATTGGCGAACAAACTTGCCGTCGAGGTTAAACACTTGGATCCGCATGTTGCCCGTATCAGTCACATAGATATGGTCGCTTCCGAGTTCGATGCCGGTGGGTTCGATAAATTCGCCCTCGCCCTGCCCCTGTTTTCCCCATTGAGAATAAGTATCGGTCGATGGATCTAACTTGACGACTCGCGATCTGCCTTGATCCAAAATATAGATCGCACCCGATGGCGAGATTACGAGGTCACGGGGCCCAAAAAAACCGCTGTCGGGCCCGGCCCACTCTTTAGCAAATGTCCCGCTCGGGTCAAATTTTATGAGGCGGTGATTCTTCGCATCAACAACGTAAATGCTGTCGTCTGGTGCGACGGCGATGCCATTTGGTTCCGCAAGTTCGCCTTCGCCGGATCCGGGATGGCCAATCACAGAGATAAAGATCCCTTCGGGTGTGAATTTTTGGACCCGGCCATTGCCGGTGTCAGCGACGTAAATATTACCTGCTCGGTCGATAGCGACTCCGCGGGGACTGCTAAATTGCGCGTTATTCTTTCCGATACCGCCTTCGAAAGCGGTTGCCGCCGAGTAATCAACATTTGGGGCCGCAGATGACCCACTAGAGCCATTTTCATTCAGGGAAGGGCCGGCCGGAACTTTATAGATGTCGAGCTTCCCATAACGATTTTCCGGATCGTCATATACCTTTTCAAAATTAGCCGCGTAAACCCCCTCATTCGAGAAAGCAAAGCTCTTATCACCGCGGAGTGAATCGTCGATCGCCACATAAGCGATCTTGTATTGATGCAAAAGGCCGGTCAATATAGTCGGATTTTGCTCATTAAAGAGCTTAGCGTAGATACGGTCGCGTTCGTTCGTATTCAACCCGGCCGACCAGGCATATAACGGATAGCCGTAAAATAATCGCCGCCCTGCCATTAGAATAGGGTGGCTGACATATTTTTTAGATAAGAAGATGTCGGACGGCTTAGTCTCTTTTTGTAACCAGTCGATCAGCGGGTCATCTTTGTACGTGACCTCGATCGTGCCTTCGTTCCAGATCGGGAAAACATCCAGAACTCCGCCCGTAACCACACCCGCGACCAATACCATGGCAACTAAACGGGAAAGTATTGCTTGCTTAAAGATCTTGAACTGCCAAAGTCTCCAAATGCCGTATGCAACAAACAAGTTAGCGATGACCTGGAAGACATTTATGAATTTGTGATTTGCGACGAGCTCGGGCGAGATCTGCACCAGGAACGTAAGAAACATCAAACTGGTCGCAGCGATAAAGATCCTGACACGCAGCCAGCCGGCCAGGATCAATCCGATCGTCATAAAGATCCATTTGAAACCTTGTGAGAGTGCCAAGAACTCTATCAGTTTCCACCAAGTCGGGTCGATGACCACGTAGCCGAGCCGGTACATCGGATATCCGGGAACCACTGATGTGCCGGCCCGTATATACAATAGCTGCGGCAACGCTACAATGAATGTAACCAACGCGAAAATGATCAGATATTTCCGGGCCGGAAAAAAAAGAAAGTAGAACGCAAAGATCAGAAAGGCCGAAGCAAAGATCGCGCTATGCCAAAGCGGAAGCAGGCCTGCGATGATACCGCAAAA
>JBGAVK010000073.1:0-14520 GCA_044228165.1 Pyrinomonadaceae bacterium | reverse complement strand
GAACTGTTGAAAATGTACCAGACGCCCGCCGAAGCTCTGTAAACTGCGATATCGACCTTTCCGTCGCCGTCGAAATCAGCAGGCGTGATCTTGTCCGTCGCATTACCGAATTGCACCGCCGTTTCACCCGCGGAAGATCTCTGAAGGTACCAGATGCCGTTCGTCGGGCGATAGACGGAAACATCTACTTTGTTGTCTCCGTCGAAATCAAAGTTTATGGAATTTCGGTAGCTTGTACCCTCAAGCGAAAACGCGGTGTCACCGCTTATATGCTGATAATATAGGGTAGACCCAGCAATACCGCGGAAGTGTCCTCCATCGCCCCCTGTACCGCGCGCCAGCGACCAATCGGGCACTCCCCATTGAAGAGCTTCGATCTGGATCCAATATTTGACATTCGCCTCGGCGACAAATGGCGTTGGCAGCGTAAATTCATACTCATACATATTTACACCACCAACCTGACCGACAGCAGTCTCGCCGGCATTACCCCCGACAAACCACCTCCGAAGTGGGGGACCCGCAACGTACGGTTCGGTATCGGCGGCAGTTGACGAACAGAAATCGATCCAAAAGTCTCGAACCGGTCCGCCCGAACCATTGTAAGTCGGGTCGAAAGCACCTCGCCATCTTACCTTTTCGATCGTCGAACGTTTTGAGAGTTTAAAAGCATCCCATACATATTGATCCCAATCGCTGTCGTTTGGATCCCATCTAGACGAATGGTAAATTCCCCCGGCTGAATGGAACGGCTGAACGTACAAAACCTCAGCTGACGCATTTATCGCGGAACACAATAAAAAAATGATAAATAGAAGTAGGAAAAGCAATCGGTTCGACATAACACCTCCGGGGCGAACCCATCAGTGCCGATCGAAATGGCAATTCGGGATCATCGATCGGCACTTGGTTCGCCAAAAGAAACACTTCTGTTCATACAAGTATTTTCGATCTTAAAGTTGATCAATTCTGTGATGCCGGTCACAAATCTGCTATAAAAGTAAAAAGAACCACCCTTGGGCCTGAAAAAAGGGCTGCCGTTAGGCAGCCCTTTATTTGTTTACGGTGTGACGCTGACCTTAGTTGCCAAAAGCCCGCGGTGTTGGTGTATCGCCGTTCAGGCCATATTGAACGACAGTGACACCAGACCCTGTGCGGTCGATCCACCATTGTCCATTCGACGGACGGTAGATCGCAACGTCAGCCCTGCCGTCGCCGTCATAGTCTCCCGGCACCGGAATATCAGTTGCCAGGCCAAAGACCTGCACCGGATAGCTGCCATTCGAACTGAGATAGGCGTACCAGGTTGTCTGTGACGGACGATAGATAGCTACGTCAATCTTGCCGTCAGCGTCATAGTCGGCTGGTGCGATCTTGTCGGTCGAATTACCGAACTGTATCGCGAATCCACCGGCGGTTGAACGCTGCATATACCAGATACCGTTTGACGGACGGAAGACAACCAGGTCACCCTTCTTATCACCGTCAAAGTCACCCGGTACGGGAATGTCACCGGTCAAACCGAACTGGATCGCCACGAGGCCCGCGGTTGAGCGGTTGAGCCACCACGTTCCTGTCGATGGGCGATAGATCGCCACATCAGCCTTATTGTCACCGTCATAGTCAGCCGGAGCAGGGATGTCTTCGGCAATACCAAAGGTAACCACCGAAGCGGTCTGCGTGGAGCTGTTAAAGACGTACCAGGTTCCCTGTGAAGCACGGTAAACCGCGATATCCGTCTTGCCGTCGCCGTCAAAATCAGCCGGAGCGATCTTGTCGGTCGAGTTGCCGAACTGGATAGCCGTTTCACCTGCCTGAGAACGCTGCAGGTACCAGATACCATTCGACGGACGGTAGAGCGAAATGTCAGTCTTGTTGTCACCGTCATAATCAAAGAGTGCTTTAGCGGCCGGTGTAGGCGTTGCTGTCGCAGTTGCCGTTGCCGTGGCCGTTGCCGTGGCTGTTGCTGTCGCGGTTGCAGTGGCTGTTGCGGTAGCTGTTGCTGTGGCCGTCGCTGTCGGAGTTGCGGTTGCGGTCGGTGTAGGCGTCGCACCGCCGCAAGGGGCAGCTGCCGTAGCCGAATTACGCGGTACGGGACCGGTAATAATATCAAAATCGTTATTGTTATTATTAGTATCCGTACAACCGTTTGCCTTGCGGACATTACCTTGGGTTGCCGTCAGGGCCGCGCCGCCATTGGTCGGTGCATTACCCTCGGCGTTACTTGCGACACCATAAGCAACTAAGTCAACAATTGCATCATTCGGAAGCGTACATGGTGTCGCCGTCGATCCGCATGAATTGATTACAAAGGCTCCGGTTACAAGAGCAGCCTTACCGTTTGTTCCGGACATGTTCAGATTGGTCGTTGTCTCGTCTGCTGTCACAGGAAAGGGTGCACCGGTACCAACCGTACCGACCTGAACGAGGTAGTATTGGCCGGGTTGGAGAGTTACATTTGCAAGAGCATATGCATTAGAGGAGGTAGTCGCAAACAGTCCGGTCGCCGCACCGTAAACAATGGACAAGCCTCCAAGTGGTTTGGCAACACCGGAAATATTCTTGATCTCGATGTAATCTGCCGCATATGTTCCATTCGCACCGCCCCCGCCGCCATAAACCTGGCTAAGAACCAATCCTGAAGCAGGTGTCGGGACGGGAGTCGGACTGCCAGTCGCGGTTGCCGTTGCCGTTGCTGTAGCAGTCGGAGTTGCCGTAGCTGTCGGAGTAGCGGTAGCCGTACCGGTTCCGGTCGCGGTTGGTGTCGGGGTTCCGCCGCCGCATGGAGCCGCAGCAGTTGCCGAATTTCTCGGAACAGGATTTTCAACAACGTCAAAATCGGCATTGTTGTTATCTGAATCGGTGCATCCGCCGGTCTTTCTCACCGCCGCCTGAACGTTTGTCAAGGACGTTCCGTTGGCAACAGCAACCCCGCCTTCGGCATTATTTGCAGTACCAAAAGCGACAAGATCGACTATCTGGGCATTTGGCAAAGTACACGGCGTAGCAGTTGCTCCGCATGAATTCTGTGCCAGCCCGTTTACTAACGCTACCTTACCGTTTGAAGCACTAATAGTAAGATTCGTCGTCGAGGCATCAGCGGTAACCGGAAGCGGGCCGCCCGTGGTGCCAACTGGGCCTTTACTAACGCTACCTTTACCGTTTGAAGTGACATCCGGTAGTAAGATTCGTCGTCGAACTGGCATCAGCGGTAACCGGAAGCGGGCCGCCCGTTGTACCGACCGGGCCTAATTCGACCAGGTAATACTTACCCGGTGCGACCGTGACATCCGGCAAAGCGAATGCGTTACTAGTGCTGCTGGCAAACTGGCCGGTCGCTGATCCGTAGTAAAGCGAAAGACCGTTGAGCGACTGGGTCGTGCCTGAGATATTTTTGATCTCGATATAATCTTTTGTGTAGGTCGGCGTACCTGAGGTGGCACCGCCGCCGCCGTAAACCTGACTGATAACCAGCGTGGTCGATGCAGCCGGTGCATCACCATCCACAGCGGGCGAGGTTGCCGCCGCACTTCCAAATCCGAAGAAATGGGTAAATGAATCAACGAACGAATTTCCGGCGGCACTCGAACCTGCCGCTGCGATCGTCAGTGACGAGATCCCAAGAGCGGCAGCAATTGCGGCCTTGGTTCCGATCGAACGAAATGAAAACTTACTTTTTGACATACAAACATTCTCCAAAATCAATAATTAGGACAGGTGTTCCCCATAGAACATGTACCTTCAGAATAACTATCTGAGTACCTGAATGATAAACGAATGACAGTTTGCTCAATATTACACCAATCTTAACAATATGTTAATGCTATTCATCAAGATCGCTAATGTCTGAGTTACTAAAATTTTGTCAGGCCCGTGACCTCAACCTCATCACAATTTCCTCTTGCCTTCTATTATCTTGATTTTGACCAACTAAAAGCGGACAATCGGTATCTAACTTTTCAGACACTTCGTTAAGGAAACCTATGTCGGTAACACGCCCGAAACGCAATTCTTTTTTTACGGCAGCGGTACTTTTTACATTGCTGGTCGGCACAGTTCCATTTATCGGCGCTCAATCAAAGCCGCAAAAGGTGGAGGTTCCGACCGGGTCCGGCAAAAAGAACTCTCGGCCTGCTCCGATGACCGAAGAGGAAAGATTAAAGGCTGAGGCTGAAAAGAAACGGCTCGAAGAAGAAAAGAACGCGATAGTGGATCCAAATGTCGAGCGGATCGAAACAAGCGTCGTGAACGTCGATGCAGTGGTTTACAACAAGAAATCCGGCCAGATAATCACGGGACTTAAGAAAGAGAATTTCGCCATCTTTGAGAACGGTGTTAAGCAAACGATCTCAAATTTCGCCACGCCGGAATCGCCGATCACTGTCAGCCTGGTGGTTGAATACAGCCGATGGACAGAATTGTTCGGTTCGGCTGCGGGCGGACGATTTGAACCCGGCTCCTATGAGGTCATCAGGCCCGTTGCATATTTCCTTTCAAAATTTATTAAGCCGCCAAACGATTTCGCGTCGGTCATAGCATTTGATATCAGGCCGACGCCGATCACGGACTTTACCAATGACCCGAAACGGCTTCAGGATACGATCAACATCTTACTGAGAAACAATCCCGCTTGGCGCGAAAACAATCTCTTTGACGCGGTTAAATTCGCGTTGGTTGGTGGTACAACGGATTCCGTAGTCCTCGAAGATTCAAAAAAAGAATATCAAACGTATGGCGGTATGGTCGATGTTAAGGCGAAACGCAGGGCCATCATTCTAGTCGCGTCGGGTATCGACACGTTCAGCAAAATAAGTTACGACCAGATCCGCCGCATCATTCAAGAGGCAGGTGTTCCGATCTACATCATCAGTACCGGAAATTTGTTCTATAAGAAATATGAACCTTACCTCGGCCCGACCGATTCGCTCACCGGTGTGCCCGGCCGCCTCACTTTTTTGCAGGCTCAGAACACGATGAATACTTTCGCCAAAGAATCAGGCGGCGTTCATTACCCGATGACGTTCGAGGGTGAGATACCGGGTTACCTCAACAACATAAACTCACTTCTCCGTAACCAATACTCACTCGCGTACGACCTCGATGATAAACACGAGGCCGGCAAAAAATATAAGCTCGAGGTCAAAGTTGACGTGGATGGTGACGGCATTTACGACGACAAAACATACATTGTGCAGCACCGCCCTTTCTACTTGACCCCAAAACCTGAAGTTAAAAACAAATAACCTGAGATCGGAACCATGCCGCTAAAAGTCGGGCGGAGAAATTATCATTAGAATGTCACCTTCCTTCTTTATGGTATCCTATAGGTTCGTTTTGGTATGAGCAAAAGGATCATAGAGAGCTATAGAAAGAAACTTGCCGCTGAAGAGGGGTACGTTTTGTCGCGCGAGCGAGGGCTTCGGATCGCTCTTTGTTACCCGAACACACACGCCATCGGGATGGCGAATCTCGGGCTTCATACAATGTATGAGCTTTTTAACTCGATCCCCGGCGTGGTCTGCGAACGCGTCTTCCTGCCGGACAAAGCTGAACTCATAGAATACGAAAAGACCGGCACACCCCTGATGTCGCTCGAAACTCAGTCAAGGATCAAGGGCTTTGATGTGGTCGCCTTTTCGATCTCGTTCGAGACCGATTATCTGAACATGGCCAAAATGCTTCAGCTCGCTGACATCCCGGTTTGGTCCGGTGATCGCGATGAAAGCCACCCGCTCGTGATCATGGGCGGTGCAGCGTCATTCCTCAATCCCGAACCGATCGCCGATTTTACTGACCTGATCGCCGTGGGCGAAGGCGAGATCCTGGCCCACCAACTTGTTGATGCGATCCTTGGGAACGAAGGCTCTCAGCCTGCGAACAAAGAAGAACTCTTACTCGAATTGGCAAGGATCGGCCGCGGGTTTTATGTACCGTCGCTCTATGATGTCGTCTACAACGATGACGGAACGGTGTTCGACTATGTACCCAAACAACCCGGCGTTCCGAAGCGTGTAGGACGCGCTCTCGCGTCTGTGAACCCGAAAGAAGGTACGCTTCGACGGGCTCTGAAACGGGGCGAGACCGAACTGGCCGAGTTTCTGCTCGATCAAGATACATTTTGCCCTTCGACGGCCGTTTGGTCGCCGGAGGCTGAGATGGGCGACCGCCTGTTGGTCGAGATATCGCGAGGATGTTCGCAGGGCTGCAGATTTTGCTGGGCGGGTTACAACTATTACCCGCCGCGGGTCGTCCCGGCAAAAGACATTTTAGAAAAAGCCCGCGAGTGGCGTTCGAAAACGAACAAGATCGGCCTAGTCTCGACCGCCGTTTGCGATCATCCGGAGATTTCGACGATCCTGAGAGAGTTAAGGGCGATGGACTACCGCATCTCGGTTTCCAGCCTTCGTCTTGACCAGATCTCAGACGAATTGCTTGACGCACTTGTCGAATCTTGGGACCAGCAGATCGCCGTCGCGCCCGAAACGGGCAGCGACCGTCTCCGTCGGGTCATTAACAAAAATTTGACTAACGACGAGATCGTCGATATCTGCGGTGCCGTCTTTGACCGCGGAATGCTCACGATCAAGCTTTATATGATGGTCGGTTTGCCGACTGAAACCGACGAGGATCTCGACGAAATGTTCGTTCTGGTCGAACGAATAAAGGACCGGATGCTCGAAGCAGGAAAGAAATTCGGACGCGCCGGCAAGATCATCCCTTCGCTCAACGGCTTTGTCCCGAAACCGAATACTCCGCTGCAGTGGGACGCGATCTGCGGCGAACGTGAATTAAAACGCCGCATCAAATATGTCTGCAAAGGCCTGAGCAAGATCCCCAATGTCGAGGTCCGCTACATGTCGGCGCGTATCGCGCACGAACAGGCCCTGTTTTCTTCCGGCGATCGCACCGTTGCTAAAACAATAGACGCAGCTGCGAGATTTGGCGGTGACGTGAACAGAGCCTTACGCGAAACCGGTATCGATGCTTCATTTCACATCTCTCGCGATCGAAGTTACGACGAATTCCTCCCTTGGTCGATCGTTGATTCTGGCCTGTCGTTCGAGTTCCTGCGTACCGAACATGAAAAAGCCCGAGAGTCGCTCTCGAGCCTTCCGTGTCCTGCTGTCGAAAAATGTACTACTTGCGGCGTTTGCCCCAGCACCTGGCTGGCCGATGCCCCGGCGGCGCTTATCAATATTCAGCCGCTAAAGATAAAGGCCGCCCTCGCCGCCTCGGTCTAATTACTCTGATCCAACAAGAAACCGGTCGGTGTTGCCGTGTTGTCAAAGCGGTAATTATATTTATAGATACCGAACGGCAATATGTTGACCTGCTTTGCGTACATTACGTGAGCGGTTATCGAATTTCCTGCCTGACGCACATCGATCATCAGATCCGGCGGCAAGCCCAACTTTTGAGCGGACTTCTGGATTCGAACCTTCACGTTTTCGACCGGATTCACCTTACCGGGCATCGCAAGCCCCTGTAAAACGGCTGTACTCATTTCCGATCTCATACTCTCAGCCTGGTACGCGACCGGAACATAGTTGTATCCGGCGTGAACGACCAGCATTATCACCACCAGGATCGCCGCAAATTTCACACCGGCGCTTCCGCGTTCAGATTCGCGATTCGTTAAGCTTTTGTTCATTCTCGATCACTCCTGACTCGGGAGGGTTAAACACTATTTCCCGAAGCGAACCAGGCTTTTGAAGGCATTATGAAGAGATGCTTGGGGGATATCTCGAACAGACAAGATCACAGGTTTACCGATGCCTTTGAGCAGGATCATCTGCAGTTCACCACCGATGTTCTTCTTGTCATACCTGAAAGCCTCAAAAACCTCTTTCGGGTCGATATTGGCCAGTGACGGCAGAACACCGGCACGATGCACAACATCGTATAACAAGTTTACACTTTTTTCGTCACACAGCGCAAGAGATTTCGAAAGCCCGGCGGCAAACAAAATACCGTATCCGACGGCTTCGCCATGACGAAAATGCTTGTAATCGGTGACCTTTTCGAGGGCGTGGGCGAAGGTGTGTCCAAAATTCAATATTTTACGAGACCGGGAGTCGCTTCGACCCGTCTTTTCGAACTCATCTCCCGCAACGATCCGGGCTTTGAACTCGACATTGGAAGTAATGAGGGCGGCCAGAAGTCGTCTGAATCGGGCACTTTCGAGATGCTGCTGAAAGTCAGCCGTTGGAAATTCTTCAAGTAGTGCAGAGGTACGAGACAGCAAAGGCTTACCGGCGATCGCACCGTGTTTTATCATTTCGCACAGTCCCGCAGTCAGTTCCCTGCGCGGCAGCGTCCGAAGTGTCGAAAGGTCGGCCAAAACGCCGCTTGGTTGATGAAATGTCCCGACGCGATTTTTGCCGAACGGAGTATTCACGCCGGTCTTACCGCCTACTGACGAGTCGATCATAGCAAGCAGGGTTGTCGGAATCTGAAGGCAGCGGATCCCGCGAAGATACACCGATGCGGCAAATCCGGCGAGATCTCCGGCGACACCGCCGCCGAGGGCGACCACGGCATCGGTGCGAGCCATTCCCGCTTCGGAAAAAGCCTTTAGGGCCATTTCTGCAGTGGTAATGGATTTGTGCCGTTCGCCGGCCTTCATCACGAAATTAGAAACGGAAAATCCTGTCTGTGAAAGGGCGTTTTCGACCGTCCTGCCGTAAAGCCCATAGACTGTAGCATCGGAAACGACGACGAGCTTGCCCGACGTCTGCTTCAGACACTGCTGAGCCCAAACTCCCGCGGCCTCCAAAGAACCGCCGGCAACGATCTTATAGCTCGCCGCGCTTCTCTCTAAGCGGATCTTTGTCGTTTTTGGAGCCATCTAACTAAGTGCGTCGGCGATCGTCTCAGCTAGTCGCCGTGCCTGCCGCTCGATCGCGGCTTGGTCTTTACCTTCGATCATTACGCGAGCGAGTTTCTCTGTTCCGGAGTAGCGAAGCAGGAGGCGGCCTTCACCGTGAAGTTCACTCTCAACATCTCTCGATGCAGACACGATCGCCGGAACCTCCTCGAACGGCCGCTTTTCGCCTACTTTTACATTAACCAGCGTTTGCGGAAAGCGAACAAACCCATCGACCGCCTCTGACAAAGCGACCTTTCGCTCGGTGATCGCACGGATCAGCATGAGTGCCGTCATCATGCCGTCGCCTACCAGGCTGATCTCGGGAAAAATGATGTGTCCGGATTGTTCGCCGCCGATCTCTGAGCCGGTATCGATCAGCCTTTCGAGAACGTATTTGTCGCCGACATCGGTCCTTAGAAGTTCGATACCCTCTCTTTCGAGTGCCTTTTCGAGGCCGATATTACTCATCACTGTCGCAACAACCTTCGAATTTGCGAGCTTTTGGTGGCCCTTTAGATACTGAGCCATTATCCAGAGTGTCGCGTCACCATCGACCACCTGCCCCTTTTCATCAACAAAAAGTGCCCGGTCGGCGTCGCCGTCAAAAGCGATCCCGAGGTCTGCCTTTTCCGATAGAACACGATCCGGGAGGTCGTCAATGTGAGTCGAACCGCAATTTTCATTTATGTTCCGGCCGTCGGGGTCTGTGTGGATCGCGATCACCTCAGCTCCTATCGACGAAAAGAGATCCGGAGCGAGGTGCGACGCTGCCCCGTTGGCGCAATCGACAACGATCCGCAGTCCATTTGCCGAGATACCGGGAACGAGGTCCTTCAGATGTCCGAGATATGCTTTCCGAAATTCGCCGGCCCGGCCGGTGTGCAGCCCCGGTTCCGAATTACCGGTTTCCATGCCCCTAAATATGTCGCTTTCTATAGCACGTTCGACAGCCGCATCGAGCTTCCGGCCATCCGGAAGAAATATCTTGATGCCATTATCCTGAAAGGGGTTATGTGAGGCGCTGATAACAACACCGGCATCAAATTCGAATGCTCTGGTTATGTACCCAATACCGGGCGTCGTAATAACCCCAGCAGATTCGCATACCGCTCCTTGTGCTGAGGCTCCGGCATGAAACGCACCCTCGATCCATTCGCCGGATTCACGGGTATCGCGGCCGGAGATCAGGCGCGGATCGCGGCCGAGTTTTTCGCGAAATTGCCGCGCGAGCGACGCTCCGATAACGCGCACGGTCAATTCGTCCAAAGGAAATTCGCCCGCATGCGAACGAATACCATCGGTTCCAAAGAGTTGTTTCATAAAGAAAAGCACCGCCGCAGCGGTGGTGAAAGCTAATTTATACCTTAAGACACCAAGTGAAACAAATCCTGATCATCCATAAGCATTTGTTGTATATGTAATAAATTTTTCGAAAATGGTTGACAACGGTCCCCCATTTAAGAGAATCTTAAACGTGCTGGCCCACGATAGCTTCGAAGTACAACAGTTTCAGGGACTCTCTCAAAAGATTTAATTATGAAAAACAGCATTTGTGCGGGGATTGTTTTAGTGATCTTGTCGTTTACTTCGTCATATGCGCAGACAAGCGGTGCAGATCGTCCGGCTTCGGCACCGCGGGTCATAGTTACAAATACACTACCGCCTGCTCGTCCGGCAGCATCGCCGACTCCGGCGGCTCGTCCCGTGCAAACGCCTGTTGTTGTCCCACAAAACCAGCCATCACAGGCGACAAATCTCAATTACAAGGGGATGACCTTCTCGCAAATGAAGCAAAAGATCGCCGAAGCAAAAAGGCATCTCGCGACGCGTCCGTTGACGATCGCTTCCGTCGAACCGATCGTCCCTACGAGCCTGATCCGCGTAGCCTATTACGACACAAATACAAAGCAGATCGACTCATACGTCGTCACGAAAGAGCAGTTTCTGACCCCCGGCGTTTCAATGATGGCTTTGTCCGCGTCCGGCAAACAGGTGATCACCCAAACGGTCAGGGGTAATGGTGTTAATACGCCGCTGATCATCACTGACGCTGACGGACATCAGCATCAGCCGTTGATCGTGCAGTATCCGCGTGAAAATCGCGGCGTCATGACAGAAATGGCATATTACGTTTCGACCCACCCGGGGCTCATCACCCCCGAAGTCGTGAACGCGGGCCGTTTATACGTCAGAAATACTATCGACATCGCCCGTGAACAGCTTCGGCAGAAAGGCTATATCATTCAGCCTAAAGTCGCCGATATCGCTGAGAGGCTCGCCACCGTCGAACACGTCGATCACCTGCGATTTCGGACCGAGTTTCACCCGAATATTTATAACGATATCTTTGCGCTATACGCGTTAAATGAAGGCCAAACCTATCGATATTCGGTAAGTTCCGCGGGTGCCGGCGGCATGGTCCAGATGATTCCGTCCACCTACCGAATGGTTCGCAGCCTTCATCCAAATTCTGCCCTGATGCCAGATTTTGTCGAGGGCATGAGAAACCACGTCAATGCGTGCGAGGCAATGCTGCTTTATATGCAGATGACATGGAATGATCTCGCCTCGAGTGCGACGATCCGGGAAGCACTCGGAACCGGGATCGCAAAGCAGGAACAGCTAATGGCCGCCGGATACAACTCAAATCCTGCAAAACTCGCCGGCTTTATAAAGCGGGGCGGTGCGGATTGGACCCTGCTGATCCCGCGCGAGACCAAGATATACCTTCAGATCTGGGATTCGCTCGAACGCGCAGTTCCGATGACGCCTAGAAAGCAATAGGATCCGAATTGGGGCCAGTCCGGCAATTTTATGTTGAAGACAAGAATGGGGTCAGTCCTGCAATATTGCAATTTATCACTTTTGATGTGAAAATACGCATCGAGACACAAACCGATGGCAAGAAAAACCCGGATCGAGCTAGAAGGCGGACTTTATCATCTGATCACTCGAGGAAACGACCGCAAGGACATTTTTCATTCGCGTGAGGATCATGACAAGTTCATTCAGATCCTGACGACTCAGAAGCAGAACTTGCCGTTCTATTTTTACGCCTATTGCTTGATGACAAATCACATCCACCTGCTGGTCGAGCGGCGAACGGACGACATCGGGCGTATCATGCATCGGGTGCTGACCGCCTACACGCAATACTACAATCGTCGATACAAGAAGGTGGGGCACGTCTTGCAGGGACGCTACAAGGCGGTTCTGTGCCAGTCCGAAACATACCTGACGACACTTGTCCGGTACATTCATTTGAATCCGGTCAAGGCGAAAATGGTTTCACGAGCGGGCGAGTATCCGTTCAGCAGCCATCGGGCATACCTCGGGCTCGAACCGACGGGCCCGCTGGACGTCGACCCGGTCCTTCGTCATTTCGGATCGCGAAAGGCCGATGCCCGAAAACATTTCGCGGCCTTTGTTGATGGCGACCAAGACACCGTATGCTCTGACGCGATAGATTCGATGCTCGATCGACCGGCGGCCGGCATTTTGGGTAGTGATGAGTTCGTTGATGCGACGATCCATCGTTTGGGCGAACACATTCCGAAGGGCACACCAAAACAGCAGATCGCCGAACTCGATACCAATACTCTTATCGCGGTCGTGGAAGAGGTCTTTGGCGTCGAGCGAAGCGAGATCTGCGGAAAGGTCAAATCCGCCCGCGTCGTCGAAGCAAAAGAGGCATTGATCGTTTGCGGACGCCGCCTCGGAGCCAGCGTCGCCGACCTTTCACGCCTCACCGGACTCAACAGCTCAACTGTCAGCCGCCGCTATGCCGCTGCCGTCACAAGATCAGATCGCGACAAAGGTCACCACAACCGATCGGACGAATTGGCCGACGCTTATCGCAAAAGAATTGCAATATTGCAGGACTGACCCCATTCTTTCCACATTCTTTATTCAAATATACCGAGGAAACTGCGGAAGACATCTTGGGAGCAGTTAGACAATTTATGAAACATCTCGCTAAACATTTGAACGAGAAGGGCGTCTTTAACCTTTGATTATTTTGATCGGTATCGAGCGGTATTTTGATCATCTTGCGGAATAATATTCCACGAGTTTACCAAAACATCGATAGTAGACATTGTTTATTGAGGCTTGCTCCTGCCAACGCGTTTCAGCGGCTACTTTCTTCGCACCGGCAGATCGATTTTCGAGCGGAATTGCAATATTGCAGGACTGATGCTATGAAGCGTTGACCTCGCGGGAGTCGAGTTTTGTGTAAACTCGAATTCTGTCAAAAGAAAACAACCCGCGAGGTCAACAATGGCAGTACACATCGGGGTGGACTTTCATCCATACGAGCAGACGGTAGCTTATATGGATGATGAGGACGGGGAGATCGGGTACAAGCGATTTCTTCACAGTGACAAGGCTGCGATCAAGGCGTTCTATCGTGGGAAAGGGCGGGATGCTGTGATCGGCACGGAGGCCACAGGAAGTTTGTGGTGGTTTGAGAAATTGCTCTTTGATAATGGAATGAAGTTGAAGATCGGAGATCCGAGATTGATCCGGCGCTCCGCGTTATCGAGACACAAGAACGACTTCCGCGACGCGGAGACGATCTTAGATCTACTGATGCGAGGGGCCTTTCCGCAGATCACACCGAGGAGCGAGCGGAGCCGTGAGGTGCTGGATCTGCTGAACTACCGGCAGTCTTTGGTGAGCAAGCGGACGTCGGTGGTGAACCAGCTGCAGGCGTTCGCACGCTCGAAGGGGCTGCCGAGATTCCGTCTGCCGGCGGTGAAAGCGAGGAAGAAGATCGAGGAGGTTGAGACGACAGAGGTAGAAAGGCTGCTGGTCGCATCACGCTTTCTGCTGTGCGACGAGCTCACCGTACAGATCAAGGCGATCGAAGCGAGACTCGGGGAAGAGGCGGAAATGGACGAAAACGCAAAATTGCTGATGACGCATCCCGGGATCGGCATTATCAATGCAATGGCATTGGTGCACACGCTCGGTGACGTTCGACGCTTTCGCCGGAAGGAAGAGGTGGTCGCCTTTCTCGGGCTCGACCCGCTTGAAAAAAGCTCGGGCGAGACGAGACGGATCGGTTCGATCAGCAAACGAGGTTCGCGGCTCGCGAGGCACCTGCTCGGGCAGGCCGCCCAGGCGAGTCGTGATAAGAAGATTCGGAAGTTCTATTCCGAGGTTAGCCGCCGGAGAGGCCGCCCGAAAGCAAAGGTTGCAGCGGCCCGTAAGCTTCTCATCAATTGTTACATCATGCTTCGTGACAATATCACATACGAGGAGTTTACACGGCGGGGCGAAGTTGGTCTGTGCGAGGGGTCAGGAGAGGTGATGCGAGAGATCGCACTTCAGTCTCTGAAGGACTGATGGCACGGCCAGCCATTTTCGAACAGTCGAAAATGAGCCGATTCGGTTTCATGTAGCCGCAAAGCAGTATCAGCGTGCACGAATAGATGATGGCATTCGCTTATAACAAGCGATGCGAAATTGAAAGTATCTAACTAACCAAATAGGAGGCGCCGGTTGTTCTTTTGTCAGACGAAACCAAACGCACCATCCGCATCCCAGATGCCTAAATACCCGTGCGCTTGACTTCAGAGGGTAACTTCATAGATGACCCCTTTCTCTGCCGTAATGATTACAGAAACTATAGTATTTCAAGTTCTTCT
>JBGAVK010000072.1:0-16286 GCA_044228165.1 Pyrinomonadaceae bacterium | reverse complement strand
CGACGACAGGCAGATCGATCTTATCGCCAAAGTTCATAAACCTCGGAGCCGACGGCCTGACCATCAGCGGCTGTTTTGCAGTGATCGTCGATTCTGATTTACCAAACCGCCGCCCCGTATCAACGGACACCGCTGTAATACGGTACCGCGTCAGATTATCCGGCAGTTTTATGTTGATCACCGCTCGGCCACTCGAATCAGTTTTGACCGTCGGCGAGAACAACGCGAGAGCATTGAAATTCTGACGCAGATTTATCGCCGGGTCATTAGTTTCCCGGTCATCACTAACTTCTTCCGATGCAACCATTGCGTCTGCCGCCATCTCGTTCCGTTCGGCGGATTTTTTCATCGCGGCTGCGGGCCTAGACAATGAACCGGTCGCCATTCCCCGTCCGTTAGCAAAACCGCCGCTTACAGGTACAGGCTTAGGAGGTGGCGGAGGTTCCTTAACGTCCTTTGGATTTCCGAGCAGAAGGTCTTTTCGCGAGTGATAATCAGTAACGCCCGCACCACGAGCAGTGTAAAACGTGCTCATCGGATCGCCGATCGTGTACCGCGACAAAGCGAGTACGCTCTCGTCAACCACAACGATAGCGACTTCACTGTTCGCAACCGGTTCGCCGCGATTATCGGTCACCGCGACATTCACCTTGGTCTCACCGCCCGGTGCCAGGGTCTTATCAACCGGATCAGCGACAACATTTAGCATTCGCGAAGCCGTCGAGATCGCAAGATTGATATTTCCGCTGGCAAAGGCGGGGCGCTTGCCGAGTTTGGGATCGACCTCGCCCTGATCGTTGCTACGCGAACTGGCTCCGACGAGATCGACTTGTGCTGTGATATTTGGCAAATATTTTTCTTCGAGAGGGATCTTGAGCGTGATGGACGAATCCTTCATCGTGAATCTCTCAGTCTTGACGATGCCGTCGCGTCGAAGCGTCAATACACCCTCTGCCGGGGTGAACGGGGAGATAACAAGAAGTTCGGCCACATCGCCCGGAGCAGAAATCTTTTCTTACTCGGAATGATCTGTGCCTCTTCCTGCTCGACGTTGCGTTTCGGAGGCGTTTTTCCCGCCCGGGACCCAGACAGTGATCGACTTTCGTTAAACCGCTCTTTGTCGTCCATAACGGTCGCTGTGATCGTATATTGGCCGCCTTGTTTCCGAGACAAACGTACACTTCTGCGCAGTTTCGGCTGACCGAACCGCACAGGTTTGTTCGTCAACAGTGACCTCTTTCCATGCACCTTTTTCAAACGTCCAATCTTTGAGGACAGCCTTTACTTCCGCATCACGGCCGGTAACAAGGTTACCGTCGATATCGGAAACGATCGATTCGATCTCGATCCTTTCGCCCTTTTGGACAAAGGTTCGAGGCGTCTTTATACCCACATACAATGACGAAGGGTGAACCAGCAGCGATGTGCTGCTCGACCAAGTCTGACGGTTTACGTCCATGACGGACGACGCGGCCGTGATCGTGTAGGGCCTCGGCGGCTTGACCGACTCGAAATCGATCTTTAGCAGATGTTTACCGCTCGCGTCGGTGACCCCTTTGAACGACTGAGAAGAACCGCCGCCGTAGCCTCCACGGCCGTAACTGTAATCATAGGCACGCCACCAGGGCACCCACGTCCCAAAGGTAAAATCACCGCGATTCGGAGGCGTATAGTTGGTTGGGCTTGCTGACACTGTCCAATTTGTCTCAGCGTTCGCAAGGCCGCCGCCGGCGTAATATTTCGCCTCGACGGATAAAAGTGCCTTGCCGCCTACGAAATGCGGAGCTTCGGTCTCGACCTTACTTGACACTTCAAATTCAGGCCGGCGGAACTCCTGTATCTGAAATTGATGAGAGTAGGTTGCCCCGGAAAGGTTCGAATTTGTCGTGAATTCTATACGCGAATACCCCAGATTTGCGTTGTCGGGCAATGTGAATTTAAGATCGAAAGCTCCAAACGCATTGAGGTTAGCGGTTCCTTTTGCGATCTCATTGTTTCTCGGATCTTTGACCGAATATGAGAGCCCGTTAGCGGCATCGCCAAGTCCCTCAACATCGCCGAATTTGCCGGCTGTTATCTTCCGGATATACCCTTTGACCGCAACCTCTTCTTTCGGCTTGTACATTTTGCGGTCGTCAAACACGAACCACCGCAGCGAGTCCGACTCGCCTTTCTTGTACCAGTTTCCGCCGTCCTGCCAATAATATTCTGTATTCTCCGGCAGAAATGCGATGTCTTTTCCGCGTTTTGCGATGAGCAAATTCATGCCCTTCTGCGCCGGCGAATCAGGAAGCTGCAGCCTCAAGATCCCGCTGTCGCCGGTTTTATTTGACTGCGCTTCGCCAATAGTCTCAACGGAACTGGCTGAACCGTCTGATTCGAAAGAACGTGTTTCAGTGGGTTCGCTTCCGCCCCAAACACTCGTAAGCCAATTCCATGCCCGCTGGATGAGCCCGGGTTCTGACTGAGTTGCCGGATCAAGGCTCGAAACGTCCTTCCCGTTAGGATATATCGAAAGATCAACGCCTGACATTGGCTTGCCAGTCTTCAATTCAGTCGCAAAGCCGACCAGTTCACTGTTGTCAACAAAGGCGTCCAGGCCGATCTGAGTCGCCTGTATCCAGGTCAGTATCTCTGATCTGTCGTACTTGTCGCGCCGGGTCGTCGGCTCGATCAAAACTATCAGATTTCCGAAGCCACCATCCAGCGCCTCAGCCAGGTCGATCCGCGTTTCGACCATCTCGTCCGGCTTGTTTTGTACGTCCCGGACCGTGTCCGCAACCAGTCGTCCGGGCATCGCAGGACGCTTGCCGTCATCATAATTTCGGTGGCGTACCACATTCATATACTGCTGCCAGTCCTGTGGCCGAACATCATAGATCTTGACCTTGGCGCTGTTTAGATTCGTCGAGAATATCGAAAACGTTGGCTTTGAATTCGGATCCATTACGGTCATGTATCCGCCCTGTGCATAAAGGTTCTGATCGGCTGAGCCGACCTTGATGGATGCCGTACCTGCTTTGTCTAATTTCTGGCCATAAATATCAGAGATCGATGCGTCGACCGACACTTTGTAGGTCGTTCGTCCCTTTTTGTAACCGGTGAGATAGACATAATTACCAGACGGATAAATATTGAGCCCTTCGACAGCCGGCTCGATCTTTATCATTTCCTTGGTAAATTTTGATGGATCGATCGAGTTGTTGAACTCGAGGTACCAAGTTTCAAAAGGTGAGCAGTTTTTGTTATCCCGCCAGCCGCAGTATCCGCCATTGAATTTAAGCGGGCCGTAGGTCTGAAAGCTGAATCCTTGAGCTTTAGAAGTCGTGAGCGGTCCTTCGGCGGATGGCATCCCTTTACCAAATGAAACTGAAATAGCAGAAGCTCCGGGCAGTGCATTTTCCGTCGATCCGTCCGAATTTACAGCCCGGAACACGATCGACCGGCGAGGCTGGCCTTGCTTGACGTAATATGAAATGCTGGCGTCCGCATCGATCTCTGCTTGCGTCGCTAGTCTGATCGCGATGGGCTTCCCTTGAGAAGAAACGACGACCGAACGCAGAACAGCCTCGGGGTTGATCTCCTGATCAAATGAGGCGTACATCAAAACATCGCGACGCGTGATACCGCCGTTCGGCACCATCGTCTCGATCTTTGGCGGAGGCGTTGTGAATGTCCACGTAACGTCTTTCTGCAAAACCTGCCCGGTTGCAGATCTCGTACCCGCAGGCACCCGAGCCGTAAATTTGGTCGCCATTGGGAAACGCTTTGTCGTGTCAAACATCATGAGAAAATGTAACGCTCAGATCCGGTGCCAGTGGCACTTCGCCCTCAGGTGAAAATCTGACGACTTCCAAGGTCTGGGCCGAGGTATCGACCTTGGGAGTTCCGCGCGAAACGTCCGACGGAAATTTGACAGGTACCTTGTTTCCCGTCTTTGGCGCTGGCAATGTGCCTATTCGCTTTGCAAAATCGGTCTTATCATCGGTCGCGGGCTTGATCTCGGGTATTCGTTTCAAAAGGCCATTCGTTTCGCCCTCTGACAACGGGTCTGTAGCAGGCAATTGCTGCTTTACACGGTTTTCGGCTCCCTCGACACCCTCACTCAGCCGAAATTTGAGCCCTTCGGGTGTGTCTTTCATCTTTTGTTCCATCGCCTTTCCGATTACCTGGGCATTCACAACAGCCGCAGGCGAAATAAAGCCAATATAAATCGACACCAACAAGAACCACGTCGCTAATTTCCTCATTTTGAATAACTTCCTATATTAATTTCGGGGCAAAAAAGATAACCGTCCCTGAAATCTGAACGTATCGTGATCGAAATCTTGCGACGCGATCAATACCCTTTTAGAATAGCCAACGCCGTCTCGCCTCCGCCGGAGGTAATATTAACGAGTGATCCGGACGCGAGCCGGACCATCCCGCCCTCCACAATGCCGCGAAACAGGAAAGGGTCAAAATCGACGGTAAGCTGAGCGATGCGAGCCTCACCATCCTGAAATGCCGTGATCTCCGTCTTTTCGACTGGAACCCTTTCCTGAACTATGTAGGGCTCATTCAGCGCAGTTTCGATCGCTTCGTCCCACTCCGAATCAGTGCATTCCCAACCAAAACTAATGCCCTTGCCTCCGTAATCATCATTTGGCTTTAGGACGAACCGATTTCGCTCACTCCGAATAAAATCAAGCAGTCCGATCTTTTCGCCGTCGTAACTTGACTCGCCGTCAGAGACAACCCGTGTCCATGGCACATGGTGCCATATCGTTTCCAATTGTTCCGCGCTGAACAACCGGTGAAAACGTTGGTCCGTCAAAATTGAAAAGCTTGCTTTCTTATGAGGTATCTTTGAGCGAAACGAATTTGCCATACATACCGCACCATCTCGGCATGCCCTATATACGGGGTGGCTTTCGTCAAACTCCCTGAGAAATTCATGGATGATGACCCTCTTATAAAAGACATCGATCTCAAAATCGCCAGACCTGAGAACGCCGTCGGTATATTCCATCTCACGGGGATCACAGATCGTCGTCGAATTCCCGCACGATTCGAAATAATCTCGCAATAGCTCGAATTCAGCACCGGTATCGACGCCGGCCCAATCGACGATAGCGACGTTAGGTTTCTCTTTCGGGCCTCCAAATTCATGGTATGCGGCTTCGAGCGATTCGAGCAATTTGACTTGCGGCTGCGGAAAATAGTGTGAGTGATCATTCAAAAATCGCAGAACGGCAGGAACATGAGTAAACAAACTCTCGAGTGCTGATTGATCGCCAATACCCGCGGGATTCTCGCCGTTATATTCCAAAAATGCGAATCCGTCAGGCGAGAGAAATGTGTCTAAACGACTGTTTACAGACACTTCTGTATATCCGGTCTCAAGCCGCGCCCAGCGTTCTTCCTTTTCCGTCATGCCCAACTGCTGCATGATCTCGCCATATTCAAGAGCAGCCAAAGTAACCGCGGAAAATGCGCCAAACAAGGTCGCCGAAGCTTGTCGTATGGCGTTGTATCGTGATTCCTCAAGGAAATAGGGACGCAGAAATGGACAGATCGCCCGCTTGCCGTGCAAGATCCCGGAACTTTGCTGAATAGCCGTCAATTCATCAAAAAGCGCAGTGTCAAAACGATGCTCATTCAACAGATCGGCGTCGAGTTTTCTGACCAGGTCTTTGAGAGTTAACGTCATTTGTCCGAGATTATAAACAGCGCGAGATAACTGTAAACCACTTCTTTCAAAATCCCAATTTTCATTAGATCTAATGCCGCATAAATCGCTTCACTTAATTCTTTTTCCTGTTATACTGATTCGTAATTTGCAACTTTGCGAACTAGGCATTCGTAAGGGTTTTTGCAATATGTTGTTTAATTACAATTTTTGAGGAGACCGCTGATAAAATGGGATTGTGGCAGAGAATATCGAGAGTGTTTCGCGCTAGCACCGGCGCCGCTTTGGACAAGATAGAAAATCCGGAGTTGGTGCTTCAACAGACTATTCGTGATATGCGTGACCGGGTACCGGAATTGAATAATTCTGTTGCCCAGGTAATGGCGACCGAACGCCTGTTGCTGAAACAGAAAGAAAACCTTTCAACTCAGGTCGTTGATCTCGATTCAAAGATCAAGGCATCTGTGAAAATGGGCCGCGACGACATCGCAACCGCTTACATCGGCCAGCTCCAGCAAGCCCAGATGGACCTCGAACGCACTGCCGTCCAGGCGGATCATGCTCAGGTCGCTTCGAAGCAGGCTCTAAAGGCACGCGACAATTACGTCCTTAACATGAAAAAGCGCACCGCTGAGGCGATGCAGCTCATTAGCGCGGCCAAACAGGCAAAACTCCAGGAACAGCTCGCTCAGACGATGGACACGTTCAACATAGGGGACGATTCGTCGACGTTCAACGAGATGCGCGAGAAGATCGACCGTCGCGTTGCCGCTGCCGAAGCAAAACTTCAGCTCGGCTCCAGTTCGGTCGATGCACAGATGCAGGATATTGAACGTGAGGCGATGGACATCCAGCTTCAGGACAAATTGCTCGAATACAAATCTCAAATGGGCATGCTCGGAGCCGGCACGCCCCCCGAAAGCAAGCAGATCAAGGCAAACTCAACTGTTCAGGAAGCGGAAGTTCTCAATTCAGAGATCCCCTAGACGAAAAAGCCAAACGAACTAAGATAATCGATACGAACGTAGCAATAGGATAGAACATCTAGTTAGTTTATGGCTGATATAGCTAAATACCGCGACGGCATCGAAAAATTTAACTCGAGTTACGCCAAAGAAGCGGCTAAAGAGCCGATCAATTTCTGGGGACTCGCGGGTTTTCTTGCTGCTGCGGCTTTTACCGGAAGTGTGATCCCGCTTCTGATAGCTCTCGTTTGCGAGGCCATCTACCTCGTTCTTGTGCCAAATCTGCCGTCCTATCGCCAACTCGTCGCACGCCGCCACAACGAACGGCTGCTCGCGACCCATAACGCGAACCGCGAAGGGCTGATCAAATCGTTCACACCTCGCGAACGCGAAGCCGTCGAATACCTTCGCTGGCTGAAATCGAAGATCCAGGATAATTACCGCAAGTTCACGGGAGCCGGCCAACTTCCCTCAAATCTTGTGGCTCTTGATCAACGTTGGGAAGATTTCGTAGATCTGCTTGACGTTTATCGCCGGCGGAAGCAGCATTTGAAATCTATCAACCGTAACGCAGTTCACAATCAGCTCTCGCAGGCGTTTCGTGCGATGGAGGCGGCGACCGACGAGAAAACAAAACGTATTCAGCAGACCAATGTTGAAATATTAAAACGCCGGGTCGCCTCATTTGACGAGATCGAACGCAGCGTTAAGCTTGTCGAAGGCCAGCTCCAGTCGATCGAGAACTTCTTCAGCTATCTCAACGACGAGATCGTCACGATCTCCACGCCGGAGAAATTCTCACTTCTCGATTTCGAGCAGCTCTCCGATTCGATAGCAATGACCAAACAAATGCTCGACGCCACCGCTGACGAGGTAGGTGCCCTAGATATGTACAACCGCGAAATGGGCAATCTGGAACTGCTGCCGGGTGCAGAATAATTCCTTTAGAGCGGTCAGCTTGAGACTTGACAACTTCTGGCCCCGTTATTCTTGCCGTCTTATTTATTATCAATTAGAATTAACGTTTCGGATATTTCTACCGAGATCCGATATTAACTATTAGACTAAATATATGAAACGAGTTGGCATATTAGTGGGACGCGAGGTTACGTTTCCCGAAGCAATTATCAAGAGCATTAATGAGAAAGGCGGCGGCAAGGTCGTAGCCGAGATGGTGACTGTCGGCGGCATTCGGCTTGATGAACCAAAGAAATATGACGTCATCATCGACCGTATTTCTCACGAGGTTCCTTACTATCGCGCGACCCTCAAGCGATTTGCTTTAGAAGGCACGTATATAATTAATAATCCATTCTGGTGGTCAGCTGACGATAAGTTCTTCAATTTCTGCCTGGCCGCAAAACTCGGCGTAGCGATTCCCAAAACTGTCCTGATGCCTCAGCAGGAATATATCAAAGACATCACCAGCGAATCGCTTCGCAACCTGGAATTCCCTCTCGATTGGGAAGGTATAGTCGATTACGTCGGTTTTCCGGCATTTCCTGAAACCGTTTGACGGCGGAGGTTGGAAAAATGTGTCTAAGATACACAATGCCGAGGAATTAATGACTGAATACAACCAGTCCGGCACGCTTTGCATGACGCTCCAGGAAGGTATCGAGTATGACCATTTCGTCCGCCAGCTACTGCGTCGGCAAGGAAAAAGTGCTGATAATGCCGTACGATCCGTCCCAACCGTATCTCAGCGGAATGCAATACGTCGATGTAGATGATTACGCTACGCTCGAACTTCACGCTCGCGTTGAAAAAGACGTCATCACGACCCGCACGGCCCTCGGTTATGACCTTAATACTGTAGAATTTTACGTCAAAGACGGCGTACCATATGCGCATCGACTTTATGAATCAACCGACGCAGAGCAGGCCTCCTGGCGAAAAGAATCACCGTTGGGTCGTCGATAATATGACCGAGTTCATTTTGAACAAGGTCGAAAAAGGTTGGGATCAACCCGACTATCGCTTCGGTTGTCGATGCTTGAGCTTCCCGGCAAAAGTATAGGCTGCCGGGATCGAAAAGCGTCTAATTGATTATTCATTTATCACACCCGACAAACCCCGCGTGTCTGAGTGCGGCAACATCTGCCGGTGTGTCGTTACTTTGAGTTCGTGGTTAAATTTAACCTCGTCCGAATGTTTGTCAGGGTCCGTTAGAGGATTATGAAGTGTCGACATCAAAGGCGTAAACAAACTTGCCTTTTGGTTCCCAGGTCGCCTCGAGGCTCGCTGGTGCCTCTGAAACAGGAGACCGTCTGCCCAAGGTTCCAAGAATTCCGGATGGATGAAGGTCGGCCAATTTCAATTTCTCCGACGTGATACCCGACAGTACGATATTTAAAGGGCTTAGCGGTATGCCGCCCTTCTGCCGTCACCGCGATAAAATTCGATAAAGATCGTATTATCCAGCAATTTATTATCTCTGGCCTGAATTTAACTACCGTATTTAGAAAGACGGCCCTGTCATAATCACTAAAACCACGCGGCCCCGTACCGTTATATTGACGGCAGGCTGCGGCAAATCGCTTTTTGGTCGACAGTTCGCGTGCCGCTTTTGAGCTGGCTGTGCCGTACTCATCCGCCTCTGCTCCTCGAACGTTAATGTATTGAATTCGCGAATCCGGGAACAGGACTTTTAGGGTAGGTAGGAGCTCCCCCGGTCTTAAAAGAAAACGAGCCGACCGCAGACCCGACAATTTCCTGCCTTAACTCCCGACTTTTCGATGGTCCGAAAAATTCGACGGGCACGAGTTCTGCGAGTTGACGCGAACTTCCCGATTGAAAATTGAAATACGTGATAGCAAAGAAAGAGCTATCATAAAAAGAACCAATAACTCTCAATCTAGACTATCGATCTAGTTTATGCCGGCATAGATCCACGTTCAATACTTTCGGATCCCAAATTTATGGACTCTCTCACTTGATTGCATATGATCGGGCTATAAAGAGAAGAATATCACACGTAGTAAAGGTAAAATGAACGCTTAGGCTCGATTCTTTATCAGTCTCTCATCCGCGACGATCGCATCATACGGGATCCGCTGCGAGAGCATTTTTATAACATCAAGCTCGCCCAGGTCAATAGACTGATACCGAAACGGCCCATCCCAGGTTTATCACCAGAGCGTCTTCGAAAATACGCCCGGTGATTTATCAGTGGAAAGGCAAAAAGAAAGCGATCCGGAGCGCGGTCTTTTTCGGGAGCTCTCGACTGCTTCGAGCATATTTACACGCAGCCCATCTCGAGCTCCATGTATTCATCATCGCCGTTCAAATTTGAAATAATCAGCTTCATTTTTTGACTCACGCCGCAACGACGGAGTTTTATAAGCCGCGAGGCGGACGAAAAATGATGAATAACGTGCGCGATCTTGCCTTCGCGCAGAGCGATCTCAGCCAGGCCGCGGGCCGTCCGAAAGTTCTCACCGGCGTCGTCGAGAACGCCTTGAAAGATACGTCCGGCAACGCACCCCGATCTGGAATATCTGCCGAGCCTAGTCAATGCATCGGCGTCATTCCCGGCATATCGTTCTTGTGCCGAAGTGCGGCGATAGCCCTGCTCGAGTCATTGTGCTCGACTCCTGCGAATGAATGAAGGCAGCGAGCAAATTCAAACAGAAGCAATGGATCCGCCGGGCGTAATTTCAGGGCACGACGAAAAGCCTCGAGTGCCTGATAAAGATAGCCGGAAACCCTAAGCTGATTGGCGAGACTTCGCAGGTCGTCGGCTTTCTCTTCGTCATGGTGAGCCGCGATCTGATCAGTTACGGCCGGCCTGCGTCGTTTAACGGCCTCGTGGCGATAAGAACTTTCCAGCACGTCAGCGGCGGGAATTCGCGCGAATTCCGCCCGCATAAGCGTTTCTTTTGGGTCGGCAAGAGGGTCGCGAAGTTCGATCGACCGTGTAGCGAGCACGTTTTCGGGCAACCTCGACAATAATTCTCTGATCATCAGCCGGAAATCGTCACCGCCCGATGCAATAGTAATACTCAGCCCTTTTCCCCGGAGCACGGTTCGATAACGGTAATAGATATTCCCGCCGCGTCTCGCAGTACGAACAGCATGTGTTTCCACTTGTTCGATGTCGGTCAGTTTCAATCGCCGCCGACTGGAATGGACCCACGACCACACCTTTGGCAAGAGGCCTGTGCGAAAAAGACGCTTTCCGTCAAATGCTATTTTGTCGTTGAGTGCAAAGAACGGCAGGAGTATCCACGAAGCAACGAAGAGAAGTAAACCGGGAAGATCGAGTTCTAAATAAAAAAGGAGTGCGGAAAAAAAAGTTCCGATCAGAAGGGCCGAAAAATAACTATGTGGAGAAACGCGAATGGTGAGATCCCTTGCAAAACAGTCCTCCTGCTTTGCTTCACCGCCGGCATCTGCGATCAAGTTCGATTTATGAAACTCACTCAAAATCTATACCCGCCCCGAAAAGCAATATACTAATGAAGCACTATTCGGCGGCGTTCACCAAAGCCGAACTACTGCACAGCAACCGGAGGCACGGCTCCGCCAAACGGCGAATCTGCCGCAGGTTCAGATATCTGCTTTGCACGCTCAGGATCGATCTCCTTTAGCTTTGCTTTCGCATCGGTAGCCGTCTCAGTCAAACGGACCGGCTTTCCGTCGAGGTCCTTCGCTTCGCTTGCAGCTTTTGCGATATTAAAATACAGATCAGCCGCTTCCTGCTTTTTGTCCTGTTTGAGGTAAACGCCTGCAAGTTCAAAATTGATAGTGTCTTTTGCGACGATCGGATCATTCATCGCGGCGAGTTCTTTATAAAGCGTGATCGCCTCATCGAGTTTGTTGTCGCTGACACGTGTTTGCGCAAGTGCGTACTTTGCGAGTTTGCCGACATCCGAACTCGATGCAGCGAGCCCTTCTAACTCGGCAATGCCGGCAGGGCGATCAACACTCAGGCGATTAACAGCGATGAAATACTTGGCCTTTTCAGCAACGGCACCGCCAAATTTATCGACAACGGTTTGGAATTCCGCGATGGCGGCCTCGGCACGCTCCTTTTCGGTCTTATAGGTCTTAGCGGTCGAACCCGCAGCCGGCCCCGTCTCAGAGATTCGAGCTTGCGAGGTTTCGATCGCCCACCAAGTGCTGCTTGTGCGACAGCATTGTTGCCGCGCGATTCCAACGCATGAAAAGGAAAACCAGGAGAGCAATGACAACAACTACACCGATACCATAAAGCACCGTGCGGCCTTTGCCTTCGAGTTTCTTGCCTACCTCGTCGAGTTTTTCGTCAACCTGTTTTTGAAGCGGGTTTACGTAGATCTTTTTCTCTTGCGGCGCAGAGGCTGCTGCCTGAAGCTGTTCAAATCGTCTTTTTCGTGCCATTGTTCAATAAAAAATGCAAAACCGGTCGATCTGTCCGTTGTATAATTGCGGTAACCGGACGCAGTCCAAAAGGTTTAATTTAGCGTAAAACGGCGCTTAGGGCAAATATCCAAGCGGCAAATTTGGTAACGCGTGCGTCAAACAAATTAATTTCGTTCCTCCGGGAACAAATCGGGGCCACCGGTTTCTAATACTACAGCCCGCCAAAACGCGGGTGGGGCAATTTGACAGCTTTCCGGCGGCGGGAATGCAAAAGGCGGACGATGATCTTCAGTAAGTCAATGACATTTGACGACGAAGAAATTGGCGGGGTCGAAGTGTCGCCCCGGCCTCTATTCGCCCGGGTCACGGATGAAGCCGTGTTTATTGAAAAATTACGCTCAGGCGACGAAGCGGCGTTCGAGACATTGATCGATCGTTACTCAGGCGAGATCTATGCCTTGCTTTACCGGCTGAACTCAAACGACGAAGATGCCAGAGATCTTTCTCAGGAGACATTCCTTCGAGCAATACGGTCTATCAAGAGTTTTCGCGGTGATTCGGCATTGAAAACCTGGCTTTTCCGGATCGCCATAAACGAATCTCGAAACCGTTTTCGCTGGTGGAAACGCCGACGCAGAGACGCAACTATCTCGCTCGACATGACGATCGGCGATACGGATTTGACGGTATCCGATACGATCTCTGATAACGCAATGAACCCTGAGGAATCCGCGTTGACGAGGGAACGCGAAGCCGCCCTGGGAACCGTCCTGGCTGAGATCCCCGATGTCTATCGCGAAGCCATCGTCCTCTGCGACATCGAAGGATTGAGCTATGAAGAAACAGCAACGACCTTGGGCGTCTCGATAGGAACTGTTAAATCGCGGATATCCCGCGGCCGTGAAGAACTAAGACGGCGATTGAAGGATTTTTGATAACTGAATGAATGGCTGACTCGCCCCGGTCTCGTTTTTTGAAGACTAAATAGATCGGTGCCAAACGATAGGTCAAAGGAGAAACGGAAATTGGGATCAGAGGTCAGGAAAAAGTGGAAATTCGGCGGACAATTGAACCGGCCAGCAACATTCGGAACGATTGCCGGTGCCGCTTTGATCTTGAACCGGTCACAATTACCTGTTGCTGCCTGAACGCAGGCAACAGCCGGGGTCAGTCAACCATTCAGTCAGTTCGGTGAGGAGCAATTGCAATGAAATGCTCAGATCTTACTCTTAATTTGGCTTTAATGACCGATGCTCCGTCCGGCGACAATGGAGCTGAGGGCGTTCGATCCCACGTCGATGCATGTCCGCAGTGTCAGCTCAAATTGGCCGAATTTCGCGAGATTAGTCGCGAGATCGCGAAGCTTGGCCGGCCCGTCGCTTCCGAGTCTTTTCGTGCTGAACTCAAACGTGCTGTTTTAACCGAGATAAGAAAAAATAAGACGGCACCATTACCTCTTTACTCCGGTGTCAGCGAATGGCTTCAAATGCGGGTGATGCCGTATGGCATCGGTGTTTTTGCGTCTGTTTTGGTCGGGTTCACGTTTTTGACAATGATGTTCTCGGGAATGCTGCAGCCTGCTGTCCAACAGGCTGAAAAAAACCGTTCTGAGAGCACTATCATGCTCGCGAGCAACAACGGTCCCATTAGGGAAAATGATTACACACAACTTTCCCCGGTAGAATTTGCGCAAACCAGGATGGGACTTGGCGGAGAATCACCGAGCGTAAATCCGCAAGGGGCTTTGATCGCCCTTACGAGATCACTTTTCCGCGGCGGAATGAAAGATGAAGAGGTCGTCGTGGTCGCCGACGTTTTTAGCAACGGCCTTGCAAAGATAACTGAGATCGTCGAGCCGCCTCGCGACCGTGACGCCTTTAATGACCTTGAAAAGGCACTGACGTCCGATCCGGCGTATGCCCCTTTTGTCACGTCATCGCTGGACAAACGGCCCGACAATGTTCGCGTCGTATTGAGGTTTCAGAGCGTAAACGTAACGACCGGTCTTAAGACCAAAAAGAAAAGGCTCTAAGACGATCACATCCCGTCGATCGCGGTCTTTAATCGAGCCGCGAGCGCCGGGTCCGCGGCGAGCAATATGTTGTATTGCTCCATGGCGGCCGTCTTATTCTTCTTCTTCGTATAGCTATATCCGAGGTTAACTCTGGCTCGAAGGAACTTCGGGCTCAGCGAAAGGCATTTGAGGTAGGATTCGACCGCCTTGTCATATTGTTTGTCGGCAAAATACGCATTTCCGAGCAAATACCACGAATCAGAATAGTCGGGATTATTTCGAGTATAAAGGACCAGGCCGTTGACGGCGTCGGTGTAACGCCGTGTGGCTTCGGCCGACCTTCCCTGACCGACGAGCGCATTCCCCAGATAATAACTAGTTTCGCCATCACCCGGAGCAAGTCGAAGTGCGGATGTGCACGCTACGATCGCCTGTTCGTAGTTTTTCAGGTCGTTATATGCACGGCAAAGATTCGTGTATGCGGTATATTGGTTCGGCAGCAGGGTGATCCCCGCCTTAGCCGCCTGCACGGCATCATCCGGACGATCGGCAAGGCTGTAGTACCAACTCAGGTCTGTGTAAATGTTGCCGTCGTTAGGAAAGATAAGTAATGCCTGTTTTGAAATGTTGATCGCATCCAGAAATCGGTTTTCGCTTCTGAACACCTCACCGAGATTCCTGTATGCCTGAAAGATATCCGGTTTCGAATTTATTGCCTTTCGATAGGCATTTATCGCTCCGGTCGCATCTTTTGTTTTCTGACAAGCATCGCCGAGAAGGTAGAAAGCCTCTCCGGGATAGCGTGTGCCTTTTGCCAACGCAGTGTCAGCAGCGGTCTTTTGAGCGTTGACGTCGCCGGTCGCAAAGTAGATCAACGCCATATTGTAGTACGTGTCCGCATCATTCGGAGCGACCTTGATCACCTGCTTGAAAGCTTCTAGCGCTTCAGGGTATGCCTTTCGTTGATAATTTACTTCGCCGCGCGCCTTTAAATATGCAAGTTCGTTCGGAGCGATCTTTAGTGCACTCTGAATATCTGCGAGCGCCGCGTCATAATTTTTTTGCTCAAAATAAACAAAATAACGGATCTTGTAAACCTCAAGCGGCTTAAATCCTTGATTCAGAGCAAGAGAGTACTCATTTGCAGCTTGAACCAGGTCCTGCTCGTTCGCGAGTTTCAACTGCCCGATCTGCTCGTCGATCGCACGTTGACGGCCGGGATCAGACTCTTTGGCACGGTCGCCGGTGAGTTTCGCGATGAGTTTATCGCTCTCCTGTTTTCGGTAATAGTGTGCAGAGCCTTTCCAATAATGTGCGTACCCGTTCGTAGCAATGACAGCGAGTGACTGCTCGTAGCCAAGGATCGCATCGCGAAAGTTTCGTTGCTGAAAAGCCTTGTCAGCCTGATCCTGAAGCTTTTTAGCCCGCTCCTTGTCTTTTTTCGATTGCGCCGCCAGCGGTGCAGCAAAGATCAAAAGGACCGTAAGGCATTTGTATAACGTGAACTTCAGACTCTCTCTTTTCATAAAACTTACGATTAATTACTGTAGGATTATTGTCCGGTCATCGCCCTTTGGCTTCTGAGGTGTCTTAGCCGTCGTCGGCTTTGCTGGCTGCCCGGTCGTCTTTGCGGGCTGGCCCGGCGTCGGTTTGGTCGAAGCTGTGCCCGGATTTGATGGTGATTGAGGCACCTTGGTCACATCGGGCTCAGCAGTATTATCGGCCTTACCTGCTGAATTTGAGTTAGATTCCGTATTGGTCTCAGCGACAATAGTTCCGGCCGGCGACGGAGCTTGAGTCGGTCCGGCGGAAGGCGCCGGAGTCGGCGTCGGCTTTGCTGCAGAGTAATATTTTGTATAGCCGATCCATCCGCCAATGCCCGCGATCGCGGCCAGTACCACAAGCCCGATGACTACACCGGCGATCATGCCGCCCTTGCCTTTCGACGGTGCTTTAGCCGCCGCAGCCGGAGCCGAACTAAGCGCTGTGGCTTTCGAGACAGGCGGTTGTTCGGAGATCCTCGTCGGAGGCGTGGCAGCCGCTCCTGCAGCAGCGGACTGAATCACCGTTTCGACTTCGGGTGCACTCGTGACCGGCTCAGAACTCGCGGTATTTACGGGCGTTGCACCGTCCGGGGCCGAAATTATTGCCGTCTTAACATCGGCCTGTTTGACGTCGTCGAGTCCCGGAGGCGAACTCATTTGCAATGTCGCGTCAAGCGACCCCGTCGAGTCACCCAATGTCCGGGTCGCCATTTCAGACGCACCGGTATCAACGGCGGGACTTTCCG
>JBGAVK010000071.1:0-14758 GCA_044228165.1 Pyrinomonadaceae bacterium | reverse complement strand
CGAGGACCGCATTGACCATTTTGTAAAGCTCCGCGAGCAGCAGGACAAGACCGGCGGGTTCCAGTGCTTTATCCCGCTTGCGTTTTACCCGCCGGGCTCGGCGCTCGATTCGCTCCCCGGCCCCGACGCGATCGATAATCTCAAGACCATCGCCGTCTCACGCCTGATGCTCGACAACTTCGACCACATCAAGGCCTACTGGGTCATGCTCGGCAAAGCCACCGCCCAGACCGCCCTCCACTTCGGCGCCAACGACCTCGACGGCACCATCACTGACGGCGGCGAGCTCACCCACAGCTACTCCGTCGAATCCGGCGGCGAAGTGAAAATGACCAAACAAGAGATCATCGAAATGATCCACCGTGCCGGGTTTGAGGCAGTAGAGAGGGACACCGTCTACAACCGCGTCGCCGCAGTGTAAGTTTGTCGTCCAGTTTTGCGTTGAGTGAAGTGTGGTGATTACGATTCGACATTTGTGATGATAAGACGATTATCGATGGTCCATTTAATCGCGCTGACGGTATGTGTCTCCGCGTGCGTGAGATCGAGTGTCGTCGAACAGAATACTCCCGTTCAACAAACTCCTGAGCCCACGCCATCGGTGTTGGCATCTTTGAAGGCAGACCGGTTCAAAGCCGATAGTTTTTCCATCATCTTACCAAACTCATTCAGTAGCAAGCCGTGGCACGGGGACGATTCGGGCGGCTGGGAGTTCACGAATAAGAAGATGAAGATCTCGACCGAGTCGGGAATATACGCTCCTGACGTAAAGAATTACGGCGACACGAATTATAGGGAGTTTCAAAAAACCATCGACGGCGAACTGGCAAAAATCGCTACGTACGAGGTACGAGACCCAAAGCTCCTCGTGGACCCGTCTAAAAAATACTGTGTTATTAGTCGTTTCGAGGCGTCACCACGCGTCGGCTCGCCGTTAGTTATTTCAGCTTGCTTTCCAGACCCGAAAGAAGAGCAACTTGCGACTCAGATAATAGAATCGATCAGGTTTGACAGCAACGAATAGCCTCCGAAGCACTGCAAGTCGCTCACGAAGCGCTAAAAGTGTCTCACGAAGCCCACAAAGTACCTCACGAAGGGCAAAATGTGCCTCACGAAGCCCTCAAAGTCCCTCACGAAGCGCTGAAAGTGTCTCACGAAACGCAAAAAGTCTCTCACGAAGCCCACAAAGTACCTCACGAAGCCCGCAAAGTGTCTCACGAAGCCCACAAAGTGTCTCACGAAGCGCTAAAAGTCCCTCACGAAGCGGTAAAAGTCACTCACGAAGGCCTGAAAGTTCCTCACGAAGCTCAAAAAGTGCTTTACGAAGCGGTGAAAGTGGCGTATTATTCCCAAATCGCGACAATTTAACCTGCTTCAGCACCATTCGAAGCTCCCTATAGACAACAACAACTGGTCGAAACCCGGCCCGAAGGAGAAAAACACATTATGACTGACGGAGAAAGATTACGATACGAAATGCAGGTCCGTGTGGACACGTTCGGCGCAGATAACGCCGCCGATTTTACAGGGCTCGCGACCACGCTGTTCGTGGATCTTGCCGCGCTCGTTAATGACGCCGAGAGCAAAGCCGCGGCCCAGCAATCTGGCCTTGGCGAGGCGGCACAGCAATTTGAGGTAAAAGACACCTGCCGCGAAAACCTCCGCGACGAAATGTCGGCGATCTCGCGCACTTCGAAATCGATGGAATACGCCTTTGACGGCATCAGCAACAAATTTTTCTTTCGGCGCAACTTGGCCGACGCCGACCTGCTCGCAAAGGCCCGCGCGTGGGTCAACGAGCTCGCTCCGTATAAAACGGACTTTATCAACTACGGCATGCCCGGCACGTTCATCGCCGACCTGACCGCCGCCGCCGATGCGTTCGAAGCTTCGTTCTCAAGCACCGCATCCGCCCGCGCCGAACACGTCGCCGCCACCGCCGACATCTCAGCCAAGATCCGCCAAGGCATGATCATCGTCCGCACCCTCGACGGCATAGTAAAAAACATCTACGCCAACAACCCCGGCAAGCTCGCCGCGTGGGTCTCGGCATCTCATGTAGAGAAAAGCTGAAAGAAAAAGGATCCGCCAACGCCTTAGTTGGTTCTGTTCTACATGCGAATATTTAGCTTACTTGTACTCTGGTTCTTGTTGCTGACGATTTCGATTTGCGCCCAGAAACCGGAAAGCGAAACCTGTCAGTTGTTTCAAATAAAACCAGATGGAAAAGCTGGCTATATCGACAAGACCGGCAGAATAATCGTACCGCCCCAGTTCGATTACGGTTACGAGTTCTATGAAGGTCTTGCCGCTGTAGAGAAAGATGGAAAATGGGGCTATGTCGATTGTGAAGGAAAATTGGCGATCCCGATCACCCTTCCGAATGGCTACTATTTCGCAAATGGCCTCGCCCGTATTGAAATCAACGGAAAATACGGTTTCATAAATCGAAGGGGCCAAATTGTCATCAAGCCCCGCTTTGACTCGGTCTGGATGTTTTCCGAAGGAATGGCTGACGTGGTGGTCAATAACAAGGCGGGCTATATCGACAAGACTGGGAAATTCGTTATTCCACCGAGATTCGAGTGGGCCAGCTCCTTTTCGGAAGGAATGGCCCGAGTCATTTTCAAGGATAAGGAGTACTACATAAACAAGACGGGAAGGATTGTCGCTCGTTTCCCGAAGAGCGTGACAGCAATTCATCTGTTTTTCTCAGAAGGGCTCGCTGGAGTTAGAGTCGGGGAGAAATGGGGCTTTGTTAACAAATTGGGGCGCTTCGTTATTCGGCCTAGTTTTGGTGAACCTGGACCTTTTTCGGAAGGAGTGGCCGCCGTTCCAATTGGCGATAACGAAGGCTATATCGATAAAAGGGGGAAAGTAATTATTCCTGCAAAGTTTGACTCAGCTTATAGCTTTTCCGAGGGTTTGGCGCGGGTGCGAGTTGATGGCAAATACGGCTACATAAACAAATCCGGTGAATTTGTAGTCAAGCCAATTTATGATCTCGCATGGGGATTCTCGGGAGGCTTGGCAGCCGTCATGATCGGAGAAAAAAGGGGCTATATTGATCGTGAAGGTAAATATATTTGGCCCTTAACAAACTAGAAGCCGACGGAATAATTACGGTGGCTTACGACGAACCTTACGAGAAGCGAACTGACATTATGACGCAAGCAAAAAATACAATTTGTCTTTGGTACGATAAGGACGCTGAAGAGGCGGCTAATTTTTATGCGGCGACGTTACCGGATTCGGGCGTGACGGCGGTGCATAGGTCATGAGCGATACAAGCAACCTTATCTCAGCACTCGCAACGGCTCCCAGCGTGATCATTCCTCTGATCCGCGAGGTCCCGGAGGTGATATCAGATCATAATAAATTGATTGATTAGAATCAGTTTCGGTAATATGCTTTTTGACATAGATCGGTACAAGGAGAATTGAGATGAAGACATTTTTGTTTTGCTTAGTAATGTTTGCGGCATTTTCCGTCTCGGTGGCGGCTCAGGACCTTGAGGAGAATGCAAACTACCGTGAATTCAAGAAATGGACAGTAGCGGCCCAGCATAAACGGCCGTTGCCGATCATTTACCAATGGTGCTCCGAGGCGTACACAAAGATGATCGCAAGCGGCGTGTCGCCTTCGACAGAGGTTCCGGAAGAGATCATGGCGGAGGATATTGATTTCCCCAAGATCGAGTGGAAAGGTACGGTCAAGGAACTCAATGACAGGTTGTGCGCCGGCGGGGGAAAGAAGCTCAGCGAGGACATTGTTGCCAAACAAGCTCCGTACAAAGCCGCTCTAAAGGCAGACAAACTGCGGCTCGTGATCGATGAAAAGACCGGAACGGTTTATTCATACGCCCTAGCCGGCGGCAAATACACAAGCGATGCTAAGGCACTGGCCGCAGCCAAGGTTTGGTTTCTCGACATCGGAACGTCTTCGGCCGAGACTCGTATTTGCGTGAATGGCGGCAAACTCGGTTCCGTTCGCCGATATACTTTTGATATTAATCACAAGCTCTTGAGCACCACCGAAAAAGAATACTGCGGAACACCGCCCGCGTCGGCGTACCGTTAGTGTTGTAACTTCATGAGCGATACCGCCACCTTGATCTCCGCGCTCGCGACTGCTCCCGGCGTGATCATCCCGCTGATCCGCGAGGTGCCGGAGGCTATTTTGCGGCGACGCCCGAGTCCTGAGAAATGGTCGGCTTATGAGAACGCGATCCATCTGTCGCAGTCGGACGTTGCGTTTCGGGCGCGGCTCGATCTGATCTTGTCCACGCCGGAGCCGTTCATTGAGGTGATAGAGAATTCGGCTGAGGACGAAGCGGGAGCGATGCTCGAGGTTGATCTCGACGAGAGCCTGGAAAGATATGTCCGCGAACGTGCGGATCTTGTGACGCGGCTAAAACAACTCTCACCCGAAGAGTGGCACCAGACCGCCGTCCACGAAGCATTTGATCATTACTCTGTGTTCATCATGTTCCGGCACGTCTACGTCCATGAGATGCACCACGCTCACACGATCGAACAGCTGATGCTCAGTAAGGATTGGGATTGAGATATGGAAAACGAGATCGAAATCTTAAAACAAGCCTACGCCGCACTCAACCGCGGTGATATCGATGGCTTTGTCAAAGACTTTGATCCGCAGATCGTGCGTGTCGAGTTTGAAAGGTCACCGATGGCCGGAGAATTTCACGGCATCGAAGCGGTCAGGGAACACGTCAATGCAGGCCGCTCGACCTGGGCTGAAGGAGCCTGCGACCCCGAACGCTTTATCACCTCAGGCGACAAGGTCATCGTAATCTGCCACGTCCGCGTCAGGCTAAAAGACCAAACCGACTGGCTCGAAGGCCGAACGGGTGACGTATTCACATTCCGCGACGGCAAGATCATAGAGTTTCGCACCTTTTCCGAAGGAAAAGACGCGCTAGAATATGCCGGAGTTGACCAAAAATAGGAGGTAAATATGTTACGAATCGTTTTAGGCGTTATAGGCGGATTTATCGGCTGGATGGTTTTGTTTATCGGGATCGAAAAGATCGTCTCGGCCGTTTGGCCTACGTTCGGCGTCAATCAAAAGGCGTTCGAGGAAGCCGTCAAAAATGGCGCCGGCTCATCCGGATTTACCGCCGACACGACAATGCTGCTGACACAGCTTGCAATGGGTGTGCTGGCCTCGTTGATGGCCGGATATTTGGCGGCACTCGTCGCCGGTGAAAATTCAAAAGCTCCGCTGATCGCCGGTTGCCTGCTTTTGCTCGTGGGCATCGCAAAGGCAGCTATGTCGTGGCAGTACGTACCGGTTTGGTATCACATTGTCTTTACGGCAATGCTGCTGCCAATGGCGATCGTTGGCGGTAGGTTAATAACCACCACTAATGGGTGACCTTCTCAGGTATTTACAATGAGTTTATCCAAAACGAAATATGGCACATTTGATGATCTCGTCGCGGGCCACGATCCTAAGATCGAGCAAATTGCGCGTGGGCTTCGCACACTCATACTACGTCTCGATGCCAACGCGGTCGAAGTTGTCCGTTTAGGAGATCATGCGGCATCTTTCGGACTCGGACCTAAAAAAATGAGCGAGGCATATGCTTATATCATGCCGAAAGCAGCCTATGTAAACCTCGGATTTTATAATGGTGCGGCACTTGTGGATCCCGATGGCTTGATCGAGGGAACAGGAAAACGGCTGAGACACGTAAAAGTGCGCTCAAGCGAAGATGTGGCCCAACCGGCGTTGTGCCGATTGATCACCGCAGCACGGACCGAAAGACAGCAGGCACTCGGTCGCAAATAGAAATATCGCCAATCGCTACAGAGACATTCCTTCCCTTACAATTTTTTAAGAAACCGTTCGGTTGCGCTTGACATATGCAACCGTTTGGTTGCATACTCTTGTTCGAAGTTATGAAACGAGACATTTTCCAGGCCATAGCTGACCCGACGAGGCGGGCCATCATTGCTTTGATCGCGTTGCAGGCGATGACGCCGAATGCTCTCGCCGAAAATTTTCATACTTCACGGCAGGCCGTTTCCAAACACCTTCGCATTTTGACGGAGTGCGAACTGGTAAAGCCGGAATACAGAGGACGCGAGATCTATTACTCGCTGGAGATCGAAAAAATGAAAGAGATCGACGAATGGCTGGAGCAGTACAGGCAGATCTGGGAAGCCAGATATGGTCAGCTTGACGAGTTACTGGCGACGATCAAAGAACAGAAAGAGAAAAAATAATGGAATTTATAGTTAACAAAGAGACGAAAACGGTCTCGATCACAAAAGAATTTGACGCTACTTGCGACCTGGTCTGGGACGCCTACACAAGACCCGAGCTGCTCGATCAGTGGTGGGCGCCGAAACCGTTTGCGTCACGCACTAAGGTTATGGACTTTGAGGTCGGAGGCCGCAGGTTTTACGCGATGGTCAGCCCCGAGGGCGCAGAGCGTTGGGCGGTTCAAAAATATACGTCCATTACGCCAAAAACCAATTTCAAATTCTTTAACGCTTTCGCCGACGAAAACGAAAACCTCCAACTTCCCGGCTCTGACTGGGACTTTAGCTTTACCGAGAACGGCGACAAGACGACCGTACACGTCTCGATCTACAACGAGTCGCTCGAGCGAATGGAGCGGATACTCGCGGACGGCGGCTTCGTCGAAGGGACAAAGATGCAGCTCGAAAATCTTGAAGAACTACTCGCCGCATTATCAGAAAAAGGAGCCAAACAATGAAACCTGCAGAAGTGAGCACGCCGTCAGATCGAGAAGTGCTGGTTAAGAGGAGCTTTGATGCGCCGGTGGATCTGGTGTGGCGCGCCTTTACCGATCCCGCGTTGATGCGTCGCTGGTTGACGGCCATGCCCGGATGGTCGATGCCGGTGTGCGAGATGGATGTTCATGTGGGTGGAAAGTACCGCTGGCGCTGGCGAAATGAAGAGGACGGCGTGGAATTTGGGTTCACGGGAGAGATGCTGGAGGTCGAGCTGCATTCGAAGATCGCGCATACGCAGCTCTACGACCCAGGCGACTCTGAATTTGGATCGATGGGCGGTGAACCTTCGATCATCACGGTCACGTTCGACGAGACCGACGGCATCACGCACGTAGCAACCTCGATCAAGTTTGCGTCAAAGGCGGATCGCGATGCGGCAATATCGACCGGCATGACGGATGGAATGGAGATGAGCTACCAGTCGCTGGATGGAGTGCTCGCGACGCTGTAGCGAAGCGACGATTGAAACTCGGAGAAAGATATGAAAGCAGTCGTTGTAAGAGAAGCGGGACCACCAGAGGTTTTGAAGATCGAAGAAATTCCAATTCCGACGCCCAGGGAAGGTTGGGTTCTGATTCGTGTAAAAGCCTTTGGCCTAAATCGTTCGGAAATGTTTACGAGACAGGGGCATTCGCCGAATGTAAAATTCCCACGTGTATTGGGAATCGAGTGCGTTGGCGTTATCGAAGATGCGAATGGAACGAATTTCCACAACGGTCAAAAAGCAGCTGCGATCATGGGTGGAATGGGACGCGAATTTGACGGTGGCTATGCCGAGTATACGTGTGTTCCGCAGGCAAACGTTTTCCCGGTCGAAACCGAGCTGGATTGGGGAATTCTAGGTGCAATACCCGAAATGTTCCAAACCGCGTACGGCTCCTTAACCGTAGGATTGGAAATTGAAGCAGGGCAGACTCTGCTCATCCGGGGCGGAACTTCTTCGATCGGGATGGCGGCGGCAAGCCTTGCAAAATGCATGGGGTTGAAAGTTGTTTCGACGACCAGAAATCCAGACAAAATGGGACTTCTGAAAGACCATGGCGTTGACGAGGTCATTATTGACGATGGGAAGATTGCCTCCAAAGTGCGTGAGATCTTTCCAAATGGCGTTGACCGTGTTCTCGAACTTGTCGGAACAACAACTTTGCTAGATTCCCTGAAATGTGCCGCACCGGGCGGAATCGTTTGTATGACGGGAATCTTGGGAAATGCCTGGACCCTAAAGGAATTTACCCCGATGGGCGACATACCGCATTCGGTACGCTTAACCGTCTATACTGGCGAAGCGAAGAATTTATCAACCAGCCTTTTGCAGGAGTTTGTGAACGGCGTCACTGGTGGCAAAAATAAAATCAAGATCGACCGCACATTTACCATCGACGAGATCGTTGAAGCTCACCGCTATATGGAATCAAATCAGGCAAGCGGAAAGCTCGTTGTTTTGGTGTAATGCTGCGCGGATATGACGAATAAAAGGGTTCGTGCAATTCGTGGCTAAACGATCATTGTTTATATATGAACGTACAAGAACAGATCAAACGGCACATCGCGAGTCAACCGGAGCCGAAACGCAGTGAGATGCGAGAACTGCACGACCTCATTCGACAGATAATGCCGGGATGTAAATTATGGTTTCTCGACGGCAAAAATAGCGAGGGCAAGGTCGTTTCTAATCCGGATATCGGCTACGGGTCTCGGCCTCACAAATACGCCGACGGGACGATCAGCGAGTTCTATCAGATCGGCCTGAGCGCAAACAAAACCGGAATCTCCATCTATATCCTAGGTATCGAAGACAAAAAATACCTCGCCGAAACATACGCCAGCACCCTCGGCAAAGCGAACGTGACCGGGTATTGCATTAGGTTCAAGACTCTAAGAGATATAAATATCGATGTTCTCAAAGCGGCTTGTGCGTTTGGGTTCGAGAATAAGGAAAAGGAAACAAAATAATGAGAAAAATAATCGCAGCGGAATTCATGACGATCGATGGTGTCATACAGAACGAGGAAGCGGACGGCGACGGGTTTGAGTATGGCGGGTGGTTTTTTCCCTATGCGGACGAGGTGACGGGCGGCGTGGTGCAGGAGCGGCTGGCCAAGCCGATGGATCTGCTGTTGGGGCGGAAGACCTTTGACGGTTGGGAGACGTACTGGCCGACGCATTCGAACTTCTGGCCGAACGTCATGACCGCGACGAAGTACGTCGCCTCGAACACACGCGACTCCAGCGATTGGCAGCCAAACGTGTTCCTCAGCGGCGACATCGCCGAAAAGGTCCGCGAGATCAAACAGCAGGACGGCCCCGATATCTACGTCATGGGCAGCGCCGATCTGCTCCAGACGCTTTTCAAAAACGACCTCGTCGATGAGATGGAACTCATGATAATCCCCATCACCCTCGGCACCGGAAAACGCCTGTTCCAGGACGGCACAATTCCCGCCGCCTTCAAGGTGACCAACAGCACCGTCGCCCCAAAAGGAATCATCTGCGTCACCTACAAACGCGATGGTGATGTAAAATTAGGTGCACCTCAGATAAAAGAGGACGATTAAAGAGGTTCTTATGCGGAAAAGATATTATTTCCTTTTATTGTTGCTATTGCCTTCATTTTCTTTGGAATTGGCGGCCCAGACGGCCTTTAGCCGTCGAGTTATTGAGTGCTACAAAACCGCCCGCCGCGAAGATCGGCGAATTTGCCGAACGATCACGCCGCCCGAATACTACGAGTCCGTCTTGATGGCAGAGAAACTTAAGCTAACAACGGTACAAGTTGACCTAGACGGGAATGGGCGCAAGGAATTAGTTGTTTGGGAGTCAAGTTGGGCCGGCTCAAGTGGGGGAGGGCTCTGGATCTTCTCAAAATCCGGAACGAGACTGAAACGGTTGATCGAAGCAGACATGACTTGGTCACCAATAATACTGATGAAAACCAAGCACAAAGGTTGGCTTGATCTTGCATACCTTCAAGCAGGTGGTGGAGTAGACGAATTATTCATTACCCTTCGCTACAACGGCAAACGATATGCAGTATCGAGAACGATGGTGAATCGGCCGAAAGGCACGGTTCTCATAGGCCGAGACTGGGAGCGATCATTTTTTGGACCGCTAAAATGAGTTGATGCCATTTCAACACGTCTCGCCGGTTCGCGGCTTCCGCTAAGGATGTATTCGCAACATTAGAAAATTATGAATTGGAAACCAAACATGAAGGCAACAGCTTTTGTCGTGACGATGATTATGATGATGTTCCTCGCGGGTATCGCATCGGGGCAGCAGAAACCGGTTACGGGGTACGCTCCGGTTAACGGGTTGAAGATGTATTACGAGATCACGGGCAGCGGTGAGCCGGTGGTGCTGCTTCATGGGGCGTTTATGGCGATCACGGACGACTGGCGTGTGTGGATCAACGAACTCGCCAAAACGCGAAAAGTGATCGCCGTCGAAATGCAGGGCCACGGGCGTACTGCCGACATCAAACGTGACATCACTTACGACAACCTCGGGGATGATGTGGCTGCATTGCTCGACTATCTGAAGATCGAACGAGCGGACCTCGTCGGTTACAGCCTTGGCGCCGGAGCTGCGATGAATTGCGCTATCCGCCACGGCGACAAGGTGCGAAAGGTCGTCAGTATCTCAGCCCCGATCCGCCGCGACGGCTGGGTCAAAGAGGCAAACGACGCCTGGCCCAGCTTCTCAGCGGAGATGTTCAAAGGCACGCCCGCCGAAACCGAACGGGAGAAGCTCAATCCTGTTCCCGGCAGTTTCCCGGATTTCTTCGCTCACATCAAAGCGGCGGCCATGCGTCCATACGATTTTGGAGCCGACAATCTCAAGGCGACCAAAGCTCCGTTCTTCTTCATCCACGGCGACGCCGACGGCGTCCGTATCGATCACATCGCCGAAATGTACCGCCTCAAAGGCGGCGGCAACACCCACGCCGACATGCAGCCGCGCGTCGAATCGAGACTGGCCATCTTGCCCGATACAACCCACGTCACCCTAATGGACCGCATGACCATGATCGTCCCAATGATAAACGACTTTCTCGACGCCAAGCTGCTAAAGCAATAGATAACCCGCGTATGAACCAAATGTTATATCTCGTGAGACATTGTCAGGCAACAGGGCAAGAACCAGATGCTCCCTTGACTGAGATCGGACAGCAACAAGCGATTGCTTTAGCGGGCCGGTTTTCGGAAGTGCCGATCGACCGCATTATTTCGAGTCCATTCATCAGAGCCTGTCAGTCGATTATGCCGCTATCAACGCGTCTCGGGTTGGCAATCGAAAAAGATGAGCGGCTTATCGAGCGTGTTTTGAGTTCAGTCCCGCTGGATGATTGGCGGCGACGGCTGGCTGAGACCTTTGTAGATCTGGACCTTTGTTTTGAGGGCGGTGAGTCAAGCCGCACAGCAATGATGCGAGGTATCGCCGTCGTTGAGCAGGCAATGAATCAAACTGTAGATACCGTAATTGTTACCCATGGCAACTTAATGACATTGCTTTTAAAGCACTTTGATGACCAAATTGGCTATGCTGAATGGGAAAATTTACAAAATCCTGACGTATATTGTGTTAGCTTCGATAGGAAGGGATCTACTGTCCAGCGAATGACTCAATAGCCTCATAAGATAAGATCTACGGGAGAAAAAGAACATGGCGATGGTAACAGGTATTGGCGGGATATTTTTTAAGAGTGCGGGCAAGGGAGCGGACCTTGCGGCGTGGTCTGAGAAGAATCTCGGCATCGATTTCGAGAATTGGGGCGGTTCGAAGGTCAAGGCCATGAAGCGACTTCTGCTGCTCGCGGCCCTGTGCGGTATCGCTACCGTGTCCATCGGAGCCCAGTCGTCCGCTGGCAACGATCTCTGGCTCAGCCGCCTGGTCGGGCATTGGGTACTCGAGGGCCGGATCGCCGGCAAGGACACGACAGACGACGTCGACGGGGAATGGGTATTGAATCATCTCTACGTCCGCCTCCACGAAGTGTCACGCGAGAAGGACGCCAAAGGTCAGCCCGCCTATGAGGCCATCATTTACGTCACCCGGGACGCGGGGCGGGGCGAGTACGCCATCCTGTGGCTCGATAACACCGCGAGCGGAGCATTCGCAGCCGAAGGAACTGGGCATGCGAAGCCGGACGGCGAATCGCTTCCGTTCTTGTTCAAGGACGGTCAGGGAGTGATCACCTTCAAGAACACTTTCGTCTACGACCCGGCGAACCGGACGTGGGCATGGGTCATGGACAACGTGGAAAAGGGGGTTCCCAAGCCATTTGGGCGGGTCAAACTTAGAGCTCGCTGATCTTTTCGTCCCCCCCCGTTGTTACGGCAGTCCTATTTCCAATGGCGGTCATCGGCGGCAGACTGCTAACCACGGGTGAATAAAGGAAAAAAAGGCGGCCCGTTTCCGAGCCGCCTTTCTAATTTACAAGAGAACGCCTAAAGGCGTCACCCTCAACAATTACGCCACGTCGAATCGGTCAAGGTTCATCACCTTGTTCCATGCCGCGACGAAATCTTTGACAAACTTCTCTTTCGAATCCGCACACGCATAAACCTCAGCAAGTGCACGAAGCTCTGAGTTTGAACCAAAAACGAGATCGACACGCGTGCCGGTCCATTTGGTGTTGCCGGACGCACGATCGACGCCGTTAAACGTCTGGCCGTCGCCGTTTGCCGGTTCCCACTTCGTGCTCATGTCGAGCAGGTTCGTAAAGAAATCGTTGGTCAGCGTGCCCGGGCTGTTCGTGAAAACGCCGTGCTTCGAACCGTCGTAGTTTGTTCCGAGGACGCGAAGCCCTCCGACAAGAACCGTCATTTCCGGTGCGGTCAGCGTCAGCAGATTTGCTTTATCGACGAGCATTTCCTCGGCAGGCGTTTTGTGATGGCCCTTTTTGTAATTGCGGAAGCCATCAGCCTGCGGTTCGAGGTGTTTGAACGAATCAACGTCAGTCTGCTCCAAGCTCGCGTCACCACGGCCCGGCGTGAACGGCACCGAAATGTCGTGTCCTGCATCTTTCGCCGCTTTTTCGACAGCGGCACAACCACCGAGCACGATCAGATCTGCGATCGAGACTGACTTGCCGCCGGCGTTAAATTCAGCCTGTATGCCTTCGTATGTCGAGAGCACGCCCGCGAGTTGTGCCGGGTTGTTGACTTCCCAATAACGCTGCGGTGCCAAGCGAATGCGTGCGCCGTTTGCTCCGCCGCGATTGTCGCTGCCGCGGAATGTCGATGCCGACGCCCAAGCGGTCGAAACAAGCTGCGAAACCGACAATCCCGAAGCGAGAATTTTCGCTTTGAGTGCCGCAATGTCCGAAGCGTCGATACGCGTTCCGGCTGGAACAGGATCTTGCCAGATCAGGTCTTCTTGCGGAACAAGCGGCCCGAGATAGCGGGCCTTTGGCCCCATATCGCGGTGCGTTAGTTTGAACCAAGCTCGTGCAAACGCATCTGCAAACTCTGCCGGATTTTCCATAAATCGACGCGAAATGGCCTCATACGCCGGATCCATACGCATCGCCATATCAGCGGTCGTCATCATCGGTAGATGCTTTTTGTTCGGGTCGGCAGCGTCGGGAACGTTTGGCTCGACCCCAACAGGCCGCCACTGGTTTGCACCGGCCGGGCTCTTTGTCAGTTCCCATTCGTTGCCAAAAAGCGTTTCCCAATAGCTGTTGTCCCACTGGATCGGCGTCGCGGTCCAGGCACCTTCGATGCCGCTGGTTATTGTGTCAGCTCCCTTGCCTGAAGCGTAGCTACTCAACCAACCAAACCCTTGCGCCTCGATCGAACCGCCTTCCGGTTCGACGCCGACATGTGCGGCGTCACCTGCTCCGTGGGCCTTACCGAACGTGTGTCCGCCTGCAACGAGAGCGACCGTTTCCTCATCATTCATCGCCATGCGGGCAAATGTTTCGCGGATATCGCGTGCCGATAGAAGTGGGTCAGGGTTACCGTCCGGGCCTTCGGGATTGACGTAGATCAGGCCCATCTGAACTGCTGCGAGCGGATTTTCAAGGTCGCGTTCGCCACTGTAACGGCTATTTGGTTTATCGCTGGTCGCGAGCCATTCGCCCTCGCCGCCCCAATACACATCTTCCTGCGGCTGCCAGACGTCAGCCCGTCCGCCGCCAAAACCAAAGGTCTTAAAGCCCATCGAATCGAGGGCAACGTTGCCGACCAGGACAAAAAGATCGGCCCACGAAAGCTTGCGGCCGTATTTTTGCTTGATCGGCCAGAGCAAACGTCGAGCTTTGTCGAGGTTGCCGTTGTCGGGCCAACTGTTTGTCGGAGCAAAACGCTGCTCGCCGCTACCGGCTCCGCCGCGTCCGTCACCGATGCGGTATGTACCCGCCGCGTGCCACGACAGACGAATAAAGAACGGCCCATAATGGCCAAAGTCAGCCGGCCACCACTCTTGCGAATCGGTCATCAGGTCGGTCAGATCTTTGATAACGGCGTCGAGATCGAGCGATTTGAATTCTTCCGAATAGTTAAATCCTTCGCCCATCGGATCAGCAAGCTCAGAGTTCTGACGCAGGATCTTGAGATCCAGCGCATTAGGCCACCAGTCGCGGTTCGAACGCTTGGAGCTGGTCGTAAAATTGATCGCGCCGCCTGTAAACGGGCATTTGCTCGAGCTATTGATCTCTAGAGCCTCGCCGCCATTTTGTTCTTCGTTGTTTTCCATTTATCGTCTCCCTTTTTAGTAGATTATTAGTAAAACTGACTTTTGAATATTTCTATTTAATTACACGCCGGACAAAGGCCGTGTAGTGTTAGTTCGATAGTGCCGACCGAAAATTTAGAAAGCTCAGACGCCTCTTTGAAAAGTGCGTTGGGGATACGCAGATCGAGATCGACCAGCTTGCCGCAGTTATCACAGATAGCGTGATCGTGCCGCTCGAGCTTTCTGTCGTAACGGGTCGCATCCTTGCCAAACCGCACCTCGCCGATCAG
>JBGAVK010000070.1:0-14695 GCA_044228165.1 Pyrinomonadaceae bacterium | reverse complement strand
CCGGCGGATTTGTCTCGACTGAAAATATCGACCCGCGAGCGTCTATAATTCTAGATGTAAAATGTCCCGCGTCAGGCGAAGCGGAACGGAATCACTGGCCAAATCTTGAGCGGCTGCGGCCGGATCGTGACGAGGTCAAATTTGTCACCGCCGACATGACGGATTGGGAATTTGCGAAAGATACAATTGCAAAATACGATCTCACAAACCGCACAAAGGCGATTCTGATCTCGCCGGTTCACGGCATTGAGAATTTAGCTGAAATTGCCGAGGCGGTCTCAACTAGCGGGTTAAAGGTACGGCTAAATCTGCAATTGCACAAATATATCTGGGGAGCGGAGGCGAGAGGAGTTTAGTCGATGAGTGGAAGAACGGAGAGAGTAATCGGGACAACCGAAGAGTCAGTCATAGCTGCGGAACAAGAATTAAAGCGGAGGTTTCCGCCATCTTATCGGGATTGGGTCCTGAAAAACAACGGGAAGAATATCGAGGTTGTCGATCTCTTCCCCGTATTCGATCCACGCGACCCACGAAAAACGAGGGATTCGATTGTCCAAAACTATCAGGGCAACTGGCAGGACTGGCTGGGGAATGTCGCCGAATGGGGATTCGATTCAAGTATGTTGCTTCCGATCGGTACTTATTCGAATGGTGACTATTGCTGTCTTGATTACGCCCAGGTTGGAGAAGATGGCGAGGTGCCCATCCTTTTGTGGTCACACGAAACCGGCGACACTGAGGTCCGAGCAGAGAACTTTTTTCAATTCTTAAAGAAGCTCGATAACGGAGATTTCGACAATGACTGAGTCGGCAATCGTTCTTGTCTCTGGTGGTATGGACAGCTGCGTAACGGCGGCGATGGCTCACGCAGAAAATGAAAGCCTCGCGTTGCTGCATATCTCATACGGCCAGCGGACCGAGGCCCGCGAACGGCAGGCTTTCAATGACATCGCCGATAACTTCGGCGTCGCAAAGCGGCTCGATGTATCAATAGAATATTTGGCAAAGATAGGTGGATCGTCGTTGACCGATGACAACATCGCGGTCACAGAAGCAGACCTCGCATCAACCGAAATTCCGACAAGCTACGTCCCGTTTCGCAATGCAAATATGCGTCCCGTTTCGCAATTCAATGTACAAAGCAGAAGATTCATGCTTATGACGGCGACGAGTTGGGCGGAGGTGATCGGTGCGAATTCAATGTACATTGGAGCCGTAGCAGAAGATTCGAGCGGCTATCCCGATTGCCGACCGGAATTTTATGCAGCGTTTCAACAGACAATTAATACGGGTACAAAGCCCGATACGCATATAGAGATCCGTACGCCGATCATTGGGCTTTCAAAGGCTGAAATTGTAAGAAAGGGATTTGAACTCAACGCACCGCTGCATCTTACGTGGTCCTGTTATCGTAGCGAGGATCTCGCCTGCGGGACGTGCGATTCATGCGCCCTAAGATTGCGGGGCTTTGAACAAGCTGGAGTGCAGGACCCGATAGCTTATCAGGATTGATCTATATATCGGCCCCGTCATCGGCCGGCCCGGTTATCTTTGTCCGTTTTTGTTCAAGCTCCGAAAGTCTAGCCCTTAAGGACTCGATCTCGGCGTCGATCTCGTTGATAGCTATCGTTGTACGGCTTAGTTTGTGAAATACCGGTGTGACGATTGTCACCGACGCTATCACGATCGAGAGTACCCCTATAGTCCGCGAAACGACCTCACTCTCACCTTGCGGTTCATACCACAATAACCACAGTAAGATCGCATCGAGGAAGACCGACGCGAAAATTACAAGATATCGCGACCAGGCAAAACGGCGATCCAGCTTCGCTAGCGATACAAGGCTGAGAAGGCTGCAGGTCGCGGCGAGCATTGTGGCCGTAACGGTTGACTTTGCAAAAATGTCGCCTGTATCTCGATGCGCCCAGATCAGGAAAATGACCATCACTGCCGAGATCAACGCAAACGAGATACCGGCGAAAGGCAGTGCTTTGGCACCCTTTGATTCGTAATATGCTCCGCAGGCTAGGCCGAGGATGCTGGTGCACGTGATCGTAAAGGTGGTGGCAAGTATCTTTTGTTCGAGCTCGCCAAAAGTGCCGAATAGAATGACGCCGATCCCCATCAGGGCACATACGGCGACCGAGCCGATCAGTAGAAACAAAAAGGCCTTTCTGAGGTTCATCGCATTCTTCCTCCGTGGTATTTAGCGGACCCTCCAAACGGAAAGATACTCCAGTAGGGCTCAGATCGCCAGCCGCGAACGGTCTATTTCAGAGCCGTCGAGATCGCCGATAGCGGCAAATGAGATGGCGTCAGTTCTGAAATATTCCCCAGCCAGCTCTCGAATATCGGAAGCGGTAACCGCGGTGAACCGGTCGAGCGACTCTTCGACAGAAATTTGGCGGCCGTGTGTCATCTCAAATTGTGCCAAGGTTGCGGCTCGTCCGGCGGTGTCCTCCAGGCCCAGCAGTATCGATGATGCGGTTTGTTGTTTGGCAAGTTCGAGCTCGGCTGCGGTCACACCGTTACGGGCAACGTCGCGCATCTCAGCGATCGAAATATCGACCACTTCGCCCACCTGTTCGGGCGAAGTTCCGGCAAATATCGAGAACAGCCCACAATCCTGATACGAGATCGCCGATGCCCCGACGCTATATGCCAGGCCCCGTTCTTCACGAACCTTTTGCCAAAGGCGGCTCGATGTCCCGCCGCCGATGATGTTTGACAATAGGTCTGCCGCATACCGCCGTTCGTCTGTGGCTGCCGGGAATGGCGTCGCTATGATGAGATGGGCTTGTTCAAGACTGGCGTTTTGTTTGATGAGAATTGGCGCAGATATTTTGGGAGGGGGATTTAACGCAGAGACCGCTGACAAAGCAGAGGGTCTTAGAGATTCTTCTCTCGTCGTACTTTGCGCACACGCCGTTGAAAATATCTGTTCAGCGAGATCGACGATCTGCTGATGCTCGATGTTTCCCGCCGCGGCGATCACAAGATTCGACGCGTTGAAAACGTCTGCGTGATAGCGTCGCGTAATGTCGTGGTCAAAACTCCTCACGGTCGCCGCCGTGCCGGCTATGTTTCGGCCCAGCGGGTGATCGACAAAAAGGGCTTCGTTAAAGAGGTCACCGATATATTCCTCAGGGTTGTCCTCGACCATCTTCATTTCTTCGATGATGACCTTTTGTTCCGCTTTGAGATCCGCTTCGTCGAATCTCGGCTCCTGAAGCATATCGGCGATCAGGTCAAAGGCACGCGGCAATTGATCATCGATGACCTTGATCGCAAAGCCCGTTTCCTCATGCGACGTAAAGGCGTCCAGGTTGCCGCCCAGCCGGTCCTGCTCGATGGCTATATCGAGCGCTGAGCGTTTGGCAGTGCCCTTAAAAACGCAATGCTCTATAAAATGCGAAATGCCGTGCAGCTCGCGCGGTTCGTCTCTCGCACCTTTGCGGAAAAAGAACCCGAGCGTTGCACTTCGCACGCCCGGCATCCGGTCGGTAAGTATTGTCAGGCCGTTAGGTAAGCGGGTTTCTTGTATATCCTCTTTCATTAAGAAAAGTTAGCCACGAATGAACACGAATGGCACGAATGGATGAGTTTACAGGACGAGACGTTCGTACTCTAATCGGTACTTGCCAAAGTTGATGAGTAGAGCGAGCTTGAATTGGGTTGCTTTGAGGTAATTCAAGGTTTGAGCTTTGTGAATTTCTGCGATGCGATCCTGAGCTTTCAGCTCAATAATGATCGAATCCTCGACAACGATATCAGCAAAATAGTCTCCTACAACTCTGCTGTGAAAATGAACCTGGATCGGCACCTGAGATCGAGCCGAGATCCCGTTCTCCTCAAACATTACGAGCAAAGCGTTTTCATATACCTTTTCGAGAAAACCCGGACCAAGTTCGTTATGGACCTCCATCGCAAGACCTACGATCTTATAGGATAAATCTTTGTAGAGTATTTTCTCTTCAGACATTTTAAGAATTATTTAGCCACGAATTTACACGAATGGCACGAATAAGGGGTAATTATTTATTTCAAATTTTTGCCTCACATTACCCATAACGATAATTCCTGTTCGAATGCGTAAAAAAAATTCTTTCTGATTCGTGCCATTCGTGTTCATTCGTGGCAAAAAATCTTACTGACTTATTGCATTGAACAGCAGCGGGAATGTTGCCAAGCTCTGTCCCCGGTATTGCGGCCTAAAGCCAAAGAGGATGATCTTGCCTTTGCCTACGCGCACCTCGACGAGGGCGGCCTTGCCGGCGATCTTTTCGGCGCCGAGGGCCCAACCGGAGAGGAGTATTTTTTTCGGGTCGGAAGGATATTTGGCGATTATCGTGATGTCTTTATTGGTGATCTGTTGCCAAACTGTCTTGGGTCCGCCGTCGCCGTTGCCTGAGCCTGTCGGCAATACAAACGCGGGCCCACTTTCGAACCAGGCTATCGACTCGGCGGGCATACCCTTTGCGATCGGGTGCGTCGTATCGAGTTCGGTTCGCAAAATCGAGCCGGGGATATAAAAATCTTTCCGGGCTACGCCGAATGTCACGTCAAATATTGGCAACTGAAATTCGCGGATCGCAAAGTTTGACGAGCGGTTCATAAAGACGAGCGTGCCGCCGGCCTCGACAAATTTCTTGAGATTCTCAACGCCTTCTTTCCCAACGCCGCCCGCGTACTTATCCGGCATTGAGCCTTTCGCGTAGCCGTTGAGGATCTGGTTTGCGCTCTGGTCGGGGAAGATGATCGTTCCGTAATTGCCCAAAATGGGCACCGGTCTACCATATTGTTCAACCAGAGTCGGTAGTTTGAAAACATCGAAGAGTTTTTCCCTGTCAGTGATTTCTCGATTGCCGATAGAAAATGACTTTAGACAAAATCGTTCGAAAGAATCTTCAAGGATAAATCGGGTCCAGCCTTCGTCCATCGAAGCAACGAAAGATTTGTACAAACCAATATGATTGTTAATCTTGGAGCACGCACCAAAATCGGCGCCACTTCTACCCCATGAAGGTTTTTTTATTCTGTATGTGGCACGGACGAATTTGGTGTCCATTCCACCCATGAGAAGCGGAAGCGTGTGCGCGGTTACGTCATATGGAGAAATCGGTTCACCGCGTTCATTCTTAAGGTCGGGATACGTCTGATTTTCAGCGAGAGTCTTAGCAAATGCCCCATAGGGTTGATCGAACCGCACCAATGCCCCATCGTTTGTCTCTGTGACTTTTACCCCGGCGAATTCCAGAATTCCTCGGAACTGTTCGCCTCCTAGTGAATACTGATCAAATAAAAAGCCAAATTCTTCGCCGTTCTTCCTCGGCCGCACCGCCTCTTTACCGATCTCGTAAAATCTCGTCAGCCATTTCTCGCGGTTGTCGGCGGCGTGGGTTAGCAACGCTAAGGCGGCGGTGGTCATGGTGTCGGTGATGTTTTTTAGCTTCCATTCGCCGCCTTTCCATACGGGGCCAAAGTTTGCGGATTCCTTTTTCGCGTCGTAGCCTTCGCCGCCGCGTAGCTGGTCGTAGGTAACCGTGATGGGCGAAGCAAGCTTTGCCGATGCGGTCTCGCTCAAGATACGCACGCCGCCGTGGTAGTGAGAATAGGCTCGTGCTGGTGTCCAGGCGTCGTAGGTCGAGTCGGTCGTTATGCCCTGAAAGCCGAGGCCTCGCATTTTTTCGGCCATGTAGTTGCCGAGTTCGGTGTAGCCCTCGACGATCTGTTTCGGTACGTTGGGCTCGACCGGTTGCATGTACGGCGGCAGGAAGAGCCGTGATCCAAAAGCTCCCTGTTGGTGAATGTCGTGCACGATCTGCGGGTGCCAGACGTTGTGGATCTTGTCGACCGTGAGTTGCGTCTCGACCTGTGTAAAGGCGTACCAGTCGCGGTTATTGTCGTGGCCAACGTATTTGTGATAAAGCTCGGGTGGCTCGGTGCCTTCGAACGCCGTGCCGAGCGTTTTGTCGTACCAATTCTTGACGATATCGACACCGTCGGGGTTGAGGCTCGGCACGAGCAGGATGATCGTGTTGTCGAGGATCTTTTCGACGTCTTTATGCGGGGCGAGTGCCAGTTGATAAGCGATAAGCATTGACGAAAGCGTCGAACCGACCTCGGTCGAATGCACACCGCAGGTGATCATTACGATCGTCTTTCCCTCTTCTATCAGACGTTCGGCGTACTTGTCTCTACTCTTAAATGTCCGCGGATCAGCGAGTTTGGCGTTTATCTTTTTATACTTTTCGAGATTTTTGAGATTTTCCGGGCTCGAAATGGTCGCATAAACAAACGGTGCACCCATCGTCGTTTTGCCGATCTCTTCGAACTTCACGCGGTCGCTGGCGGCGTCGAGCTTCTTAAAATAATCGACGATCTGCGCCCAGCTCGCCAGCTTTCGGTCGTCACCGGGAGTAAATCCAAGGACGTCTTTTGGTGCCGGAAGCTGGGCGGTGGCGGTAAAGGCAACCGAAAGAACGACGGCCAAGATCCCGATGGCCTTACGCGAGACTTTGAACATAAATACGTTGAAGTCGTGAAAGTCTTTCATAATTCTGTTGTGCCGGAGCAGACTTTGGCTAGTTTAGGTCATTTCACCGCATAAAATAAATCGTATTTGTGACGGCTGACACATTTATGTTTTGCAGTTGGGTGTAATATCAGGTTTAGGAGGCCGGAACCGAATCCTCAATGGCGATGGACCGTCACGAAAAATTGCCGTCGGCGTATTGGGAATTGACGACTCAGCAACTGTATGAGGCGTTAGGCTCGTCCGCTGCTGGTTTGTCCGGCGCCGAAGCAGGGGCCCGCCTGGCAGAGACAGGGCCTAATTTGCTCGAGATCCGCCGCGACGAGACTGCTCTCAGATTACTGATAAAACAATTCACGAGTCCACTGGTGCTGATCCTGATCTTTGCGGTGGCGGTCTCGGTTTTCGTCGGCGAATGGACCGATGCCGCCGTGATCTTTGCGATCGTGATGGTCAGCGGGGTCATTTCGTTCGTTCAGGAATATTCGGCAGGCAACGCGGTCGCCAAACTGCGTGCCCGTCTGCGGCACCGCGTCAAAGCCCTTCGCGATGGCAAAGAAAAGCAGATCGACGCTGAGAGTATCGTTCCCGGCGATATCGTTTTGCTTTCGGCAGGCAGCCTGATCCCGGCAGATGGACTCGTTATCGAGGCGAATGATTGTTTTGTAAACCAAGCGGTGCTCACGGGCGAGACCTTTCCGGTCGAAAAGGACACTGACCCTTCGAAACGCGACGCCGCACTTGCTGAGCGGACTAATTGCGTGTTTATGGGCACCTCAGTCCGCAGCGGATTTGCCAGGGTTTTGATCTCGCAGACCGCCACATCGACCGAATATGGCAAGATCGCCGGGCAGCTGAGTCTGCGGCCGCCTGAGACCGAATTTCAACGCGGCATCCGCAAATTCGGCATGATGCTGAGCCGGATTATGATCGTACTCGTGCTGGTCGTTTTTGCCGTCAATGTCGTGATGGAAAGGCCGGCGATCGAGGCACTATTGTTTGCGATCGCATTGGCAGTCGGCATATCGCCGGAGCTGCTGCCGGCGATCATTACCATTAATTTATCGAAAGGGGCTCGCGAAATGGCTCGCAGCGGCGTCATTGTTCGCCGGCTCGAGGCCATCGAAAATCTCGGAAGCATGGACGTCCTCTGTACGGACAAGACCGGCACGCTCACCGAAGGCGTCGTCCGCCTCGACGGCGCTCTCGACACCGCAGGCGAACGGTCGGCTGACGTATATCGTCTCGCTTTTATTAACGCACATTTTCAGTCCGGCATCCCGAACCCGTTGGACGAAGCCATTGTCTCCGGCCCCGGCATCGATCTCGGTGACATAAAAAAGGCCGGCGAAATTCCCTACGATTTCACGCGAAAACGACTGAGCGTGCTGATCACTGACGGCGGCCGCGGTTCGCGTCTGATCACGAAAGGGGCTCTCGATAATATTCTCGATGTCTGTGCTCAAATACGCGGCAATGGCGGCGTGACACCGCTGACAGACGAAATTCGAACTGAGATAACCGCGAGGTTTCAGGCATGGAGTGAGGATGGCTTCAGAGTGTTGGGTGTTGCGGCTAAGGACATCGCCGGAGCCCTCGAAGTTTCGCGGCAAGATGAAGCCGGAATGACCTTTGAGGGCTTTTTGCTTTTTCTCGACCCGCCAAAAAATGACGCAAATGCGGCTCTCAAAGCGCTTTCCGACCTCAAGGTCGGGCTAAAGATCATCACAGGCGACAACCGCTATGTCGCGAGACATGTGGCGGACGCGGTCGGAATGCCGGTCGAGGGAATTGTGACCGGACACGAACTTTTAGAACTCGGAGACGAGGCTTTGATGCATCGGGCTGAACGTACGACGCTCTTTGTCGAGGTCGATCCAAATCAGAAGGAACGCATCATCCGCGCATTGCAGAAAATGGGGCATGTCGTCGGCTATATGGGCGACGGTATCAACGATGCTCCGGCATTGCACGACGCCGATGTTGGCATCTCGGTCGAGGGGGCGGTCGATGTTGCCAGAGAAGCGGCTGACTTTGTGCTGATAAAGTCCGGCCTAGAGATACTCGAACGCGGGATCAAAGAGGGCCGCGGCACTTTCGCCAATTCGCTGAAATATATATTTACGACAACGAGTGCAAATTTTGGAAATATGTTCAGCATGGCAGGAGCATCGCTGTTCCTGCCGTTTCTGCCGCTGCTTGCCAAACAGATCCTGCTCAATAACTTTCTCTCGGACATTCCGGCTATTGCGATAGCCGGTGACAATGTCGATGAAGAATACATCGCGACGCCCCACCGATGGGATGTAAAGTTCATCCGCAATTTCATGATCGTGTTCGGGTTCGTGAGTTCGGTGTTCGACTTTATAACGTTCGCTCTGTTGCTGCTTGTCGTTCGTGCCGCTGAAGGGGAATTTCAGACCGGGTGGTTTATCGAGTCGCTCCTGACGGAACTCGTCGTTGCTTTGATCGTTCGAACCAGACGTCCGTTCTATCGAAGTAAACCCGGCCGCTGGCTGTGGATCACGACCCTGGGTGTTTCGATCTTTACGATCGCGATTCCGTATCTGCCGTACACGAACGTGATGGGCTTTGTCCCGCTGCCGGCATGGGTCACCGCGATGATCGTGGCGATAACGCTGCTTTATGCGATTGCCACTGAGGCAGTGAAAAAGGCCTTTTACGTCAGGATGGGGACAACATCTTAGGCTATCGCACGTGCAGCCGTCATCATCATATGATCTGACGGTTATGTGGGTGTCGAACATTGCGTTTTTTCGGCACTGACTGTAAATTTAACCAAAGTTCCAACCCTCTTCCTAAATAAGCCGTTGTGATGCGGCAATTAGAAATATCGATCTCAAGGAGATACCGAAGGCATGAAAAATCCGTTTCTCGAAAATTTCCGTCCTTATATCCCGGACTCGGCAACGTTGCGCGAATTGACGCCGTTTCCGCTGATCATCGGAACGCTGCTCGGCATAATTTTTGGAGCATCTTCGCTGTACCTTGTACTCAAAACAGGACTGACTGTTTCGGCATCGATCCCTGTGGCGGTAATTGCGATCACTGTTTTTCGGCTGCTCTCTAAGGTAGGCATGCGGGACGCGACCATTCTCGAAGCCAACATGATGCAGACCGCCGGGTCAGCGGGCGAATCGATCGCCTTTGGTATCGGTGTTACGATGCCGGCGATCATGATACTGGGTTTTGACCTCGATTTTACTCGTGTCATGCTTGTTGCCGTTCTCGGCGGCTTGCTCGGGATTCTCATGATGATCCCGCTCAGGCGAGCTCTCATCAAAGACCAGCACGGATTTCTAAAATATCCTGAGGGCACTGCCTGCGCCGAGGTGCTCAAAGCCGGTGCGTCAAAAGAGTCGCGTGATGCATCGATCGAGAGCCATATAGAGGGCGGCGATGATGCGGCTCTTCGCGGCGGTAAGATCATTTCGATCGGGTTTGCGATGGGATTTTTGTTCAATGCTTTGATGAAGGTCCTGTTCTTTTGGAAGGAATCGCCGGGATACGATTTTTCCGAAAAGGGATTCAAGGGCGGTTCCATCAATTCGGACAATGATCCTACCTTGCTCGGCGTCGGCTATATTATCGGTCCAAAGATCGCCGGCCTAATGATGGGCGGCGGCGTTTTGTCGTATCTGGTTTTGATACCAGCGATCAAGTTTTTTGGTGACGCGCTGACGACCCCCGTCGCACCGGAATTAAGCAAGACCATTTCGGAAATGAATCCGGGACAGGTTCGCGGAGCCTATATTTTATACATAGGTGCAGGAGCCGTCGCGATGGCGGGTATGATCTCGCTGGCACGGAGTCTGCCGACGATCTGGCACGGCCTTAAGGCCGGCCTGGCCGATCTCCGCGGAGGCAGTGCCGATTCGAATGCAAACCTGCCGCGAACCGATCAGGACCTCTCGATGAAATGGGTCGTAGTCGGCGTGATCGCACTTGTCGCGGCAATTATGCTGTTCCCGCAGCTAGGACTGAGCGTTTTTACCAGCCCGCTAACATCGCTTTTTGGAGCGATCCTCATCATAGTACTGGGATTTTTGTTCGTAACTGTTTCATCTCGATTGACCGGAGAGGTCGGTTCGTCATCTAACCCGATCTCGGGAATGACCGTAGCAACGCTTTTGATCACCTGTCTCGTATTTCTCGCACTCGGGTGGACGGCTGCAGACCCGTATTTTGTAACGGCGTTGTCTATTGGCGGTATCGTCTGCATAGCCGCTTCGAATGGCGGCACGACTTCGCAAGATCTAAAAACCGGTTTCTGGGTCGGCGGCACGCCGTGGCGGCAGCAGATAGCTATTTTGGTCGGTGCACTAGCTTCGGCTCTCGTGCTCGGCTCGCTGTTGATCATGCTGAATAACAACGAGACGTATTTCCAAAAGGTCTCTGCCGATAATCCGGTCGCCGCGAAGACCATTACCGAAGACAAGCTCTTCAAGCAGGGCGGCCAGTTCCAGTCCGAAAGGATCACGAACGGAAAATACAAGGACTCTGATACAAACTCGTATCGCGTTTGGCAGAACACCGAGCCGAAGGACGGACAAATAGGTAAATACCTAGTAGACCAGAGCGGCAAGCCGGTCTATTTTGTCGATCCCGGCATTAATGGCGTACTCAAAAAGGGTGACGACGGCGAAGATCTTACTCGATACGATGCCCCAAAGGCTACGCTGATGAGCTATATCATCAAGGGTGTTCTGGGCCAGAATCTGCCGTGGGGACTTGTGATCCTCGGAGCGATGATCGCCATCGTGCTAGAACTCGCCGGTGTGCCATCACTTGCATTCGCTGTTGGCATTTATCTGCCAATATCAACGTCGACGCCGATCTTCCTCGGCGGCATCGTTAGATATCTTGTCGATATCTACCTTAAGCGAAAGCTTGCTTCTAAGAATTTGACCGAGGAACAGATCGTTGCCGAGACTGACAAATCGAGCGGCGTTCTGATGGCTTCGGGCTATATCGCCGGCGGTGCGATCGCCGGTATTCTGATCGCGCTATTTGCGGTTCAGCCGACCCTCAAGGGAATTCAGGACGCGGCCGAGCATTGGTCAAAAAGCAGCAACCCGTTATTTGAGGGAAGCTATTCTGATCTGCTTGGCATACTGCCGTTCGTCGTGCTGATGACCATCCTTTATACGGTTGGACGCGAATGGTGGTTAGCAGGCAAGAAAGCCGAATAGATGGTTTTCGGTAGGTAAAAAATTGTTTTCAGTTTTTTGTGCGGCACGCTATAATTTTGAATTAGCGTGTCGCTTTTTTGTTGACCCTTCAAGCCAGACCCTTCGTATAGAGCCCGATCACATGAGCAATCCCAAAGAGTCGAAATCCACCAGATCAAATATGTCTACATTGCTTTGCCTATTCTTGTTGTCGCTTTTTGCAAATGGCTGCAGCGTTTCTCAGCCGAAAACCTCGGCAAATGCCAATTCGATGACGGCCGTTAATTCAAACCTCCCGGTTGTCAATGCCGCCGGGCCAAAAGGGGCGACGATCACCATCGAGCCGAACGGGCCGGCAGATACGGTTCGTGCGTTTTACCGGCTGCTTCGCGAAAAGAAATTCCGCGACGCGATGTTTCTGACCAATCTCAGGCCGGCGATCGAGGGCCTGACCGACACCGAGCTGAATGATTTTTCACTTGATTTTGAGGCCATCGCCGGGCAGGTGCCTGCCGAGATCGAAATTAACGGTGAGATCATTAGCGGTGACCAAGCGACCGTCACGGCAAATTTACCAAATGATGACGGCGATAAGAACGAGCTGCAGACCATAAAGCTTCGACGGGAAGGCAGCGTGTGGGTGATCCAGACCGCTGACGAGGAATCATCGAAGCGGATAAAGCAGGAAGGAAAGAACTACTTCTACAATCTCCGCATCGAGACGCATCAGGAAGAAGCAAAGAAGATGCTAGAGCGTATCTCAAAGGCAGAGCTCGCTCATTCATTGCAGAACGGCGGCCTTTTTGCCGATATGCAAACCTTGATCTCTGCAGGGCTTTTGCCGCCCGATATTACGACGAGCGAGTCGACCGGGTATAAATTCACTCTCGATCTCGCGTCGGATAAAAAGAAGTATTCTGCCTCGGCGATACCTGCCGTTTATGGCAAAAGCGGTAAGATCTCTTACCTGTTAAAACCCGACGGAAATGGCATTTCGCGTGTTACAAGCAAGGATAATGGCGGTAAACCATTATAATTTGAGGAAAAAGCGCACTTTTTTTGATTTTTCGATTGTAATTTGTGCAAAAAGGGTTTATACCTTTTAATTCCTGTTGTATGTTCTAAAAAAAGAGCCAATGCTCCGAAAGCTTGTAAACAAACTGAACCGTAAGCTGACAAACAGCATGGTGCCGTCGCGCCGCCGTTATGCAGCGTCGATAAAGGTTTGGTTCGACCCGGACACGAGTAGTGAACAAGCTCGCGAGCGGGCACGTTCGTCGTTCATCATCGGCGAGACCGTGGACATCAGCCGGACCGGAGTTGCCTTTCTGGTTCCCTCGATACGCATAAATGAAAAATATCTCGTTGGCCATGAAAGGCCGCTAAATGTCGAGATCGATCTGCCGACCGGCAGAGTCGAGATTCGGCTCATTGGTAAACGATATGAAAAGGTTGGAGTCCATGTTTCGACCGAGCGATTTTTGGTCGGCGCTCAAATCGTTGATTTGAGAGGACCTGATAAGGATGCCTATGAGCTTTTTCTCAGAAAGGGAAATCGTTCCTCCCGCACATCAACGGCTAGTCTCGAACTCGGAATAGACCGGTGATCGAATTGAACGGGTTATTTAGCGAAAGTGTAAGGATGTTTCCTTACACTTTTTTGTTTTTGTAGAATGAACTGCAGTTGGGGACTATAAGAGATGGAAAAGGTCGGGATCGGAATTATTGGGACGGGATTTGCGCGGCGTGTTCAGATACCGGCATTCAAATGTGTGCAGGGTGCGTGGATCGCTTCGGTCTCAAGTGCAAGCCTCGATAACGCCCAGTCGGCGGCTGATGAATTTGGGATCGGCCATTTTTCGTCCGATTGGCGGCAGACGATCCTGCATCCTGAGGTAGATCTGGTCTGCATAACGACGACGCCGCAACTACATCGTGAAATGACTTTGTTCGCCATTGAGCACGGCAAACACATCTTGTGCGAAAAGCCGATGGCGATGGATCTCGCGGAAGCAGAAGAGATGCTTGCTGCTTCGGCCGGGAAACCGATGCTCGCGTTGATCGACCATGAACTTCGGTTTCAGCCGGGCCGCCAGGTTGTTCATCAGATGCTCAGGGACGGAGCGATCGGCAAGGTCCGACACGCCAAGTTCATCTTTCAGGCACCACATCGAGGCGATCCGGATATAGCCTGGAACTGGTGGTCGGACGCTGCGGCCGGCGGCGGAGCTCTGGGTGCTATCAATTCGCATATTATCGATTCTTTCAATTGGTTTCTGGGGGCCGAGGTCTCGAGCGTTTTCTGCCAGCTTCAAACTCACATCAAAACTCGGCGTGATGCTGAGGGCGAATCGCGAAAGGTGACGACCGATGATGAAGCAAATATGCTGCTCAGGTTTCACGACGGAGATGTGACCAAAGACGCGACGGGCCTGGTTTCAGTTTCGATGACTGAGTATCCCAAATATAAGAATCAACTAGAGTTTTACGGTGAACGCGGGGCGATCATGATCGACCATGTCGGACGGGTATTTGCCGCAATGGCAGGTGAGCCGGACTGGAAAGAGCTCGGTGTCGCATTGAGCGAAAATATTCCGGGCGTTGCCGATACAGGATTTGCCCGAGGTTTTATGGACTTTGCTCCGTGCATCATTGAAGCGATCATTTCGGGGAATCTAACGGTTGAACATGCGGCGACGTTTGCCGACGGAGTGAAAGTCCAACGAGTCCTCGACGCCGCGCGACTCTCAAATATGAGTGGCAGGGTGGTCATCCTCGAAAACAATCTCCCCGGTCAACCGTAATACGAATAGTAACTTTCGTCCCCGATAGGTTAATATATTTAGAATTTCGCGGTAGGGTTCCGCTTCCTGCAATTGTGCAAAACAGTTTAGATTTTTCCGGAGGTTCTCTGTGACTAGATTTCGTCTATTGCTCTTGGTCTTAATTATTGGTGTGATGGCTGCCT
>JBGAVK010000005.1:0-101941 GCA_044228165.1 Pyrinomonadaceae bacterium | reverse complement strand
AGCGTAAATTCGATTCAAGAGAGTAATCGGCAATCAGCTAAAGAAGAGGCAGAGAGAAAAGAGCAAGCTTCACTTCGAGTTAAAGAAATGGAAAATGAAGAAGCCGTTTTAAGGGATCAAGCCGTTAAGTCATACAAGGACTTTGTGGCTCGCGAATTTCCGACTTGGCAAATTGTTGGTGATACCCTCGATCTAAAGATGATACTTAGCGAGACCGATCTTGCTTTTAAGGTGCATGTTTCAAAAGGTGGTAAAAATGCTGTATTAGATTTAATTCTACGCAAATTCAACCACCCTGACGGTAGTTCTTACTGGCTTACCTATCAACCTACTTCCATTCAATTATCGGACATCAACGTAAATCGTTCGATAGAAGGTGGAATTGATGGCGAAAACTAAGAGAAGAAAGGAAAGAGAAGAATGGGGTCAGTCCTGCAATATTGCAATTCTCGGATTCGATTCTGCGATCTTCTGAAACCGATCGGATCTTCCCACATCGTCGTCCTGACCCCATCCTTTAGTTCTAACCAACTCTTATCGAATGAACGCCGATGGTATAGGTATGTCTCCGACAGTCCCAAATCGTGTCACAGAGAACGTGCTATTGGAACTGCGTCTGATATACCAGTTGCCTTCGGATTCGCGGAAGACGGCGATGTCCGTCTTCCCATCATGATCGTAGTCGCCGGGGACCGGTTTGTCGGTTGTTATTCCCCATTGAGTGTATTTAACAACTCCGTCCGAGCTCTGCGTTACATACCAAACCCCGTTCGAAGGGCGATAGATCGCAATGTCAGCCTTTTTGTCTCCGTCAAAATCGCCCGTTAACGGCATATCGCCGGTCGCTCCGAACTGCGTGACGGCCATATTGCCGTCCGAGCTTTGCAGGACGTACCAAGCACCGCCGCGGGGCCGCCAGACCGCGAGATCCGATCTGCCGTCACCGTCAAAATCGCCGACTGTGGGGATATCGCCATTGAGGCCGAAATTCAGAACTTTGACGCCTTCGCTGCTTGTATCGAGCCACCACTGGCCGGACGACTGCCTGAATATCGCGATGTCAGTCTTGCCGTCGCCGTCGTAATCGCCGGGAACGGCTTTGTCATCCGCCATCCCGAACTGTTTGGTCCTAACGGAGCCGTTCGAACTGTTCATGATGAACCACGTGCCGTTTCTGTAAACGGCGTAGTCGATCTTTTTATCGCCGTCATAATTGCCCGGAACGACAACATCGCCAAACGATGCCCCGCCAAACTGAACTGCCCCGAAGCCGCTGTCCATCGACCTCGACACCCACCAAACGCCGGTTGACGGCCGCCACACGGCAAGATCCGAGGTACCGTCGCCATCAAAATCAGAGATCTGCGTCTGGGCAGTACCGGTGAAATCCGCGGCCGATTGACTGGCCGCAAGATTCACAAAGGTTCTCTTCTGCGGCGAGAACGAATACCCGTCCTTTGATGCCCGCAGGATGTAGCTCGAAAATGTCGAGATATTCGGGAGCGAATATTCGCCATTCGCGTTGGTAGTCGCTGTGCCGACGACATTTGCTTCTGAGGGCCAGTCGCGAAGTTCGAGCGTGACGCCGTCGATCCCGGTGCTGGTTCGATCGACGATCCTGCCTGAGATCGAGACCGGCGCGGGCTGGTTTACGGTTATCTGGATCGAAACCAGCGTCCGAAGGCCGCCGTTATCCCGAGCCTCCGCCCAGAGCGTGTATGCACCCGGCAGGTTGGGCTGCCAGTTGAACGAAAGCGATCCGGTATTTGCCTGGCCGATGGTCGTTGCCATCGTGCTGCTCTGTGCGGTCACCTGCAGGTGCGCGATCGACCCGTCCGGGTCCGATGCCGTGACATTTATTGGTATCGCAGCCGGCATTGAGAATACTGCCCCGTCAGCCGGGCTATTTATCTGGACCGTCGGCGGTTGATTAGCGGCCGACGCCGTGAAATTGATGTCATAGATCGTCTGGGTAACATTTGTAAATGAGGCAGACGGCGGAGTGAATGTCAGATTCGCCGCTTCCGGTGCGATCGTGTAGTCGCCGCCGTAGGGAACCGCGAACAGATACGAACCATTCACATTCGTCGTCCAGGTTTGATTTACCGGGTTGCCGTTTGCCATTCCGGTCAACCTTACTAAGATGCCGACCATCGGCCCGCCGCCGGGATTATGCACTTCGCCGTGCAGATTCACCGTCGTTGGCGGCTGGGTTACTGTAATGCTCACAGCGTTTGAGTCGGCTACTGCACCGGTGCTGTCAGTCGCCCGGGCAAAATACCTGTAATTACCGGCGGCCAGTCCGCTAACAGGAAATTCGAACGGAGCGGTTGTATCGGTACCGACAAGCACGGGTGAGAATTGATCGCGGTAGAAATCGACCTTTGTGATCGTGCCTGCCGTGCTTGACGCCGAGGCAGCCAAATTAAAGCTTGCTGGAGCCATGAAGGTCGCTCCGTTTGTCGGGCTGGTCATCGCGACCGTTATCGAGGTCGAACGGATCGCTGAATAATTCTGGTTCGTCCAGTCTTTTATGTAGCCGAGGTAACCGGTGCTGCGGCTAGGCGGGTCGAACGTGTAGCCGGCAAGACTCGGAGTGATAGTTACGCCGTCGTTTGGCGTCGTGCCAAGATCGGTAAACAGATAATTACCGTTAGCATCTGTCGTTGTTTGAGCGGTGATCGAGGGATTGCTCGGACACACCAAATTCAACACGACGCCGGCAACCGAAGCGTTGGTCACACTATCGACGATAGTACCGGTGATGCGGTGATTGATAGGCGCTACAGTTACGTGGATAACGGCTGTTGCCGTTTGGCCCTGGGCATTTTGTGCCGTAGCGGTCAGAGTGTAATCTCCGAGAACCATCGGACGCCAGGTTGACGACCAGGGGCTTTGCGGCAGCCACGCGACAATATTGTTGTTCTGGTCCCGAACCTGGACGAACGTCACGGACGGTGAAACCGCCATACGGATCGGGACATAATCCCCTTCCGTAACGACCTGCCCATCGACGGGCTCGATAAAGTTAACACTCACAGCACCGCTATTGACCACAAAAACGTGTACGACCTGTGTCGATACGCCTCTGAGCCCGTGACTGTCTGTCGGGATCGCATAGAGCGCGTACGTCCCCACCGGCACGTTTGTCCAAGTGAATTCATAGGGAGCAGTCGTATCAGTGCCAAGCGGAATATTGCCCGTCGTACTGTTGTAAGCGACGAAATCGACCTTTTGTATAGCGTCGCCGTCCGCGTCCGTTGCGGTTGCCTGGATCGTGATCGAGGCCGGTGCACTAAATGTCGTTCCGTGTGCAGGCGAAGTTATAACTCCCTCAGGCGCTTGATTGTGCAAAATGCGGAAATCGGCAGATTGGTTTGCACCTAAATTGGTAAACACCACATTTTCGGGGTCGGTCACAAATCCTGCCCTTCGCGCGGTCACTGTGTAGGTTCCGCCTGCGGGAAGATTGCCGAAGTAATAGGCTGTCGAAGCGGTACCGCCGTTCGAAGGTGAATATGTACGATTAACAGTGCCGGTTATTGAAATGACGAGAGGTGGCGTGTTTCCCGGCGAGCCAAAATTCTCGTCGGTCACGACGCCGCTGATCGCATATGAAACCGCATTCTCGTCGCCGGTTGCAAGTTTGACAACAAAACCGTCTTTTGGTGAACTTGACGAACTTGAAAGATCAGTAGCACCGTGACCCGGCTGGAATGAATCGGGCGTTGCGATCACATTGGTCGTAAGACCCGTTACAAATGCATTTCCCGCTCCGTCGACCGTGAGCCCATATGCGCCGCCCTGTCCGAGAAGTGTCGAATATGTCAGGCCTGTCGCGTCGGCATTCAAGCGGGTAACAAATATCGTTCCGGCCGTGCCGATCAGCGAATTTTTTAGCGGATAGGAAGTTCCACCCAGCGTTTCTCCGGCGATGATTGGGCTATTGTCAGGGGCGAGACCGATAGCGAATGGCTGATCCTTTCCGAGTCCGCCGACAAATGTAGAATAGATCAAAGCCGACCCTGCCGCGTTCAATTTCGTGACAAAACCGTCTTCGCCGCCGTTATATGTACCGTCGAAAGCCCCGGCAGTCACCGGAAACGCTGTGTTTTGGGTTTGCCCGGTCGCATACATATTTCCGGCCGCGTCGATCGCGATACCATTAACGCGGTCGGACTGGAATCCGCCCCCGAGATATGTTCCGTAAACCAACGCGCTTCCTGCCGGGTTGAGCTTTGCAATAAAGCCCTCGATCCCGCCCGATGACGCCGGTTGATATGCACCGGGAGTCGTCGGAAAATTTGTCACGCTTACCGAACCGCCAAGTACGACATTTTTCGCGGCGTCAAGAACAACATCATTAACACCAGCGTCGAATAGCGTCGAATAGACCGCATTACCTGCTGCATTAAGTTTTACGACGTAGCTGCCGGAGTAAAAAATGCCGCTGCAGCTTACCGGCGAATTGCACAATTTTTCTTTGAACGCGCCCGCGGTCGTAGGGAAATTTGGAGAACTCGCGAGCCCCGCGAAGATAGCATCTCCGGTCGTTGGGTCGAGAGCAATACGCCCGCCGGTATCAGTATTGTTGCCGCCGAGGTAGGTTGAATAAACGATCGCCGAACCGCTCGAATTAAGTTTTGCAGCGAATGCGTCGTCAGTCCCGCCAAACGTCGGTTGATAGGCGTTGACTCTCGGAAGATCGTCGGCAGTCGTGGTCCCGCTAATGAGCACCTCGCCCGCCGGTGTCACATTGATGCCGGTTCCGATCTCACTGCCGTTACGGCCGCCGAAATAGGTTGACCAAACGACTGCAGTTCCCGTTGGGTTGATCTTGGTGACATAGGCGTCATTCCACTGAACATTGTTTGTCGATGTCGGATTTGTGGTCTTGATGGCTCCTGGAGTCACCGGAAAATTCAGCGATGCCGTAGTCCCTATCGCATATGCGTTTCCTGCATTGTCGACTGCGATACCACGCCCCTCTTCGTAACCGCTTCCGCCTAGATATCCACCGTACACCAGTATTGGGTCGATGATCAATTCCCTTCCCCGGTCATATTCGCCAAGATCAAAGGATACCTGTGACTGATCTTTTCCGTCCGGACGGACTCTATAGGCACTAGCGATCTCTACCTTTTGGCCGTCGACCTCTTGATAAACGATGGGCTTTTCCTGCCGAAGAGTCCCCATCGGGGTCGTGACCAAAAGATCTCCGGACGTTCTATCTACTTTTACCGACGAGGCTCCCTCAAAACTAAGTGCGATCGCCTTAGGGTCGGCATTTGGAGAAACCACAAAGTCATATTCCAGCTTTTGTCCATTGCCGTAATAAATAAGATCGACGCCGTTGTAAACGCCACGATATTTGACCTTTTCAAAGTTAGGAATATCTGTACGCCATTTCGCAGGATCGCTGCCGATCAAGTAGTTTGTACGGCTCCCGGCTTCGCCGACCCCCTCAGGAATCACCGATGGATCAGAACCAAGCAGCTTCATTCCGAGAGATGCAGAGCTGCCGTGTTCGCCGCGAAGTTCGAGCCTTGCTTCCGTTCCCGTCAGGAACATCGCATATCCGCGTCCGCGCGCTAAAAAACTGACTGATTCATCCGTCTGGCCGACATTCGGCTCAAAATGCATCGGTAGATTTCCGTATTGCTCATCGAATTTCTTCGGGTTTGCCGCCGCTCGTTCACCGCCGGTCTGCATTGGTTCAGTTTGCGGAAAGGCCTCTGAATCGTTGGTCGACGCCTCTTGATTAGTATTGAGGGTGTTCAGCGCCGTTGAGCCTCCGATGATCAAAAAAGATATACCTAAAATAATAATTGCGATACTGCGAACGGGTCTCATAATATTTCTCCCAGAAAATACTGCTGTCGATTAAACAGTGTCGACAACCGAGACAAAAAGACAGCTTCCCTCAAGATAACTTTCGCCATTGCTCCCAACGACGATTCTTTGCCCCAAAGTACTGCTATCGGCAATTCGCGTTCCGGACGCGAAGCCACTTAGAATCCCCGGGAACGCGGTGTAAACATTGCGAAATATAGGATTAGGGGTCCAAAGATGGGCTTTTGGTTATTCGTATTGAACGCAACTGGGCGCGTAATATTCAACAAAAGAGACCGAGATTACGTACTCAAAAGGAAAAAAGGCGCCACGTTAGACGCCTTTTTTTAACATCGTTGCAGTCCACAAGATCTGAACTTGTGGCCCAAAACTGGCAAATTCTCATCTGGTTCTGCGAAAGGTGCGGCGTTGGAATACCAGGAAATATTCTTCGGTTGCCGGATCGGATGGGCTCGGCAAAGGCCGCCTTTCGACAACCGAAGAAAAAATAAGTCTTTCGACGGGCATCCGTCTTTGGTAACGTAGATCGACCGAATGCCTGAGGGCTTCTGTGTCAAAAGCTGATCGGCATTCCGGTCGATGTGTGCTTAATTAAACATTACACAAAAACCCTCTAATTGCTGAAAGCGCTCTGAGTCGGCTTGTCACCGTTCGAGCCGAACTGGACGACCGTCAGTCCCGAAGTCGTTCGGTTGAGCCACCATTGGCCGTTAGACGGGCGGAAGATGGCGATGTCTGCCTTGCCGTCGCCGTCGTAATCGCCTGGCGTCGGGATGTCCGTTGAGAGGCCAAAGACCGTCACCGGATAGCTTCCGTTCGACGAGTTATAGCTGTACCACGTGCCCTGCGAAGGCCGGTAGATTCCGACGTCCATCTTGCCGTCGCCGTCGTAATCAGCCGGTGCGATCTTGTCCGTCGAATTGCCGAACTGTATCGCAAACCCTCCCGCAGTTGACCGCTGCATATACCAGATGCCGTTCGAAGGACGGAATACAACAAGGTCGTTCTTACCATCACCGTCGAAATCTCCCGGTACCGGAACATCGCCCGTCAATCCGAACTGTATCGCGATCAGGCCTGCTGTCGTTCGATTAAGCCACCACTGTCCCGTCGACGGACGATAAATGGCAATGTCTGCCTTGCCGTCTCCGTCGTAGTCGCCAGGTGCTGGCAGGTCTTCTGCGATGCCAAAATTCGAGACACTGACGACCTGTGTCGAGCTGTTGAAAACATACCAGGCACCCTGAGACTGACGATAAACGGCGAGGTCGGTCTTACCGTCACCGTCAAAATCAGCCGGTGCGATCTTGTCGGTCGCATTACCAAGCTGGATCACAGTCTCGCCGGCAAGCGACCGCTGCAGATACCACAACCCGTTCGACGGGCGATAGACAGAAACGTCGGTCTTGCGGTCGCCATCGTAGTCAAATAGAGTCCTGCCTGTCGGTGTCGCTGTTGCTGTCGGGGTCGCCGTCGGTGTTGTCGTCGTTGGCATGCACGTGCTGCCCGGATTGAAATTTAGCGAGAACCTCCGGATAGAGCCCGTGTCCTGCGCGGCGAGGTCGCTAACGTTGAGTATCCACGTGCCGGTTGAACTCTGGCCATTGAATGCCGAGAGCGGGTTGTCCGGCGTAAAATTGCCCGATTGCGGCGACCCGCTTACGCTCGTCAGCGTTGAAATACTCGGGAATCCGCCATTGTCAACCAACTTGGAACTGCAGATATTCTCACGCGTGCCTCCGCGTTGGTTTTGGAATATCACCGAGGTTCCGGACGGCGATGTGAGTTTGAAAACAAGGTCGCCGATGTATGTATGGTCGACCGCCGCGTTCGGGTTGCCGACCGTCGAATCGCACGCACCGCCGGTATCGAAATTGAAAATAAGTTGATACACAGTGCCTGCACCGGTCACGTTGATGGGCACATTGACTCCCGTGGGATCAGCGTCTGGGATTGCGACTGCCGGGCCAGAATATCCTCTCAGGCATCCAGTATCCCCCAAAACCGTAATCGTGTAGGTCCGTGAGCTGGAGCAGCCGCCGGAATCAGTTGCAGTGATGCTGAAAATGCTTGCACCCATGCTNGGTCTTACCGTCACCGTCAAAATCAGCCGGTGCGATCTTGTCGGTCGCATTACCAAGCTGGATCACAGTCTCCCCGGCAAGCGAACGCTGTAGATACCACAACCCGTTCGACGGGCGATAGACGGAAACATCCGTTTTTCGATCGCCGTCGTAGTCGAACAATGCTCGGGCAGCCGGAGTAGGAGTCGCCGTGGGCGTCGCTGTTGCAGTTGCGGTGGCGGTTGCAGTTGGGGTGGCGGTTGCCGTCGGAGTCGCCGTTGGCGTCGGCGTTCCTGATGGGCGGTACCAGTCGGTCGCAGTATCATCGGCTGAGTTGACTGTGATCTGTACCGGCGAAGATCCATCTGCGTTTGCGACGAATACTTCAAGAAACGCTCCTACTGAACGGGTGTACATTATTTTCGTTCCGTCGGGTGACCAAAGCGGAAGGAGCGGATTGTTTACCGAAGCCCAAGTGACAACGTTCGAGCCGTCAAGATTCATTGTCTTGATCAACGGGGTGGGTCCGGCACTGACATAGACTATTCGGCTGCCGTCGGGAGAAACCCTTGCATCGATATTTACGACCGGAGCAACCGTATTCGTTAGTGCAAGCCTGTTTGAGCCGTCGGCGTTCGAAATACAGATCTGATAATTGGTCAGATTTGCATCGCTGCACGAAAAAACAAGTTTTGTGCCATCGGGCGTAAAGACGGCCAGGTCTTCATCGGTCGCGGTCGTTGAGACTGCCGCCTGATTACTGCCATCCGGGTTCATCGTGAATAGATCGCAACCTCCGCCGTTACATCTCGAGAACAAGATCTTCTGTCCGTCCGGCCGCCACGAAGGAGCTTTGTCGATCGTAGTTGTATTAGTAAGGCGAACCGGATCGCTGCCGTCGGCGTTCGATGTCCATATCTGCCACGGATCTGCACCGGTCTCACGGCGTTGATAAACGATCTTTTGGCCGTCAGGCGAGAATTTACTGTAAAGCTCAGGCTTCGCGTCGTTGTTAGTGATCCTGAGTTGAGAACTTCCGTCCGTGTTCATCCTATAGATCTCGTTTACTCCGCTTCGGTTTGAATAGAATAGGGCAGGAAGCGTTCCGGAACTCGTCTCAGGTACGCGGTCAAGAGCATGAACCTGCTGCGCTGTCATAGCCCCGTCGTAAATACGGATCCGGGCCAGGTATCCGTTAGTGGCAAGGCCCCAGGAGCAATCATGAAAGAACCTCAGGCCGGAAGTAAGAACGGTTCCCTCATCCGGCTCAGAGGTAGCCAGTTGCCCGTCGCGATAGATATCGACAGTACCGCCAACACCAGACCGTGTAATGACCACCTGAAAATATGTGAACTGGCGTGACGCCGCATGGCTGCCTGTTTCGCCCTCGATCTTTCCATTTAGCAGGTAACGGCCGCCTGTCTGCGACTGACATGCACTGTAATCGAAAAGCCTTAGTTTTTTCGATTGCATTAGCGAATCGTTAAACTGAAACAGCATTACGATCGTCATCTTCGTCGTGTCCGGGACTATTCCGGTCAGATCCGGGATATTGACCCCGTTGTTAGCGGGAAAGTCGAGAACTTGCCTCGAATATCCATCAACGTTGCTCGTGTTGAACCCATTTGGCCCATTGCCCGAACCTACCAGATTGGTCAGCGGCGGAGCGGTACCGACCGAGCTGTTCAGATTTCCCTGAAACTGGTAATCAGCCTTGAGCGACCCCGTCGCCGGTGTGGCAGTGGCAGTAGGTGTTGCTGTCGGCGTATTGGTCGGTGTCGCTGTTGGAGTAGCCGTTGGAGTTGCAGTCGGTGTCGCTGTCGGCGTTGGTGTCGGCCCCGAGTCAGCCGCGGGGTGATACACGCCAAAGTTGGATGAAACAAAACAACCCGCGATGTTAAATCCGCCGCCGACCAGAATATCCGAGCCGGAACTAGTCATAGCGTTCACGGCCTCGTTGGTGCTTGATCCCAAAGGCGCCCAGCCGATGCCATTCCACTTAGCTAAATTCTTTGCCGGTACACCGTTCACTGAGGTGAAGGACCCCCCAATGAAGACATCCGTTCCGACGAAGGCGATCGAATCGGCATAACCTTCGAGCGACCTATAGAGGCCCAGGTGGTTCCATTCCATCTCGCGATGTCGCGATCAGAGCCGATGGCATACACATTATTTCCGGAAACTGCGATCCGATAGCCAATGTAATTCGCCGGGAAGCCCTGACTGGACCATTCGCTGCCATTCCACTTAGCGATGCCATTTGCCGGGATACCACCCGCTGTTGTGAATTGACCGCCAACATAAACGTCATTACCGGATACCGAGATCGTATAAATGCCCCCATTTACCCCGGAACCAAGAGCCGACCAGTTCGCACCATCCCATTTGGCAATGCCGTTTACCTGCACGCCTCCTGCCGTGGTAAACCATCCCCCGACATAAACACTATTTCCAGATACGACAACTGCAGATGCGTCACTATTTAATCCTGTACCAAGAGCCGACCAGCTCGACCCGTTCCATTTGGCTATGCCCCTTGCAGGCACTCCGCCGGCACTTGTGAATTCGCCTGCAACATATACATCGCTTCCCTGTGTGGCGATGTCATGTATGTCGTAACCATCTATACCAGAACCTAGGGCGGACCAACTGGTGCCGTTCCACTTTGCAATGTGTTTTGCAGATACACCGCCGGCGGTTGTAAATCTGCCCCCTACATACGCATTAGACCCTGAAGTGGCGATCGCCGTAACAATGTCATTTGGCCCGGCTGTCGGCATTGAAACAAAGGGTGACCATGCCGATCCATTCCATTTTGCTAATCGTCGTTTTGGTACGCCGTTGAGCGTGAGGTCGTCGCCGAATGCGTATATTTCCGAACCGGATAAGGTGATTCCTGAGACTCCCCAATACCCCACATTATCCAAACCGGACCCGATGGCTGACCAACTCGTGCCATTCCATTTGGCTAACCCTTTAGCCGTTAAACCGTTGACGTTTCCGAATTGACCCGCAATATATACATCGTTTCCGGATACTTTGATGTCGTTCACATCTCCGTTCGGTCCGGAGTAACCATTGGTTACTGTTCCAACCGCCGACCAACTAGAGCCGTTCCATTTGGCGACGTTATGGGCGATGTTCGCACCCGCAATGATACTGAAATTACCTGCGGCATAGACGTTGGAACCAGAAACTGCGATCTTTATCTCCGCGAAATCCGCTAAGCCCGAACCCAGTGCCGACCAGGAGGAACCATTCCATTTCGCAATTCCGTGTGCCGCTACTCCGCCGGCGTACTGAAAAGTTCCGCCAACATATACGTCGGTTCCTGACAAAGCAATTGAATATACCGTTCCCGTATAGAGATTTCCGTCCCATTGTGTGAAAGTTACTCCGGAGCCAAGAGGAGACCAGTTTGAGCCGTTCCACTTTGCAATGCCGCGTACATATATACCCCCGGCATTCCAGAACCATCCCCCGGCATACACATCGGTGCCGGAGACGGCAATAGCAAGAACTGAATCAGATGTTCCAGCACCCAGTGCAGACCATGAGGTTCCATTCCATTTTGCGATATTGTTCGCCGGGACACCTCCCGCACTCGAGAAACGCCCCCCCACATACACATCAGTTCCGGACAATACAATAGTGGCAACCTCGCCGTTGAGGCCTGAACCAAGCGATGACCATGAGGTTCCGTCCCATTTCACGATCCGATTCGCGTTAATGTTCGCAATGACGTTGGTGGGGTAACTAAAGCCAAAATAGAAATTTCCGGCTCCGTCTTTCGCCATCGCAGTGATCGATGCATTCGCCACATCAAATGGAAATTTGTTATCCCATGCGGCGCAGACATTTGGCGTCGAAACCGGCGTCGGGACCGGCCCCGGCGGAGGCACCGGATCTGGCGATACGCTCGGATCAATGTACTGGGCGAAAAACTTTGATTCATGGCAGCCGAAGGATGTAGAACTGCCTCCGGCAAAGATGCCGTTTGAAGAGGCAGAAAGCACACTGACGTCCGAAGCACCGGTCCCGATAGCCGACCACGAGCTGCCGTTCCATTTTGCGATGTGGTTTGCAGGGTTCCCTCCTGCACTCTGAAAATATCCGGCGGCGTAAACGGTCGTATTATCTCGGGATAACGCAAGCGATCTGACCTGGCCGTTTACCCCACTTCCGAGAGCTGACCACGTTGAGCCGTCCCACTTTGCGACATTGCTGGCAGGAACCCCGCCGGCGGCTGTAAAGCTGCCGCCGACATAGACAGTGCCGCCATCTGAAACAGCAATAGATTGAACATTTGGATTAAAATTGTCGGCTATTCCCGTTCCGAGAGCGGACCACGAAGCTCCGTTCCATTTTGCGATACCATTTGCCGAAATCCCACCAGCCAACGTAAAACCACCGCCCACATAAACATCGTTCCCGACGATCGCCAATGAATTTACGACGCCATTCACACCAGATCCGAGCGGAAACCAGCGGACGCCATTCCAATATGCAATTCGGTTGACTGTAACGCCGTCCGCGGTTGTGAAACTGCCGCCGGCATACACGCGTCCATTCGCGGTTACCGCCATGGCAGTGACAGTATCGTTCCTGCCCTGGCCCATGGCCGACCATGCGTCGCCATTCCATTTTGCGACACGGTTAGCAGAATTTCCGTCGGCAGTGGTGAAGCTTCCCCCTGCGTATAGGTAGCTACCGGTTTTGGCCAGGGCGAGCACGCCCTCATCGGCACCGCCATTCATTCCCGAACCAAGCGGAGCCCAGTCACTGCCATTCCAAACAGCGACCTTATTTGCGGGGACACCGCCCGCACGGGTAAATGTGCCTCCGGCGTAAGTGAGGCGGCCGTCTGATATGATAGCGTTCACATCAGATTGCATACCGCCGCCGACGCCGGTCCACCGCGAACCATTCCATCGAGCCAGATTATTAAAAACGCCGCCGTCGACACCCGAGAATAAACCGCCCATATATACGGTCGAGCCATAACTGGCCAACGAGTTTATGTAACCGGCTGCCCCCGCCAGGACGGTCCACCCATCGGTGCCCAATTTAACAAACGAGATCGGACCGCCATTGAGCTGGCCAAAAGTGAACAGCTCATCGCCGATAACGGTCATCTGTCCCCCGCCAACAAAATTGTCTCCGATCGCAGACCAGCCGCTTTCAAATGACCACCTTGCAATGTGGTGAACGGACACAATTTCGCCATTACCGTTACGGGCGGTCGTAAAATCGCCGCTAACAAATATTTCAAACCCGTGAACGGCAACTGAACGGACCGGCCCAATAGTTCCCTGACTGATCGATATCCAGGTGTTTCCGGTCCACCTCGCAATATTGTGAATATCCTGATTGCCCTGGTTATCGGCTGTAAACTCACCGCCGACTATGATATCGGTGTTCTGGAAAACAATACTGTTGATCGTACCGAACATCCTTTCGTGGCCGGTTCCCAGAACGTTCCATGATGTTCCGCCGAGCCACAGAGCCATAACGTTCCCGCCATCACTGCTATTCGAGCCGCCGGCATATACCGCGCTGTCTGATGCGGCAATGGTGCGAATGATGTATGTTTGGCCATTTCCGTTTGAGTCAGTAAAGACCGTTCCCATCGAGGTCCAGTTTGTGCCGTCCCATTTTGCGATCTTGTTTGCCGGTAAACCACCGGCATTATTAAAGGTGCCGCCGACATACACATTCGTCCCGGAAGTTGCGATCGCGAATACGATCCCATCGACACCGGAACCCAAAGCCGACCACTCGGATCCGTCCCATTTGGCAATACCGTTCACGGTCAAACCGCCGATCGTGCTGAAATTGCCGCCAACATAAAGATTTCCATCCTGATCGGTCGCGACGGCGTATATCTCTGACCCACCCGGAATGCCAGGTTCCGAAAACCCATCCTGCCAACCGTCACTGCAGCTCGCGGTTGTAGATGCCGTAACGTTGTCAGGGAAAAAGCGCGGTTCGCCGTTCGGGCCTAAGGTCATTTGATAGCCATCAGGATCAAAATTGCCGATCGCCCCACCCCGCACCGAACCGTCCGGACCGAGTATTGAGGAAAGCCCTATGCTATTTGACGGTGCTCCAACACCGCGGCCGGACTGGGACGCGTCTCGCCCGCCCACATTTTGCCCAATGCCGAATAGCGACATGTCCGGTGCCTGCCGGTGATTGCTATTGGACGATCGATCTGCGGCAAATAAGCTAACCAGGCTGCCATTTGAACCGAGTATTGATGTAGCTGCCAAAAGCAAACTAATCGCTACGGCTAACAGCAGAAGTGGAAACCGTCGGTTTTTGACAGACGAGGTTCGGGTTCTTGAGATTCTCATAAATTCAATATCGGCACTCAGGTCAGTACGTTTTTTAATTGTGATGCTGAGGGGCTTTTTTCATACCATAATAATGCGAGATCACGGAAAAAGTAATTAATAAATGGCTAATTTTTAGCTATTTTCGGGGGTTGGATGTAAAATATTGGTTCAAATGGCAAATTCAGGCGCAGAAATTGAGTCGGCGGTGCGCTTTTATCGATTTGGCGAATTCGAGGTCGATATCGTTGACGAAACTCTTCGCCGCGAAGGCGAAAAGGTAAATATCAGCCCTCGAATGTTCCAGGTTTTGCTGCTCCTGCTCCAGCGCAGTGGCGAAATAGTAACAAAAGACGAATTTTTTGAAAAGATCTGGGATGGAGCTTTCGTTGAGGATAATAATCTGACGGTAGCGGTCCGAGGACTCAGAAAAGCATTGCAAGACGACGCCAAACAGGCCAGGTTTATTGAGAACCTGCCTCGCAAAGGTTATCGTTTTATCGCTCCCGTAAGCGTCGGTTCACTGCCCACCGTCAGGTCGCGGCCTGACGACAAAAACGTACTCCTAACCGGCGCCGATCCCGGGCATGTGCCAAATTCACGACGGCCGTTCAGGAAGGTATTCGCCGTATCGGCATTAGTGCTCATCATTATAATATCGATCGCCGCCGTAAGTTATCGAGGCTATTGGAATACCCCATCAGCGGTTTACGCCCGGGTTGATTCGATCGCCATATTGCCTTTCAAAAGTGCCGATCCGAATAGCGAGTATCTCGCCGACGGCCTAACAGACGGCATCATAAACGGCCTGTCAAAACTTTCGGGCGCCCGAGTGATCGACCGAAACTCGACGATTCAATTTAAAGGCAAGACGATCGATCCGGCCCGGATAAGCAGCGATCTCAATGTTGGGTCGATCGTTACCGGCCAGATCGAGCAGTTTGACGGTTCTCTGGTCATTTCCGCCGAATTGATCGATCTCGATGGCTCGTCACGGCCCTGGAAACGACAGTTTCGACGTACCGAGGCTGAGTTGTTCGCAACACAGCAAGAGATCGTTAATGAACTATTGGAATATCTTACGCCGGGCAATTCCGCTGCAAAACCCGAAGCCGCTCGCGACCCCAAGGTCTTCGAACTTTACATGAAAGGCCAATATTATCTGGACCGAAGGGCTGAGTCCGATTTCAAGCTCTCGGTCGGTTATTTCAAGCAAACTATCGATCTCGACCCGACCTTTGCCCGGGCATACGTTGGTCTTTCCGAGGCGTACACACTTGGCGCATTTGTCGATCTAAAATTCGCTCCCGGAGAAAAGAACGCCTTGATCCGGGCAACTATTCAAAAGGCACTCGACATCGATCCAAACCTCGGCGAGGCATATGCGTCGAGGGCGATAAACAGGTGCTACTACGACTGGGATTTCGCCGGTGCGGAAAGCGATTACCGACGGGCGATCGAACTCGTGCCAAGCAACGCGACCGCTCATCACTGGTATGCCGAGTTTCTCTCGATGCAGGGTCGATTCGAAGAAAGCTATCGTGAATATGACAAAGCGATCTCGCTCGACCCGCTCTCAATGGCGATAAAGACAGATCTGGCAGTAGCCCATTTTTATGCACGTGATTATGACGGCTCGATGGAAATGCTCAAAAAAGTGAAAACGATAGATCCAGACTTTCTCCGAACCGAAAGCTACATTTTTTGGATCCATCGGCTTCGAGGCGAGTACGAAATGGCGATCGATTGTTTAGAAAGGTTCATTTCGATGGAGGCCAAAAATGGTATACGAGAAGATAAGAAAGTAGTCATGGATCGGATCAATGGGCTGCGTAAACAACTTGCACAAAATGGTGCCGCCGGATTTTGGCGCGCGAATAGCGAGATGTATGGCCCTGATAATTATCAACCGTCTCTGGCAATTGCCCAGTTAGGGGACAAGGATAAAGCGTTCGCCCTTTTGGAAGCCGCGTTTAAGGAACGAAGCAGCGGCCTCGTCTGGCTCAAGGTCGAGCCGCTGCTCGACCCGCTCCGCAACGATCCCAGGTTCGAGGATTTGATGCGACGCGTCGGATTTACAAATTGACGATCGCACATTGTTCCGAACTTACTAATTTTTGGTCTGTTCAGATCGCTCCTACAACCGGTCACAACGAAGTAACCTCAATCCAATCCCGAAAAGGATGCCCGCCATTTGCAGATGGGCATTATCATAAGTTGTCGTAGCTCTAAATCGAATACGCGCTCATCGTTCGATGCCGCGAAGTATATACGCTTTGCTTCGTTAGGCAAAGGAAGTCCCTCTGTATTAAGGGGTATTGTATTCGATGCCGAAATGTGCTATGCTTGCAACTTTGTTGCATTTAGAAATGTGGCTGATCTTTGACAATCCAGATCACAGAGTGGTTTTGGGTTTTCGGCTTTGGACTTTGAACTGCCGACTTTCGGCTTTTGGACAAAGCTTTTTAAAAAAGTGATAAAACAAAGGCGAAAGATTGCGGTAACCCTCTACAACAAAATAGGTTACCTTGTTTCATCGAGTGTGAAACAAGACTGAAACAAGCGTGTAACAAAGGTGAAACACGTAACGTAAATTCGCGGTTTTTTTTGTGGAGTGTAGATGTGGTCAAGCTTGCGATCCTGCTAAAACTGCAATTCTATGCCGTTCGAGGCATCTGAATGAGTATCAACTTCAGGTTCTAAGGGGCAAACAAAGGGGCATGACCGATTGGCCACGCCCATTATTCTTTGCAATTCACTTCGCAAATACTGGTGCCGTCTACAAGATTTGAACTTGTGACCTATCGCGTGTGAAGCGAGTGCTCTACCACTGAGCTAAGACGGCAAAACGCTAAACAGTGAATAACTAAAAGTAAACAGTGGTGCGACGAAAAGCTGTTACTGTTCACTTTTCACTGTTAAGTGTTCACTAGATCGATGGATCGTCGGCCTTTGCCGGGCGGTTTTCGTCGGTTGCTTTTATTGAGCTCAACGAAGAATCGGTGTAAAAATGCCGCGTTCCCGTTGCCGAGACCCCTTCGGAAACTTGCGGGTCAGCGGTGATCGAGTATGAGGACGGCGTGCTAGCCGAAGCCGGCACGACGACCATCTTAAAGGTGTAGCCGTTGACGACAGGGCTCTCACCTTTGAATTTTTCGTCGAGACTGACCTTGGCGATCAATTCGTCAAACGTCGCAAAATTGCCTTTGTTTCTGGACGCATATTGCGCCTGAAATTTGCGGATATTGTCGACCATCTGTGCGGCCGTTGTTTCATTGCCTGAACGAATAACTGCCTGCCAGGCGATCGAACCAACGCCGATAAGCAACCCGATGATCGCAATAACGATCATCAACTCGATCAGGTTAAAGCCACGTTGATCCCGCAGCCGTAGTCTTAATTCTTTCATATTTTTGCGTGCCGTTTTCCTGATTGACTTCACGAAACGGCATCTGTTTAGTTTCAAAAGTTTAATTGGTTTTTGGCGGAAATTCAATTATTGTTTGGCGTTGCGTTTATAATTACGGCTTAAGTAGGCAGATCGCCATAGGAGCATCTCTTAACTAGTGCAACTTTTTCATGCGGCAAATGTTTCTAATCAGGTAGAATATTATTTCGGACGCTTCTGCCGCCCGACATCAAATGAGAGATTGGATCGCAACCGAATCGACGCCACCGGGCGAGAATATAACCCTGACATTTGACCCTGCGGCAAAGATCGCCGAGTTGCAGACGGCGATCGAACGCGTTATTCGCGGCAAATCTGAAGTCGTCAAATTTGCGATGATCGCCCTATTGGCAAAGGGCCATCTGCTTATCGAGGACGTTCCCGGGATCGGTAAAACGACGCTGGCTAATGCACTCGCCAGGGCGCTGGAACTTTCGTTCCAGCGGATCCAATTTACCTCAGACCTTTTGCCGTCGGATGTCAGTGGGCTTTCGGTATTTAATCAGCAGACCGGCGATTTTGATTGGAAACCCGGGCCGATATTTTCAAACATTATCCTCTCAGACGAGATAAACAGGGCAACCCCTAAAACTCAATCTGCCCTTCTCGAAGCGATGGCCGAGGAACAGGTCACGGTCGAGGGACATACCCGGCGGCTGCCGGCCCCGTTCATTGTGGTGGCAACGCAGAACCCGTCGGAACATCATGGCACATACCCGCTGCCTGAATCGCAGCTTGATCGCTTCATGCTGCGGCTACATATTGGTTATCCAAGCCTGGCCGACGAACGACTAGTGCTGCGGGACCGCGAACAAACCGACCCGCTCGATGCCGTTCAGCCGGTGATGTCACAAGCCGATGTTCTCGAACTCCAAACGCTCGTAGGCAAGGTGCGATTTGATGACGCACTGGTTGACTATTTGCTCCAGATCGTCGATCTGACCAGAAATTCGGACTCACTTGAGCTCGGCATCAGTCCCCGCGGCACGCTGGCACTTTTCCGGTCGGCCCAAGCTTTGGCATTGATCGAAGGGCGTGATTTCTGTATTGCCGACGATATCAAACGGCTTGTTATACCCTGCTTTGCCCATCGCGTCATCGTGGCGTCTCGAGCCGCGGCCGTTCGCAGCCGAACGCGCGAAGCCGAAAACGTCTTGCAGGAAATACTGCAAAAGGTAAATGTCCCGCTTTAAGTTTTTGAGTTCGTTGAGTTCGTAGTGTTCATAGAGAGGAAATTTTCTTTTTCTCTGGGAACTCTGCGAACTCAAGAAACTCTACAAGCTTTATGAACCTCCGCCTCGCGAGCCAGCTTTTCACTTTTCGGGATCTGCGCAACGCGGGGCTTGCTCTCGTCGTTATTTTAGGCGGGCTCGGACTTTCCGGCCTGACTCTTTATGCCCATCAGACAGGCAATATCAAATTGGCGGGCATCTCAGCGGGCTCATCTCTAGTTTTCGTACTGCTTATCTTGATCTTCGTTGTGCCGCCGCTGGCGAGGAATGCGGGGCGCGAAGCGTCGCAAATGAATCTGCCGTTCGAATTTACGACGGGCGGGGCTATCATGCTCGTTCTGGTCGTGATCGTCGGCTTTTCGGCATGGAACACGGGAAACAATTTGCTTTTTCTCGTACTCTCGTTTTTGATAGCAGCGTTAGTGGTTGGTTTTTTCGCAGGCAATATCTGCCTGAAAAAGCTCGATGTTTCGATGCGGTTTCCTGAGTCGATCTTTGCCGGCGACCCGACCCCGATCGTAGTTAACATAAATAACCGCAAGCGATTCTTCCCTTCGTATTCAGTAGTTGTCGAAGTTAGGGGCAAAGAACGCGAACGTTCGATAGCGGCTGATGAGTTAGACGCCATTCTGCCCAAATGGATAGCTCAAAGGATAGGCAGGGCTCCGGTGGTGAGCAGAACGCTCGGGCATTTTCCATACGTGGCGGCAGGGCAGGCGACCGAAGCCAAGACCGACCACACCTTTCCGTATCGCGGCCGTTTTAGGATCAAAGATTTCGAGCTTTCGACCAAATTTCCATTCGGATTCTTTCGGCATCGCCGCCGTCTTCCGGCACGCGAGGCGGAGCTGATCGTTTTCCCAAAACTTGACGACATTGCAATAGGCCTCACCACGATGCCGCTCGACCTCGGAAAGCGAACATCGGCCAAACGCGGAATGGGACAGGACCTGCTCGCACTTCGCGATTACCAGCCGCAGGACGACCTTCGACGGATCGACTGGAAGGCAACTGCTCGAGTCAGCCAACTCACGATTCGCGAATTTGCGGCCGAAGATGAAAAACGCGTGACCATTTTTTTTGATGATCATATTCCCACAGACCCTTCAAAGCCGATTAATATTCGCGAAAAGCTCGCATCGGAACAAGAAGGAAAGCCCGTCGTTGCCTCTGAAAGGTTTGAGGCAGGTGCACGTTTGGCGGCCTCTTTACTGGCCAAATTTTCGGCCGAGTCGGCAGAAACCAGGCTCGTCATCGATGATGTCGACAGTGAGTTCGGCACTGGCCGGCTTCATCTTTTCGAAAATTTAAAAAAGCTTTCACTTGCCGAACCCGCTGCCGAACAGCGAATCTTTACAGAACCCAATGACAACCTCGCTCGTATTCTCTATGAATCAGACGGCAGCCATTGTTTTCTCGTGACCGCGAACGGCACAGCCAGCTTGCCGCCCGAACTCCTTCAAAGATTGAAAATTATTGGGTTTTAGGATTAAATTCTTGTCATAAATCAGCTTTTCGCGGTGTATTTGTTTTGAAGAGCATTTATTGATGCTGAAAATGAACGAGAGTACGAACATTTTTGTGGACATAATGTCCGAACAAACAGCGACGGCGGCAGCGACAGATAAGTTAGGGTTTGAGGAGGCTTTCGCTCTCCATCACCGAACCGTCTTTCGCGCAGCGAGATCTGTTGTTCAGGATGCCGCTCTCGCTGAGGACGTAACACAAGAAACGTTTCTTAGATTCTATAAAAATCAGGACTCAATAACCGACGCTGAAATGCTACGACCGTGGCTCATAAGAGTCGCGATAAATGTCGCTAAGAATACCGTTCGCGGTAACATTAGGGCAAACACACGCGATGATAATTACGTCAAAGCAACAGGCCTTTTTGAAGCCGCTTCGATAGAAACGGATTATGAAGAGCAAGCCGGCGTCAGTGAGATCTACAGGGCACTGAACAAGATCAAAGAACCGCTCAGAGGCTGCTTGATCTTGAAACAGCAGGGGCTCTCATACAAAGAGATCGCTTCGGCACTTGAGCTCAATGAAGCGAGCATCGGCACGTTTGTAGCTCGTGCAAGAGCAGAATTTGCAAGGCTATACGGCAAGGCGGGTAAGGATACGATATGAACAGCAAGGACTGTCTAGACATTGGGATCATTCAGGCGTTTTTGGACGGCGAACTCCGCCAGGACGAAACGGCTCGGGTCTCCACGCATATTGCGAATTGCGATAATTGCGCGATCATGCTCGCCAATGCCGAAGAAGAAACGGCGATCGTATTCCCGGCTCTGGAACGTGAATTCAACACACTCGTCCCGACCCAGCGGCTTTGGAACAAGATAAACGATTCGATAAACACGGAACGTGGAAATCGATCATTTTGGCATCAGGCACTCGCCTTTTTCTCCTTAGCTATTGCAAACCCTTCACTTTCTGCGGCGGCAGCTTTGTTGATAGTTTTTGGAGTTTTTGCGGCGTTTTGGGTTAACCGCCCGGTCCCGGTTGAGGTTGCTTTGACCCCTTCGATCTCACAGACGGCGGCAAATATTCCGGTGGCGTCAACAGTCACCACGCCGGCTTATTCGAGTGGGGACATTGTATCGACGCAGTCGCGTCCGACGTTCACGGTTGAGCGCGCGGCCTTTCGAGCTGAGCCGCGAAAAGTGATGGCAACGAAGACAATGGCTCCGACGTTGTCAGCCGCTCCGAACGGATACATGCCCGGCGAAGAAAGCTATGTCCGCACTATTTACAGCCTTAATAAAACGGTCAACGAACAGAAAGAGGCCGTGCTTCGCCCGTCCGAACGCATCGCCTATGAACGCGATATGGCTGTAGTAAATGACACGATCAAAAAGATGCGGACGGAAGTCAAAAAGAATCCAAAGAACGAATCTGCCAAACAGGTGCTTTATTCGTCATATCAGAACAAGATCGATCTTTTGAATTCGGTCGCGCAGAAAGAGGAGTTGGTGGCAAGTCTCCGATAGGCTGTTCATCTCATCGAATGAAAAAGATCATTGAAAATCTGTTATTCGGCATTTTGCTGGGCATAACTGCCTCCACTATCCCGTGTTTTGCCCAATCATCCTCGCCTGTTCCTCCAGTGCCCGAAGCAAGAACCGCACCGCCTGCTCGTCCCGGTATGACATCCCGGCCCGACGGCCGAACTCCGGAACTTCCTCTTCCGGTGGTGTTTAATGACACAAGTGAAAAGAGGATCAAGGTCGATAAGGCTATAAATCTGTCTCTTTGCGTCACAGAGGGCTATGTAAAAGTGAACGGATGGAATCGCGACGAGCTTCGCGTCTTTGTCGATGGCGGCAGCAAATTTGGTTTCAAGGTCTTGCAAACCAGCCCGAAAACAAATGATCCTGTCTGGATCATGGTCACAGGTATCGATTCCCGAAGGCCGGGGTTCGGGCCGACGGAGTGCATTTGGGGTGCCGGGATCGAGATCGATGTTCCGGTTAATGCGACCGTCAACATAAAAGGCCAGGAAACGACCACCAGCGTCGATAAGATCCGGCGTGTCAATATCAAGACTATCGGCGGCGACATCAATCTGAGAAATATTAGCGAAGGCGTAACAGCATCTGCCGGGCAGGGCGACATCACTGTTGAGGAATCGACCGGTGCAATGATCCTCGACAGCACCACCGGAAATATACTAGTATTTGAGGCCGGGCCAAGCGAGATCGGTGACGTTTTCAAGGCAAAGACCAACAGCGGTTCAATTTCCCTGCAGTTGCTCGAGCATCGACAGGTCGAGGTCAATTCTATCTCAGGTTCCGTCGCCTACAACGGCGAGATCCTCAGTGGGGGATCGTATATGATGAGCACGTCTAAGGGCTCGATCCGTATGTCACTACCCGGCGCGACCTCGTGCAAGCTCGCCGCAAGCTATGGCTATGGCAATTTTTCTTCAGAGATCCCGCTCAAGATCATTACCGAGAACATCACAGAGGGGCCGATAAAGAGCGTTGTCGGCACGCTGGGAAAGGGCGGCGACGCGACCGTTAGAGTTACCTCAAATAACGGCAGCATAATGATCAAAAAACAATAGGCGTCATTGGTGCTCTAAACGCCTGCCGGTTCGCGATTCGAACTGTTCGGCCATTGAGGCAATGTCTGCCGTCGATTCGTCTCTCGTTATTCGCTCAATTCGCCACATCGGAAAAAAGTTGTCGTTCATGTGTAAATGAGACTCGTCTGCAGCGATAGAACGGCACCAATCGTCGAAATATCCCAGCTCGATCGAACGTATCGAGATCCCGGCAGGGTTGATCTCACTTATGACTCCGAGCAGCTTTTCTCGCGGGCTGTGAAGAACCGCAATAACGATGTCTCCAGCTTCGATCTTCATAGATGTGATTGTATCCTCAAATCGCGGATTTGTTTCAATGAAAAAGAAAGTCGTGGGCTAATTTGTTGACGACCATCCGGAACGGACTCGTTCAGATCAGCCGACACCACAGCGATCCGCTAAATCCGCCTTCAAATATTTTCGTTTCACCGGATTTATTCTAAACTTGAATTCGCGATGCACATCTCAAAGATCGAGCTTGAGAATATCAAATCTCACGCCTCCTCATCATACGAATTTTCACGGGGAACTACAGCCATTACGGGCGAGAATGGTGCGGGCAAAACGACTATTATCGAGGCGATCGCATGGGTACTTTTCGATCTGCTTGAGTATAAAAAAGAGGATTTTGTTAAGCGTGGCGAAAAGAAAGGATCTGTAAAGGTCACATTCGAGAGCGGGCTCGACGAACGCGAATATGTCGTCTATCGCGATACCGGCGCCGGTTATCACGTCACGGATCCACGCATTCAAACCCGCATCGCTGATAAGAAGGAAGAGGTTCTAAGATTCTTGTGGCAGCACCTCGGCCTCGAACCCGGCACCGATCTCAGGTCACTGTTCCGGCAGGCGATCGGTGTACCGCAGGGCACCTTTACAGCGATCTTTCTAGAAGGAGCGGCCGAACGAAAGGTCGCGTTTGACCGGCTGCTTAAGGTCGAAGAATACCGCCAGGCGGCGGATAAGTTGCGCGACACTTCGAAACATCTCGACGTTGCGGCAGGCGCGGTCCGTGAGAGCATTGCCCGGGCAGAAGGCGAACTGTCGCGTTCTGACGCGGTTTCGGCAGAACATTCGATGCAGTCTGAAGTTTTAAGGAAACTCGCGGATGAGATCGCCGCACTGGAGCGAACATTGGATGAAAAGCGGCATGTCGTCGAAACATTGAACGAGATCGAGCAGATCGAAACTGCAATTTCGGCCGTAAACAATGAAAGAAAGACGATCTCGGACACACTTTCGGGTATCGAAAAGGCACATATTGAAGTAAAGGCCCTCAAGCCCAAAGTAGTCGAGCAAGATTCCCTTGAGGTCGAGCGGGCAAGTCTTCGAGAAAAGATCGCCGCCTCACGCGCCGTTGCCGAACAGGCAAAGGCTCTCGATCAACGCGTCGAGCGGTTGCGGGCAGCTTATCGGGAGAACGCGGATCAGATCAAGCATGCCGAAGCGGGCATCACGATGGCGGCTAAGGTTGCCCCGCTCGCAAAAAGAGACGCGGAACTGGTGAATGAGATCGCAACGCTTAACGCGACCCTCGAACGAGATCGCAAATTTCAGGACGAGGTTCGAAATGGCCTTTGCCCCATCCTCTCCGAAAGATGTTTGAATCTTGGACCGGGACAAACTCTTGAGTCATTTATTTCGGGACAATTCGAAGATATTCGCTCGCGCATCGCAGCTGCTGAAGCCGAAAGAACGGCGGTCACGGCAAACCTCGTGGCCGCACGCGAAGCCGACCGGACGGCTTCATTGCTCGGTGGGCTTCAAAAGCGCGAAGTAGAACTAAAAGAAGAAGGCACGCGGCTCACAAATGAACAAAAGCTGATGCAGCAGCAGATCGGGGACCTTGCCGGTGCTGAGGGCGAACTGAAGACCGTTGAGGCAAAGTTGGCGGTTCTCGGCGATCCGCGGACCCGTGTTCATCTGCTTAACAATGAATTGAGCCGTGAACCCGAACTTCGCACGGCAGCTGCCGACGTCGAGAAAAATCTGGAGAGGCTATATGCCGACCGACAGATCCACTTAGAAAAACTGGAGATCGAGGATCTGGAAGGCACCGCAGGGTTCAAATATGACCCTCGTCGTCACGCCGCCCAAAAAGAGGCTTTGCTAACCGCTGAAAAGCGCCTCGCAGCAGCACAAGCGACACACACGGTCGCAAAACAACGAACTTCGCAACTCGAGGCCGAATTGATGCGGTTTTCGGAATTGAGGCAATCGCTTGCCGGGGACTTTAAAGAAAAGGAACGCCTCGAGAATGTGGCTGAGGCAACGGCTTTTATTCGTGATACGCTCAAAGAGGCGGCACCGCGTGTAGCCCGCAATTATGTTTATCACGTTTCGCTCGAAGCAAATTTGCTGTTTCGAGAGATCACGGGTAGTGCCGAGCGGACATTGAGGTGGGCCGAAGATTATTCGATCATTCTTGAAGAAGACGGGTTTGACCGGCCTTTCCAGAGCTTTTCAGGAGGCGAACAAATGGCAGCAGCGCTGTCCATTCGCCTTGCATTGCTAAAACAGCTGACCGACATACGGATCGCCTTTTTCGACGAACCGACGACCAACATGGACGCAGAACGCCGCGAAAATCTCGCGATGCAGATCAGCCGCATCACCCATTTTGATCAGCTTTTTGTTATCTCTCATGACGAGACATTTGATAATTTTGTCGATAACGTCGTGTCTGTCGGCAACTAATTCATGAAGCAAGTCACCATAGTTTGCGACGGTTCGAGCCTCGGCAACGGTAAAGGTAATCCGCGTGCGGCCGCCGTAGCTGTGCTTGGTTTTAAGGGCCTTTGGAAGGCGGTCGGCGAATTCCTCGGCAGTGCGACTAACCAGCAGGCAGAGATCGCGGCGGCTGCGATAGGGCTCGAAAACCTGAAAGAACCGTGTAAGGTCACATTGATGTCCGATTCGCGATATGTGGTCGAAACGATGGGCGGCACCTGGAAGCGAAAGACAAACCACGTTTGGTGGCAGCGGCTAGACGCTGCCGCAAAACGGCATCAGATCACTTGGAAATGGGTCAAAGGCCACAACGGACACGACGTTCAGGAGGTGGCTGACACGTTGGCTCGAAAAGACCGCTGAGCTGGGTTATGTGGACGATGCACTATTGGAAGAAGCGGTTGCCGAGATCGGTGTTCAGGAAATTTAACCTTCAGAAAACGCATAGCAAGAATACAAGAATTACCTATTAATGCCGTTGAGACCTCATAGATCACTTATTCTTGCCGTAGCGCTTCTTGTGCTTCTTTGCGGCAATTCTCATTCTTTCGCCCAGAGGACGGGCGGCGGATGGGTCTGGCAAAATCCGCTCCCGCAGGGAAACCCGATCTACTCGATACATTTCGCTAAAGACAAGTTGAACGGCTTTGCAGTCAGCTCAGACAATACGGTGCTCGCCACAACGGACGGCGGTTTCACCTGGCGCCGGCAAAATCCCCGAACCGATGTGACCTTTGCTAGTGTTTTTGTTCGCAGCAAGGAAAGCTCATTCATTGTCGGTGCCCGTGGAACTCTGCTTTCGACCAATGACAGCGGTAAGGAATGGAAACCGGTACCAACCGACGCACGCGACCATTTTTCTTCGATAACGTTTACGGGCAATGACCTGAGAACCGGGTGGATCACCGGCACCTACGGCCGGATATTAAAATCCGTCGATGGGGGCACGACATGGAAGACCCAAGCGTCCGGGACTTCGCAAAATTTACTCAATATCAGTGCATTCGATTCCTTGACGGCTGTTGCAGTGGGCCTTGGCGGAACAGTTTTGACCACGACTGATGGCGGTGAGAAGTGGCGACGGTCTGACCCATGCAATGGATCGGCCGTGACAGGTGCGGCCGCTTTGTCGAATTCGAATATTATCGTAGCCGGATATAACGGCTGCGTCGCAAAGAGCTCCGACGCCGGCGAGACGTGGGAACCGGTCGACATCTATACGAAGGCAGATCTGCTATCAATGTCATTTGCGGATGACCGGAACGGAGCGATCACGGACACAAACGGACTTGTCTGGTTGACGGGTGACGGCGGCAGCACATGGCTTCCCTTTAATGTCAGGACAAATCCAAAGATCGTTGCGTCTTATTTTGCCGACAGATTCACCGGTTGGGCGGCGGGTGAGAATGGGTTGATATTGAGAACCGACGACGGCGGATATGGCTGGCAAAAACTTAGCGACGGCGGCCGCGAAGATGTCAACGATATTGCTTTTCTCGATGATCAGTTCGGGGTTGCGGTCGGGTCGAACGGCAAGATATGGATCACCAACGACGCCGGCGGCGATTGGCTCCCGGTGTTTTCCGACACTAAAGCCCATCTCAATTCGGTCAGCTTTTTTGACGGTCAAAAGGGTTGGGCCGTCGGCGACCACGGCACTGTTCTCAGGACGATCAACGGCGGGGCAAGTTGGGGGAAAGGCATCTCGAATGTTACAGAAGATCTCCTGGCTGTGAGCTTCGTGACAGAAAAGATCGGGTTTGCTGTCGGAGCCAACGGGCTGATCCTCAGAACCAACAGTGCCGGTGCATACTGGGAACAATTCGAGTCAGGCACACGGCAATGGCTCGAGGACGTTAAATTTTTCGATGACAAGCGCGGGATTGCCATTGGCGATAAAGGCACAATTCTTATCTCGCACGATGGTGCCGTTACCTGGAAAGCGATCAAAGCCAATGTGAAGGAAAACTTATATGCGATGAGCTTTTACGATGCTAAAAACGGATTTGCGGTCGGCTCGTCGGGCATCACTTTACACACATCAGATGGAGGCGAGACCTGGCAGGATCAGGAATCGGCGTCCAGATTCAATCTATTTGCGGTCCAGGCATTTGCCCCCAACGGAGCAGTCGCGGTCGGCGAACTTGGGACGGTCTTAATAACCGAAGACGCCGGAAAGACCTGGAAGATACAGCCCGGCATCACCAGCAAAGTCCTTCAGACGATCGTTTATCGCGGCGGCAACAAGGTCTGGGTCGGCGGTAAAGGGGGAACGATGCTCAAGAGGACTGAGCCACTCTCGCCAAATGCGATGGATCTGCCAAAAGGCCCTCCGGTTCTCAAAACCTCTGCACCAAGACAGAAGCCAAAACCACGGACCCCTTTGATCGTGATCACTGACGACGGTGATATACCTACTGCCGTCCAACAAAAGAAACCTAATTGACCTTAACGAGAACGGAGATCCACTCGCCGTCTTTCTCGATCCGGTATCGATCAGCTCCCGCCGCTGACAAAGCCTGCCTGATAGTGTTTTCCTGTTCAACCAGAATTCCCGACAATAAAAGCTGCGAATTAGTTTTCGCGATCAGAAGCGGTAGAATCGGCTCGATCACGTCTACGGTCAGATTGCCCGCGACAAAGTCGAACTTCGGCGTGTCATTATCTATCGGGCCATCGCGAAATTCGATCCACTCAGCGACGTTGTTAAGTTCCGCATTCTCGCGAGCGATCTTTACCGAATCGGCGTCAGTGTCGCATGCAAAGATCGACCGGCCGCCAAGTTTGGCTGCCGCGATCGCTAAAATACCGGTTCCGGTGCCGACATCCAAAAATGACAAATTCCCGTCGTAATGATCGCCGATCGCTTTGAGGCAAAGTTTTGTCGTTTCGTGGGTGCCCGTTCCAAACGCCATGTTCGGTTCGATCCGAATAACGTGTTTCGAACCAGCTTCGACAGCCTCCCACGGCGGTGCGATCACGAAATTGCCTATCTCTGTCGCTTTCCAGTATTTTTTCCACTCGGCGAGCCAGTCAGTTTCTTCGACCTTACGCAGGCCAATATCCTTTACCGCCTCAGGCCCGAAACCATAAATTGCCAACGAGGTTTCTACGGTTGAGCGAGCGTCACGTATGGACGGGGCTTGATCAAAAAAACCTGTGACCACGATCGGCTCGCCTTTTGCTTTACGCAAGCTGTCGATCTCGGTCCCAAGGGCATCGAGTTCGTTCAAGGCGAATTCGATCGCCTCGGCAGCTTCGGGAACAGCCGAAATGTCCACCGCCTCCCACGATTTTTTTTGTGAATTTGTCATTCGCGGATTCCGATGTCGTCGAGGTCCCGCTCGCGGTTTCGCCAATCTTCGACAACCTTTACAAACAATTTGAGGAATACTTGTTTACCGATCAGCTTTTCTATATCGGCCCGAGCCTTAGTTCCGATGTCTTTGATACGCGAGCCCATCTTGCCTATAACGATCTTCTTTTGAGAAGGTTTTTCGACATAGATCGCACAAAAGATCGTCGTAAGCTGAGGATCAGTTTCGTCAAAGACCTCTGTAACGACCGCCGTAACGTAAGGTATCTCTTCGCCGGTCGACATAAGTATCTTTTCGCGAACCATCTCGGCAACAATGCTGCGGACAGGCTGATCCGTCATCTCATCATCCGTAAAGATGGGTTCCCCTTCGGGAAGGTGTTTGATTATCTGTTCGATCAAGGTTTCGACTGCGTCACCTTTCAAAGCAGAGGTCGGAACGATCTCAGCGAACTCGTATTAGTTAGAATAAGACTCGATCAGCTGCTACAGTGCTGCCTTGTCCCTTAATTTGTCGATCTTGTTAAGCAGCAGCACCGTTGGTTTCTCAGACTGTTTGACGAGATCAAGCACGAACCGGTCGCCGTTGCCCGTCGATACGCTCGCATCCCGCATCAAAACGAGCACGTCGACCGACATGATCGCATCGTGAACAGCTGACATCATACGGCGATTTAGCAAATGTCCCGGTTTGTGGACGCCGGGAGTGTCGACAAACACGATCTGGCCATCATCGCGGGTTACGATACCCTGAATCCGGTGTCGCGTCGTTTGCGGCTTATTGGATACGGCGGCGATCTTTTCTCCCACGAGCCGATTGAGAAGCGTGGATTTTCCGGCATTAGGCCGTCCGATGAGCGCGGCATAACCGCTTCTAGATACCTTTTTTGACATCAGTTAGAAGTTATCAGAGTTTGGGACAAATGTAGAATTCGGTTCTACGGCTGTTTCAGCAGCCGCTGTTTCGACGCAATAGCTTCGCGAAAACCGCCGCCGGCAACGTCGTCGAGTTTGATCGCTTCATCATAAAGCTTGATGGCATATGCATTGTCATTGTTGAACTCATATATCCGCCCGAGCGCGACATACGTCAACGAGAGCAGTGACTTATCTGTATTTGGCGTAGCCGTCTTAAGAACATTACTGTACGCCACCTTTGCATCGAGCAGTTTTTGCGCCTGAGCGTCAGGGTCATCGATCCCCGCCGCTTGCAAGCCCGCCACTCTGCCGATGTTGAAATAAATTCGAGGTTCAGACGGATTCTTTGCCGAGAGTTGTTTCAGTTCGGACGCCGCATTCACAAGGTCCTTGGCATCGACCATTCGCTGGATCTCGATCAGTTTCGTGGTGACCGGATTTTCGGCAACTATGGCTGTTCTCACGTCCGGATGTTTCTTTCGCTCTTCGCGAAGAGCGGCCGCTCGTGTTCGGGCGGGGGCGGTCGAAGCCAGCCGTGCCGTCTCTTTTGCGCCATCAAACGCGGCGATCATTTCGCGAAGGGATGATGCGATGTCGAAACCCGAATCCTCTATTCCCTTAAGCTGCTCGGCAAAGTACAGTGAAAGCACGTTGCCCTTTTCAAAATCTTCGTAAAGTCGGAGCGTCGATTCGTCGGAAAGTTCACTCTTAAATTTCTCAAGCTCCGCCGACACAGCCCGCTTTTCTGCTTCTGTTTTGACGCGGCTGATCTTTTGTCGCGACTGTTCGGTCGCGATCTTTATCTGCACATATTCAGCCTGGCGGACATCAACGGCGGCGACAAGAGAACGCAGAACTGCCAAAAATGCATCAGGCGATATCGAAGGGTTCGACTTTCGGCGTTCGTCGAGCAGCGGCTTTGCCCAGTCTCTCATTCCGGCTATCTCGCGAGAATTAGCAAGGGCGACGGGATCGAGAACAAACTGCAGGAACGCTCTTCGGGCCTCAGAGAAGCTCAGATCGGCGTCCGGAGGCACGATCACAAAATAATCGTCGCGAATGTTGAGGAAATTAATGTTATCTTTCGCTGCGAGCAATTCGGGGACCAAAATAAAACGGCGTTCGTGTTCGCGAAGTTCTGTGCCCTGAAGTATTCCCTTTTTCGACCGGTCTTTTTGCGTTTCGATCTTGATCCTTTCAACAAACGCGAGCCGCGGCCGCGTGTGCAGGTAATCCAGCAATTCGCTGACCATTTCGCGGGCTGAGGACCGCAGAACACCATCCGACTCCGTCCGATAGAGCCGTGCGTATTCATCGAGTTTGGAGCTTATGCTAGACTTTCGATAAAACTCCCTGACGAGCGGGGCAAAATCAAGTACGTCGAGCAGCGTTCCCGGCAGGTCATACGTTACTACAGGGTCTAACAACTCCGGTACCGGCGACAGCGTGTATGCCATCGAAATAAACGGAGCGATGAGATCCGCGTCGGCGACATTTGGATGCCTTTTCTTATGCTGGAGAATGAATGTCGCGATGCGTCTGCGTAGATCTTCGGGGAGGTCGGCGTTGTCGGTTTGCACCTGTCGTCGAAACGCGCGGCTCTTTTCCGAACCGGCCACATTTAGCAGCTTTTCGGTCTCGCCTGCCGCATTTTTCGTGGTCGCCATTTCTAGCGTTGCCAGAACAACGATCAGCCGTTTGTCGGGCTCGATACGAACACCGTAATTAGAAAGGTCAAAGCCGGCGGGCACGTCCTGAGCTCTTAGCGAGAGCGTAAGAGCGGCCAAAAAAAGTAAAATAAATATTCGACGCATTTTGTACTGGTTTCCCCGTTTCACTTCCCTAAAGAGATGAATCCGGCAAACTTTAGGATGTATCTAAACCGAAAAAAAGAAAAGGGTAGAGAAAGCATTTGGCGTTTCTCTACCTCGTTCTATCGTTGATATATTCAACAATATCTTGATCTAGTTATAGCTGCTGAGAGCCGACGGTTCATCGTCGAACGTATCGAAGACAGTCAAGAGCTTTGTGATCGCGAGCAGATCCTGAATCTTTTGCGTCAAGCTAAGCAGTTTTAGCGTGCCGCCCTCTTTCTTGACCGCCGTAAAGCTGGAGACAAGTTCGCCGATGCCGCTCGAATCGATATAACCGACGCCGCCGAGGTTGAGAAGGATCTTTCCTTTGCCCTCTCCGAGCAAGCGGCGGATCGCATTTCGAAGTGCAACACTTCCTTCACCAATGGTAACTTTTCCTTCAAGATCAAGGATCGTGACGTCGCCAGCTTGGCGTTCTGTGATCGTAATATCAGACATTTTTATCTCCTAGTTTCAATTAATAATTCAGATTCACAAATTCTAGACGAAAGTGAACAAGATTGTCCACATTCGATCTGTCAATTATCGCTTTTTCAACATTTTTACAATCAGGCCGCCGCCCTCAGGGTTTTCCCAGGCAACCTCGTCCATGAACGAACGCATGAATAAAATGCCTCGACCGTTGGTCTTAAGCAGGTTTTCAGGATTGGTCGGATCCGGAATATCTTCGACGGAAAACCCTGTCCCGAAATCCCTCACCGTGATCTCAAATCCCTCAGCGGAATTTGAAAACTTAACATCGACATTCTTTGATTCGTCAAATTTGTTGCCGTGCTTAACAGCGTTCGCGACGGACTCGCGGATCGCGAGATCGACAGCGAAAATGATCTCGTCGCCAAATCCTTGTTTCCGGGCAAATTCGTCAGCCAACACAGCCGCATCTTCGACGGATTCGATCTTACTCGGGAGCTTTATTTCTATGGTTTCTGTCACAATTATATTTTCAACAAGTTATCGGTTTAGGTTGGTTGATGTCAAGACAAATGCCCGATATTGTGACTAATATTAAATATATGCAGATAAAGCGAGCGGAAGTATTGGCGGGCGATCTTAATTTACCGGGCGATAAATCGATCTCGCATAGAGCTGCAATAATGGCCGCGATGGCATTTGGCGAAACACGGATAGAAAACTACGCGGATAGCGAAGATTGCCGATCGACCCTTGATTGTCTCGAGCAACTTGGAGTTGAGATCAAGCGCAACGGTGCAGTTGTTACCATCAAAGGCGTAGGGAAGAAAGGGTTTGTTCGCCCGACAGCGCCGCTCGATTGCGGCAATAGCGGCACAACCATGAGATTGCTTGCGGGCGTTCTCGCGGGACAGAGTTTTAAATCGGTCCTAACGGGCGACGATTCGCTGCGAAAGCGGCCAATGAAACGAATCATCGAACCGCTGGAACTGATGGGTGCTGTCATTGCCGCCAATGGGGAAAATGCTCCATTGCACATCTCCGGCAAGCAAGCTCTAGAGCCGGTCATTTACGACCTCCCGGTCGCATCGGCCCAGACAAAATCATGCATATTGCTTGCCGCCCTCAATGCAAACGGCCGAACGTCAGTTATCGAACCGGTTCAAACCCGCGACCACACGGAACGAATGCTGCGATGGTTTGGGGTTGACGTGATTGTCGAAAAGAGTGATGAATATTCGACGATTTCTGTAAATGGCGGCGGCGAGTTGGCGCCACATGACATTGTTGTTCCCGGCGATATATCCTCGGCTGCCTATTTTATGGTTGCGGCCGCGTGTCTGCGGGGGTCGGATATCACGATCCGCAATGTTGGCTTTAACCCGACGAGGCGGGCGATCTGCGATGTCCTAAAAAGCGTCGGAGCCGATGTAGGGATCCTTGGAAACAATGAGCTGTGCAATGAACCGGTGGCCTCATTGCGGATCCGCGGGGGATTCGACCATTCGAAAAGTAACTCAACACAGATATTGCACGGCCCGATCATTGCAAATCTGATAGACGAGATCCCGATATTGGCGATACTAGGAACACAGCTTGAGTATGGCCTCGAGATCCATAACGCTGCAGAGCTGCGGGCAAAGGAATCAGATAGGATCAGGGCGATCGTCGAAAATCTTAAGCGAATGGGTGCAGAAATAACGGAATACGATGATGGCTTTAAAGTCGAACGATCCAACCTTAAGGGAGCGGTTGTCAATTCTTTCGGCGACCATCGGATCGCGATGTCATTCGCCGTTGCCGGACTGCTTGCTGAGAATATGACTGAGATCGTCGGAGCGAATGCGGCGGATATTTCGTTTCCCGCATTTTTCGAAACACTAGCCGGTGTCGTAAGGTGAATCGAGCAAGTGAGCAAAGATGAAAAAGGACACGCGCATCGCTTTGACGGGTTTCATGGGGGTCGGCAAATCTAGTGTCGCCCGCCATCTTTCGCAAATATTGCGTTGTCGACGTATCGATCTGGATTTTTTTATCGAGGACAATGAACGACGCAGGATCGCTGAGATCATCGACACTGACGGTATCGATCATTATCGTGAACTTGAAACCAGGAATCTTATCCGCTTCCTGGAGACATCAGATGCCCGAATACTGTCGCTCGGAGGTGGCACGTGGACCATCCCAGAGAATCGAAAACTGTTGCAGGAACGTGGATTTACAAGTGTCTGGCTCGAATCCACGTTTGAACATTGCTGGCTGAATATTTCATTCTCGCGAAAGGACCGGCCACTTGCCCGAAACAAACAAAAGGCACTTCAGTTATTTGAGGAAAGACAAAAGATATATTGCCTCGCCGATTGCCACGTCATTGTACGCCCGGACTATACTTCGCTCGATGTGGCAAACAAGATCGCGGATGAAATTTTTTCGTAGAAGGGTGATTTCCTATTGCTAATTTTTGTGATTTCAATCAATATAAACTCACTAATTAATTGAAATTCGTTTGCCCGAGCAGACGATTGCTGTTGCTTAGTATCGCTTACTTTTTTAAATGTAAATGCGATCATAGATCTACGAATAACGAAGAATATTTTTCGGGAGGAAAAATGAAAGTTAAATTTTTTACAGTTCTAACTCTTGCGATTGCCTTATTTATGAGCGCATGCGGAAAGAGCGACGCTGATCTCACCAAAGCCGTGACTGACAAATTGGCTGCGGAAAAAGTGACCGGCGTAACTGCTTCTGTCAAAGATGGTGTTGCTACCCTAACCGGCGAGGTTGCTGACGTTACAGTTAAAAGCAAAGCCGAAGCGGCCGCGAAGTCTGTCGAGGGTATTAAGTCGGTGACGAACAACTGCACCACGAAGCCGCTTCCGACCCCGGAACCAGTCGCTCCGGACAAGATGATCGAGGGCTCGCTCAACGAACGCCTCAAAAAAGGCGGCATTGAAGGTGTGACGGTCGCCGTTAAAGACGGTGAAGTGACCCTGACAGGTAAGGTTGCGAAAGACAAGGTTCCTCAGGTCATGATCCTCGCCAACGAAGCGGGTGCTAAAAAGGTCGTCAACAATCTCAACAAATAGGCCGAAACAGGAGGAATTATGTCAGTACAAGAAAAATATCAATCACTTCTTGAACTCGCGAACGCCAACGGCACAACCTATGAGTTGAGCGAAGGCGACGGAGTTCTCCATGTCAATGGCACAGCCCCGGACGATGCTGCAAAAGCGGCACTCTGGGCAGAATACGAACGCCTCGATCCTGATTTCCAATCGAGCGATCTCATTCTCAACATCACCACCGGCAGCGGCGACGCAGGCGGCGGTGCAAACACATACACCGTCGAATCAGGCGACAGCCTGTCAAAGATCGCCGCGAAATACGGCATCCAGTGGAAAGCCATTTGGGATGCTAACCGCGACATTCTACATCACCCGGACAAGATCTACCCGGGACAAGAGTTGAAGATCCCCTAAACGGCATCTTTGATCGGTTAGTACAACTCAAAACACGGGAAAGGGCGCTAAGAGGAAGATACTTCTTTATAGCGTCTTTTCTTATCCTTCGCGGTCGCTATGCTCATTCGATACTTTGCGGCTAATTTGCTACATTTCAGTTAATGTCACTCCAAACAGATTTTGTTGTTATCGGCAGCGGCGTTGCCGGACTGCGTGCGAGTATTGAACTCGCTCAGAGCGGTGCCCGCGTGACAGTTTTGACCAAAGACAAGGCAAGCGAATCTAACACGGAATATGCACAGGGCGGCGTTGCCGTGGTCCTTTCTGACGACGATAATGCAGAGCTTCACGAGGGGGACACGCTCGTTGCGGGAGCCGGGCTTTGCGATGAAAAAGCAGTCGAAACGCTGGTCACCGAGGGCACAAAGTACATAAAACAATTGATCGAATGGGGCGGTGAATTTGATCGCGAAGGCGGCAAGCTCGTTTTTACTCAAGAGGCTGCCCATTCGCGCCGTCGTATCATTCACGCCAACGGTGATTCGACCGGAGCAGAATTCGTCCGCTCGCTTATTGCTCGTGCCCGTGTAGAAAAAACGATCAATCTCACGCCGTTTGCCAATACAGAGAGCCTTATCGTTAACGACGGCCGCTGTGTCGGCGTGCGGTTTCTCGATCCCGTGCTCCGCGCTCCTCGAGAGATATCCGCAAAGGCGGTGATAATGTGTACCGGCGGAGCCGGCCAGCTGTACCAACACACGACAAACCCGCCGGTCGCCACCGGCGACGGTATGGCAATGGCGTATTTCGCAGGTGCAGAGATGGCTGATATGGAGTTTGTCCAGTTTCACCCAACTGCATTGAATATCGAAGGAGCTCCCCGATTTTTGCTCTCAGAAGCAATGCGTGGAGAAGGCGGAATTCTCAAAAACAAATACGGCGAACGCTTTATGCCGAAATATGACGAACGTGCAGAACTTGCCCCGCGCGACATTGTTGCCCGTTCGATCGTCGCCGAAATGCGGCGCACCGGTACTCGAACTGTCTTTCTCGATATGTCATCGATGACGGAGGCGTTTCTTAAGCACCGTTTCCCAAAGATCTACGAGACCTGCCAAATGTACGGGCTAAATATCGCCGCCGACCCTTTGCCTGTCTCGCCGGCATCGCATTATTGTATGGGCGGGATCAGAACCGACCTATGGGGCCGCAGCACACTTCCGGGCCTTTATGCAGCAGGCGAAGTGACGTGCACCGGCGTCCACGGAGCCAATCGGCTGGCGTCAAATTCTCTTCTCGAGGGCCTGGTTTTCGGAGCACGCTCAGGTGCGGCAGCAGTTTCAGACAGCAGTCGGTGGCCGGCAGGCAAGGATCAGGATGATGTTGAAAGTGCCGAACACATAAGCGGCGATCCAAGGCCGGAGATCGGGACGGCAGTTCGAAAGCGGGTCAAACGTATAATGTGGGAACGCGTTGGCATTTTGCGCGACAAAGAATCTCTGTCACGAGCGATCAAGGAATTTGATCAGATCTCATCCGGGAGCCTTGGCACATCATCGCGGAACTTTGTCACGCTCGCCCGCCTGGTCGCTGCCGCGGCTCTCTGGCGCGAAGAGTCGCGCGGCGGTCATTTTCGTAATGATTTTCCCGATCAGGACGATCGATTTAAGGTACATTCGATCCAACGTTCAGGTGATTCGATAAGATCCTCCGGATCCGTGTCAAATTTTCAATAGGTCAAAATGCAGGCAGTACCTTCTCGAGAGATTCGATCAGACTCGACCCGCGAAGTGACAACTCATCGCGTTCGACTCGGCTTATAGAAAGCACTTTACCCTCAGGGGAGATCAAAAATGTAGTCGGAAAGCTGTTTACCCGAAGCCCCTCTCGCAAGAATTCTGCGACACTCGTAAATTGCGCGTTGGTCCAGGTCATTCCGGCTTCGTTCAACCCTTTCTTCATCGAATCGACCGTATAATTCTCATCTGTATTTAGACCGACGATCACGAGATTTCTGGAACTAAATCGTCTATGAGCCTCGCGAATATATGGCAGTTCCCGACGGCACGGGCCGCACCAAAATCCCCACACGTCGAGCAAAACATACTTTCCGCGAAACTCCGAGAACTTACGCTTTTTTCCATCAAAATCGCTAAAACCAAAATCCGGAAATTCTTTATTGATGTAAATCTCGCGGCGTTTATAGTCTTTTGATTCGCGTTCGGCAACAGTGATCTGGTTTTTGCCGACGTCAGCTTTCTTTGTTGCCAGATAAATATCGCCAACACGAAAAACAACGGTTTCATCGTTGGCCTTGGTCGATTCGGGCGACATATTTCCCAGATCCACTTTCCCGTCGCCATCCATGTCAACGCCGAGTAACCCCATTTGCGGATTCACTTTATTCTTGTCCGGATCATAGGCATACTGGAAGATCACTTTTTTGCCGCGAATGTCGACGCTCGCTCGTGCCATGACTTCGGTTGATTGCGTTATCAAACGGTCCTCCGGACCCATTTTCTCCATTTTCACAGATTTAAAATACTGAATATATACGGGACAAGATTTGAATAGCCCCTCTTTCATTTTCAGATCCGCTGTGACCTCCCACAGGTAAGGATTGTCGGATTCAGATGGTTTAAGAGTGTGCTTTTCTTCTGGTCCGAGCGAATTATCTCCATCAAGATCGACATATATCATGGGCAGTTCACCACGCTGCTCAACCAGTAATGTAATGATCGAGTAATTCTTAGTTCGCGGATCCATTATTCGTGCCGCTGCAAGATGTGCGTTGTCGGCAACATCAAAAGATCCTTTGATCTTGTCGCGAGTCACAAGCTTAAGTATCACCTGTTCGAAATCTTGTCGGTTCGCAACCAAATTTGGTTCAAATTGTCCAACAAAATCGCCCGCTGCCACTGACGATGTAAGGAAAGCGAGTAGCACAAAATTAGCTGCAATGACTGAAGCCTTATTTCCCATAGTGATGAACGAACTTAGATTTTTCCTGGAGACAAGCAAATTCTAGGCAAAAGACCATTGTAAGTCAACGCATTTTTTTCGGTGGAATGGTGTATAATTAGCCGTTTCAAAAAATAATAACTGCTTCTAAATATCCAAGACACTATGTTTACGGAAGGCACCGCCACAGTTCTTAATCTGGCGTCGATAGTTTCGCACCACGCGCGGCTCGCACCGCAGAAAGAGGCTATCGTTTGGGAAAACGTCCGTCTGACCTACGGCGAACTCGATAAACTCTCGAACCGCGTGGCAAATGCCCTCGTCGGGATGGGAGTCAGGCATGGCGATAAGGTCGCATTGAATTGCCCAAACTTGCCGTTCTTCCCTATAGTCTATTACGGTATTATGAAGGCCGGAGCAGCGGTCGTCCCGATCTGCGTTCTGTTCAAATCGGACGAGATCGAATACCACCTTCGCGACTCAGACGCTAAGGCTGTCTTTGTCTTTGAAGGCACGCCGGAATTGCCGCTGCTCGAATCAACAAAAGCAGCATTTGACCGTGTCGAATCATGCGAACATCTGATCGTTATGACCAAAGATCTGATGGCCGCCTCACCTATTCCGGAGCACAAAACGCTGACGCAGGTGACCTTTGACAAACCCGAGGAATTCTCGATGGTCCCGACTGCTCCGAACGACACATGTGCCATCCTTTATACCTCTGGCACGACGGGCCAGCCAAAGGGCGCCGAGCTTACGCATCTCAATATCTGGTCAAATTGTGTAACAACATACAGCATCCACTTACCGATGCTCGATTTTACCGACGGCCAACAGAAAACTTGTCTCATCACGCTGCCGCTATTTCATACGACCGGACAAACGGTGCAGATGAACACCAATATCTATGGTGGCAATCGGGTTGTTTTGCTTCCGCGGTTTGATCCAAGGGCGACCCTTGACACGATGGCCGCCGAAAAAGTGAATTTCTGGGTCGGCGTACCGACAATGTTTTGGGCACTCCTCAAATACGTCAAAGAAACTGGTTACGATATCGGTGCGATCTCGGAAAACATGAAAGTGTGTACCTCTGGCGGAGCCCCGATGCCGGTCGAAGTCATGCGCGAATTTCAAGAGGTTTTTGGTGTTCGGGTGATGGAGGGCTACGGACTCTCTGAAACATCACCACTCGCGACTTTTAATCATTTTGAAAAACCTTCTAAACCCGGGACCGTAGGCCAGCCCATCTTTGGTGTAGAGGTTATTTGCGCCGACGAGAACGACGACGAGATCGCCCGGGGCGAACGCGGCGAAATACTGATCCGAGGCACAAACGTGATGAAGGGCTACTATAAACGTCCCGAGGCTACAGCGGAAGCATTTCGCAACGGATGGTTTCACACGGGCGACATCGGCGTCATGGATGACGAAGGATATATTGCGATCGTCGATCGTAAAAAAGATATGATCCTTCGGGGAGGTTACAATGTCTATCCACGCCAGTTGGAAGAAGTGATCATCACCCATCCGGCGGTCAGCCTTTGCGCCGTCATCGGGATTCCCGACGAGCGGCTCGGCGAGGAGGTCAAAGCCTTCGTCGTACTGAATCCGGACCATGAATTGACGGAAGACGAGTTTATCGGGTGGTGCCGGTCACAGATCGCAGCGAACAAATATCCGCGATATGTCGAATTCCGGTCAGAGCTTCCGATCGGCAATACCGGTAAGATCTTTAAACGGGCTTTGAAAGAAGAGGCCGGTTAATAAATTAGTTCGGACCCTAAGGAATTGCCACTAGCTTTAGCTAGTGGATGCAAGAATAAATACAGTCTCGGGCTTTAGCCCACAGATTCTATGCCACACATAAATGTCTGGTTACATTTTGTATGGACTACAAAGGATCGCGAGCCGCTGCTCATTGACTCCATTCGGAATAGGGTTCTTGAGCACATCCGCGAAAACGCCCGGTCTAAAGGCATTTTCATCGGAGCTCTCAATGGCTGGTTGGAGCACGTTCATTGCCTCGTTTCTCTCGGTTCTGGACAAACCCTAGATGATGTCATGCGGTTGCTCAAAGGCGAATCTTCTTTTTGGATAAATAAGAATCAACTTTGTCATGGAAAATTCCATTTGCAAGACGAGTACTTTGTCGTCTCAGTAAGCGAGTCAATTCTTCCAAGTGTTCGCAAATATATAGATACCCAGGAAATACATCATCGATCTCATTCGTTTTCTGATGAATTTGAAGATTTTCTAATCCGCGGTGGATTCAAACGGGTCAAGGACGGACAATAAAGTTTGGGCTAAAGCCCGGAATTTCTCCTTACCTATTTCCACTAGCTAAAGCTAGTGGCAATTCTTATGCTTTACTCAAAAGTCGTCGTCCTAATCATTTTTTCCGCATTCATACTTGTCGCTTGCCTTGATCGCAAACCGCAACGCTATTCTATCGCTGAAAGCAAAGCTTACGAGGCCTCGTTGTTCCGCCAGAATTGCGCTATCTGTCACGGTCCTGAGGCTGAGGGGAAAACCCTTATGGACGGCCGCATAATTCCGAATATCCGTGACGGCGAGCACAAATATAAGACGGCTCCCGAGATTTACAACCACATCGCCAACGGCGGAAACGGTATGGTCCCGTTTCGCGATCAATTAACCGAACGAGAGATACGAATGATGGTAGAGTTTGTGCAAAGGGATTTGCGAGGACAGTGAAATCAGATGAGATTCATCTTGCTTTTGACGCTATTAATTAGCACAAACATTTTGAGTGCTCAAACAACATTCATTGTTGATGATTTTTCGGATCGATATGCCGGGAAAGTATATATTTCACAGCCCGCCGAAGTTTTTAGTAAGGGCTGGGTTGCCATCTTTGACAAGAAGACTAAAAGGCAACTTATAAAAGTAAACTCTGATGAACTCACATTCAATCTTCGCGATGGGCAGATCGTATCGAATATAAAAGAGCTGCCTTATGGCGAACAAAGTCCAATAATGTATGAAGATTATAATTTTGATGGAAAAAAAGATCTAGCTTTAATGGATGGACATAACAGTTGCTATCACGGACCTTCATTTCAGATTTATCTGGCGACAAAAACCGGTTTTACCCGAAGTCATGCTTTCACGCGGCTTTCTCAAGAGTATTGCGGAATGTTCGATGTAGATCCCAAAACAAAGAAGATCCATACAATTACAAAAAGCACTTGTTGTTGGCATCAGTACTCGGATTTTATTGTAAGGAACAACAAACCGATTGCCATAAAGATCGTTGAAGAAGGACTAAACCAAAATGGCCTTACATCCGATTTTACTGAGTATAACCGCGTCGGCGGAAAACTTATTAGAAAGAATTACAGTGTCTTTAACCTTGAAGATCAAGAGAAGAACATAATTTTTTCCTTTGAGTTTAACAATCAAAAGAAAGCACGATTGATAAAACTCGGAGACACGCTTAACTATATTTTTACGGACAAAAAGAATAAAGTCGAATTGATATATTCAGATCAATTCTATTCGTCGAAGGAAAAAAATACTGTTTGGTTTACGAACAATAAAACTCACTACAAGATTTCTATGGACGGAATAAGTGTGTCTTCGCGTAAGACCAACCTGACCATGAAAGCCGAACTTGGAACAATAACGGGTAAGTTTTCAGAGTTACAAAACACCAAATTTGTGAACGTATCGGACCGATAATTATGAAAGTACTCATCACAGGCTCGACTGGCCTCGTCGGCACTGAATTGCAAAAGTCATTCGCGGAGAAAGGCTATGAGATGCTTCTCGCTTCGCGTAAAGAACCAACTGACGAACGCCATATCCAATGGAGTATTGAGGAAGGGTTCACTGACCCCGAAAAACTCGAGGGGATCGATGTCGTCGCCCACCTTGCCGGCGAGAACGTGAGCGGATTTCGCTGGACCGACGAAAAGAAAAAAGCGATCCGCGACAGCCGTGTACTAGGCACACGAAATGTCGTCGACGCTATCTCAAAGCTCAAGCAGAAACCAAAAGTCTTTATCGCGTCGTCCGCGATCGGATTTTACGGCGAACGAGGCGAAGAAGAATGTACCGAATCGTCAGCCGCCGGCGACAATTTCCTCGCCGGTGTCTGCAAAGAGTGGGAGGCCGAATCACGACGCGCCGAGGACGCCGGTATTCGTACCGTCTTGCTGCGAACGGGCATCGTCCTGTCGAAAGACGGCGGAGCGCTGTCGACAATGCTTACTCCATTCAAACTCGGCGTCGGCGGCGTGGTCGGGAGCGGCAAGCAGTGGATGAGTTGGATCTCGATGGATGACGAGATCGCGGCGATCAACTTTGCAATAGAGAACGAAAACCTCCGCGGTGCCGTCAACGCTGTCAGCCCAAATCCCGTTACAAATCAAGAGTTTACAAAGACGCTAGGCGAGGTGTTGTATAGGCCTACATTTCTCCCGCTGCCGGAGTTTGCGGTTTCGATGATCTTCGGCGAAATGGGTGACGCACTGCTATTAGCCAGCACCAAGGTTCTGCCGAAACGGCTCGAAGACGCGGGGTTTGAGTTTAAATATCCGGAACTAAAGGCTGCGATAGAGCACGCGGTCGAGTAAAAAAAGGCGGAATCCCGCACGAAGTAAGGGTGTAACATCCAAGTTGAGCGTTACGCCCTTGCTTACGCGCGGGCTTCTGCATGTCGTCCGAACAATGCCGCAGAAATTCCGCCTAGGATCAACGCCGACGCGATACCAAGGCGCAGATCCGCAGTTTCACCTAACAGAACAATTCCTAGTACAGCCGCGATGACGGGAACGGCGAGCTGCAGAACGGCTGCACGGGTCGATGTGTGGTATTTCAGTGCCGCGTACCAGAAGCTGTAGCCAATGCCAGACGTTACGGCTCCGGAAAGAACAGCGAGGATAACGCCGCGGGTTGATAGATGGAGATTGGGGAAATAAAGCACAGCGACAACGGCGGCCAGCGGAAGTGAGCGGACGAAGTTGCCGGTGGTGTTTGCGAGCGGATCGCTGCCGGTGCGGCCGCGGAGCGTGTAGACCGCCCACGACATTCCTGCGGCGGCCATTAAGACCGAGCTAACCAGAGGCGGCGACGCGAGGCCGGGAAATACGAGATATACCAATCCGCCGAGAGCGGTGACAAGGCCGATCCATTCGAGCGGCGTCGGGCGTTCGCCCTTAAATATCGCTGCCGCGACCATCGTCAACTGCACCGCCCCAAACAATATCAAAGCCCCGGCCCCCGCCGTCAGCCCGAGATAAGCAAACGAAAAGCAAATGGCATAAGTAAACAAAAAGAACGCCGACGGCCAACTGCCATATTGCAGAAGCCCGCGCGTGAGCGAGGGCTTATCAACCGACTCGAGTGTTAAGCCCTTACTTACGTACGGGCTTCTGCATATGAGCCAGATCACTACCAACGCCACAGCCCCCGACGCGAGCCGAATGGCCGTAAACCCCGCCGCATCCGCCTCTTCGCCACGCAGGGCGAGCCGACAGAGAATCGAATTAAGAGCGAATGCGAAGAGAGCGAAGGTTGTGTAGATGAATGGTTTCACTATTTCACTCTTCCCTTAGTTCGCCGAGCGGAAAAGCTGCCCTTTTCCGGATGCTAAAAAAAGGCCTTGCGGCCACGCCGCTGAATCGAAAGCCGAAAAAGAATGGCGGCAAAGCCGCCGGGATAGTTGGGGGAGCCCTAACGGCGAGGTAAGCCATCGCACAGCGATACGGTAAACCACCGAAAAGAGATCGGCAACTATTCCGTCTCCCCTTCTCCTCCAATCCCTTTCTCCCCTTCTCTCTTGTCAGGCCGCATGTGCGGGAAGAGGATGACGTCGCGGATCGAGTGTTTGTTGGTTAGGAGCATAACGAGGCGGTCGATGCCGATGCCGATGCCGGCGGCGGGCGGCATGCCGTAGCTGAGGGCACGAATGTAGTCTTCGTCGAGCACCATCGCCTCTTCGTCGCCGCGTTCACGCTCGGACATCTGATCGACAAAGCGTTCGTACTGTTCCTTGGGGTCGTTCAGCTCGCTAAAACCGTTCGCGACTTCCATGCCATTGATGAACAGCTCGAAACGCTCGGCGACGTTCGGATTCGAAGGGTCGGCCTTGGAAAGCGGCGAGATCGATTTTGGATAATCTGTTACAAACACTGGAGCAATAAAAGCTTTATTTTCGACGAAATTTACACCGACGAAATTCTCTATGTGCTCATCAAATATTTTTAAAACAAGTTTCGTCGTGTCCATTACGTCAGTTTCCTGATCTTGGGGAAACTCTGCAAAAGCATCTAGAATATATTTGAGGGCTTCCGTATCCGAAACTTGTATTGGCTCACCCTCATCTGTAATTTCATGAATTGCACTCATCGTATTGTTAAAATCCGTGAGCCAATTCAGTTGTTTTAGAAGGGTGATTAAATTGACTTTTTGACTGAACCAAGATAAATAATTTTCACCAACATCTTTAAGAATCCATTCGGAGATAAGTCGGCCGACTCCCCTACTCACATTTCTGAAATACCAATCAATAGCAGACGGTAGATATTTTACAATCGATCCCTCCATCGAGATTCGTTCGAAAGCATCAAAATCCACGATTGCTTCATACTTGCTCCCGAATCCTAAAACTCTAGGGTCGATATTGGTATTTTTTAGTTTCAGACTCCCGTTATTCGACTTCGCAACCGCGTCTTTTATGAGGGTCTCAGCAAAATCCATCATCCCGTTCACGTCCATGTATGCGACGTAGAATTCGAGCATGGTGAATTCGGGGTTGTGACGCTGCGAGAGGCCTTCGTTGCGGAAATTTCGGTTGAGTTCGTAAACCTTTTCAAAGCCGCCGACGACCAGGCGTTTGAGATAAAGCTCGGGCGCAACGCGAGCATAAAGCGGGATGTCGAGTGCGTTATGATGCGTCTCAAACGGTTTTGCCGCCGCGCCGGTCGCTTTGGGCGTGAGCATCGGCGTTTCGACCTCGATAAATCCGGCGTCATCGAGAAACCGGCGCATTCCGGAGATCAGCTTGGCACGCCGCTCGAAAACTTCGCGCGTAGTCAGGCCTTCGTGCTCGATCTGCAGCGTCGAAGCGATCAGATCGGCGTAGCGATAGCGACGCTGCAGCTCAGGGTCGGCGATGCCGTGCATTTTGTCAGGCATCGGGAGCATTGCTTTGGCTAGGAACTGGAGTTTTTCGACATGGACGCTGACCTCACCCGTATTCGTGACAAACAAATAGCCCTCGGCACCGATCAGATCGCCGTGGTCGAGTAGCTGCCACAAAGCCCAACCGTTCTCCTCGTCCAAGCTGTTGCAGCCATCATTCTTGATCAGTGCAAGCGGGCCTTTTTTGTTGCAATACACCTGCAATTTGTTGATGCCGTCGGTCAGATGAACAAAATTACCGCGCGTCGGCGTCGTCAGGCGGCCTGCAATACGTACATTGCCGAGAGCTTTTAGTTCCTCGTTGAGGGCATCTTTTTTGTCGGCAGGCGGACGCTCGCCTTCGCCGAGGCCGGCTTTGATCTCAGCCATTCGAGATTCGACACTCGAGATCCTGTCGAAATGTTTTAGCGCCGTGATCGTGTCCTCGACGCCACTGACGGCTGAACGCACGAATTTATTCGGATAAACGTTGCCGACCAACGCCGCGATCGCCTCAAGCGACGCCTTGCGCGCCTCCGTCTGGTCGTTAGGTTCGATGATCTCGTCAAATGAAGGAATGCTCATAATTAAGTTTCTGATTATAGTTAACCGCCGCTGGCACAGCAAACTTCTGCCGAATGTGTCAAAATGTATCTACCGCAGGTGAACGTGCGTCGAGGCCGGTGCCCCGTCAAGCGTTTTCTGCGGATAGGTGTGTTCATGGCGAATGAGTTCGAGAAATTAATAAAGGAGATAGAGTCCGGCAAACGCATGGTCAGCGTTTCGGGCCTGACGTCGGTCGCGGCAAAAGCGCTTTTGCTCACACGGCTCCAGGCTAAGACCGGAAAGGCGTTTGCGATCGTTACAGAGTCGAATACGGATCTCGAATCGTGGCAGGCCGATCTCGAATTCTTCCTTTCGCAGTCGCATGGATCGACGACAATCGTAACGCTTCCTTCTTTCGAGGCAGACCCATTTTCCGGCATCTCACCCCACGCTGAGACCCAGGAACGGCGTTCCCTAGCTTTGTGGCAGCTCCGTAACCCCGAAAACGACTTTGTCATCCTCTCAGCCAGATCATTGATACAGCGGACCGTGACGCCGGTCGAGATCGCTTCGTTAGGGTGTGTATTGAGCCGAGACGGCGAATTTGCACCTGAGTCACTCGTCGAACGCCTGACCGCCGGCGGATATGTTCGCGAGGAGCCGCTTTTCGGGCCCGGGCAATTCTCGGTTCGCGGCGGCATTATAGATGTCTGGTCGCCGCAGTCTGACACACCGGTTCGCATTGAGTTTTTTGGCGACACGGTCGAATCGGTCCGCTCATTCGACCCCGAAACTCAGCTTTCGATCACGCAGCTCAAAGAGATCGCCATCGCCCCGATGCGCGAATTTGCTGTTTCGCCGCAGGATCTCAAAGACTGGGCATTTTTCGCCCGCGAGCGGTTTGCCGACGACAAATTTGCCCGCAATCTTAGGGACCGGACCGATTTTGCCGACGAGGGCGAGACGTTTTCGGGGTGGGAATTTCAGTTGCCGCTTACAAAACCGCTTGCTGCATCGGTCTTTGATCATCTGCCGGACACTGTTTTTGTTTTCGACGAACCAGCGGCAATTGAGCATCAACTTACCGAAACTTTCGATCACGTCAAAGAGAACTTTAGTTCTGTCATCGACTCCGGCGACATCGCTCTCACGCCCGACGAACTTTTCCTCTCGGCTAAGGAGCTTCGTGCCAAACTTGAGGCATCGTCGAGCCTCGAACTTCGAGCTCTCGGCCGGACTGCTTCCGGAACCGACGAGGAGTTCCAACTTGGTACCGATTCTGATGTGCCAATGGCAAAGCCCGCGCGAAAGCCGCTGTTCTTATTCTCAACCGCCAGAAAGGCCGTCGAGATCGATATCCAGTCGCGTTCGACCCGTAAATTTCACGGCGACATCCCGGCGTTCGTCACCGAGCTCGGATTTCACGCTAAGGTCATAAGTTCGAGCAACACGACCGAGATCGTCATCCAGACGCCGGGAATGGCCGAGCGCCTAGAGGAAATACTTCGCGAATATGACTCGACCCTCAAACCGGACGCCATCCGTATCGGCCGCCTGTCGAGCGGCTTCGAATTGCCCGCGTTCGATCTGACGCTATATACCGAAAGCGACATCTTTGGAGATATTGCAGGAGATGTCTCGACTCGTGGAAACAAAGCGTCAGGAACACGAACAAAGAGCAAACTCGGGGCCTTCATTTCGGATTTTCGCGACCTAAAGGCCGGAGACTTCGTTGTTCACGTCGATCACGGCATTGGCCGTTTTGAAGGCCTGCAGACGATCGCGTCGCAGGGCATCGAGCGTGAGTTCATGCTGCTCATCTACGCCGATAACGCCAAACTCTTTGTGCCGGTCGAGCGGATGGACCTTGTTTCGCGCTATTCGTCGGGCGAGGCGACTTCGCCGACGCTTGACCGTCTCGGCGGCATCGGCTGGCAAAAGACAAAAGCAAAAGCAAAGCGGGCAATGCGTGACATGGCCGACGAGCTGCTCAAACTCTATGCCGAACGCAAGCTAGTCCGCGGACATGCGTTTCCGCCCGACGCTCCGTGGCAGCATGAATTTGAGGACGCGTTTCCCTATGACCTAACCGTCGACCAAGCTTCGGCCATCGAGGAAGTCAAAACTGATATGGAAACGCCTACACCGATGGATCGCCTGATCATCGGCGATGTCGGTTACGGCAAGACCGAGGTCGCAATGCGTGCCGCGTTTAAGGCCGTCATGGATGGCAAACAGGCCGCGATCCTGACACCGACGACAGTACTGGCTTATCAGCATTTCGAGACCTTCAAAAAGCGTTTCGCTGCTTTTCCGGTCAAGGTCGAGCTGCTGTCGCGATTCCGCTCAACCAAAGAACAAAAGGCGGTCGCCGAATCGGCCGGTAAAAGCGAGGTTGATGTACTGATCGGCACGCACCGGATCCTTTCAACCGACGTAAAATTGCCAAAGCTCGGCCTTGTCGTAGTGGACGAAGAGCAGCGTTTCGGGGTCGGGCACAAGGAAAAGCTCAAGCAGCTAAAGAAAAAAGTTGATGTCCTCACGCTTTCCGCAACACCGATACCGCGAACGCTGAATATGTCGCTGCTTGGGATGCGTGATATGTCCGTGATCGAGACGCCGCCGCGGGACCGTCTGGCCATCAACACGCAGGTCGTTCAATTTTCCGAAAACGTCATCCGCTCTGCGATAGAACTCGAACTCGCACGCAACGGACAAGTATTTTTCATCCATAACCGCGTCGAATCGATCGAAGCGATCGCGGCTTTGATCAAGAAGATCGTGCCAAACGCACGCGTCGCGATCGGCCACGGTCAAATGAACGAAAAAGAGATGGAAGAGGTGATGCTCGATTTTATCGACTACAAATACGACATACTGGTTGCCACCACGATAATTGAGAATGGCATCGATATCCCCCGCGCCAACACGATCATTATCAATCGTGCCGATAATTATGGCCTGTCGCAACTCTATCAGCTTCGCGGCCGAGTAGGGCGATCTAACCGGCGTGCTTACGCATACCTTTTGATACCGAGCGAATTGGAGCTAACGCCGATCGCTCGCCGACGTCTCTCGGCGATCCGCGAATTTTCGGACCTCGGCGCCGGATTCCGGCTCGCCGCCCTCGATCTCGAACTTCGGGGTGCCGGCAACATCCTCGGTGGCCAGCAATCGGGGCACCTCGACGCGCTCGGATTTGATCTCTACACAAAGATGCTCGAGCGGACGATAGCCGAGATACGCGGTGATGAGATCGCTGACGAGACAAGTGTTTCGATCAATCTGGGTATCGATGTCGCGATCCCGAAAGACTATATTTCCGACACCAGCCAGCGGCTGCGGACCTACAAACGCATCTCGTCCGCCGAGACCGAAGAGGGCCTCATGCAGATCCACGCCGAGATCGAGGATCGTTATGGACGCATACCGCGTTCAGTCGAAAACTTATTTGCCTACGGCCGTCTCAGAAAACTCGCCGAACAAATGGCGATAGTCTCCATCGACCGGACACCCGATGGCGTTGCTATAAAATTAGGAGATTCGGCAAAGGTGTCGCCAGACAGATTAATGCAATTTTTGGACAATAACGCCGGGTCGGTATTTTCGCCGAGCGGAATTCTTCGAGCACAAGTGACAAATGCTGACCCTCTCAAAACTGCTCCCGAGATCCTCGAAATGATCCGAATTTGATGATCTTATTCGGTGCAGTCGGAGTCTCTCTTTTCCGGGCAGTGAAATAATTCAGGGGCGATCTCTTTCGTCTGGCGATGAATGCCTAGCCAGACCGGCGTCAATCCGTATTGCTCGCGGGTCCATCCTAACCGGATCCGGTGCTTCCAGACATAGGCGTATGCCTCATGTTCGTCTTCGCCCATTAGATGCCGCGACTCATGAAGCAATACGGCCGCCCGCTCAACGTCATCCGCGGGATAGGCGAAGAAGTCAGAATAGATCGTCATTATTTCGAAAGGAAAATTAGTCGCCGCGTAAGCATTTTCTTTCGGGACAGACGCATTCAGCCAGTTATCGTTGCCCCTGTAGACCGTAAAATTATCGAGAAGAGCTGCTTCGGTCGAAAATCCCTTTTGCCGCAGAACACGAACAGCGGCCCGGATCGTTGCTTTTTCTTCGATATTAAGCGGTTTCGCGGAAAATACAAGGGACAAGTAAAAGCCCAGGATCGCGGCTACGCAAACACATAGACAGATCAATGCCCGGACCATTACGATCGAAGCTAACGATCGCCTTGTGGCCAAACGACTGTGTCCCTTTGCCAATGCAGTCTCGCAGCGGACACACAGATCAGCGGTCGGATAGTTTGCAAGGCCGCACTTTGGACATTTTTTGTTCATTTATAGGTGTCTTTAGACCGCAGGAACCTGCTGATATTTAAAAACGACTAATCACACCAAATTCCTTGAAAGAAACCTCGACGCTATTTTTGGCATCGAAGTGAACGGTTGCACAATTGGCACGCGTAGTTATAAGATTTCGTCTTGTGTTATTTTTCAGGAGTTTTTGATGTTATTTATTCGCATTATTTTCGTTTTTGTATTGATGGTAGCCGGCCTCACGGTTTCAGCACTCGCTCAGGAAACCCAGACCAAGGTTGTTGACGAAGTCGTGGCTCAGGTCAATGACGGTGTGATCACGCTTTCACGGATCAAACGTGAGATAAAGGATTCCGTCGATGCATTTGTCGAGCAGGGAAAATCCCGCGAAGAGGCCCAACGCATAGTCGATGAAAAGCAAGGCGAACTAATAGCCAATCTCATAAATGAAGAACTGCTCATGCAAAAGGCGAAAGAACTAGGGCTCGAGCAGGATATCGAGGCAACGCTCAATCAGCGTTTCGTCGAGATCATGAAGCAATACAAGCTCAAAACGATCGAGGCTCTCTATGCCGAAATGGAACGCACAGGTGTTAACCCCAAAGACCTCAAGGAAAATTGGAGAAAACAGGCGACCCGCGACCGCGTGATCCAACGCGAAGTTTCCACAAAAATATATTGGGAATTCTCAGGGAAACAACTCAAAGAATACTACGAAAAGAACAAGAGCAAATTCACCAAACCGGAGACTGTCTCCTTTAGTGAGTTGTTTCTCGGCTTTGCCGGACGCGACGAAACCACTGTCAAAGACAAGGCCAAACAGTTGCTCGCTCAACTGAGAGCAGGCGGCGATTTCGCCAAGATCGCGAAAGAAAACGGCGATCCGGGCGTGATCACGCAGGCGGGCGGCAGTCTTGAGAACCTAAAAGTATCTGAGTTGAGTGACACGATCGCAAAACCGCTAAAAGGCCTCAAAGCAGGCAGTTATACCGAACCGTTCGAGATCGAACAATTGGGGGTGGCGATACTGCGAGTCGATAAATTGGAAGAAGCAACAAACGAGTCGGTTTTTGACGAAAGTGCGGTCCGCCTTGCGATGTTGGATAGAAACGGCCGGTTACCCGGCCGTTCTTATTTCAAAACTTCTTTTACTGCTGAGTCGTAGATCTCGAGTTTCCTCGTCGCCCTCTTTACTTCAGGGTGGTCCTTGTTATACGACCTGGAAAGCCTTCCCAGATCAGCTTCAAGTGCGGCACGGCGAACGAGCAGTTTACCGAGGGCCAGCGTTAATTTACCCGTCTCAGATGGCTTTACTCCAAAGATCTTTTCGAGCGACCTGTCGAGCGATGCAAGCTCTGCTCGCAGATCGATCATCTTAGGATTTGCTTCCGTATAATCTTCGGAAAGGGCTTCGATATCGGCGGTGATCTCGGTCTTTCTAAGCAGCACCTCGGCGTAAGCCGGTGATGAACGGATCGGCCCGGCGTCGGATTGGGCCGAAACGGAATTTGCCGCGACCATGACGAGAATGCCCGACACCAAAGGCATGAGCAACTTAAGGATAGAAAGCCGAACTGTGAAAACTCTAAACAATGATCTTTGTTGTTTCATTTAATTAGCCGACGAAATGACAAGTTCGTTACGGTTTGACGAAGCCGATGTGATATTAACTGGAGCCTCGCACGATTCAAACTCCAGATCGGTGTCGGCCTCAACGACGCCGTCGCCAAACGTCTCGCGCCTGCTCAGCGTCTCAAAATAGGTCGTGATATTGTCGAGTATCTCGTCCGCCGAATGCGAATGATATAGTGTCTGGCGAAACTGGGCCCCGCCAACGAGCCCCTTGGTAAATTGGCCGGCGAGCTGCTTCATTTTACCGAGCGAAACGATCTCGGGCATTTCCTCGCGGCACATTGAGAAAAACTCAAGCAAAACGTCCTTCTTTTCCTGCAGGTCAGGCTGATACGGTTCACGACCCGCGAGGACATCGGCAAACTGGCGAAATATCCACGGATTCTGCATCGCACCGCGTCCGATGAGGATGCCGTCGGTTCCCGACTCCTCCCATTTTCGCATTCCGTATTCGATCGTCGTCACATCGCCGTTGCCAGAAACAGGTATCTTCACGGCCTCTTTCACTTGCCGGATGATCTCCCAATTAGCGAGCCCCTTATAGCCTTGGTCGCGGGTCCGGCCGTGAACCTGAATGTGTTCGACACCGCACTGCTCCGCCATTTTAGCAACATCAACGACATTGATGGACGCCTCTGTATAACCGGTGCGCAGTTTCAAGGTCAACGGGATCGTGATCGTTTTCTTGATCTCTTTTAAAATCGATTCAAGTAACGCGGGCTCGCGGAGCAATCCTGAGCCGCCGCCGTTCTTGACGACCTTTGGGGCCGGGCAGCCGCAATTGACGTCGAGGATATCGGCACCGACCTCTTGAGCCATTTCGGCTCCCATTGCCATTCGATCAGGCTTTCCGCCAAAGATCTGCACGGCATACGGTCTCTCTTCCTCATCAAACCGCATCTGGCGTTTCGACTTAGGATTATTTCGAGTGAGCCCCTCGACCGAGATAAATTCTGATACCACTAAACCAACCCCGCCTCTACGTTTTATCAAACGGCGAAAGGTATAGTCGGTCACGCCCGCCATCGGCGATAGGATGAGCGGCGGATCGATCGAAATGTCTCGTATCTTAAATGGCTTCATCGCATTTTGAAAACGAATTGCTTAGTATACCGAATCGATGCTCTCCTGATAAAGGTTAAAAAACTTTCCGACATGGATCCCGTCCATTATCATATGGTTCGCCTCAACCGATAACGGCATCAGCTTTTTATCGCCGTTATCGAAGATCTTCCCGAAAACGATCCTCGGTATCGTCTGTTCACGGTCCAACCGGCTTGCGTGTTTAAAACTCGTGAACGAAACCCACGGGATCACTGAAAAATAGATAAGGTCGGCTCGGCCCTTCTCAACCTCAAAAGTCTTTAACTTACGGTAATGCTCCCTCGCTTCATTTCCCGCCCGGTCAAATTCAAAAATGTCGTCCTTTTTTTCAAAGTACGCGAACGAAAACGTCTCATCGTCATTAAGTATCGTCTGCGTCGCGTGGATCGCGTCGAATTCGACCAATCTGCCGCCTACTTTACGGATGCGAAATTCGGGAATATTGTTTGCCGTATTAAGAGCGTGGTATAGGGCTGCAAGCGAAAACCCGAGCTTGCGTTCTTTGCAAAAGCTATAGAGCCTGGTCACGTTCACCATTGCCGTGAAATTGAAGAATGGATCTTCAAATTCACTGAAAAACTCGTATGTCGAACGTCTTGGCCAACGTTCGAGATCGATTTGCTTATGATCTTCGTTTTCTTCGATTTCCAATGTACAAAGCCTCCCTACCTTATCCACAGGTTTTGAACCGAGCGAAAGGCAAAAACTAGGCCGCGACCGCCTTTTTGAGGGTAGCGCGTTCACCACGAATCCAGCCCGATTATTATAAGACCAACGCCACGAAATGAACCCAGCAAAATTGGGAAAAGGCGATCCAATCTACTATCTCGCATCAAATAAAAAATTAACATTTAACGATTAGGAATTACGCCATAAGTCGAAATATAATTCCGGTTAAACTTGTCACAGCATGATTTAGATGCAGGCCTTGAGCCTTCATCGGAAGGAAGTTCACTAATTCTGAGATCAGTTCGATGTATCTGTAGCTTGATGAATTTAGTATCGCCGCATTCCAATCTTAGAACCCAAATAGGAGATTCATATGTCAAAGTTTATGAGCCTTTGTGCCGGATCGCTTCTGATCTTGATCCTCGGCCTATCGGTTTTTGCTCAGTCTCAGTCAACGACTGGATTGATCCAGGGAACCGTCACCGACCCTAATGGCGCCGTTGTCTCAGGTGCCTCAATAAATGTTAAGAACGTTGACACGGGATTCGAAAGGACCGTCACGTCAAATTCGGACGGATTCTTTAGTGCGCCGCTTCTGCCGCTCGGCAGATATCGTGTTACAACGACCGCATCTGGTTTCGCCGATTCGATCCTCGAAAATGTCGGTGTAACGATCGGACAGACCCAATCTTACAGGATCGAGATGAAGGTCGGAGGAACGGCCGTCACGGTGGACGTGTCGGCGGATTTTGAGGGTGTCGAAACTGCAAGGACTGAACTTTCCACTCAGATAAACGATCGAGCGGTGCAAAATCTGCCGATCAATCGACGAGATTTTTCGCGTTTCGCTCAGCTCACACCCGGAGTTTCGATCGTTCAGGGGCCTGATGGTGACGAAATCACTATTAACGGCCAAAAGGGTATTCAAAACAATGTTTCGATCGACGGTGCTGATGCTAACAACCCGTTCTTTGGCGAGCAGCGTGGTGGCCAAAGGCCTGCGTTTACGATCAGTCTCGAATCCGTACAGGAATTTCAGGTCGTTCCGGTCGGAGCATCGGCAGAATTCGGACGCAGCAGCGGCGGATTTATCAATGCTGTGACCAAGTCCGGCTCGAACAAACTATCAGGCTCGGCTTTTCTATTTTTCAGAAATCAATCACTTTCAGGCCAGAACCCTGATGCCGTCGCGGCTAATCTGCCAACTGAGGACGGACGCAACTATCAATTTGGCGGCAACATCGGCGGCCCGATCAAGAGGGACAAAGCGTTCTTCTTTTTCGCCTATGAACGCAATGACGGTAAGAGCAACAAGCCCAATAAGATCGACGCCACTCTCGCAAACTTGTTTGCGACCCGTTTCAATTCTCCGGGCGAACAGGGCGTGATCGAAAGAACTAACGTAGCAGATGTTCTTCTCGCTAAAGTTGATGTTCAGGTCAACAAGAACAATCTTTTGACGCTCCGTCACAATTACAGCAAGGCAGAGCAGGTGAATGGAACCTTTGATGTTCCGACCTGGGGAACGAGTGCAAACGGCCGCGAGACCGACAATTCAAATTCGTTTATCGGCCAACTCGTTTCAAATTTCTCATCAAATAATTTGAACGAATTTCGTTTCCAATGGGCGAAAGAGGAACGTCCGCGTTTCTACGACGGCCCTGACCTTCCCGATACGACGATCGGTACATTTGACGGTACGATCTCATATAGGTTCGGCAGGCCGTTCTTTTTGCCGGTGCCGTCCGATGATGTACGGACCCAGTTCACCGACAATTTCACAGTTATTCGTGGCAACCACAACGTAAAATTTGGGGTCGATATTAACCGGACGCGTGTCTCGCAGACATTCATCGGGTTTGCCCGCGGACGATATATTTTTGCGGACGCGACGATTGCCGGGGCGATCGCAGGATTCCAGAATTATATTAATGGCGTAAGCGCTGCCGGACTCCAACTGTACCTGCAATTTGCACCGATCGGTAATCGAACGGTTGAGGCTGCGGGCACCCAGGCATATACAACAATGGAGCCCGGTATTTATGTACAGGACAGTTGGAAGATCCGGCCAAATCTTACGATGAATTTCGGATTTCGCTGGGAGGCTCAATACCAGCCCGATCCGATAACTCCGACTACACAGACCCGATTTGGCCAGTTCATAAGCGATCCGCGATTCCCGTCCGACGGTTCGATACCAGATGCAACGGATGGTTATTCGCCCCGATTCGCTATTTCATGGTCGCCGGGTGATGACGGCAAAACCGCTATCCGCATTGGAGCAGGGATGTATTACGCCCGAATTCCCGGATTGGTCGTCGCGGGCCCGAGGAACACGGACGGAGCGATCGCCGGTAACATCTTTTTTGCCAATTTCTTATGCACCGGTGGAGGACTTGCCGGACTTGGCGGCTGTCCAGTTTATCCCGGAATCGTGCCAACGGCGGGATTTACACCATACAACCCAGGTATTGCGGTCTTCGAGCGAAACTTTAAGAACCCCCGTACCGTCCAATACAGCGCAAGTGTTGAACGCGAGGTTTATAAGAATCTGAGCCTTCTCGTGGCTTACAACTATGCTCATTCGACCCGCCTGACCCGTTTCGTCAATCGTGGTGACGGAAGGCTCTATACCGGCGGCGTATCGCCTTTCGAACGGGCGAACGGCTCGGGTATCGGCGAGATCCGATCGACTGAGAGTTCCGCAAAGTCGTTGTTCCAGGGGCTGACCTTCACCCTGAACAAGCGGTTTGCAGACCGCTGGCAGTTCCAACTCAACTACCTGCTATCTTGGGACAAGTCAGATGACGACAATGAGCGTGATCCATTCACTTTCCGTTATGTGGACCCCCGCGACCTGCGGCCGGAATACAATTGGTCAGATCGTGACCAGCGTCACCGTTTCAATGCGTTCGCGACATTCATCCTGCCATATGAGATCAATCTTTCGCCGATCGTTCAATATCGCTCGGCTCAGCCGATCTCGGTAACCAACCGCGGGGCGTTCCCGAACATATTAAAACGAAACACCATGCGGCTTGAAAATGAGTTCTTCACGATCGACGTTCGTATCTCAAAGGTTTTCAAATTTACGGACACGATATCGCTCGAGCCCATATTCGAGGCGTTCAATCTAACCAATAGCCGCAACCAAAAGAGCCTGCCGCGGCCGTTGACCTTCAACTTTGACGGAACGGTTTCAGCCGGCTTTGGCGAACCTCGTCAGGCTCAACTCGGAGTTAGATTCAAATTTTAGGATCTAGCTTCTTGTTCGATCAAAAAGGGCCCGGTTTCGATCGAAACCGGGCCCTTTTACTATATGCAATTATTAGCGACCTACTTAGTTGCTTTCTTAAGCTCGATCCCCGTGGCTTCGAATGAAACTTCGGTGACCGTGCCGTCGGCGTTGCGATTTGGGAATTTCGCTCCGTCTTCCTCGATCATATGATCGACCTGTTCTTTATTGAGGGTCTTTACGACGACGGTTCCTTCGGCCCGGGCGATCGCTCCTGCGGACTGCAGCGGGATGAAGAACGCGTGGTCTTTCATCTTTACACGAACGCTCTTTCCTTTAGGCGTCGGGGCAAGCTCGGCCCAGCAGCCTTCGGTCTTACACGAACGCACGATCACGCCTTCGACACGGATCGTCTTGCCGGTATATTTCGCCGGCTCGGCGAGCACCTTAGCCAGCGAGACCTTTTTCGCCTTCCCGATCGCCGCACCGCGTTTCAAATAACTATTCGACGGTATCGCCGCCGTCTTGTCCTGCTCAGTGGGTTTCGCTTTTCCGCTCATTTCCTGACCGAAAGCTGAAACTGTCAAAGCCAAAGTCAAAATCGCCAAACTCAAAATAGATTTCATATTTTCTCCCAAAACAGCGTTATAAACGTTTAGTATATCAAAGCCAAAATTACTTATAAAACTTCTTAATCAGGCCGAGCCTTCAGTACCAGTTTTCTTGGGCAAATACGTCAGTAGATCGCAAATGAGTAGGTTACTATCTTGACCGTGTCAAAAGGTTTGCCTTCAACTTCCGCAGGAAGAAACCTAATCTTCCTTGCAGCTACTACCGCTTCATTATTTAACCCTGACGGCAATCCGGAAATGATCGAAATAGGCCCGATATCGCCGTTACCCTTAAACGTCACAAGCATCTTTATCGTACCTTGAACTCCCCTCGCACGAGCATCGTCGGTGTAGCTGGGGCGATCTTTTTTCAACATCAAAAACGGGCGCGAATAAATAACATTTAGTTCAGTCTGTTTCAACTCAATATTGCCGATCTTTGTATCGCTATTTTTCATACGCTTACGCAAAAGCTCGTCGTTAATAACTGGACTCGTCTTTATCGATTCAATTGAAAGTTCGGAGTCAACGATCCATTCATCCGACTTCGCTCCTTTTATGAGAGGATTCCCTTGAAGGGCAATTGAATTCAAGATTCTAAGGAACTTTGGTGAATCCGCATTTTTGCCGGTAATCCAGATTCTATAAAGTCCCTTCGATGACGCCGCATCAATAGAGATATAAAACGGTGTCTTTTCGATCTTTCCAATGTCCACAACGAAATCACCTGTCCGAAATCGTGAAAAAACAAGATCCGGGTATTCATTTTTCGCCCGAATCCCATCCAAATCGGTTTTCGCCTTTGAGGAATTTGAAAATGTTACAACGAAGGCCACCTCGGAGTTGTGCGACGTTAAAGTCCAATAGTTGTCGGTCGGATAGGTTATCAAGTCGGATGGGAGAGTAACCGAAAAATCTTTGCTGGAACTCAGGAATTTGGTCCACTTCTGCACTTCACCCGTTTGAGCATACAACCCAGTCGTAAAAACTATCAAAATTAGGAAGGTGCAAACCCGACTCATCGCGAAAAAAGAATCCTCAATCGACATCCTTTTACTGTTCATATCTATTTGATTGTTACCAAATATCATATATGCAACTATTTGGTTCCCTCGAACACAACCTTCCCGTCTACAACTGTCGTCAAAACTTTCACCGCACCGATCTTTGTCGGATCCATTGTAATAATATCGTCGGACAAGATCACGAAGTCCGCCAGCTTCCCGATCTCTAGTGTCCCTTTCCATTTCTCTTGAAACTCGGCATATGCCGAGCCAAATGTGAATGCTCGCACGGCCTCGTCAACTGAGATCTTTTGCTCGGGGATCCAGCCGTTCGGGTTTTTGTCATCGAGCGTACGGCGGGTTACCGCTCCATAGACCCCGAAAAGCGGATTCAGCGGAGCGACCGGTGAATCCGAACCGAACGCAAGCACCGCACCCGTATCGAGCAGTGTGCGAAAAGCATAAGTTCCCTTAAGCCGCTTTTCGTCAAGCCGCTTCCATGCCCAGCGGCCGTCATCAATAATGTGAAACGGCTGCATCGAGGCGACCACGCCGAGTTTCCCAAATCGAGGGATGTCTTGCTGCCGCAAATGCTGCGCGTGTTCGATGCGAAAACGCCGATCCCGTTTCCCGTTCGACTTTTCGACACTCTCAAAGATGTCGAGGATCGTTGCGTTTGCCCTGTCGCCGATAGCGTGAATGTTGATCTGTAGCCCGGCTTTATCCGCCGCCATGACCAGCTCTTGTGTTTTGGGAATATCCTCACCAGCGAGGCCGGTCGACTTTGGATCATCCAGATATGGTTCAAAAAGCCAGGCAGTCGTCGAGCCCAGGCTCCCGTCCGCATATCCTTTCAAACAACCGACGCGGAGCATGGCGTTGCCAAAAGCGTATCGAACGCCTGCGGTTTCCCACCGCTTGTAATCCGTCAGCGGCGAGCACCCGTAAACGCGGGTCTTGAGCTTGCCCTGACGCATAAGTTCCTGGTACACGCCAATATCACTCCCAGCGGACATATCCTGAACACTCGTCACACCAAGGCTCGCCGCGTGATCGGTCGCCGCCTGAGCCGCTTCCACTCTTTCGTCCCAACTCGGAGCTGGAATGGCCGAATAGAAGTAATTCATCGCCGCGTCTCAAATATCCCTGTCGGCTGCTGCCGCATCGCGGACGATCATCCCGCCATCGACGTCTTTTGTTTCTCTTTTGATCTCTTAGCCAGTTTCATTGCGAGGCTATTCGCCAAAGCCATGTGTCCGTCGAGACGATCGATAAAGACAGGATTGTCGGGCGTCGCAGCATCGATCAGTGCGGCGGCGGTCGGAAGCGAATTTGGCATCCAATTTTCATGGTCCCATTTGCCGCCCAATATCCAGCGGCCCTTTGGTAATTTCGCGGCGAAAGCCTTTATTCGTTCGACATACTCCGTCGGCGTCTTTGCACTTCGCATCAACCGAGGAAAGCTGCGACCCGGTCTCCATGAAATGCACATGTGCATCGTTAAAGCCCGGGATAACGGTCTTTCCGCCCGCGTCGATGACCCGCGTTTTAGCCCCAACCAGAGCTTTGGTATCGGCATCTGAACCGATAGCGACTATCTTGCCGTTCAAAACCGCGATCGATCTCGCCACGGTTCGCTTCGCATCCATTGTACGGACGTTTGCGTTTTTAACGACAAGATCAGCAGTAGCGGCCTGGCTAAAAACGGAAAGGCTCGAGAAAAGAACGGCCCAAGAGGCGATCAATAATTTTTCCATGGCATTAATATCTGGTGAACGTGTATCCTTGAGTTTCGGTAAATTATACCAATGACGCAGAAGTATATCCATATTTCGTCGATCGCTCTCGTTTTCGTGGGCCTCGTGTTCATCGGATTTCTCTACATGACCGAGCCACGGTCTTTTGCTGAGGTCTCGACTAAAGGACAGATCATGATCGGTTCATACGCGATCGACCAGAAACTGTTTGATCAGGGGCTGGCCGCGTTCCGACGCGACGAGTTCCCGGCTTCCAGAGCGGCATTTGAGGCGGCAGACCCCGAACATCGCGATGCATCGACCCAGTTTTTTATTGCCTACAGTTACTACAGGCAAGGGTGGGGACGCTTATCGAATGACGACACCCTGTTTCGCTCCGGCTTGGAAGCGGTCAAGCGTGTTTCAGCCATCGACCCGAATTTCACAACTGCAGACAATACTCTCGGGATTAGAACCGCCGCCGAACTCGCGAACGAATTTGACGAAGGATTAAAGATAACTCCGTCGGACTTTAACCCGATGAAGCTAACCCGCGAGCGGAAATAGAACCCCTGAAATGAGCGATACCGAGATCATAATTTCCGTGGATGAGCCGCATATTGACGACGAGATCACCGTCATTCGCGGTACCGTGCCCGACCTGCTAAAAACGTCGCGGCGGCTATATTTGTATTACCTGGTGCTGCCGACCATCTTCCTTTTGGTGACCTTGGTCGGTGGGCTTCGACTCGAGGCTGCGGACAATGCTTTCATATTTCTCAAGCCGCCGCTGGTTTGCCTCGTATTCGCAGCGTTTTCGGCAGTTCTGTTCGTCCGGGCCGGATTGATCAATATCGGCGGTTGGTTCTCAGATGAATTTCCGGTTCTGCAAAACATCGCGAACGGAGCGGTTTTACTCACGCTGTTTTTCGCGACCGCACAGCTCTTTAACTCTCTTATTCCCGAACAAGGACTGCCCTTTTGGGTGGTCGGATTTTGCTTTCTTTGGACGCTTTGGAATGATCTCTTTGCCGAATTTGACGCGGGAAAGCTTATTCGGAGCCTGATCGCCCTCTTCGCAATGGCCTTTGCGGTAAAATATCTGGTACTTGCAAATCTTGCTGCTCCGACAGACGGCAGCCTGATCAGCAGATTATTTGAAAATCCGGGGAAAGAGGTGTTCTCGTGGCTCCTCGACCTGCCGCGCTTTTCTGCCGGAACGGGCTATATTCAGTTCTTTACATTCACTTTATATCTACTCGGGCTGTATTTGACCCCGGCTTCTACAGACAAATGAAATTCATTTTTGCACTCGCCTCTTCTTTATTTCTCATAAGTTTTATCAATGCCCAGTCGCCTTCAAAGATCCTCTCGCAAGCAGAAAAGGCAATGGGTGGAAAAAAGGCCCTCCAATCGATCCGTTCGGTGACCAGGACCGGCTCCATCAAACGTATTAGCGATGGTGCTGAGGGGAGATACGCCGCACGCATATCCCAGCCTATTCTTTACAACGTGAGTTTCGATATTGCCGGATTCGAAACAGAGATCGGTTACAACGGACGATCGGCATGGTCAAGGAATTCGCGTGACGGTCTGCAGACTCTAACGGGAAAGGCGAGTATCGACCTGATTGCAAAGGCGGCCTTTAGAAATGGCCTATGGCTGCGACAAAAAGACGAAAAAGCGAAGGTGACCTCCGCCGGGACTACTTCGATCGACGGCAAAAGTGCCAATGTGATCGTATTTACCACTCAAAAAGGGGTCGCGATAAAGCTGTTTTTTGATGCCGTCACCGGCTTGCTGTTACGGGACGAGATTCCGAACGGCGATGGTATCGAGACCTGTGATTACAGTGATTATCGCGACGTTAACGGAACAAAACAAGCGTTCGTCAATAGACTATCCCTTGACGGTGAGGCTTATGAAATAAGAATTTCGGAGACTAATTCCGATCAGCCCATTGCGCGATCAGAATTCAATTTCCCGGTTATTTCGAACGAGCCGTTACCCGACATCCCGACTCTCCTCAAAGACTTGCAGGCAAATGAAGACAGAGTCGAAGCAATGCTTGATACCTATTCGTTTACCCAAAAGATCATCAAACGAGAGCTCGGCAAAGACGGAGCCCTGCGTGAAACGGGTTCTGATACGTTTCAACTCTCGTTTCTGAAAGGGAAACGCATCAGCCGGCTGATCGAACGGAACGGCCAGCCGCTTTCCCCACGAGAACAGGCCGAGGCCGACAAAAAGGCCGCCGAGCGTGTAGAGGAGCTTGAGAAAAAAGCCGCCGAAGAAGAATCAAAACTCGGCAAACGGGACTCAAACGGCGCCCCGTCGAACGAGAGCCGCAGCATTTCGATCGCCGAGGTTTTGAGGGCCTCTAAGCTCACGGACCCTCGCAGAGAGCGGTTTCGAGGTAGAGACGTGATCGTATTCGACTTTGAGCCAAACCCTGATTTCGATCTCAGTAAGGCGAAAAGCATGCTCAAATTCTTTGGCAAAACTGCTGGCGTAATGTGGATCGATGAGCAAGACAAACAAGTCGCGAGACTCGAAGCTGTTCTTTTTGAAAGCATCAAGGTTGGCGGCGGCGTCTTGGCGAAACTACAAAAAGGGGCCTCATTCACTCTCGAACAGGAGCGCGTAAATAACGAGATCTGGCTGCCGTCGCAGGCCGATATCAATCTCGCGGTGCGAGTGCTTTTGGTAAAAGGGCTAAATGTGAATCAGGTGGTCAGATCGTACGGATACAGCAAATTTGCAACCGAGGTCAAAGACGCGAAGGTCAATGAAAATGTAAAACCCTAAGGCCGCAGGTCGATACGCATTGACCGTCCCTCGCGGCGTATAGAGACACTCTGGCCACTGAAACGGCTTTTGATAAAAGTTCTGCCGGTCAGAGGGTGACCATCAATGGCCTCGATCAGATCGCCCGGCTTTATCAATGATCCGGCCAACGGGTTATTTGCCGCGACGGACACCACCCGCCATGCGGGACCGTCGAATCTTGCCGAGATCCCCAGCATCGCCAAGATCTGGGTGGTTGGAACCTTTATATCTACGTCCGTTGCCATCGCGTTAGCGCCGGGGCGGTCTTTCCTATCAATGCCGTTTTGTGAAATGCGACGCGCCTCACGGATCGCCTCGTCATACGAGGTTCCCGTTGGCTGAGTATTCCTGAGCGATGGCGTGGTGCCGAGGTTAGGTACGCTGGCCGATGTTTTATTAACGAGATCCGACGGGGCACATTTATCGTGCTTGCAACAAACTGATTCGTAACGATCGTCGAGGCAGTCGGCGACACGGTCGGTTTGAGCGGCTGCACATCCACCGGCTTTGTTGCCGCGACCGCAGGCACGCTCTCATCGCTTACCGAATAATAATAGTTGAGTCCGAAATACCCGCCCACTGCTAAGGTCAGAGCAAGAGGTGCAGCCACACGAATGGAAGCCGGGAACCACGAAAAATGTCTCGTCGGGCGACCTGCCGCGATACGCGCCTTCGTTCTGACGTCAAAGTCTGACGGAGGCTCGACCCGGTTCAGCGACCCGATCAGAGAGATGATCCGGCTTTCGTCGTGTTCTGACATTTTATTGATAGGGTCACTCATTTATAAATACTGCTGCAATTTCTCTTTTAACAGAGCCCGTCCCCGGCTAATACGCGATTTCGTTGTCCCGAGACCCAGTTCCATGATCGCTGCGACTTCATCGTACGACTTGCCTTCTACGTCCCGCAAAACTACCGGAACTCTGTACTTTTCAGGTAAAGCCGCTATAGCCTTTGCGATCGTCTGGCTGCGTTCATCGTCCTCGAGCTCAGCGTCCGGCAAAATGCGACTATCAGGCGGCTGGAACTCAACTTCGTCACTGCCCTCGCTCTGAAACAGCCCGGTGAGCGAAAGCAGCCTTCTCCGCTTTCGCCTGCGGATCTCGCTTATAGCGAGGTTCGTCGCAATCCGATAAATGTACGTCGAAAATGCAAACTTAGTGTGATATCTGTCGAGAGCGAAATATACTCTGACAAATGTCTCCTGAGCCAAGTCCACGGCTTCTTCGTAATCGTTCAAAAACCTATAGAGATAATTTGTTATCGGCGAACGATAACGCGCCATTATCTCGCCAAAGGCGGCTTCGTCGCCGCCCCTCGTAGCCTCGACCAGTTCGTGATCTGACAATTTGGTTTCAAGCATCGGCGGCATTCCAGCCTCCGTGCTCGAATGTCTGAACCTGTCGTGAGCCATACATCCATATCGTTTTACAATACAAACGCGGGCAAAACAAAAACCGCCCTTCGTAATGATTCACGAAAGGCGTGGCATTTTGTTGCGAAATATTATCTATTATCGGCAAATCAATTCGGCTTAAAGAGCTCTTCATCGACCTTTTGGCCATATGTGACCGTTCCGATCTCGGTTTCTTCGACGATCTTGTCGTTTGCCCAGAGTACCGTCCGGTATGGGACGAGTGTGCCTTGGGCATAGTTGTGGTCATAAAATTTGCGGCGATATTTAATGTCGCCTTCGTCGTATGTCAACATCATTACCCGGAACGACTTAGAACTGACGTAATAGCGAGTTTTTCGGTCTTGCTTGTCTGTCACATCGACCACGTAATAATCGACACCAAGTAGCTTTTCACGAGGCCCGAGCTCAAGCTTCGATTCGTTCTCTTTGTATCGAAGCAGCCCCTCTAAACCGCGATAAACCTGATTTTCAAAAGCCTTTCGAGCATCTTCGCTTGGCGAAAAGACGGCGTTGTTATAGATCAGGAAAACCTTATCTTCATTCTGAACCAGCGAATAACGAGCACTCGGAAATTCCTGTTCGAGTCGTATTCTCTCTTTTGCGAGTGATTCGCCCCGGATAACAAACCGCTGATAGTTAACTTTTTCGATCTGCCCGTCGGCCTTGGTGATATTGGATGTTCCGCGCTCAAAGGTTGTCTTTCGGATCTGGTTCAGCGTGGCACGTCCACCCGGGAATCCGTAAAAGAAGATCGCAGATTCAGCTACTTGTTCCGCAGTCGCCGGTTTTGCATTCGCTTTTCCGTCCGGCGTTGGCTCTGCCGCAGCAGCTGGCTTCTTCGCCGGTTCCGACTGGCCATAGATCGAAAATACAAGACCAAGTGACAACACGCAGGTCAACAAACTATGCTTTGAACGAAAAAACACTAAGAATTTCTCCTGACTCACCGGTTATTTGGGCAAAACCGGATTGTAACATAACCTACCTCATTCGGCACACAGCTCCGCGTATAAGTCGGTCAAAGGATTGATGATTTTCGTGAGCGAAAAGATGCACTTTGGCAGCAAATAGTTAATAGTGACATTAGACGTCCGGCGATCTGCGAGTGACAAATCTCAGCTCAACGGCGACACGTATCGATTAACTATTTCTCGGTCACTATTCACCATTTCCTATGTTCCACGTCGCTTTATACGAACCTGAGATCCCGCCTAATACCGGCAACATCGCCCGACTGTGTGCTGCGACGAATACGACGCTACACATTGTCGGTGTGACGGGATTTCGGATGGATGATCGTACGCTGAAACGTTCCGGACTCGATTATTGGGAACAGGTTGTACTAGAGAGGCATATAGACCTCGGTGCCCTAAAAGCTAGCCTCCCGGATTCACGATTCGTTTACTTAACGACGAAGTCTGACCGGCAATATTTCGATTTCGAGTTTGCGCCGGGCGATTGCCTCGTGTTCGGCCCCGAAACCCGCGGGCTCCCTGAAACACTGCTAGATTCAGAACCCGAAAGCTGTTTGACGATCCCGATGGCAAATCCGAATGTCCGCAGCCTAAACCTCGCAAACAGTGTTGGCATCGTTCTTTACGAAGCGATCCGCCAAACCCGTTAATTCGTTACAAATCTTTACAATCCGACCGACGATTTCAGACAGCGTTTGCCCAGCGGGTTTCGTCAAAATAGTGTCTTTAACAGACGCCAGATCTCTATTTGAGGAGAGGTGTTGAATTATGAAAAAGCTCAGAAATATATTGATTTTGTCCGCAATTTTGTTCTCAGTTTCGATAGTTGACGTTGCAGCTCAGAACAACGGCTCAAATGTTAGTAACGCAAATTCTATAGAACGTCAGATCTTTAAGAAGATAATCGGTCTGCCGAATTACGGCGTGTTTGATCACATTACATTTAAGGTCACTGACGGTACGGTTACACTCGGGGGGAAAGTGAATTCGATGGGCACCCGAAATGCCGCCGCTTCGGCCGTAAAACGTATAGCCGGAGTAACGCAGGTGATCAATAACATCGAACAATTGCCGGCGTCACCCTTTGATTCCCGTATCAGGCGGCGTGCTCTGTATACGTTTACAGATCGCGGTCCGGCACGCTACTTCTCCGAAGTAGATCCTGAAGTGAGGATCATCGTCTAAAACGGCCGCCTCTCGCTCGAAGGCTATGTAGCGAATAAGGGCGACCGCAACTTGCTGAATATACTCGCAAACACGATCCCGGGCGTTTTCAAGGTGACTAACAACTTGGTCATAGGCAAAGAAAATTATCTTTAGTCGGATCGATAGGGAATGCTAAATACCGGGTGGCAACGCCCGGTATTTTTTTGCCTTTGCCTTTCTGCACCCAATCAGTCATTATACTCGTTTGCCTAAGGCTGAAATTCATAACTATGATCACTGCAGAAAGGGATACGAAACATCGCAATCATCGCCCACGTTGACCAGCAGGGCTACGCTCGTCGATGCGATGTTGGCTCAATCAGGCACCCATCGCGACAACGAGACGGTCGTTGACCGCGTGATGGATTCGATGGACCTCGAACGTGAAGCGCGGCATCACGGTCATGGCGAAAAATACCTCAGTTCGTTATGGCGACTATAAGATCAACATCCTCGATACGCCCGGCCACGCCGATTTTGGCGGTGAGGTCGAACGCGTTTTAGAAGATGGTCGACAGCATCGTACTGCTCGGTGGCACCGCGAGGCTGTCTGCCGCAGACACGTTTTGTTCTCAAAGGCCCTGGAACTTAAACTTCCCTGCATCGCTCTTGTAAATAAATTGTGTCAGGATTCGCGTCCCGAAGAAGTATTAGATGGATACGACCTCTTTATCGATCTCAGGGCCAACGACACACAGATCGAGTTCCCTGTGCTCTATTCGATCTCGCGTGACAGTATTGCGAAAAAGGACCTTGCCGACGAAGGCAAAAATCTGATCCCGCTATTCGGTCAGATAATTGAAACGTCCCGGCTCCGCACGCTCTGCGTGAAGATTCGCTACCACGGCGCGTGGCAAACATTGATTACAACCCATTCGTAGGCCGCCTCGCGGTCGGACATCTTCTCGGGGCAATCGCGAAAATCAGGAAGTTGCGGTCGCCGAAACGGTCGTTCGATCTCCGCTGAAACCCGCGTCAAAGAGCTGTTCGTTTTCGAAGGCCTCGAACGCACGACCGTCGCCGAGGCCGGCACAGGCAGATCGTCGCTTTAGCAGGATTTGACGATATCGAGATCGGCGAGACGATCACGTCCGTCGATAATCCAAAGGCTTTGCCGGTAGTGCGTGGACGAGCCGACGATTGCGATGATGCTGGCGTTAATACTTCGCCGTTCTCGGGCATCGACGGCAAGTTTGTCACTTCGCGTGGGAAGTCAAGGAACGCCTCGACCGCGAGCTGTATCAACGGCGTCGCTCGGCGTGTCGAAGCCACTGCGGCCGCAGAACAATTTAAAGTCTCAGGCCGCGGTGAATTACGGCTTGCCCATCCTTATCGAAATGATGCGCCGCGAGGTTATGAACTTCAGGTCTCAAGAGCAGAGGTTATTGCAAGGACGAGAAAACGGGCGAAACGCTCGAACCGTCCCGAGCTGGTCGTCATCGACGTTCCCGAAGAATTTATCGGCGTGGTAACCAAGCCATGGGCCGGCGAAAGGGGCAAATGACAAAGATGATCAACAACGGCTCGGGCCGCGTCAGGTTGGAATTCGAAGTTCCATCGCGTGGTCTGATCGGTTTTCGCGGTGAGTTTTTGACAGAGACAAAGGGCACGGGGCTGTTAAATACGCTGTTCCTACGCTTCGATAAATATCAGGGCGACATGAAATCGCGTCAGACGGGCTCGCTAGTCTCTGACCGCATGGGCGAGACAAATACCTACGCTCTCTACAATCTACAGGAACGTGGCGTGTTGTTCGTAAAACCGCAGGTCAAAGTTTACGAGGGTATGATCGTCGGCGAAAATGCCCGCGCGGTAGATCTCGACGTCAATCCGATCAAGGAAAAGAAACTCTCAAATATGCGTACGACCAGTGCCGATGAGGCTATGCGTCTCGTCCCGGTCCGCGAGATGTCGCTCGAACGAGCACTCGAATTCATCGCCGACGACGAACTGATCGAAGTGACGCCAAAAGCCATCCGTCTTCGCAAACGTGTGTTAAAGGCGAACGAGCGGCCCAAGAAGTAACTTAGTCGGGTTCCTCGTCCTCTTCCGGTACATAGACCTCATATCCGTGAGCGTCATCGTAATAATATTCGTGTTTTTTTTGGTCCTCTGACCATGACGCCTCTTCGGGGGCGTCTTTTTTGTGTTCACGAGCTTTGCTCTTCTCTTTCGGATTTTCGGGCATGCATCATTTATAATCGAAGCGGAAAAGGAGCTCAAATAACGTTATGAAATTAAAAAGCAGTTTATATATATTTTTACTAGTTGTTTGCTCTACATCGGCTACCTATTTTGTCACGGTCTCTACTGCTCAACAGTCCTCTTCGGTCGCCCAGGGCAATGCCGACGTCCAATATCAGGTCGGTGGAGCACTTTACATGCAAAAAGCGGCTGAATACCGTGCCCTCGCATATCAGGCCTTCAATCTGGCACGACGGCAGCTCGACGCGGACTTTGACAAACGGCTCATCAAAAAACTGCCAAAAGCGGAACAGAAGAAACCGCGGGCCATAATGGTGGATATCGACGAGACGATGCTCGATAATTCACCTGCACAGGCATATCAGATCAAGCATCGCGTTGCCTTCAATCTCCCGGATTGGTACCGATGGGGCGAGATGCGAAGAGCGAAGGCGATTCCCGGATCAGTCGAATTTATAAACTACGCAACTTCAAAAGGTGTCAAGGTCTATTACGTTTCAAACCGAGATGAGGTCCAGCGGCAGGCGACACTCGAAAATCTCAAGAGTGCGGGATTTGCAGACGTTTCGAACGAAGATCTCATGCTGCGTCAGTTGGACGCCGACGGCAAGCCAATTTCGCCGAAAGGTCCCCGACGCGAGGCGATCCAGCAAAAATACCGTATAGTTTTGCAGATCGGTGATAACCTTGACGACTTTTCCAGCGTATTTGAAAAGAAGCCGATCGCTGAACGATTTGCCGAAACTGATAAAAACCGGAACGAATTTGGTAGTACGTGGATCGTTCTGCCCAACGCAATGTACGGAACCTGGGAAAACGCCATATACGAATACGGCCGTCTGACCGATGAGCAAAAGGCAGAAAGACGTGCGGCAGCTCTCGAATTGCCGTAAATTTTTGAATTATAATGAGATCTAAAAGAGCTTACCGTCAATTTGCGGGCATATTGACATTTACCCTATGGTTTGTCCTGAGCAATTCTGCTCAAAACCTCAGCGTTCGTGAGATCATGGCTGAGCCTTCGATCGCGGGGATGAGGGCCGAAGGTGAAAAGATCTCGCCGGACGGGACAAAGGTGATCTTTCTTTGGAATGCTAAGGGCGAACTTCCCCGCGATCTGTATCTCGCTTCGACCGAGGGCGGCGTGCCGCAGGTTATCTTGCGGCTTAGCGACCTGCCTCCGGCGCCGCCTCGTCAGGAGAAAGAGAATAAGCTCGACTATGGGCTGACGGTTCGCGATGATTTTGTAAAACTTCGTGAGCCGGCACTGGGTAATTTTGAATGGTCACCTGACTCAAAGAAACTTCTGTTTTCGCAGGGCGGCGACCTTTACGTTCTGACGATCGGCTCGCGTCCGAAGCGCTATACAAAAACTTCATCGCCCGAGGTCGGTGCCCGCTTTATAGACAACGACCGCATCTTGTATCAACAGAACGGCAACTTGTTTGTTTTCAACATTTCAGAAGCCACTACAGTCCAGCTTACAAAAGAGGCAAATCCCGCGCAATTCATCTCGGTCGGCGGAGCGGCCGTTTCAAAGGACGGCAGGTCGCTCGCTTATACGGTCTCGGACTCATCCAAATTCCGTCCGCTGGTCGTCCCGAACTATCTGGGCGAATTTACCGAAGCCCCGACTACCCGCCGGGGCTGGTCCGAACAGAAACTGTATGTCACATCAATTGACGGCAGCCGTGATGTGCCGTTCGAGATCAAACTTCCAAAACAGGAAGGTGTCGGTAATTTTCGTCAAATTAAATGGGCGGCCGACAGCCGAAGTCTGATAGCCGACCGCGTCGATAAAGATACTAAGCGAAGACAACTGTTCTACATCTACAATGCCGCCAGCAAAGACGAGCAGATCATTACAGTTGCTGATGAGATCGACGAAAAATGGCAAGCTCCGCTGTCAGCGATATTTGAGCCAAACCCGGCAAATCCGAAACAGCTATTCTTCTGCTCTGAAAAGAGCGGCTTTAACCACTTCTATATTGCCAATATCAGCCTCGAGGGACGCGCTGACGTAAAACAGATCACGAACGGCCCCTGGCAAGTCGAGTGGGCGAAATGGACGGCTAATGGTTCGAACATCATCTTTACATCTACCGAAGGCGATCCGGCTGAGCGTAGGTTTTTCAATTTTGATATGGCCCGCGGCCTCCATTTTGAATTGGGCTTTGTCGAAAAAGGGTTTATCGCTAATCCGCAGATGTCGGAGAGCGGTGAAAAACAACATGTCCTATTTGGCCTCTCGCAATGGAATCACCCCGAAGATCTGTTTTGTATGCGCGTTTGTCCCGACTGCCGCGGCGTTCAGGGAGCGACGAAAATTCTCTCGACCGTGCCGGAAGCCTTTCAAAAACGGACTTGGAACACTCCAAAATTCATCGACATCCCTTCGCGTGACGGCAAACAGATAAAGGCAAAGATCTACCTTCCTGCCGGTCACGATGTGAAAAAAAAATACCCGATGGTGATATTTGTCCACGGTGCGGGTTATCTGCAAAACACGATCAACGGCTGGAACAACTATTATCGCGAGTTCATGTTCAACGAAATGTTGACGCAGAAAGGGTATGTCGTGCTCGACATTGACTATCGCGGTTCGGCCGGATATGGACGTGATTGGCGAACTGATGTTTACGATTTCCTCGGCGGCAAGGATATGGACGACCATGTTGACGCGATCGACCATATGGTCAAAAATTTCGGAGTTGATCAAAAACGCATCGGCGTGTACGGCGGCAGTTACGGCGGTTTTATGGCTGGCATGCTCGCTACCCGCGCACCTGAACGTATCGCAGCGGCGGCCGCCTTGCGGCCCGTGTTCGACTGGAAAAATTACTACGCCTCGTCACCAGGATATACTGCCCAGCGTCTCGGATTTCCGGATAAGAATCCGGAGGGCTACAAACGAAGTTCGCCGATCTCGTATGCCGACAAACTCGAGCGGCCGCTCTTAATACTTCATGGAATGTCTGACGACAATGTCCATGTCCAGGATTCTGTGCAAATGATCGAAAAGCTCATCCGTCTTGGCAAAACAAAGTATTTCGAGACCATGCTCTATCCGTCAGAAAATCACGGGTTCGTTCGCCCCGAAAGCTGGACTGACGAATACGAACGCATTTTGGCATTCTTCGAAAAATACTTAAAATAAAAGAGCCTTAGCCATAGAGAAAGCAAAGCAAGAGGAGATAAGAAAGGTGATTTTCTCGCCGTCACTCTGTGTTCTCTGTGTTCTCTGTGGCAAAATACTCTTTATGCGCATACTCGTTACCGGCGGGGCTGGGTTTATCGGATCGCACCTGTGCGAACGCCTCTTAAATGAAGGCAACGAAGTCATTTGCCTCGATAATTTTTTTACCGGGCGAAAGGTCAACATCGCTCATTTGCTTGATAACAGGCGATTCGAATTGGTCCGCCATGATGTAACCGAACCCGTGCTGCTCGAGGTCGATCAGATCTACAATTTCGCCTGCCCCGCGTCGCCCGTTCATTATCAGTACAATCCGATAAAGACCGTTAAGACCAATGTTATGGGCACGCTCAATATGCTCGGGCTCGCAAAACGCGTCAAGGCACGCATCCTGCAGGCTTCGACCAGCGAGGTTTACGGTGACCCGGTCGAGCACCCGCAGACCGAAAGCTATTGGGGCAACGTCAATCCGATCGGCCTCCGCAGCTGCTATGACGAAGGCAAACGCGTGGCTGAAACGCTAATGATGGACTATCATCGTCAAAGCGATGTCGATACGCGTATAGTACGTATTTTCAACACTTACGGCGAACGGATGCTCGAAAATGACGGCCGGGTCGTGTCAAATTTCATTGTTCAGGCATTAAGGGGCGACGAAGTCACGATCTACGGCGACGGCACGCAGACCCGCTCGTTTTGTTACGTCAGTGACCTTGTTGACGGGATCATCAAACTGATGAACGCCGAAAGCGGTGATATTCACCTGCCCGTGAATCTTGGCAATCCCGGTGAATTTACAATGAAGGAACTCGCCGGCGAGGTCGGAAAGGCGACTGGCAAAGACATACGGATCAAGTATTTGCCTCTGCCGCAGGACGACCCGAAACAGCGAAAGCCGAACATTGAGCGGGCTCAGAAATTATTAGATTGGTCGCCGACGGTTCCGCTTTCCGATGGATTAAATAAGACCGTCGCCTACTTTGCAGGCGTGGTTGATGTAAAATAGGAGTTTATGAAGACACTTATCACCGGCGGTGCCGGATTCATCGGCAGCCATCTTGCCGACAAGCTTATTGCCGAAGGCCATGAGATCACTGTAATCGACGACCTTTCGACCGGTCGCTATTCGAACATCGCTCACCTTGAAGATCATCCTAAATTCCGGCTTATCATCGACACGGTGTTGAACGCCAAGCTGATGGAACACCTCATCCGCGAAACCGACCGCGTCTATCATATGGCTAGTGCTGTCGGCGTTCGGCTCATCATGGAGCAGCCAGTAAAGACGATCGAAACGATCTTTCACGGGACGGATACAGTTCTGAAATTTTGTTCGCGATACCGCAAGCGGGTTCTTATCCCGAGCACGTCTGAGGTTTACGGCAAAGGTATTTCGGTGCCATTCAATGAGGACGACGACCTGCTTACAGGAGCGACCGACAAACATCGATGGGCATATGCTTGTGCAAAAACACTCGATGAATTTCTGGCTCTGGCACATTGGAAAGAGACTAACCTTCCGGTGGTTGTTTGCCGTCTATTTAACACGGTGGGGCCGCGGCAGACCGGGCAATATGGGATGGTCGTGCCGCGATTCGTTCACGCGGCTCTTCAGAATGAAACTATCGAAGTGCATGGTGACGGCACCCAATCGAGGTGCTTTGGCCATGTCGCCGATGTCGTCGATGGGCTCGTTAATCTGATCGAAACGCCGGCGTGCTTTGGCACCGTCGTTAATCTCGGCAACAGCGAAGAAGTTTCGATCAATGACCTGGCAAAGCGGGCAATATCTTTAACCGGGAGCTCAAGCAACTTGAAATATGTGTCATACGACGAAGTGTATGGTGCCGGTTTCGAAGACATGCAACGACGGGTACCAAATCTCGAAAAAGCAAAGCGGCTGATCGGTTATCAGCCAACCCGCAGCCTCGATGACATCATCAATGATGTAGCCACTGAATGGCGTCATGCCAATTCGGGTTCGAAAATGCATGCGTAAATTTTCTTTGACCAAGTTACTTACATCGGCGGTTTTCATAACCGCCTTTTCCTTTATGACTTCGGTATCCGCTCAAACCACAGGTGGAATCAAAGGAAAAGTGCGGAATATGCGTGTCGAGACCGTAGCCGAAGCGAACGTTGCTGCGAGATTTGAGGGTAAAGACCTGAAGACAACCAGAACGAACGGCAAGGGCGAGTTTACGATCACCGGGCTTGATCCTGGGTTTACAATGTCGTTTTCGACAAAGCCAAAGGCTATTCGCTCGGAATCAAATATGGCGTTGAGGTCAAAGCGAATAAGACCGTCGATCTCGGCGAAAGGTTGATCCTTCAGGTTGACAAGGGCACTCAGGTTATCGTCCAGGGCAGCGTTTTCGATAAAAATGGAGCGAGTCTAACAGCTGTCAAAGTCGAGGTCGAAAAAGTTAATTCTGACGGTTCGACTAAAAAACTTGGCACGGTCTGGACAAATATTTACGGTGAATTTGTCTTTCGGCAGCCCGAAGCCGCCGCCAAATTTCGGATGACAGTCAAATACCATGGCGCCTCAGCCGCTAAAGACATTGACGTCGATGCCGCCGGGATATACCGGCTTGCAATTTCTCTTGATGTCGAACGTCAAAAATAGCTTTTTTTTCAAGAAAAGGTTCTTTTTTTCATAAAATTGTGACATACGTCACAGAAATCGCCTCAAAAAGGAGTAGCATCAAAGTAGGAAATCATCGGCTATAGTCCTGTCTATCGATCATACTCGGGCAAAAACGTCCGCAACCTTGGCCGATGGGGCTCGGATCCCGATTCGCTTTTGCCATTTTGGCTTCGGCTAGTTGGAGGTTCAAACGCCATGTACGCAAATAAGAAACGGTTCCGGCCGTGGATCTTCCGGATACTCCTCTATACATCCATAGCAACATTGCTTTACTTATCGATAACCGCAGGGACCGATGCTGCGGTTTTTTCATTTTTGGGCTCGAATGCCGTCGCATCGCCGGAGTCGGTTCAAACTACCTGCACACCGATCCCTGATGGAGCCATCGCATGGTGGAAAGCCGAAGGAAATACGCTCGACGCATTTTCCAATAATAACGCCTTCCCTTCAGGCGACCCGTCATTTACAACCGGGCGCGTCGGACAGGCCTTCGATCTTCATGGGAATGATTATGTACATGTTCCGTCACCGGTCGGGATCCCGGTCGGGAACGCACCCAGAACAATAGAGACATGGTTCCGGACGACCGTATCCGGAGGCAATCAGGGGATCATCCAGTACGGTACGGCTGACGACAAAAAGATGTTCAGTTTGATCATTGATAATGCCTCCAATATCCATTTCTATGGGCACAATTATGACCTCCATGGCAGCCAAACGATATTGCCAGATACCTGGTATCACGTGGCCGTTTCATATGACGGCACGAATCTGAATCTATATCTTAACGGCTCGCTTGAGGGCGGAGGCTCGTATCCTCTGCTGAATACCGAAATGAGCCCGCTTGGCATCACTATCGGTACTCGTGTCGGCGTTTACTATTTTACCGGACAGATCGACGAACCGACGATGTACAACCGAGCGCTTTCTGATGCCGAGATATTGGCCATCTACAACGCCGGCGAGGCAGGCAAATGTCTCGCTTGCACTCCGCCTCCGGACGGGATCGTCGGCTGGTGGCCCGGTGACGGCAATTCTAACGATATTCAAGGGCCGACATTTGAAAATTCTGTATTACATGGGACTGCGGCGTATTCAAGCGGAAAGGTCGGACAGGCATTTAAGTTTGATGGTAATCAAACCGGCTACGTCGAGATACCGGACAGTTCCCAGCTCAATCCGACCAATGCCTTTACGGCTGATGGTTGGTTCTATATCGACCCGGCAGCTCCGAGGAATTTTAATGACATTGGAACTCTAATGGGCAAATCGACCGGTGAACTTAATAGTTACTGGTCAATTTATTTCGACGACCGCGACTTCACAAAAGCACTCAGATTTGTAATGGGAAGCAATTTGACCTATCCGAATGCGATCCCTGTTGCAAACTGGTACCACGTTGCCGGAACCTATGATTCTACATCAACCCCGCGGGCAAAACTCTACCTTAACGGACGCCTGGTCGCCGATTCAGGGTCGGCAGTCTTTAGTGTCACGCCTAACAACCTGCCATTAAGGATCGGTGCAATGCATTGGACTGATACGTTCGGTGTCGGCAATGACCGTTTGAACGGGAAAGCTGACGAGGTGGAGTTTCTTAACCGTGCAATCTCCCAGACAGAGGTACAGGCAATATTTAACGCCGGCAGCGCCGGAAAATGCCACGAGTGTGCGGCACCACCACAAAATATGCTCGCCTGGTGGCCAGGCGACGGTAACGCGACCGACATTATCGGAGGAAACAACGGAATTCTTGTCGGTGATGCGACATTTTCTGAAGGAAAGGTGCAACAAGGCTTCAGTCTGGACGGCAATGATGACTTTGTAGATCTGTCAATCCCGAGCATCAATACTACCGCAGGAGCCGATGTGACTGTCGATTTCTGGATGTACTGGAACGGACAGTCCACTCTTGAATATGGCCAGATGCCCGTTGGCTTCTATAGCTATGACCTTTATTTTTATGATAACGGTTTTGGGTTCAATTCCGGTGGCAATCTGTGGGGAATGCCCAGCGAAGGACTTGCTAACCGATGGGTCCACGTTGCCGGAATATTTCATAACGGAGATGTTTCCCAAAGCCGACTGTTCATCGACGGCGTTGAGCAGCAGCTGACCGCACGGATCGGCACGCCCGGTGTCGGAAATGTTACGCCAAACGCCCGTATAGGGGGCTGGCTGTATAACAATGATTATGAGTTCTACGGGCGGATCGACGAGGTCGAGATCTTTAACCGGGTGTTGACACCGCAAGAGATCCTCACCATTTACAATGCCGGAAGCGCCGGAAAATGCAAAGCTCAATGCACGCCGGCACCCGCTAATTTGGTGAGCTGGTATCGTGGTGAGGGTAATGCTAACGAGGCGGTTGCCGGCCAAAACGGCACCCTGGAGAACGGCACAACGTTTGCCGCAGGCAAGGTCGGACAGGCATTCTCGTTTGACGGAGTTGACGATGCCGTTGGTAATCCGTCCTATCTTTCGTCAATACACGATTCATTTACTATGGAGTTTTGGGCTTTGCCGAACGCAACGCGTGACGTAACGCCCGAAAGCACCTCCGGCGGTACCGGGATCGGCGGGCAAAGGTATGCCATCTTGCCGGGATGGGGCGGAAGCGGAGGCGAGGCCGGGGCAGGCGTTTCGGTAGGCACAAATGGGATAAGCGTTTTCGAACATGCAGATGCTTATTTGCCTTCATTATTGGTTTACAACGCGGCACTCACCGGCTGGACGCATGTCGCGGTAGTTTACGAGAATAAGCAGCCAAAGCTCTATGTTAACGGCATTCTTGTTCGAACTGGTCTGACAAGCCTCAGATCCTTTGTTTTCCCGTCTCGCACCCTGGGGACAATACCCACCCAGCCTGGCTATGGCCCATACAGCGGGCTTCTCGACGAAGTTAAGGTCTATAGCCGAGCATTAAGTGCTGCTGAGATCACGGCAATATATGATGCCGGGGGCAACGGCAATTGCCCGCCGCCTATATCCCCGACGCCGACGCCAACTGCGACAGCGACACCGACCGCAACACAGACGGCCACGCCGACAGCAACGGTCACGCCGACTGCAACTCCGACCGGCACGCCGACGCCTTCGCCGCTTCGTTCTCGTGCAGATTTCGACGCCGACGGAAGGACTGATTGCTCGGTATTCAGGCCCGGCGACGGCACCTGGTATGTCGATCAGACAAGGGACGGTTTTAGGGTAGAGCAGTTTGGTATCGCAAGTGATATACCTGCTCCGGGAGATTTCGACAATGACGGCAAGACCGACATGGCGATCTTTCGCGGGGACGACACCGGCGTCAATCCTGACTTCTATGTCCTTAACAGTGCTACCTACACCGTAACTTACACCGTCTGGGGGAGCACCGGCGACCTGCCGGTCGTCGCTGACTATGATGGCGACGGACGTGCCGATTACGGCATTTACCGACCGTCTGACAGCCGCTGGTACATTCTCAAGACCACCGGCGGGTTCCTCAACTTCCCGTTCGGTATCCCGGGTGACAAGGCATTCCCGATGGATTTTGATGGCGATGGCAGAGCTGACCCGGCGGTCTTCCGTCCCTCCACTGCCACATGGTTCATTGCAAAGAATGCCGGAACTCCCGAGCAGAACTTCGACGCCATTGTTTTCGGACTCGGTTCGGACCTTCCTGTCCCGGCCGATTATGACGGCGATGGCAAGGATGACATCGCGATGTTCCGCCCGAGCAACGGCATTTGGTGGCTGAGGCGGAGTACGGCGGGTCTGACCGCCATCCAGTTCGGTTTGAACGGAGACATTCCCTCGCCCGGTGACTATGATGGCGACGGAAAGGACGACCTCGCCATCTACCGCGGAGGCGTCTGGTTCATGCTTTATTCGTCAAACGACCTCGCCTATGTCTGGAATTTCGGATTACCGACCGATATCCCGATACCGAATAAATATATGCCAAATCCATGACAAATCATGTTGATCGGGGCGGGCAGTTAGGGCTGCCCGTCCTTCCTCGCAAGGAAGGATATTTTGTCGAAAGTAGGTCGTTTGACAAGCAAAAACAAAAATGAAAATTGTGACGGTGGTCACAGAATCAAATCACAAAGGTAATAAGATAGAGATAGATGAGGCCGATAAACCCAAGAACATTGAAAATAGAAACGCAAAAACGCCCGCTACTTTTACCGGTAATGCGGGGGCCCCGATTCGCTTTTGCTAAGTTGGCTACGGCTAATGGGAGGTTCAAAACGCCATGTTTGCTCACACAAAATTCTCTCGATTCCGGATGATCCGGATCATAATTTACAGTCTTCTAGTAACGACATTCTTTTTAGTTATCGCCGCGGGCTCAAGTGCCGCGGTTTTTTCATTTAAGGGGCAGGTGAACGAGTTTTTTGGCATTGCACCAACTGAACCCGCTTTTGGCGATGCTGTCAATGATCTCGGCGTTACCATTAGTTCGGCACCTAGCAACGGCGGCGTATGGTCCGGAGCAAGTCCTGATATATGGACCGCCAATTCAGCTGGTTCAAATGTCTCCGTGAGCGATATCGTTTCACGGCTCAATGCCGGAACATCTGTCGTCATTAACACCGCCGGCAGTAGCGGAGATGGTGACATTCTTGTTGTGAGCTCGATCACGTGGACCTCAAACTCGTCCCTAATTCTCAACGCATCTCGACATGTCAATATCAACGCTAACATCACTGCATCGGGAAATAGTGCGGGTTTAACCATTGCACCCAATAGAGGTAACAGCGGCAGCTTCAATTTGAACAAAGGAGCAGTGATCACCCTATTGGGCACCACCCCGGCCTTGACGATCGCGGGCAACGCCTACAGCGTGATCAATCAATTCAACGGCGGGATAACCGCCTTGCAAAATATCAATAGCGGTTTATCGGGACGATATGCTCTTGGCACCGACATTGACGCCTCGGCTACTACAACATGGAATGGCGGAACCGGCTTCATGCCTATCGGGACGAATGAGGCGCCTTTTACGGGTACCTTTGAGGGATTTAGGCATACGATCTCAAATATTTTCATAAATCGTCAGATCGCCGAACCTACCGGATTTTTCGGAAATGTCTCGCCCACGGGTGAGATCCGCAACCTCGGTATGGCAGGCGGCAGTGTCAGCGGGAGCACATTCGAATCGAACGAAGGGGTCGGCGGGCTCGTCGGACAAAATGACGGCAAGATCCACGGTAGTTTTTCCTCTGTGAACGCTACTTGCGTTCGGAGTTTTGCCGGAAGCCTGGCGGGCCGTAACACCGGAACGATCACTCAGAGTTTCGCGACCGGAAACGTAACAGTGGGCGAAGCTCGGGGCGGCGGACTTGCCGGGCAGAACAACGGTACGATAACTGACAGCTTCGCGACTGGAAGCGTCAGCGGAGGATGCTGTGCAAATGCCGGATTTGTTGGCCATAATGTCGGCACGATCCGGCGGTCCTACAGCCTCGGAACGGCGTCCGGAACCTTTGCGATCGGCGGATTTGTCGGCGAGGACTGGAGCGGCGGCGGCAGCGTTTACAGTGATAATTACTGGAACACTACCACTTCCGGCATTTCTTCGAGCTTAGGGGCGACGGGGCTCACCTCTGCTCAAATGATGCAGCGTGCAAGTTTCTCAAACTGGGATCTCTTAGATATCTGGTACATAAATGAAGGATCCGATTTTCCTAAGTTGCGGGCCTTTTCGAATGTTGATTGCACGACTTTGCCATCTGAAGTTGTCAGCCTCTGGCGTGGCGAGGGCAACGCTAATGACGCCGTTGGAACCAACAACGGAACTCTCATCGGCGGTGCGACCTACGCCGCCGGGAAAGTCGGTCAGGCATTCAGCTTTAATGGAACGACAGCCGCGGTAGACATTCCCGATAGCGATTCTCTTGACGTAACCAATGAATTTACATTGGCCGCATGGGTGAATCCGAGTACTGTACCCGATTATCCATACGGCGAGCTCGTGATCTCAAAGATCGGCGGCCCCTCCAATCTTTACGGATATCAAATGACTGTGACGCGCATCAGTGGCCAAAATCAGGTCTGGTGCGGATTTAATGTATCCGGCGGCCCTTGGCCGCAGTTCACCGTCACTGGCGGTGATGTTCCCGTTGGATCGTGGTCCTTTATTTCATGCACCTACGACCACAATACCCTGTCGGTCTACGTCAACGGCCAGCAAGTCGGAGCAAATTCGATCGGGGCACACACCGTTGTAATTAGCACTTCCCACATAAAGATCGGCAGCGACGATGTCGGGCAGCAATTCTACTCAGGACTGATAGACGAACCGATGGTTGCCTGGCGAGCTATGTCCCCGACAGAGATACTTGCGATTTTTAACGCCGGCAGCAACGGCGTTTGCGATCCTGCCGTTACACCGACACCAACCACCACACCGACGGCAACGGCTACACCGACCGCAACCCCAACTTTGACTGCCACAGTAACGCCAACCCCGGGTTCGACATGTATTCCGCCCTTAGGCGGGATGGTCGGTTGGTGGCCGGGCGATGGTAATGCGATCGACCCAGTTCACGGTAATAACGGTAGTATGGTCAACGGCGTAGCATTCGCGCCAGGAAAGGTAGATCAGGCGTTCAGTTTTGTTCAGGCAAATCAGCAATTTATCGAATTGCCGGGTCAGGTTCCTGCCCTGCTCAGCAATTCAGCGGGATCCATCACCGCGTGGGTCGATCCCACGGCTGTCGGCGAATTTGACATGATCACCGCTTTTGGTACCGGAGATCCGGGCCAGGCGGTCGGGTTTGGCGTCGATAATGGAAATGTGCGTGTATATCACCATACTGACGCGTTTGATTGGCAGACCGGCGTTCCGGTCAGCATCGATACCTGGACGTTTCTTGCGTATACATGGGACGCAACGACAGAAAGGCTGTACAAGAACGGAACACTAGCGGCAAGCCGCCCGAGAAATTTCACTTATGTACCAGCCGGTTTTGGCCGAATTGGCTTCGGGTTCATTAACGATGCATCGGTCTTTTTCCCCGGGTCAATAGACGAGGTCGCGATCTTCGATCGAACCCTTGATACCGGTGAAGTGTCATCTATCTTCGGTGCAGGAAGCTCGGGCATGTGTGCAAAATGCACACCATCGCCCGTCGGCCTCATTAGCTCCTGGAAGGGCGAGAACAACCCTAATGATCAAACGGGTTTGAATAACGGCACATGGCACGGAACGCCGGCTTATGCTGCGGGAAAAGTGGGTGAGGCGTTTAGTTTTGACGGCTTAAATTACATAGAAGTCCCTGACAGCCCTTTGCTTCGGCCAGTCAAGTTTACGGTCGACGCATGGGTCTATCCTACAAACATCAGCGGGAACCACAATGTTGTTTTTAAGGGTGATCACGAATACTTGATGCAGCTGCGTAACGGCAATATTCTTTTCGGTTCGCGGGACGCGTCTGGCGGATATACAGAAATTCAAGGGAGCCTGTCCGTTCCAATGGATCGATGGTCTCATGTCGCGATCACTCACGATGGCTCAACCAAACGGATGTATGTTAATGGTGTATTAGACCCAGTCGAACAGGCTCAGGCCGGCCACTACACGACAAATTTGGGTCCGCTCAGGATCGGTACGCACAATTCACTATTCGAGTTCTTTTACGGCATGATCGACGAGGTCGAAGTCGTAAACGGGGCTTTATCTCAAACGGAGATCCAAAGGATCTACGGAGCCGGCCGGGGCGGAAAGTGCGATCTCAACTGCACCCCAACGCCGCAGAACCTACAACCTGTTGACCAGTATTTCGTCCGACTGACATTGTTGGCAATAACAATGGAACACTTGAAAACGGGGCGACATTTGGCAGCGGGGTGGTGAGCCAGGGGTTTGTCCTAGATGGGATCGACGACTATGTTAGGGTTCCCGCTTCGACAAGTTTGGACGTCGGTATGGCAAACGGATTTTCAGTCGCTGCATGGATCCGGCCGACGAACATCATGAATCATGCCCCGCTGGTGGAGTGGAGCGGTGACCCCGGCGACACTACCACGTTCGAGGTTCATTTTTTATTCATCAACGACTGCTCCCGGTAACCTTTACGCAAATATCGTCGATACTGACGGTTCCTTCCATACCATTCAAACGGGCGGCAACGTCATCACATCCGGAACCTTTCAATATGTTGCACTTACATACGACAAGTTGACCGGAGTCGCAACCCTATACCGCAACGGCACTGTTGTCGCTGGCGGAAATATCGGCATCTTTACACCCAAAACATCGAAAAACGTGTTCCTGGGTGCCCGGGTGACCAATGTATATGGTGACGGCCCGTATTACTTCAACGGTATCGTCGACGAAGTAACGATCGCCAGCCGCGCATTTACAGGTTCAGAGATACAAGCGATCTATGATGCAGGAAGCGGTGAGCTGTGTGTGTGGGCTGTTCGTCGAAGCCGGCAAACATGGTTGCATGGTGGCCCGGAAACAACAATACAATTGACGTCATCAGCGGTAATAGCGCAACTCCGGTTAACGGTGCAGGTTACGGCCCTGGCAAGGTGGGAAATTCCTTCGCACTCGATCAGGGAAAATACATTCTGGTCGGTGAAACCGTGCCGGCGGCATTGCAGATCCAGAATGAAATTTCGATCGATGCCTGGGTCTATCTTACCAGTTACCCGACCGGCGAGATCGCGACGGGGCTTGGTACAATTGCGGGCAGTCAGTTTGACCCGAATTTTGCCGGCGCGACGATCTTCATCGATGGGCGCACGAATGTCGATGGACAGACAGGCCCGCTTGGCCATATACACTTCCAGATCGGAGACGGTACAAGCTGGCATACCACAAACACGCAGACTCAGGTTCCGCTAAATCAGTGGGTTCATATCGCAGCTACAAGAAGAGCAGGCGAGGACGCCGTGATCTACTACAACGGTTTGAGCCAACCTTTGCAGAGCGTTCCGTGGCCTACAGGGGCGATATCTTACAACGGCGCATGGTTTGCGATCGGGCGTCAGAAAGATATCGAACGGGCGTTTACCGGCCTTATAGACGAGGTGCAGGTATTTAGCCGGGCATTGACCGCACCGGAGGTGCAGGCGATCTATAACGCTGGAGCCAGCGGGGTTTGCCTTCCAGCCGTCACCCCGACGCCGACGGCAACTGCGACGGCGACACCGACCGCAACACAGACGGCCACGCCGACAGCAACGGTCACGCCTACAGCGACACCGACGGGAACGCCGACGCCATCGCCGCTTCGTTCTCGTGCAGATTTCGACGCTGACGGAAGGACTGATTGTTCTGTATTCCGGCCCGGCGACGGCACCTGGTATGTCGATAGACAAGGGACGGTTTTAGGGTAGAGCAGTTTTGGTATCGCCGTGATATACCTGCTCCGGGAAGATTTCGACAATGACGGCAAGACCGACATGGCGATCTTTCGCGGGGACGACACCGGCGTCAATCCTGACTTCTATGTCCTTAACAGTGCTACCTACACCGTAACTTACACCGTCTGGGGGAGCACCGGCGACCTGCCGGTCGTCGCTGACTATGATGGCGACGGACGTGCCGATTACGGCATTTACCGACCGTCTGACAGCCGCTGGTACATTCTCCAGACCACCGGCGGGTTCCTCAACTTCCCCGTTCGGTATCCCCGGTGACAAGGCATTCCCGATGGATTTTGATGGCGATGGCAGAGCTGACCGGCGGTCTTCCGTCCCTCCACTGCCACATGGTTCATTACAAAGAATGCGAACTCCCGAGCAGAACTTCGACGCCATTGTTTTCGGACTCGGTTCAGACCTTACCCGCAACCGGCCGATTATGACGGCGATGGCAAGATGACATCGCGATGTTCCGCCCGAGCAACGGCATTTGGTGGCTGAGGCGGAGTACGGCGGGTCTGACCGCCATCCAGTTCGGTTTGAACGGAGACATTCCCTCGCCCGGTGACTATGATGGCGACGGAAGGACGACCTCGCCATCTACCGCGGAGGCGTCTGGTTCATGCTTTATTCGTCAAACGACCTCGCCTATGTCTGGAATTTCGGGCTGTCTGCGGACATTCCGATCCCAAGCAAGTACATCCCGTGATCTCCGGCATTCCGGTTGTCATGGCGGGCCGGAATGCCCGATAGCAGGATCGCTTGAACGAAAAAGGGCTCCGCCCGAGAGGACGAAGCCCTTTTCGTCACAAAGACGATCGCTAATTTACAGTTTCACTGATCTCTTCGGGAGGCTGCAACGCTCCCATATTTTCAGAATCGGTAACGATCAGCGGAAATTCATCGATCATCACAGTGTTTGCGATCGTTTGGATCCAATAGGTACCGGCGGTCGGGAAAACGACGTTCACAAAGAAACTGACATTGTCGGTAAATCCGCCCTCGGCGAGTTCGATGGTGGTCGGCTGCGACGTTACTACAAGATTTGCCTTGTCCGGCGATAGAATCCGGACCTCGGTCTGGTGGCTGCCCTGGCCTCGCCAATGATTGATAACCGCAAATTTGATCAAAGAAACCGGCAGTTTCTCGACCATGATATTTTGAAAGATCCCCATGAGCGATATCTTATTACCCATTTCTATCCGAACGTCGTCACACAAAAGCGTGTACATTAATTTTAAATTTGCAGTCGTCATATCAATTATCTGAATTTTAAGTGCGTGACCTTGAAAAAAATGGCGTAAATTACCACGATCTTCGGCTATCTGGCACCGTTCTTTTTGAACCAGGCCAAGACCTTTGCCCAGGCGTCTTCCGAAGATTGTTTGTTATAAGAGTCGCGATAGTCGGCGTGAAAGCCGTGCTTGGCGTTCGGGAAAACTATGATCTCAGACTTGGACTTCCCTTTCTTAAGTTCATCCTGCATTCTCTGAACACCGTCAAGCGGTATTCCAGTATCGAGACCGCCATAAAGTCCGATCACCGGAACTTTCAAGTCTTTCGCATAATCGATCGGGGTCGTCGGCTGAAGAGTGTTCACCGGCGAGTTTGCTGTCGGAACTACTCTTCCGTACCACGCGGCCCCGGCTTTCACCTTGGGATTATGAGCAGCATAGAGCCAGGTTATCCGGCCGCCCCAGCAAAACCCTGTGATCGACAATTTCTTTGTATCGCCGCTGTTTTTTGACGCCCAAACAACGGTCGAATCAATGTCCGACATAGATTGCGGATCCGGTATTTTCGAATACACCTGGCGATTGATCTCGCGCGAGTCCTTTAGGTCTTTGACCTCACCTTCGCGTGCATATAGTGCCGGGGCGACCGCCATATATCCGAGTTTCGCAAATCGGCGGCAGACATCCTGTATCCATTCGTGAACGCCAAAGATCTCATGTATAACAATAACGACCGGGAATTTCCCGCCCTTTTTCTCGGGCATTGCACGATATGCCGGGATCACGCCATCTGATACCGGGATCTTGACCTCGCCAGTCGTTAGACCGACACTGTCAGTTTTTATGGTCGTCTGAGCTTGTATCGGTGAAACAGCCGATGCATAGACACCCGCCGCCAGTATAGACGTCACCAAAAACTCGCGCCGGTCAAATTTTGGCGCTTCCGGATTAGAATTAACTATGTCCTGATCCATTATCTTCTCTCCTGCCGCGAAAAATACTATGCTTTGATTCTACTTTTCATTTCGCTGAGTTCAAAGTTATAATTCCTCAAAACACGCGATGCCAATACACTTCTGAATTTTATGCTGATGTATTTACTTATCCTGTTGTCACTTGTGCTGACCGGCATTGTCGGCCTGCAGTTCACCTATCTCTTCTACATTGACCGCATTTATAAAGAGAGAAGGAAGTATTTGAAAGATCTCGAGCAGAAAAGCTCTTTACTCGCCAAACGGCTCGATGAGGCAGAACGAAGAATAGCGGAGCAGAACGATGTACTGATCGCCGTCTATCCGGACTATACACCTGAAGATGATTCGTGGGCTGATCTGATCGAAGAGATCTAGACGTCCAATTCCACTATCGTCGCTCCCCAACTGCCCGAAAACTCCGGTGCGTTTTTGAATTTTCGCACAAAATCGGTCTCGGAAAGCACCTTTCTGACGATCTCGCGCTGGACCCCTACGCCTTTGCCGTGAATTATCCTTACAATCGGGAATCCTTTTTTAAGTGCCTCAGGCAAGTATGCTTCGACAACGGACCTGATATCCTTTGGGTTGAATGAATGCAGGTCAAGCGAATCGGTGATCTCGATCTCGACGGGTTCGGTAAATGGGTCGTTCAGATCTTCCATTTGCGGGTCTCACTTTTTGGTCTTTGTCTCGTATTGCGCCATGTCCTCAGGCGGCGTGACCTTCATCCGGTTCTTGTCTTTGAATACAACAAACCGCTTCTCATCCATTTGTCCGTTCGGATTGCGGACCGAGACCGAGAAGGTCTTGTTATCACCTTTACCCTCAACTTTCAGTGGAAGTCTGCCCCAGAGCTCCGTATTCGGCGTGGTTTTCCACACCGTATAATAGCTCTGATCGTATTTGTCGAACGCCATCACCAGTATGCTGTCAAAATCAGGTTCAATGCCGTCGATCGGTTTTGAGAAACTGTTGCGCGCAAGTATCACCCAACTGCCCGGAGCTAGCGATTTGTCACCGACACCGACCTTGTTAGCAGAATCGCCGTCGAGCCGCTGCCAGGTAACAAATTTGCGGTTATTCTGCTGAAAAAAGACGATATCGCTCGGCACTTGAAGTTCGACCTGGCGGCCAAAAAGCCATCCTGCTGGAGCCGGCGAAACCGAAGGGTCGAGTTTCACCTGATACCAGATGTCATACTTATCTTCGAGCTTTTCGGGCTCGCCTTCTTTCGCCGCCTCTAATTCCTCATTTTTAGATCGTTTGCCTTTTTTCTGCTGCCCTTTTGGTGCGTCATCGACGTCAGGGACCTCCTGCTTCGGAACGAACTTCCACTCCATGATCTCGAAGGTCGATCCGTTCGCCAGCTTGAAAAGCACATTCTCAGGATTCATGTCCGGGGCACTGCGTAGGTTTGAGGCGGATCGAATGACGCCCGCCGCCTGCGGTGACCGGGATTGAAATTCCTCGGCCAACTTCTTTGATTTTGCAAGGGTATCACTCGTAATGACATTCTGCGCCTCGATCCAGCCTTCGGTCTCAGCTTCGTCATGTGCCCTGACGCGGAACCATGGAACCTTTTCAAACTCGACCTGATCAATGACATCCAACGAATCGCCGCGTTTCACTTCTAAGAGGTCGGCGGCAACAACTGAATATGAAGTGCGGATCTGCGCCGTCTTTGCGATCACTGTGGCAGTGTCGCTGGCACCAAAAACTCCTGTGTCGAACCAACTGCAGCCACACTGAAACAATCCCGCCAGAGCCAAAAATAAAATAGTAAGAACGCGCATTTTCATCTGTTACTTCGAACCCAATTTTCGCCAGTTATTATACCCCAACTTGTCGAGTATTTCCTTTTGCCGGCCCGATGGCTTTGCCTTTACTCGTAGATTTATTATTTGATCGGAAATCTCGGCTTCGATCCCGGCGCGGCGTAAGAGCGACGGCCAATCAAAGTCTTCTCTGCCGATAATGTATCGATCAATGATCGGCTTAAGCTCAGCGTAAGAGCGCATTACGGCAATTATGGTTGCCGTCCCATCTGCTGCTAAAGCCGGCGGCCGATGCCTTTCATAGATCTCACTTACAAGTCCGGTAACTGATCGCTTCCCTTTTGACGCTTCAAGCAATGCAAGGTCGCAAAGAAAAGCGGCGAGCATTCCGCGGGCATAAACTTGCGTATTGGACCCGGTCCACCGGTCATTTGACGCTTCGGTTAGAGAGAGTTTCTTTGATCTCATCGAGTCAATATTGATCGTGCGCGAAAGCGTATCGAGCATATCTTCGAACCGCAGCCGATTCACACCGACGCCCGTCTTCAGCGACTGGTACAATGCAAATCCTTCGTAAAACCAGTCGTAGTTCCCGGTGAGGTTCACGCCGTTGGGGATCCACAAATGAAAAAACTCGTGCCGCAGTTGCTCATGCAAACGCTGCATCGACTGAGTTTTGAACGGCATATCGGACGAAACGATAGTCACTTGGCCGCCCCTAGTGTCTGCCTCCCAGTTACCCGCTGACACCGCGTGGGGAAATTGGAACAACGCGATCTGGATCTTATGAACCGGGGCCGAGCCAAAGACCTTTACATAATTTTCAAAGACTTCAGAGGCCATTTTGGCGGCATCGTCGTCCGTGAACTGCCGATCGCCGAAGACCAAGAACCTGATACCACCTTCGTTGATCTCGCGCCAGCGACGGCCGATCACGAATGATGCCGCTTCAACGTCTGCGACCTCGTAAACGGCCGCCGATGAATTTGAGGCCGTCGAATATACCTTCCAGCCAGGCGGCAAAATGAATTTGACCTTTGCCGACATCTTCGGGCCGCTCCCCTGCGGCAACAGATCGTCGAGCATAATCAATCCCGTATCATCCTTGATCCAAGATATGTGGGCCGAGGCCGATGATTGTTTCAGTGGCGACAGATCAACATTATTCCGCCAAAGTGCAATCTCGCCGCTTGCGACATAGTCGCCCGGACCGAATCGTTTGCTCGTGAGTGTGGTTCCGCCTTGGTCGGCCAAGCCCAGATCTGAGATCCGCTCGGCAAGGCCGCTAACCCCCGCGTACTCATTTAAAAACGACAGATTGCGCGCATTTTTTCGCAAAGAAGGGTTGAGATATCGGCCCTCGACTTCAGCCGTTGCGGGCCCACGATCACCGATCTTGATCTCAATTTCTATGTCCTGAGCGGCGGAAAATGTAAAGAATTGTAAAATTAGTAAAAACCAGGCAAAAACAGCCGAAATCGAAAGCGATTTTTTTGACATCGGAGTGAGAACGGGCATAGAATTGCTTTTTGCACTTTGATCAAGGGGCTCGATTTCAGGATAGTGGATTTTATGAGTCTAATCAAAATTATAATTTACGCGATGATCTTCGTTCTCAGCCTTTTGTTTCTGGGACGGTTCTTCTTTTAAGCTGTGAAGCTAAGCGGTGAGTGTGATGTTGAGTTTTCGGAAACGGTCGTTTCCGCGGTGGGATTGAAAATAGTTTTTTAGCCAAAAGCGGTCATCAGGGGCCGCTTTTTTATTTTTTATTTATGACCGAATTGAGAAAGATAAAACGTGCGCTGATAAGTGTTTCGGACAAAACCGGCCTCGATGAATTAGCCGCTTCTCTAGCCGGGTTCGGCGTTGAGACCATATCGACAGGCGGCACCGCACGCTCACTTCGCGATGCCGGATTGACGGTAAAGGAAGTGTCTGATGTGACGGGTGTTCCAGAAATGATGGATGGCCGCGTTAAAACGCTCCACCCGAAAATGCACGGCGCCTTTCTCGCTCTTCGTGACAACCCCGAACACGTCGCGTCGATGAGCGAGTACGGTATCGAGCCGATCGACATGGTCGTCGTCAACCTTTATCCGTTCGAAGAAACTATAGCAAAGGATGGCGTTTTGCTCGACGAAGCTGTCGAAAACATCGATATCGGCGGCCCGGCGATGATCCGCTCGGCATCGAAGAACTGGCGTGATGTCGCCGTTGTTACAGACCCCCGCCTATATCCTGAGATCATTGAGGAACTCAATGCAAATGACGGTTCGCTCTCGCTCGAAACCCGCGCCCGTCTCGCAGCTTTGGCATACACGCGGACCGCGAGCTATGACCTCGCGATCTCGTCCTATCTTGCAAAGCAGCTAAGCAACGCCGACATCGACCGTTTGGAACCATTAAATCCGCTGGGACATTTAGCATTCATCGAGCTAGACGAGGATGAAGGGATACCGGCACCCGAGTCAGAACCGGGAGCGGTAGCGACGGGGTCACCGTCAGCAACCAACGAACTCCCGGTGTACCAGACCATCGACCTCGCCAAGATCACCGACCTCCGCTATGGAGAAAATCCTCACCAGCGGGCGGCTATATATACGACCGAAGGCGGCGGCATTGCAGGTGCCGAACAGCTTCACGGCAAGGAAATGTCGTTCAATAACTACGTCGATGCCGAAGCCGCCTGGAACCTTGTTCAGGATCTTGACGAGCTTGCCGTCGCGATAATCAAACACACAAATCCGTCCAGCGTTGGCAGAGGTCCAAACAATTTAGAGGCATACCGTCGTGCACTTTCGACTGACCCGGTCTCGGCATTTGGAGGTATCGTCGCGTTTAACCGGACTGTCGATGCCGGGACTGCGGCTTCTGTGATCGAAGTATTTTCAGAAGTCATCGTCGCACCTGATTATCACGACCATGCTCTTGAGTTATTTCGATCGAAAAAGAACTTAAGAATTCTAAGAATGGGCCACCCGATAACCGGTGCCCTGGCTATGGATCGCATCGCCCCCCGGCTTGAGTACAAACAGATATCCGGCGGCTTCCTTGTTCAGGAACAGGACGTTCATAAGCTCAGCACCACCGATCTCAATATTGTCACCGACCGCCGGCCATCGACGGCCGAACTCAACGCCATGCAGCTTGCCTGGACGGTCTGCAAGCACGTCAAATCGAACGCAATCGTCTTTGCCAACGCGCATCAGACACTTGGTGTCGGTGCCGGACAAATGAATCGCGTCGATTCGGTTCGTATCGCCGCAATGCGCGCCGAAAGGTTTGAGCTGCCGCTCAAAGGCTCGGTTCTGGCATCTGACGCGTTTTTCCCGTTCCGTGACAATGTTGACGAAGCCGCGAGATACGGCGTCAAAGCCATCATCCAGCCAGGCGGCTCGATAAAAGACGGAGAATCCATCGCCGCCGCCAATGAACACGGCATCGCGATGGCATTCACTGGGATCCGGCACTTCAGACATTGAGGTCAAAATACATAATTCGACTGGATGGATCATCGTATCTTCCGGCTTCTGACTTCTGCCTCTCTTTATGGTAGATTTAATCTTTTGCAAAGACGCCACAAATGAGCATTATTCTGGGGATCAACACCTTTCACGCGGGTTCGTCCGCGGCACTTTTGATAGACGGTCAACCGGTCGCGGCGATCGCTGAGGAGCGTTTGAACCGCGTCAAATACTTCGCCGGTTTCCCAAAGTTATCCATTCTCCGTTGTCTCGAAATGGCGGGCATCACGCTCGCTGATGTCGAGTATGTTGCGGTCGGCCGCGATTCGTCGGCGAACCTTCATAAAAAGCTCGAGTTCGCGATCAAAAATCCCGGAAAGCTGCTCAACCTCGCCCGCATCCGCAGCAAAAGCAAATCCTTTGACGATCTCAACACGATGATCGCCCGCGAATGTGATATCGACCCGGCGAAACTCAAATTCAAAGCATTTAACGTCGAACATCATCTTGCTCATACTGCAAGTGCGTATTTTGCATCCGAATGGGACCACTCGGCGGGGATCACGATCGACGGTTCTGGCGATTTTGTCTCGTGCATGATGAGCGAGTGTACGGGCGACGAGATAAAGCCGCTCAAACGAGTGTTTGTACCGCATTCGCTCGGAACGCTTTACACGGCGGTATGCCAATTCATCGGCTATCCGAAATACGGCGATGAAGGGAAGGTCATGGGTCTAGCCCCTCTCGGAACGGATGTCTATGCGGATTTTTTCAAGGATATTCTGAATCCTACTAAGAACGGTTTTGAATTAAACTACGACTACTTCTTACCCTTCGGTGCGAACCAGGGCATGGAGATCACCGACGGCGGCGAAATGATCGTACACCGGCTGTATTCTGACAGGTTCGTCAACGAACTCGGCCCGGCACGCGAACCGTATAGCGAGATAACCCAGCGGGATATGGATGTGTCGTTTAGCCTGCAGAAGATATTTGAGAAATACTATATGCATGTTCTCAATGATCTTCATGGCATCGTTCAGACAAACAAAGTGGCGATGGCTGGTGGCTGCGCATTAAACAGCGTTGCGAACGGCAAGGCGCTGCTCGAAACGCCCTTCACCGAACACTGCATCCAGCCCGCCGCCGGTGACGACGGACTTGCACTCGGAGCGGCGCTATATGTCAGCAACGCTCTTCTCAAAGAAGACAAACGTTGGGTGATGAAAGATTCGTATCTAGGCGACGAATATTCCGACGCTGAGATCAAAAGCGAACTCGACCGCTACGGCATCGGGTACCGTAAACTTAGCCGCGAAGAGCTAATCGACGTCACGACCGACGAGGTCAAGAACGGCAACGTCATCGGCTGGTTTCAGGGACGAATGGAGTGGGGACCGCGAGCGCTCGGCAACCGTTCTATACTCTCGCATCCCGGATATCCGAACATGAAGGACATCCTCAATGCCCGCATCAAGCACCGCGAATCATTCCGTCCATTCGCTCCGTCCGTGCTCGTCGAGCGTCAGAGCGAGATCTTTGAGCAGGACTATCCGTCGCCCTTTATGCTTCACGTCTATAAGATCCGCGAGGAATGGCGCGAGCGTTTATCAGCCGTCAATCACGTTGACGACACGGGCCGATTGCAGACCGTCGCCCGCGACGAAAATCCGCTCTATTACGACCTGATCTCCAAATTCAACGAAAAGACCGGGATTCCCGTCATTCTAAATACGAGCTTTAACGAGAATGAACCGATAGTCTGCAAACCGAGCGAGGCGATCGAGTGCTTTATGCGGACAAAGATGGATGTGCTGGCGATCGGATCATTTTTCTGCAAAAAGGCAGCCTGATGGATTGGAAAGTCGAGCAAATTCCTGAACTCACCGGCTACACGGTCGAATGGGCCGAGCCAGGCAATTACTACCTTTCTCGTCAAAACCGTATCTTTCATTCGACTACGCTTACGCCTCCGTTCAAAGAGATCGGTCGCGTCGGCGCTCCGGCGTGGAAGTCCGCCGCTGCAATATTCCGCCCGTTTCAACGGTTGCTGCGGTTCATGGTCTATAACGTCATCCCGCTCTACAACGGCGACGTTTTCGTTACGTTCGACAAAACCGTCGGCGTCATCCGCGACGGCAAGTACTTACCACTCGTTGGCCTCGAACGCCCTTGCCGTGTCCTTCGGGCCGGGTGTGCGGTCGATCAAGACGGCGGCGTTTACTTTGGCGAATACCTCGCTAATGACGAACGCGGCACGATGCATGTTTACAAGTATATCCCCGGCAGCGATACGCTTTCGGTCGCATACACCTTTGGTGCCGGTGAGATCAAACATATTCACGGTGTATATTTCGACGAACTGACGGGCAGCATCTATTGCCTAACCGGCGATAATGACCCTGAGTGCCGAATTGTGAGAACCAATGACGGTTTTCAGACTGTTGAGGTCGTCGGCAGCGGAGATGAAAGCTGGCGTGCCGTCAGCATTTTGTTTGATGAGGAAAGTCTCTATTACGGCACCGACGCTGAGTTTCGCGACAACCGGATAACCCGCGTTAACCGCTCTACGCTCGAACGCACCACGCTCGGCGAGGTTACCGGCACTGTCTTTTATGCAAAGAAAATGGGAGACGATCTCTTCTTTACAACGACTGCTGAAAACGCACCGAGCCAGAAGGAGAATGTTGCGGCGCTCTGGCACGTCACGACGGACGGTAAATGCGAAAAGCTCGCTAGTTTTGAAAAGGATGGACTGCCCGGTGGACTGTTCATGTTCGGGACGATACATTTCCCATTTGTTAACGCCGAATTTGACCACCTCTATTTCAGTCTGGTCGGCGTAAGGGGCGATAATAAAACGTTTTATGCCCGCCGCAGTTGACCGTTTTCACTTGACAACATCTGGTATTGGTGTTAAAACTATACCCAATTAGGACGGCTTTAGGAACGCTCGAGGGGTTTTATGTGAGGTAAGACTTTCGGGCTTTTGTGTTTAAAACCCAGACTTTCTTTGAGGAGAAAATTTATGAAAAAGTCACTATTATTTGTAATTCTCGCGATCTCTGCTTTGCTTGCAGCATGCGGAGCTCCGGCCGAAAACAAACCGGCAAACACCAACACCAATACCGCCAAACCGGTCGCTGCGGCACCGACAACCGACGCTCTGATGGCACTTGAGAAGCAGGCAAACGAAGCCTACGCCAAGGGCGACAGCAAATTTTTCGAGGGATTCCTTTCTGATAAAGCCGTTATGGGCTACGGGAAAGACGTAATGAGCAAGGCCGGCGTCCTTAAGATGATCAGCGGAGCAAAATGCGAAGGCTATGAGATCAAACTCTCAGACGGACAGGTCTCGAAGATCAATGACGACACCTATGCTTTCACTTACAAGAATGAAAGTACGGGTAAGTGCAACGAAGGCCCGAAAAGTTCGATGGTTGATGTGAAGCCCGTCCGTGCTGGTACGATCTGGGTCCGCAACGGCGAAAAGTGGCAGGCCGCCTGGCACTCGGAAACTCCGATAATGGCCCCTCCGTCAAGCGAAAAGAAGGAAGAGGCCAAGCCTGCTGATGCCAAGAAGGAAGAAAAGCCCGCGGCTGATGCGAAGAAGGAAGAAAAGCCGGCAGCTGACGCTAAGAAAGATGAAAAGGCTGCTGAGCCAAAGAAAGACGACAAATCAGCCGCTAACGCAAACGCTGCCGCTCCTGCCTCCGAGCCGGCAAAGCCTACAGCATCGGCTAACACCGAAGCTTTAGCCAAGACCCACGCCGCCGGCTGGGAAGCGTTCCGCAACAAGGATTCTAAATGGTTCGAGGCAAATATCGCATCGACTTTTGCCTTTGTAAATCCGATGGGCGGCTACATTGGCACCAAAGCTGATACGATCAAAACTTGGACCGAAACAATGAAGTGCGAAGGCATCACGAAGACAAGCTTTACCGATACCTTTGCAACATCGATCTCACCAACCGTTGAGATCCTTACCGGTAAAGGAAACGCTGACGGGAAATGCGACGGCCAACCGAACGGCGACCTGTGGCAGACCGCTGTTTATGTAAAAGAAGGCGATGCCTGGAAGCTCGCTTATATGTTCGAACAAGCTCCGATGAAGAAATAGTCTATCGGAATTCACTATGGAAAAGGGCTGCATCACGCAGCCCTTTTTTAATTGGGCAGATGGTTATTACTTTTGTTACCGTTAAAACCCCAAACGGATGTATAGTATTAACACTTCCAAAAAAGTTATGTAACGACACTTATATCGACGGGCCGAAATTTGTCTTTGCCTTCGATCGTTTTTGTTAAATATTAATTCGGTAGAAACAGGAGAAAGACTATGAAACGGATAAGAATTTTGACGATCTCGTTAGCGGCCGCGACAATGTTCGCCGCCTGCGGAGCCCCGGCCGGCAACAACGCCCCGGCGGCAAACAACGCCAACGTCTCGAATGCAAATTCGGCGGCTAAGCCCGTTGCGGCGGCCCCGACAAAAGAAGCTCTTATGACGCTTGAAAAAGGCGGCTGGGAAGCTTGGAAAAACCACGATACTAAATGGTCAGAGGACAATTACTCTGCAAAGGGCATCGGATTTGGCAAATCGGGCCGCATGGACAAGGCAGCGATGATCAAGGCAATGGCCGACGCCAAGTGCGATATTAAAAGTTACTCGCTTTCGGATGACAATATGCGTATGATCGGCCCCGATGTCGCCGTTCTCACATTCAAGGGAACTCAGGACGGCACATGCGATGGCAAGAAAGTCCCTGCGGCAGTCTGGGCTTCGAGCGTTTACATTCGAGAAGGCGACAAATGGAAAGCTCTGCTTTACATGGAGAACGCGGTCATCGATCCGACAGCCAAGCCCGCGGCCCCACCTGCGGCCGCTCCTGCCAAGAAGGAGGAGGCAAAACCTGCCGACGCTAAGCCGGATCCCCTGGCTGACGCTCTGATGGCCGTCGAAAAGACCGGTTGGGACGCTTGGGTCGCTCGCGACGTCAAGGGTGTCGAGTCTGTTATGGGAAAGGATTTTCAATACGCATCCGGAAAGGGAGTGCTTGACCGGGCTGCCGCCATTAAAAACTGGTCTGAACCGAAATGCGAGGGCCTCGCCTATACGTTCCACGATCCGGCGGCAATTTCGCTTTCGGCTGATGTCGCTCTGGTCACATACCACGCCTCCGTAAAGGGTAAATGCGACGGTGCTGCTCTGCCTTCGGGTTTCTGGGTGGCGTCATTCAGCCAAAAAGAAGGTGATGTGTGGAAGAATGCGTTTTACACGGATATCATAAATTAGGTTTTTTTAGGTAAAGTAACCATATAGGCCGGAGTTCCAACGCTCCGGCCTTTTTCAAGGTTGGAAAGACTGCAACTGCAGATCGCGTCCATCAGTAGAAAACGAGATCATTCCGCTGGTCCCCGTCCTTAACACCTTTGCCCCGCTTGCTGTCCATCGCTCAATAACGTCCGGATGCGGGTGTCCGAACGGTGACGATCTGCCAACCGAAATTACCGCGTAGGCCGCTCCGACAGCATCTATCAACCCTTTTGTCGATGACGTCCGGCTGCCGTGATGGGGCACCTTTACGACGTCAGCGGCTAAGGTGCCGCCCGCTGCCAGTAACATAGCTTCTGCATTTCGCTCGATATCGCCCGTCATAAGGAACGAACGGCTTCCATATGTCAGCCTCACGACGACCGAATTGTCATTATTCGAAACGGTACTAGGATCGGCGGATGACGGAGGATACAGTATCTCGACATCGACCCCGCCGACTTTGAACCTATTGCCTCTGAAAACGGTCTCGATCGGAACGCCGCGTCGCTCAAGCACTACCATCAATTCTGTGAGGTCCGGATCATCCGGCGGGATCCTTCCCAAAAGCGCGGAGCCTATCTGGAAGTTCCTGGCAACATCGGCCAATCCCTGGACGTGATCCGCGTCTGCATGGGTAGCGAGAATATGATCGATTCGCGAGTAACCGCGCTGCCACAAATACTCAGAGACTACTGCATCACCGATACTTCGACTGTCGCGGACAAATCGTTCGCCTTCGATCTCGGTAGATTTGTATTCCTGTCGGCCTCCGCCGTCTATGAGCATTGTAGAACCATCGGGAAAGCTTACAAGAGCAGAGTCACCCTGCCCCACATCCAAAAAATCGATCCTTAGTCGGCCGTCTGCTCGCGGCGAGCTCAATGGGTGAAACACGATCGCCGATCCCAGTACAAGAAGTGCCGAAACGACGGTAATGAATGAGCGTTTCTTTATGCCGGACAACTTTCTAAGGTCAAACGGGCGCCATCCCGCTAAATAGATCGCGATCACAACAAGTGGAATTAAGTAAAGAAAATATATGGCGGCCGCTCCCGCAGAGTATGCCGGCAAGCGAAAACTCGCCCATCCATTATCTGAGAACAACCGGGGCATCCAGAGCATTACACGATCAAATATCTCCGCCATCACAAATATTGAATTTGCGGCATATTCGCTTGTACTCATGACCAAAACGCCTGCGACTGCAGCGAAACTTTCGAGCGCAATAAAAAATCCTACCCAGAGATTCAACGCGATCGACGCGACTGAAACCCTGTGAAAATAAACGACCGTAAGCGGAAGCATCGATATCTGGACAATTGCGGATACGAGCACACCTTCGAATATGTATCGAAACAAACGCTGTCCGAAGCCCGTCAATTTGCCGGCCAAATATGGCGATTTGAATAGCTTCGCCGACCAGGTCTGCCTCTTAGATTCGATCGACCATGCATCTAGGTTCCAATACAGAGTCTCACAAGATCGGCGCATCCAAAGTGGGACCCTTGGCGGAAATGGGTTAGTAGGTGTTGGCGTCCATGACCCGATCCGCCTTAAATGCTCGATCAATGGATACGCGATCGCGATGATCGCGGCGACGCTGACAAACGTGAGTTGAAATGACGGATTGAAAAGGTCTGAAGGCCGCCACGCCAGCAATATCAGCATGCATACGCCGAGCGAGTTGAGCAGGTTCTGCTGTCGATAAATGGCAAACGAATATGAGACCACGGTAAACATCACCGCAGCTCGCACGACCGGAACATCAGCACCAACAGCGGCCGTGTATGCCCACAATACGGCATTCGTCACTAGAAACTGCAACCAGCGATTACCCGTGAGCCGCTTCAAGATCAGATACAGGAGCCCACCGATAAATGTAATGTGAAGTCCGGAAATGACGAGAATATGAAACGTTCCGCCGTCGCGAAAAAGTTCCGCAGTGTCTTTGTCGAGAAAATTTTTATCGCCCAAAAGAGAGGCAATCATCACACCGGCCGGTCTCGGGCTCAGATTCTTGCGAAAAGCATCGATCAGCTTTGCCCGCTGTTCATAGACCCACGCGAGCGGCACAAAAACGCTTTCGTCCGCGATGTGCTCGATCAATTGAAGACTCTTAAGAGAACAGGTCGCATCTATACCAAGCCGGTCGAGAACCTCGCGCTTCGCCAAAACGCCGGGGTTGAGAAATTCGTCCTCCCGTTCCAATTTGCACGCCGCTCGAATACGCGAACCGTACCGCAGTCCCATCGGTTCAAACGTGGCCGTATTCTGAACAAGATACATCCGAACATTTCCGGAAACATCTAATTGCTCGCCGCGAAACCAAAGTTTCTCCGTTTTTAATGTCAAGATCTCTCCATCGACTGTCGGTTCACTGGATTTGACTATTCCTTCGACTTCCACCGGTGCAGCGGATGTCAGGATACCGTTGTCGTACAGTGAACGAATACGATCCGGCGTGATACCAGACCGCTCGAGACTCAGAAGTGCAACACCGGCAAAAACGAATGCCGCCATGATCAAAACCGATGCGAAACTTTTGTGTGGAATTGAGACTGCAACGGCAGCTAACAGGATCGCGGATAGTACGGAGAACGAAATTCCAACGTCAATGTAGTTTGCCGCCAATATCCCTGCCGCCACTGATGCCGCGAGCCAAAGCACGGGAAAGCGAGCGAAATCATTAAGATGACGGTCAGCCGGCATTGTCTAATTCATTATTCGATCTTTATCAGTGGACGCATTGCCGCGAACCGCTTTTCACTTACGCCGCGGATCTGCATCAGGTGTTCGACCCGGCGAAACGGGCCGTTCGCAGTACGAAATTCCACTATTGCCTCAGCGGTTTTTCGGCCGACATACGGCAGCTTTTCGAGGTCTGAGACGGTTGCGGTGTTGATGTTAATGATTCGCGAATCCGAAACAGACGTATTCGACGACAAATCATATACTTTTCGATCGCTACACGAAGATGCGAAACAAAACAAGACCGTCAAAAATAACAGTCGCGGAAGCACCACATTCAAATCCATCGTGCTATAACCGCCCGTTTGTCCGAACATTGGCGATCGCTCTATAAATACCGTAGATGAGCAAGAAAGCCACCATGGAAACGAATAGTTTAGCGACCGCAGCTCTTGCATCAAATGAGTCATCAAAAAATATGCTGACAATCACCGAAAAAACCCCTGTAATCAAAACTATCGAAGCGAGTCGAATACCGCTCTGGTCAAATTTTCTTTCCTTCTCATCCATTCTAAAATTAACGACTATTCGTCACCCAACGCACCTTCGTTGATGTCCTGAAGGTCGTCGTATGCCTTTTGCAATACGGGGCGGGCACGGGTCGAGCCGTCCATCTCGCCGATATAGCCTTCGCGGACCATGGCGTCGAGGATGGCGGCGGCACGGCCATAGCCTATCCGCAGGTGGCGTTGCAACAGCGAGGTCGAGCCGCGTTTTGCCTGGACGACACATTTGAGAGCGTCCATGAACAGTGGATCGCGACGACCCGGCAGATCGCCGCTGTCGTCGAGTTCTTCTTCGGTTTTGGTAATGGTCGTATCGTATTCGGGCCGGCCCTGAGCCTTGACGAATTCGACGACCTTACCGATCTCGGCTTCGTTGACGTAGGCCCCGTGGACACGCGTGACGTTCGAATTTCCGGGTGGCAAAAACAACATATCACCCTGTCCCAGCAGACTTTCAGCTCCGTTACCGTCGATGATGGTCCTCGAATCAACCTTGCTCGAAACCCTAAAACTTATACGGGACGGGAAATTTGCTTTGATGAGTCCCGTAATGACATCGACCGACGGGCGCTGCGTCGCGAGCACCAGATGAATGCCCACCGCACGTGCCATCTGTGCAAGCCGCGTGATCGATTCTTCGACCTCTTTGCCGCTGACCATCATGAGATCTGCGAGTTCGTCGATGATGATGACGATGTATGGCAACTTGCGGTGCGGCTCGCCGTTCTCATCCCACATTTCGAGTTCGTTGCGGCGGCGGGCCTCGGTGTTATAACCATCTATGTTTCTGACGCCATAGCCGGCGAGATCCTTATACCGGCGTTCCATTTCAACCACTGCCCAGCGAAGCGACACAGCCGCTCGTTTTGGATCTGTAATGATCGGCGTTGCCAGATGCGGTATGTCTGCGTAAAGCCCGAGTTCGAGACGCTTTGGGTCAACCATGATGAATTTCACCTCATCAGGCTTTGCCTTGTAAAGGATCGACATCACCAGCGTGTTCACACCGACAGATTTACCCGCACCTGTCGCTCCGGCGATAAGCAAATGCGGCATTTTTGAGAGATCGGCGACATACTTCGCTCCATCTATGGTTTTGCCAAGTCCAAGCGTCAGCAGCGACGAAGATTCAGTAAATTTGGCCGACTCGATAACCTCGCGAAGAAAGATGACTTCGCGGTTTTGATTCGGCACCTCGATACCGACGTAAGCCTTTCCGGGGATACGGTCGATTCGGATCGACGGGGCCTTGAGGGCTAGACACAGGTCGTCAACTAGGCCCGTGACCCTCGAATATTTGACCCCGGCGTCGGGCTTAAATTCAAAGGTCGTCACGACAGGCCCGGGAGCGATGTGCATCACCTTGC
>JBGAVK010000069.1:0-16045 GCA_044228165.1 Pyrinomonadaceae bacterium | reverse complement strand
CGAATATTTCTACGACGGTGACGGGAAAAGGGTCAAAAAGGTCGTGCCTTCGACGGGCGAAACGACGATCTTCGTCTATGACGCAGCAGGCAAACAGATCGCGGAATACTCGACGATCGTTGCTTCTGGCGAAGACGCAAAGGTCGCATACCTGACGGCGGACCACCTCGGCAGCCCACGAATCAACACTGACCGCGACGGCAATGTCACCGCCCGCCACGACTACCATCCATTTGGTGAGGAGATCGTGACAGCCCAACGTACAACCGGCCTAGGTTACGACGCCGACACCGTGAGAAAACAATTCACTGGGTATGAACGCGACGGCGAGACGCAATTAGATTTCGCGCAAAACCGTTATAATAATTACCAACATGGCAGATTTACAAGTGCCGATGAATTCTTTAATGATACACAACCAACGAGCCCACAATCTTGGAACCTTTATGTATATGTTTTAAATAATCCTTTGAAATACATTGATCCTTTCGGGCTTGCTCACGTGGACGAAAACGGCAGATATGTTGGCGATAAGGATGGAGAATATGATAAGGAACTTAAAGCTCGCTGGAATGAGAAAGGGAAATATTGGGACTTTGATGGTGATAAGACGCCAGTCCAAGTGAATGGATCTGGTGAAAGCATCGTTACCTCTTTTACATCTTTAAATTCCCTTCCGTCAAGTAACATTTTCAGCAACTCGCCAAACGAAAATGGTGGAAGCACTCCTTGTACAAGTCAACCCCAACCGAATCAACCTAAAAGAAACTGTAGCTATGCTCGAGAATATTCTAGCTGTCTTCAGCGATGTGCAAATGAATCACGTCCCGATTTAGCAGCAAAGGCCTTAGGCGATTCCATTGGAGGTGAGGATGTGGGCGATTTACTTCAAGTTGCGACGAATGCGGGTTCTATTGCGGCCATTGGCAACTCTATCACGAATGCTGCTGTGGGTACCTACCCAAGAACCCCGATTGGCGGAACGACGCCTTCAGGGGGCACAAGTTGGCAGCACAGAGTCTTAGGCAAAGAAGGTTTACGTGGAGCTGTAGAGAGAACTTTCGGCGGCCAACACAGATGGTTGAGTAACGGAGGTAAGTGGGCTGGTAGGGCGGCAAATGCCGCAAGCAAATTGCTTTTAGCATTTGAAGCAGGTTATTTCAGCGGAGCCTTTGGAACTTGTTCGTCATTGTGTGCAGGTCGAGCCGCAGATAACTATAACCGATGTCTTTACAAATGAATGATCATCCAAAAACCTTACGACGATTGCTTAAAGAATTTATCTCACATTCGGGTAATACGAAAACTTCTGTGCAGAAAGATCTTGTTTTTATCCGACAATTGCAGACTACATTGTTTGTAGATTGGGGCGTAAAGATATCAACGGAAAAGCTTCAATCTGGATTTCACATGAATGAACTTGAACAAATTGTAGAGCGAGATCTTAAACGAGATTCTTTTGGTAGAACCATAGTTGATTTGTTCTCGCACATTGAGGTCATAGCTAAACGCGAATTACATGACTCAATTTCATTGAGATGGTATTCGGAGTGGGTTGAATACGAAAATGTTGGAAATTGGCTAACCAAACCGGACTCACTGGATTTTGTCGAAATGTTTATGTCCATTAGGGAAGAAATGAATATAGAGACAAAAGAATTGTTGGACTTCGGTGTCACGGTAAGAGAGACAGTGTTATCTGTCTGGAATGTGGTTCAAAACAGATAGTTTTGGCCCGATAAAAACACGACCGATTTGTTGATATTGATTTGGATTTTGCGCAGGCCAATATCGGGGGCTATGTTAATCCGAGGACAAATCGGTCTTTCCACATTGATCTTGGGCGAAAGAACGAATTGCCCCATGTTGATGTGAATCGACGTACATTTGATGGAAACTTTCGCCAAGAAAAGCGTAAATTCTTCTTTTAAGAGTTTAATTTGAGGTTCTTAGTATTATGATTCTGACCATTGAATACAATTTGAAAGGGTTCGTTGAAATATATATGGACGAAGAAGGGCGCGATTCGTTTATAAGGTACTTGTTGCGTTTGAGAGCTGACAGGCCCGGCTCCGACCACGACCATCTAGCTACTCCTTCGTGGGCGGGCGTCGAGTTGACGGAAGATCCACAGAATGTGAATAACTCGCTAATCAAACAAGTGAACCTCTACTTGGTGCAAAATGAGTCGATTCTGCAAGGAAAGTAGTTCTAGAAAGGGAAAGGGGTCGGTCATGCAATCGTGCAATTCTCTTTTGATAGGCTGCCATGACCTGCGACGCGAGTTGGCTGGGGTGATCGTTATCGCGGAGCGACGTTCGGGCTGATTCCAGGCGGCGGGCGACGGTGGAGCTGTTTAGTCCGGTTAGCCGGGCGAGTTCGGCAAGGCTTGAGCCGAGCCGAAGGCCGCAGAGTACGAGTTTTTCTAGGCATATGCGTTTGAATGAAGGTACGATAGCTGGATGAAGAAAGAATTGCAATATTGCATGACTGACCCCTTTCTCATATACGAAGGCGCAATTGGATCAACTTGTGAGTGCAGAAAGAACGGCATATCGAAGTGTTTTCGGAAATTCCGCTTTTTTGCGAGCTACTCGCCCCTCAATGCCATTCAATTGGAATTTCCCATTCCAAAAACCTACAAAAAAGCCTAAAGCTCCAGGAACCGAGGATGTCAAAGTTGAAAATCGCTGTATTAAGATCCCCGATCCAAAAAGACCGGGTCATGGGACTATAATGTGTGGGCCTCAATGATCTAAGATCGCGACCGACCGACGCCGACACCTTGCGGGTTCGGATTTTGAATGACTTCAATTTCCGGACGAAGAAAATGAAAATTGTTCCCTATTATGTCTAGAAGAAAATATAGTATTTCCATTGTCCGGTTCTCGCTTCTCACAGTTGCTCTAATATTTTGTATTGCTACAAATAACTGTGGCTTCCTCAATATTCTGAACCCGAATTGTCCTCAAGTGCTCTCACAAAAAACCGCAGCATCGAATATTAGCAAATTGGTAAAGAACAATGGCCGGCTTGATGTTGCGGCCTTTTTCCAAGGAAATCTATATATAGAAACGGGTGCGGGGCTCTTTGAGTACTCATCATTAGGAATAAATCGGGGATATACATGCTCTTTCGATTCAGGTCCGGACGACTTCAGCAAGACTGTCTATGATGCTGCTCACGGACTTCTCTGGACGTACAACATCAGGACTGCGACTTTGCTCCGATTCGATGGCAAGGTATGGTCATCTGTTTCCCTTCCTCCGCCGGATGAACGCGGATACTACTCTCGAGGCGACATCCAATCATTTCAAATGTACTCGACTGACAGCCATTTTTGGCTTCAAATCTCGATGGGCGTCTGGCGATGGGATAACGAAGATTCTTCATGGGTAAGCGAATCTCTGCCGACGCTAGAATGCCCAAGCGGTTTCGACGACTTGAAACTCAAGCCATCCGCTTGTTTTGCAAGTCTTATACCATTGTCCGGCAACACGTTAGCGATCTTCCATAGCCGAGATTTGCAGGGTCTTGTTGTGGACGGCAAACTTTCATCAGATTTGTCGACGATCCCCCCTGATCGGATCTTTGTAAAGAAGCAGGGCGGATGGGTCGAGAAAGTCATAAAGAACTCGAATGGACTTTATACGAAGGAGGTCGCTCTAAGCGGTGAACATGGATTTGTTCGGACATTTGATGGCAGCCTTTTTCGAATTTCAGAATCGGCTGCGGAACGACTACCAACCATTGGGCAAGTTGATGCGATAACCGTCACTGCGGAGGGGAATTTGTTGGCTGGATTTCACTCGAAGGGCATTTTTGAATACAAAGATGGCAATTGGGCGAAGCGATTTGATTACCCGTTCTCATCAATTGAAGGCGATCGGGTGACCTTGATTGAAAATAATGGTCGAATCGCGATGGCTTGGAATGCTCCTCTTGTGAACATGAAGAGGGCGGGGCCACCAAGGCTTTGGGTTGCGGGCAATGGGGAATTGAAGGAGATTAGTTTCTAAGCATAACTCAATAAACGACTTAAATAAATTGTCATCGATGAAGGTAACCATTATAGCAAGCGCAGAAAAGAAGGGGGTCATCTATGAAGTTACCCTCTGAAGTCAAGCGCACGGGTATTTATGCATCTGGGATGCGATTGGTGCGTTTGGTTTTGACAATTGAAGAAAACGAGGGTCTCATATTTGGCTGATCCTAGTCTTACTTTTCCTGATTGTGGAACCGGTCTAAATTTAGTCGTAATGCCCGAGGGCGGAATGGACATGAACTGTGTCGGCCGTGACCTCGTAGATGAGGCGATGTTCGCTGGTGATGCGGCGTGACCAACAGCCCTTGAGGGCGTATTTCAGGGGTTCTGGTTTGCCTGAGCCTTCGAAGGGGTGCTCGGCGACCTCACTTAACAGCACGAGCAGTTTTTTGAGAACGGCTTTTTTACCTGACCTTTTGTGAAACTCAATGTCGCTGACGGCCTGTTTGGAAAAGTCGAGATGGTAGCTCATTGCAACCCCAGAAAGTCCTGCAGATCGGCCTTTTCGACGCGAGTGACTTTGCCTTGTTTGACCTGGCGACGGCTCTTTCTGATCTTGGCGACAAATGCGGGATTGTAGATATTGTCGGGTGTGGCCACTTCGAAATCGATCTTTAGAGCTTTAACAAAAGCCTTAAGGGCATCGGCCTGTTCAGCGTTTGGGTGTACTATAAAGACGTTGTCGGTCGGCATATCCCTAAATGTAGACTTTCGAGCGCAATATTGCAAATTTGTCGATCGCTGACGCATATGAATTTCATAAGTGAAGATGTGACGGCCAAACGCTATGGCAACCGCAATCTGAACGAGACAAACACTACGACGATCCCGAAGAACTGCGGCGGGGCGGTCTGCACGGCTGACAGATACAAATTCAACCCCGCGATCAACGCTTCGAACAACAACCGGATGGACAGCGGGCAGGGCTATACATACGATGCGGCGGGCAACACGCTGACGGATGCCAATAGCCAGAGCTACATGTACGACGGCGAGAACAAACAGGTAAAGGCTTCGAATGGCGGCGGCACACTGGGTGAGTATTTCTACGACGGCGACGGGAAAAGGGTCAAAAAGGTCGTGCCTTCGACGGGCGAAACGACGGTCTTTGTTTACGACGCTGCGGGCAAGCAGCCTCCCACCACCCCGTCTCCGAAGCGGAGCTACCCCTCCTCGCGTCAGGAGGGGGCTGATTATTCGACGGCCGGACCACAAGTTTCCTACAGCACCTTTCAATGTGATCAGGCCGCATTGACCGTTTGTTATCGTAATAGTTACGTTGACATTAGAAGTCAACTTTTTGGCCGTTGGGGGCATCTATTTCTCGGGTTTAGGGGATAATAGGGAAATGATGAAAAGACCGTTTATTTTGCTGGGGTTGATGTCGGTGATGGCGGTGGGGGCGTTTGGCCAGACGGCCGGCGTCGTGAGGCGAGATCTGCCGCAGGCTGAGGTTGATCGTATCATAAAGAAATTTACCGCCAACGAAGCCGATTTCCGCGACGCGTTAACCAACTATGTATTCAATCGGTTCGCTACTGTGAACACTATCGGGCTCGGCGGTAACATTACGGGAACGTACCGGCGGGATTCGTTCATGACATTCTCGTCGGACGGCGGGCGGTTTGAGAAGATAATCTTTGCACCGGTCGCGACGACTCCGCCGGGGTTTGTCACGCCTGAGGATCTGGAGGATCTCGGCGGTGTAACGCCATTTGCACTCGAGCCTTCGTCTGTACCGCAATACAATTTTACCTATGTAGGCGTCGAACGGATCGATGATCTCAATCTGTACGTTTTTGACGTCACGCCAAAGGTGATCCCTGACCCTAAGAAAACGAAACTGCGACTTTTCACAGGCCGCATCTGGGTCGATAAAGACGACCTGATGCTCGTCAAATCAAAGGGCAAAGCGGTGCCTGAGACTAAGACGAATAAGTTTCCCGTGGTCGAAACGACCCGCGAACAGATCGACGGCAAATACTGGTTCCCCTCGGATGCGCGTTCGGACGACGAGCTGGTCTTTAACGACGGTTCGGTCGTTAAAATAAAGATCCGCGTAAAATATACTGATTACAAGGTCGGCCGCACCGACGTCAAGATCATCGACGTCCCGGACGAGCCGGCGAAGAATGTTGCGATGCCGGTCGAGACGCCGACGCCGAAAAAACCGGAATAGGGAATAACGGAGAACGGAAAACGGAAAACGGAGAACGGAAAACGGATAACGGATAACGGATAACGGGAAACTATTAATGTAAAGTTGACTCGATTGTGTGATCTGCGGATACTCTCAGTTCTCAGTTCTCAGTTCTCAGTTCTCAGTTCGGTTCTCCGGTTCTCAGTTCATTCGCGATCGCGGTTCGGGTTTCGATGAGAAGATCCATTAGGTCTTCTGCGGTCTTGCCTTTCAGTCTCTCTGATAAGCGTCATTATTATCTCGCCGGGATAGGCCACGCCGGTCGGCTTGCCCATCATCCAGTCAGTTTCGGTTATCGCGACGGGGACGATAGGTGCTCCGGTCACAGGCGCAGTGAAACGCACCTTTTTTGAGCGGCAGTTCGCCCAGCATGGCGCGTGTGCCTTCGACAAACGCCAGGCAAATATCCGTCAGCCGTACCTCCGCGTGCCTTTTCCATCGAGCGAAGTGCTCGCTCGGGATTTGAGCGGTCGATCGCTATGATATTCTGACCCATCTGGCCAGGCACCGGCACTTTTAGCAATTCCGCTTTAGCAACGAGTCCCATCTTGCTGCCCGCATAGAAAAACAGCGTTGCAGTGTCTAGATATGAACGGTGGTTCGATGCGAAAACGTACGAGCGGCCGGGGTCGATATTCTCTTCGCCGGTTACCTTCGACCGTAGCGCCTACCGCAGGCTTTGCAGCCAGGTTCTGGCACCCCACTGTGCCAACGGATAAAGCCACATCCGCCTGCGTATCAGCCACAGAAAGATCAGCGACGGCGTCGCGATAAGCAGCAGCAGCGAACCCGCGACGAACCAACACCACCAATAGCGAAGTTTCCCGGCTAATCTCGATTTGTTAGACTTTTTGACAGGAAAAGTCAGTTTCTGGTTTTGTTCGATAGCCAAGAGGTCGAGATCCACCATAAATGTTTACCGCGGAGACGCGGAGACGCAGAGAAGACAATAGTGAAGATTATGCGCTTTTTGAATCGATTCGATAAATCAAGAAAATCAAATATGTCGGTTTCATTCTCTGCGTCTCTGCGTCTCTGCGGTTTAGTGCTCATTTGCGGCCTTGTAGCCGTAGCTCAGGTGCCGAGCCCAAAGTCGGTGCTTGGCTTCACGCCGACTGATGATAAAACGATCGCGGATTGGGGCCAGATCACGGGCTATTTCGCGAAACTCGATAAGGCAAGCCCAAAGGTCGCGGTTAGGGAGATAGGAAAGTCCACCAATGGCAAACCGCTGATAGTGGCGTTCATTTCGTCGGCGATCAACATCAGGAACCTCGAAAAATATCGAAAGATATCAGAGAAACTTGCGGACCCTCGCCTGATCAAAAGCGGCAAGGAGCTTGCCGGACTGGTCGCCAACGGCAAGACGATCGTGTCGATATCGTGCTCGATCCACTCGACCGAGATCGTCGCCTCTCAGATGTCGATGAATCTCGCATACGAACTCGCGACGGCGACCGACGCCGAAACAACGGAAATACTCGACAATACGATACTGCTGCTCATTCCTTCGCCAAACCCGGACGGCATCGATATCGTCGCCGATTGGTATCGGAAAACACTCGGGACAAAAAGCGAGGGGACGTCGCCGCCTGAGCTTTATCATCCTTATGCCGGACATGATAATAACCGCGACTGGTTCATGCTCAATCTTGTCGAGACACAGGCGATCACGAAACTCTATTGGCAGCAATGGTTTCCGCAGATGGTGTATGACGTTCACCAGCAGGGGCAAAACGCGTCGCGGTTTATGATCCCACCGTTCTACGATCCGGTGAATCCCCGAATTGCGCCGTCGATACTGCGTGAAGTGGGCTTGATCGGTTACAAAATGGCGGCCGATCTGCAGGCAAAGAACGTCGCGGGGGTCGCGACAAATTCAACCTTTGACACGTGGTGGCACGGCGGTTTTCGTTCGGCGCCCTATTTTCACAATTCGATCGGGATATTGTCTGAGGCGGCAAGTGCAAACCTGATGTCGCCGATATCGATCAAGAGAGAAGACCTGGCACGCGGCCGTAATGCCCGAGGATTGCCGAGCCTACTTGAGACGGCGACCAACTACCCCGACACTTGGGAGGGCGGAATTTGGCGTCCGGCGGACATCGCCAATATCGAGATGAGCGCCTCGCTCAGCTTGCTGCAGATGGCGGCGAAATTCCGCTCGCGTTACCTACGCAATTTTTACGATTATGGCAACGCAAACCTCACTAGAAAACCGGCCGAGCCGCAAGCTTTTATTGTCGCCGCCGGCCAGCCGAATGCCGAGGCGGTCGCCCGCTTCATCGAGATACTGATGGAGCAAGGCGTCGAGGTTTACCAGATGACGCAGGAACTTTACGTTAAGATGGCGAAGGGCGACGCGGCGTTTCACGAAATGCCGCTCGGCGGATACATCGTCTTTGTTAACCAGCCTCAGAAGAACAACATCCTGAGCCTTTTCGAAAAGCAGGTATATCCGGATCGCCGTTTGCCAAATGGCGAAGCTGAGCCGCCCTACGACGTTGCCGGCTGGACACTGCCGCTTCAGATGGGCGTCGAATACGACCCGGCATGGGACATCCGCGATCTTGAAAAGGACCGCGCAACGCTAAAACGGATCACCTATATCAATCAGGTTCGTGCCGAGCTGCAGCTAGATCAAATAGGCACGCCATTTAAGGGCGCAAAGTACCCGCTCAAGAGTGTGCCGAAAATCGCGCTTTATCGCGGCTCAACTGGCTCGATGGACGAAGGCTGGACCCGGCTCGTGTTTGACACTTTCAATATCGTTTACCGGCGCATGACTGATGGCGATATGCGTGCCGGTAATTTTGTTTGCGAGCGGCCAGTCACGGCGGGGCCGGGGGGCGATTGCGATGCGGTCGTCCTCCCTGCTGATAGTGAAAATACGATCGTCAACGGCAACAGTGCCGACCGCTATCCTGCGGAATTTGCAGGAGGCATCGGCGAAGATGGTGTCGAAAATCTCAAAAAATATGTCGCCGACGGCGGCAAACTGATCTGCTTTGATGATTCGTGCGACATGGTCATACGGCGGTTTGGCCTGCCGATCAAAAATGTGCTCGCCGGGCTTAAGAAGAATGAATTCTATAACCCCGGCTCTATAATTGCTCTCGATGTAGATAAAAGTTCACCGCTTGCAAAGGGTTTAGGCAAGATGACGCCGGCATATTTCAATTCGAGTGCGGCGTTTGAGATCGCGGCGGACGCTAACGTAAAGGTCGCTGCACGTTATGCCGCCAAAGGCGCTTTGCTGTCGGGCTGGATGCTCGGCGAGAAATACCTGAACGGCAAGGCCGCACTTGTCGAGACGGGTTACGGTAAAGGCAAGATAATCTTGTTTGCATTTCGTCCCCAACATCGAGGCCAATCGTGGGCGACGTATCCCTTTATCTTTAACGCGCTCGAGAAATAGTCGATTGACAGTTTTGGTATCATGGTTGGTATGAATATTCGCTGTACCTTATTCATCGGTATTTTTGTGTTGATTTTGACGGGCTCTGCATTAGCTGACGGGGAGTATGGATTTTTGCGACTTTCGGGCGAACCCGCGATCAGGATCGGGCTTGCGACAAATGCGGGTTCCGTGACTATCGCGTCGGGCGATTCGTCACTGGTTGCCGTGAGCCCCGACGAGCCGAGTAAATTGCTTGCGACGACGCGGGTTACTGTGTCGGCGCGAAGTTATCGTCCGCCGGAGGTCGAGAATTACCGCATCGAATTTCAAAATCTACCAACCCAGACCGACGCAGCTGAGCTTGCAAAAGACATCCGCGAGGCGACGGGCGAATCGGCACTCGCGAGCATCGACACTGCGACAAATACCTGGAAGGTGTGGGTCGGCGGCGTCAAAGAGTCGATACTAGATGCGGACGAACTAAAGGCAAAGCTAGCGGATAAAGGGTTTGAGGACGCTGTGACGGTGACTGAAAAGAAAACCGTCGTCTCGCCGGACGCAGTCGCCCTGTCTCAGCAACTGAGAACAAGCGGGCCGAGCGAGGTCCGCAGCCTGATCAAGCCGACGGGTTCATCGGTCGCGACTACGACGGGTTATGTCGATCCAAATCTCCGAGAGGTCATTGTAAACGGGGCAGTCGCATCGGGTAATTTTTCGTCGCTAAAATCAGTTGCCTTTGGCTCTCTAAATGACCGTGCAAACCCGGTGAAGCTCAATGGAAAGGCTTATCGCGGAAAGATCGAGGTTTTTGTGAATTCTCGCGGCAGTCTCACTGTTGTGAATGTTGTCCCGCTCGAAGATTATCTGCTTGGCGTTGTTCCGGCGGAACTTGGCCTTCCTCAGCTCGAAGCTCAAAAAGCACAGGCGGTCGCTGCCCGAACATACGCGGTCGCCAACATCGGAGCTTATGGCAAGCAGGGTTTTGATATGGTGCCGACGATCTATTCGCAGGTTTACAAGGGTGTTTCGATCGAGACAAAAATGGGCACGCTTGCCGTCAACGCGACCCGTGGCGTCATAGCCACTTATCACGGCAAGCCGATAATGGCATATTTCACATCAACCTGCGGCGGCCGCACTGAGGATGGTGCCAATATCTTTGACCGCGACGAACCGTATTTGAAAGGGGTTGAATGTTCGATCGAGGGCAGACGTCACTTCGCACCGTTCTTGATCAAAACAAATCGTATCCCGGCCAAGCTTCGTGACGAAGCCAATCTTGAACTTGTACGCCAGATGTCGGTGTTTGCGGCCAACGGGTTTTATCTTGGAACGAACCAGATGAGCGACGAATGGCTTGAAGACGTTCCGTCCGAAAACGAATTGAGCAACTGGCTGGGCAATTTGGCAACGCGATTTGGCAAAGCGGCTCCGCAGGTGAGCCGCGAAACCTCGAAACCTATCGAACTAGCTCGTGTGATCGCAGGTTTTTTGTACGCTCCCGGCTTCGCGGATACGATGCTCACGGAATCAGATATCAATTATCAATTGTCGATCGACGATGCCGGCGAGATACCCAAAGACCGCCGGGCTGAGATCGCAGTGCTTTTGCGTGACGGTTATTTTTCGATCAATCCTGACCTTACTTTTAAGCCGAATCGGCCGTTCTCGCGAGCCCGGATGCTGCGCCTGATCGGCCAGATCTACGACAAGAAAAAGTGGAACACAGAAATGCTCACGGGCGAGGCCAGGCCGACGGCGGACGGCAAACTCGTCATCAAGAACGGCAAAGGTGAAAGGCAATTGATGGTGCGTCCTGACGTTTTTTTGTTTCGGCAATTCGGCGGTGCTATGTATCCGGTCCGAGAGGCCGCTCTCGTCGGCGGTGAGCAAGTGAGTTATCAACTTGACGCGCTCGGCGCCGTAAAATACCTCGAGATCAAACCGACCGACAACCCGACAACCGCTGAAAATATGTCGCCGTGGGTCTATTGGAACAAGTCGGCATCTGCCGGCGAGGTGCAATCACGTCTCTCTCGTTACGTTCGCGGCATCGGAACGCTTTACGACATCAACGTCAAAAAGGTCGGATATTCGCGACGCCCGATCGAGCTCGAGATCGTCGGCTCTAATGGCGTGAAAACACTTAAAGGCGGCAAGATCCGCTCGGCCCTGCGGCTGCCCGAGCAGCTTTTCGTGTTGAATAAGCGCTATGCGGGGTCAACAGTCGCGAGCTATACGTTCACGGGTCGCGGTTGGGGGCACGGAGTGGGAATGTGCCAAAACGGAGCTTTCGGTATGGCAAAGATGGGCATTAAGTACGATGAGATCGTAAAGCACTATTACACCGGAGTGGATCTGACCAAGATGTACTAGTTCAGTGAAAATGCAGCAGTACGAGTGCGATGATCGCCGGCAGAGATTGTACGAAGAATATCTTTTTGTTAGCGGTGATGGCACCAAAGATACCGGCAACTATCACGCAGGTGAGAAAAAAGATCAGAATGTGAAAGCCGAAGTGCCATTCGCGGCACATTTCGCAAATGCCCCAGATCAAGCCCGCAGCCAAAAATCCATTATAAAGCCCCTGATTTTTAGCAAGCGTCTTGGTAGCGGCGGCTTGTTCCGGCGAGTGTCCAAATGCTCTCAGACCTAGTGCCTTGTCCCACAGGAACATCTCCAGAATAAGAAAATATACGTGTAATGCGGCGACGATGCCGGTCACGACCAATGCGGCTGTTTGCATAATGGTTTTCTCCGGAATGAAGGTATGTTACTATCTGCGGCAATGTTAGACAAAGCAAAAATACGAGAGAGATGTGTCCGAGCCTTTGTTTTTCTGGCAGCTATCGCCGCTGTCTCGTGTTCGATCGCATTTAGCCAGGCTCCCGCTCCAGAAAAAATTAAACTCGGCTCTGAGACGGCAAAGAACGGCTTTAAGAACGAGAATGAGATCCGCGATAAATTTAACAATTGGAAGGCTGACGATGACGCTAAGACTTGGCTCGCGGCGATGAATTTTAAGATCGAGGACATCGTCAGCGTTGTTGCGACCAAACCGCACGGGGAGAAGGCTGACGTTGAGATCTTAGTTAAAACCAAAGCGGGTGAACGCAAGGAAGGGATCTCGATCAAACTCGTCAGCAGCGAGAATGGATTTAACCAGATAGACAAGCGGTGGCTGTCGCACTACGTGAAGATGTGGAAAATGCCGGCGGATGTCGAGGCGGCATTGAAATTATTCGTCGGCGAAACACCGCCGATGAAGCCATCGGAAAAGCCGGATCGGATGTATCTGAACGAACTCGAACCGGCAGCCCAGAAGGCTGTGATCGACTTTTTTGATGTAAACAAAACGGATATCGTTTCAGATCTTTTTTCGGGTGATGGTGTACACGCCGCCGGGTGGGTGATGGTCGCCCTCAAATCGTCCGAAAAGCCTCGGTGGGTGATAAGGTCTGATGCCGATGCAATAAGATTTTTTAGCGAAGGCAAAGTTGAGCTCACACGTAACGGCAATTTAAAGATCGGTCGCATTACAATGCAAAGAAAAGGCGGCGACGGCGGACGTGAAACAGCGAAAATGCTGCAGTTCAAGATAAATCCGGCGCTTTTGTTCAACGCGAAATGAGGTTTTCCCGTGGCCAGATCATTGGCTCAGTGATTGTGCTGGCGATCATCCTGGTTGCCGCTGCGGTCCGGTATCTGAACACGGTTCTCTGATCTTTTCTCAACTCAAATCGATTTTAAAAAGGGGCGTAACACGTCTGCGACCCGTTCAAATTCTTCGGCAGTAACTCCGGCGACACCTTTCTTTTGCAGTTCACCCGGCCCGTTTATCGGTACGAGGTGGATGTGGCAATGGGCGACGCCGAAACCTTCGACGATCAGGCCGATCCGCTTGGCTGCCATAGCAGTCTTCAGCGGAACAGCAAGGCGGCGGGTTCGCTTCATGATCCGGTCATATTTCGATCGCGGCATATCGAACAGGTAGTCGTAATGCTGTTTTGGTACCAGCAGCATGTGGCCGGGGTTGATCGGCTTGTTATCGAGAAAAGCAAAGAACTCCTTATCCTCCCAGAGCTTGTGGCCGGGCGCACGGCCCGCAATAATGCGGCAAAAGATGCACTCGTCATTTTCGGGTGTGTGAAGTGAAACGCCGTGCGCGGCAACGAGATCTGCTGCTGCCATCGTTGCGGCTGTTCCAATAAGGAACCGCCGCCGGGTAATGAGGCGTGTTGGTGGATCAAGAGTTGTGATCTTGTTCATGGGCTTTTTTCCTTAATGTTTGTCCGACATTTGAAATACGATCTTTCCGCCGCCGGCGATGTCGTTATACGTGAAGTGTTGACGGTCAAGCGTTTTGCCGTTTACCGTGACTTTTTTGACATACATGTTTCTTTCGCTCTGATCTTTCGCCTCGATCACGAGGGTCTTTCCATTTTCCAGATGGATAGTCGCAGTTTTTATCAAGGGACTTCCGATCTGATATTGGCCCGAAGCGGGGGCGACCGGATAAAATCCGATGGCGGAGAAAATATACCACGCCGACATCTGGCCGCAATCATCATTACCGCCGAGGCCGTCGGGCGTGGGTTTGTACTGGTGATCGAGGATCATACGGACGCGTTCCTGGGTCTTCCACGGCTCGTCCGTCCAGTTATAAAGGTAAGCGACGTGGTGTGCCGGCTCGTTGCCGTGGATGTAGCCGCCGATTATGCCTTCGCGGGTGATGTCTTCGGTCTCGGCGAAGAATTCGTCCGGCAGATGCATTGTGAAAAGCTCATCGAGGTGTGCCGCAAATTTCCTTTTTCCGCCCATCTTGTCGATCATCTCAGCCGGATCGTGCGGGACGTAAAGGCTGTAATTCCAGGCGTTTCCTTCGATAAACCCTTGCCCCTCGGTCTTCAATGGGTCGAATTTGGCTAGAAAAGTGTCATCTGATGACTTTGGCCGCGTAAAGCCGACCGACGAATCATAGACATTTTTCCAATTCTCGCTGCGTTTTATAAATTCGTCATATATGTCGCTGCGTTTGAGCGTTTTTGCCGCCTGTGCGATCGCCCAATCGTCGTACGCGTACTCAAGCGTTTTTGATACGGACGAAGAGTTCTTGTCCTCGGGCACGAAGCCGAGCTTGATGTAATATTCGAGCCCGTCGTAATATTTTTGCCGCGCTGTTGTCGCGGAGGCCTCGAGAGCCTTTTGGGCTTCGTCGCCGGTGAGATTTCCGGTGACGATAGCATCGGCGATCACCGAAACGCTGTGATACCCAATCATGCACCAGTTCTCGTTGGCGTAATGTGACCAAACGGGGAGCATTTTGTGCACGCTTTGATCGTAATGAGCCTGCATCGAGCGGATCATATCGCGGTTGCGTTCGGGCTGAATGATATTGAGCAGCGGATGCAAAGCCCGGTAAGTGTCCCAAAGCGAGAATGTGGTGTAGTTCGTAAAATTCCCGACGCCGGGATTTCTCATTTTTTTCCGATACGCCTCACTCTGAGCTTCGTGAATATTTTGGTCGAGCCCTTTGTACCTGCCGTCGGTGTCCATATAGACCGTCGGAGCGAGAAACGCGTGGTACATCGCGGTGTAAAAATTGGTCATCTCGCCTTTGTCGAGCGTTGTGACGGCGATCTTTGAAAGCTCCTTTTGCCACGCTTCCTGAGCCTCGCGTTTTGTGCGCTCGAAATCCCAATGCGGGATCTCGGCCCTCATATTAGCCATCGCCCCATTGGTCGAGACGGGCGAGATCGCGAACTTGACCTTTATCTTCTCGTTCTGTTTCGTATCGAAATCGAAGGAGGCGCGTATCTGTTTTCCGGCGATCTCCGGAAAGTTCTCTGTTTGGTCGAATTTGCGCCAAAATCCCTTGTAATCCTGTTTCCCGAACTCCTTAAAACCATATGACTTGAAGGGTTTAGAAAACTCCATCGCGAAATAGACGGTCCGGGTCCGGGCCCAACCATTCGTTTGACGATAACCGACAATTGTGTGGTCATTCTCGACACGGACAAAGGTCCAGACGTTCTTATCGGCATAATCATAAATACCGTGCATCATGTCGAGGACGATGTGTGCATCACTAGATTCGGACGGGAATGTATATTGGTGCATCCCGACCCGCGTCGTAGCCGTTAATTCGGCGAGGATATTGTCGTCGTCGAGTCTTACTTTGTAATAGCCGGCCTCTGCAGTCTCATTTGCGTGAGAAAAGTGCGAGCGAAAGCCGCTTTTTGGATCACCCTTCTTTCCGGGTTCAAGCTGCAAAGGCCCGGTGGTCGGCATCACGAGAAAATCGCCGAGATCGCTGTGGCCTGTTCCGCTTAAATGCGTGTGCGAAAATCCGACGATCTCGCTGTCATCATATTGATAACCGGCACAATATCGATAAGTT
>JBGAVK010000068.1:0-15741 GCA_044228165.1 Pyrinomonadaceae bacterium | reverse complement strand
TTGAATTTAATGCCGACCGGATCGGCGAATTGTCGGACACCGTCGCCGCTTTTAACGAGGAACTGACCCGAAGTTAAGGAATTATTTAACCTATGCGTAAATTGATTTTGATCCTAATTGCCGTCTCCTTTTTTGCTACCGCGTCGACTTGCCGCAAACGCAGTTCCGATGTCGTCACGGTTGCCTTGCCTGAGAAATTTACTGCGTTTGACACGCTTACATCTACGACTTCGGATGCCTCCGCTGAGCGGATAAAGACATTGATATTTAATTCGCTGGTCAAAAAGAATGAGAATTTTGAGTATGTCGGCGAGCTGGCAAAAGACATCAAGACATCTGAGGACGGCAAAACGATCACATTTACGCTACAGGAAAACGTCAAATTTCATAACGGAACCGCATTTACATCAGCTGATGTGAAATATACTTTTGACGAGCTTTTTAAGAGTAACGGGTATAAATCAGGTGCGTTTTTTGACACGGTACCCCTCGATAAGACGGAAGCTCCGAAACCTACCGCCCCGGCCGCATCGCCCGCGGCTAATGCAAACTCGAACGCCAACGCCGCGGCAAAGCCGGTTGAGGAGCCGAAAACTAAACGTGTCGCACATATCACGTCGATCGAGACGCCGGATGCCAAGACTGTCGTTTTTACCGTTACGCGTCCCGCTCTTCGAAACCAATTACTTTCAAATCTCGTCGCGATCCCGATCATCCCGCAAGGTACGGCGGCAGACCAAAAAGATAAACCTGTGGGCTCCGGGCCATTCAAATTTACCAGCTTTGATGCGTCGCAAAACACGGTTGAATTAGCGGCAAACACTGAATATTGGGACGGCGCTCCAAAAGTCGCAAAACTCAGAGTTAAAACCGTCACGGACGCGACTTCCCTGCAAGCCGAACTGCAGTCCGGCGGTGTCGATATCGCTCCAAACCCGTCAAATCTACCGCCCGATATGCTCAAAACAATGACCAGCGGCAATCTAAAGGTAGATCAGTTTGACGGTTCCAACATTCAATATCTGGTTTTCAACACCCAGTCCGCTCCGCTAAATAATCCAAAGATCCGCCAAGCGATCGGCTACGCCATCGACCGGCAAAAGATCGTGACCGATTTGCTTTCGGGCCAAGCAAAGGTTGCAAGCTCGATCTTGCCGACGCAATCTTGGGCATATGCCGCGGGGACGACATACAATTTTGATCAGGCTAAAGCAAAGCAGTTGCTGCAAGAAGCCGGTTACAAAAACGAACCGATCACTTTCAAATACGGAGCCGGAAATGCGGCTGTCAATCAGTATTCGCAGGTCATCCAGAGCGCTCTGACCGCAGTCGGTCTTAACGTCCAGATCGAGACGCTTGAGGTTAATACGATTCGCCAGCAGCTCGCACAAGGACAGTATCAGATGTATACGGGCGTCTGGGTCGGCGGCAATCAGGATCCGATATTCCTGCGTGATTTGTTTAGCTCGACCAAGATACCGGGCGGCACCGTTTCGTGCTGCAACCGCAGTCGTTACGCAAATAATGAAGTGGATAAACTAGTCGAAGATGCGGTTAACTCTGTGGATAAGGCTGCAGCAACATCGCTTTACGGCAAAACCTGGGATCTGGTCAGCTCTGAACTTCCGCTCTTACCGCTTTGGTATCCGGCAAATATCGTCGTTTCCAATAAACGCATCGGTAACGTAAAGATGAGCGGTAGCGGTGACTGGAGCTTTTTGAAAGACATTACGCTAAGTAATTGAGCAAGTTAGCTGTGGCTAACTTGACAACTGCGTCTCAGACGCTAAAATTATCATTTGCCATGCGGGAGTAGCTCAGTGGTAGAGCGCGACCTTGCCAAGGTCGAAGTCGCGAGTTCGACCCTCGTCTCCCGCTCCAAATCAGAAGTAGGCAGTTGCAGTCGGCACAAAGCAGTCAAATTACTTTGCTGCTAACTGCCCCTGCTAACTGCCTACTTTCATTTTACGGCGGTGTAGCCAAGTGGTAAGGCAGAGGTCTGCAAAACCTTTATTCATCGGTTCAATTCCGATCACCGCCTCCAATTTCATGTTTCTCTAAAGCGGCCGGCGTTGGCCGCTTTTTTTGTGCGAACGCGATCGTTTTCGCTGGCATCTGAATTGTGCTAATGTGATGTTTTAATGGCTTTTCAAGCAACCCAAACAATTTCATTTTACCTCGCAGCGTTACGGATGTTGGCAGCGTTGGCCTTCATAGTTTTCGTGTCGATTCAGCTTGGAGCTCAACAACCGGTCATTGTTCAGCCTGGGGCTCCGGGGCAGGCTACCAAAGTGTTGCCGTCTACGACTAGAGCCGTGCTGCCGCCCCTATCTACAAAGGATATTGAGTTTATGCAGGGGATGATAATGCATCATGCCCAAGCCGTTGAGATGACGGCCCTCATCGAGGCTCGCACCGATAATAAGGAACTTCGGCTTTTAGGTGCGCGTATAAGCCAATCACAGTCGGACGAGATGAATTTTATGAAACGGTGGCTCGAAAACAGAGGCGAGCCTACCGAAATGGAAATGGACGACATGGAGGGAATGGATCACGGCAGCCATAGTCATCTGATGCCGGGCATGCTTTCGGGAAAGCAGATGGCGGCTCTCCGGCGAGCCAGAGGTCCTGAGTTTGACCGGCTATTTCTTGAGGGGATGATCCAACATCATAAGGGTGCGCTGGTCATGGTCAAAGAGATGTTCGATACGGCCGGATCTGGTCAGGATGCCGAGCTTTTTAATTTTGCGACTGATGTCGATAGCGGCCAGCGGGCCGAGATCAAAATAATGCAGACAATGTTGGGTAAAAACACTTAGGAGAAATGATGAACCGAGGATATATTTTCCGCTTACTAGCAACTTCCCTATTTTTATGTTCGTGTTTTGTGGCTACATCGTTAGCACAGGAAGCAATTGAAAAGGCTCCGCCGCTGCCCGCGGGGATGACGGGAGCGGACGTTAATGACCCGCGATACAAATTGACGCCGGGACTATGGGACGCAGGCGAAGCGGCGTTTGGCATGAAACATTTAATGTTGCTAAAAAAACCCGATGCGTTTCAGCTCGGTGTTGATGCGAATGGCCCTAAGGTCGGAACGGCTCTTAAGGCATTGGGCGTTCCCGAAGGGGCACAGATCCCTCCAACGATGAAAATGGCCCTTGCAGGTTTGGCGTTTGCCAATTCTGACCTGGCATTCCAAGGAAATCATCTGTTTCTTGGAAATTTTTACGGGATGAACATCTTTGACATCGCCGACCCCGCAAATCCAAAGCTTTTGACCTCGATGATTTGCCCCGGCGGACAAGGCGACGTATCGGTTTACAAAAATCTGATGTTCATGTCCGTGGAAATGCAGAACGGCCGGCTTGATTGCAGTACGGACGGATTTCCGCCAAATCCTCCTCCCGCTCCTGGTCAGAACCCCGGCCCGCCGGCGGCTCAAAAAGATCGTTTTCGCGGCGTCAGGATCTTTGATATTTCTGATATTAAGAATCCTAAACAAGTAGGTGCGGTACAGACGTGCCGCGGTTCGCACACGCACACTTTGGTAAACGACCCGAACGATAAGGACAACGTCTATATCTATGTCTCGGGCACGTCGTTTGTCCGTCCTAATGAAGAGCTTGCCGGTTGCTCGGACGGGACACCTGACAAAAACCCTGACACGGCTTTGTTTCGCATTGAGGTGATCAAGGTGCCGGTTGCGGCTCCGCAAAACGCAAAGATCGTATCGAGTCCGCGTATCTTTATGGATCCAAGAACAGGTGTGGTAAACGGCCTGAACAACGGCGGTTCGCACGATGACGACGGCACCGGCAAACCCGCCGACACTGACCAATGTCACGACATCACCGTTTATTCGGCGATCGGTTTGGCAGCCGGAGCATGTTCGGGCAACGGAATTATTCTGGACATCAAAGATCCGGCAAAGCCAAAGCGTATCGACGCTGTAAATGACAAAAATTATTCATATTGGCACTCAGCAGCATTCTCAAACGACGGTAAAAAGGTTGTATTCACCGACGAATGGGGCGGTGGAATGGGTGCTCGTTGCAGGCCGACCGATCCAAATGTCTGGGGAGCGAATGCGATCTTTAACCTAAATAATAATAAGCTGAGTTTTGCGAGCTATTACAAAATGCCATCGGCTCAGACCGACAGCGAAAACTGTGTTGCTCACAACGGTTCGCTGATCCCTGTTCCCGGCCGCGACATAAAGGTGCAGGCCTGGTATCAAGGCGGCATCTCGATCATGGATTTCACCGACCCGTCGAAACCGATGGAGATCGCTTATTTCGACCGCGGCCCGATCGATGCGAAGATGATCGTTCTCGCCGGATCGTGGTCGGCATATTGGTACAACGGCAACATCTACTCGTCCGAGATCGCCCGCGGGCTCGACGTGTTTGAACTTACGCCTACCAAGAACCTGTCGCAGAACGAGATCGATGCTGCTAAATCTGTGCGTGTGGCTGAGCTTAATGTTCAGAATCAGCAAAAGATCGAGTGGTCAAACAAAATACTTGTCGCCAAGGCGTACGTAGATCAGCTAGAACGCGTTTCTGCTTTGTCGGCTGCTGAGAGCACCAATATTCGTGCGGCGTTAGACAAGCCAGTCCGAAGCAAACTTGCTGGTTTCGCCGCCTCGGTTCAAAAGCAGTCCCGTCTGATGAAAAATGACCCGTACATGGCGAAAATGCAGGCTTTGGCTGCGATCTTAAAACAGCCGGGGATCTGATCTTTGGTCTGTTATTAATAGAAAAGGGCGGCTTTCAATAGCCGCCCTTTTTGTTGTAAATAATATTGGAATTACTTTTTCTTACCGACCGACTGCTGATTTAACCGAGTTGTTAGAGCCGCTGTCAGAAAGATCGGCTTCGAGTCCAGGACTTTACTTGGCTGTACCATCGATAGTTCCCTTTACTTCGCACCATGTTTGTCATACATGCCGCCAGGATCGCACCGCGTCGGAATCGTTCGCAAAGCAATATGCAGCGCAATCGCCCGACTCTTCGCCAACATAAAGAATGACCGATTCGGTCTTGCCGACCTGCAGTTCTCCATCGACCTCGCCTTCGTCACCTTTTGCCTGAGTTTTCGGAGCGGCGTTCGCATTGGCATTATTCGCAGCGGTAGGTGCAGGCGTTGCACTCGGAGCTGGTGTTGCGGTGTTGGCCTTCGTCGCGTTTGCGTTTGAATTATTTGTGTTGGTGTTCGCCGCACCGCCACAGGCAACAAAAAGCGAAGTGAGCGAAACGACCGAGACTAAGATCATCAATTTTTTCATAGTGGTTTGAATTACTTCCTAATATTTACTTTTCGAGCGTTTATATTACAACTACCTGAGCGATGCGTTCAACTTTGCCGGGGCCTACGAACCGTCTGTACAAGCGTTGAAAGAAACACTGCAGAACTATCGCCTTCCTTTGCTTTCGAGGATCTGAATATAGTTGCTTCGCTCATAGGCCGTCGGGTCGGCAATGTGCTGCTGGCTCATCTGCCCCTTCATTTCGTCGATGGAGTGAAACGGCATGTCGTTCATGTAAAGCTCAAGGTCTTTAAGCACGGTTTTGATCCAAGGGATACCGTTACTCAACAATGCTGAAGCGCACATTCCAATATCGGCTCCCGCAAGAATGTACTTTATTAGCTCAGTCGCTCCTTGAATACCTGTTGTCGCGGCCAGCGAAACTGGAACACGTCCATAGAGTACAGCGATCCAGAGAAGTGGTAGCCGAATCTCGGATCTGACACTTAGGTCAAGGTTAGTCTTGATCGATAGCTCTTCAATGTCGAAATCAGGCTGGTAAAATCTATTGAACAAAACAAGAGCATTGGCACCGGCCTCATGAAGTTGCTTTGAGATGTTTCCGATAGACGAAAAATAAGGACTGAGTTTTACCGCGATCGGTATGCTGATCGTTTCGCGAACCAATTTAACGATATCAAGATACCGCTTTTCGACCTCGGCGGATGTCATATTGATGTCCGCAGGAATGAAAAATATGTTTATCTCAAGCCCATCCGCTCCAGCCTGTTCGATCTCACGAGCGTATTCGATCCAGCCCTCGGGAGTTATGCCATTGAGACTAGCGATTATCGGAATATCGACTCTTTCCTTTGCTTTTCTTATTATCTCAAGGTATTTGCCTGTACCAACCGAATAGTCATGTATATCCGGAAAGAAATCTGAAGCCTCGGACGAAAAGTTGGTTGTAGAGCGGTAAACCTTTTCGAGAGTCGCAGTTTCTTGCCGTATCTGTTCCTCGAAGAGAGAGAACAAGACAATAGCTCCGGCCCCTGCATCTTCCATCGCTAGAATATTGTCCAGCCTTTGCGATAATGGGTTGGCTGATACGACCAATGGCGATCGAAGACTCAATCCCAAATATCTTGTTCTAAGATCCGGCATATTTTTCTCCTCTGGGTTCTTAGTAAACCGGTTGGAACGAACTCGCCCCAAAACCGGCCATTTCTTCGTAGGTTTTCCATCTAAGATCTACGATCTCTTGTGCGAGCGTCATCAAACGCTCTGCTTCGAGTGGTGCCGTTTGCGTAAGCACCTTATATCTCAGTTCGTTATAGGCGTATTTTTTTAATGAGATCGTTGGTCTTGGCGAATCCAGCACAAACGGATTATGACCGTTTTTTCGCAGTACAGGATTGAATCGGATGAGAGGCCAATAGCCGCTAGCAACTGCGAGCTTTTGCTGATTTAAGCCCTTTTCCATGTCGATGCCGTGGGCTATGCAATGACTATAGGCCAAAATTAGCGAGGGCCCATCGTATGCCTCGGCTTCGCGTAGAGCGAGCAGCGTTTGCTGAGGATTTGCCCCCATTGCGACTTGCGCGACATAGACGTTGCCATACGAAATGGCTTGTAATGCGAGATCTTTTTTGCCAACTCGCTTCCCTGCGGCGGCGAACTTAGCCGCCGCAGCGGTCGGCGTCGCTTTTGACATTTGACCGCCCGTATTTGAGTAAACCTCAGTATCCAAGACAAGAACATTGACATTACGCCCGGTCGCCAACGCATGGTCGAGGCCGCCTGAACCAATATCATATGCCCAACCGTCGCCTCCAACGAGCCAGACGCTTCGGTGTACAAGCTGATCCGCAACCGACGTCAGGTGTTTAGCCTGTGTATTGTCGATCTCGGCAAGTTTAGACTTTAGTTCTGCAACTCGCCGGCGTTGATCAGATATCTCGCTTTCCAAATGCTGCGGAGCCCCGATGAGATTGTCTACCAGCTCGTCGCCGAGTTCAGGCCGCAGCGTTCTAAGTAGTTGGTGGGCGGTATCGAGTTGCTTGTCCGCCGTCAGCCTCATCCCCAATCCAAATTCGGCATTGTCTTCGAACAGCGAATTTGACCAAGCGGGCCCGCGTCCAAGAGAGTTGGAGGTCCATGGTGTGGTTGGAAGGTTCCCGCCATATATCGAGGAACAACCCGTCGCATTCGCGACGAGCAAACGATCGCCGAAAAGCTGTGTCAGCACCTTGATATATGGCGTTTCTCCGCATCCGGCACATGCACCAGAAAACTCAAAAAGGGGTTCAAGAAACTGTACACCGTGAACCGTTGAAAAATCGACCTCGGGCTTATCGTTCTGGGGCAATCCTTCAAAGAAGCGGATGTTTTCTCTATCGGGCCCAAGATCTGCGGACTTCTCCGCTAGGGATATCGCACGGTTGCCTTTGCCATCTGGAGCATCTACGGGACATACCTCGTAGCAGAGATTGCAACCCGTACAGTCTTCGAGATACACGTTTAGCGAATACTTTGTTTCAGGAAAGCCACGGGCGTTAATAGGCGCCGATTTGAATCCCTCGGGAGCTCCCTCGAGATGATCCTTGTGAAAAAACTTTGCCCTGATGACGCTGTGGGGGCAAACAAAGCCGCAATTTCCGCACTGGATGCAAAGATCCGGTTCCCAGGATGCGATACGGCTTGATACGTTTCGTTTCTCCCATTTTGACGTACCGCTCGGATAGGTTCCGTCTACCGGCAAGGCGCTCACCGGAATACTGTCCCCGAGACCTTTTATCATTGCCTGGGTTACAGTACGGACGAATTCCGGGGCTTGTGCTGATATTCCCGCCGCATGACCATTTGTTGCCGTCGTATTTGCTGGAATAGGAACTTCAAAAAGATTTGCAAGTGTTTGGTCAACTGCCTTAAAGTTCTTTTCAACCACCGACTGCCCTTTTTTCAGATATGTCTTTTCTATCGCCTTTTTTATCTGGGAGATCGCCTCGTCAGGGGGCAACACACCGGAAAGAGCGAAAAAGCACGTTTGCATTATGGTATTGATCCGTCCGGCCATGCCCGTCTTTTGGGCAACATCATCGGCGTCGATCACATAAAGCTTTATGCCCTTGTCGATAATGACCCGCTGTACGGCAAGCGGGATTCGGTTCCAGACCTCGTCAAACGGAAACGGGCTATTTAGTAGGAATGTCGCACCCGGCTTAGCAAATGCAAGCATTTCTTCCTTCTCGAGAAAATTGAATTGATGGCAAGCAATGAAATCTGCCGATCTGATCAAGTAAGGTGCCTTGATCGGCTTCTTGCCGAACCGAAGATGTGAGACTGTCATTGCTCCCGATTTTTTCGAATCGTAAACAAAATAGCCCTGCGCAAAAAGATCTGTATTCTCGCCGATGATCTTGATACTGTTCTTATTTGCTCCGACGGTTCCGTCCGCACCGAGCCCAAAAAAGAGAGCCTGTGTCCAGTCAGATTCGTCCAGCGTGAAGTTTCTATCTACATCAAGGCTTGTCTTTCCAACATCGTCGTTGATCCCGACGGTAAAATGATTTTTCGGTGATCCTGACCTTAGATTGTCAAACACTGATTTAACCATCGCAGGAGTAAACTCCTTTGATGACAGGCCATATCGGCCGCCGACGACTGACGGCAAAGCAGGCCATTGTCGTTTAGAAACCGCCTCCATCAATGTGATCATGACGTCTTGATAGAGAGGTTCGCCCGAAGAGCCCGCTTCCTTTGTTCGATCGAGAACTGCGATACGTTTTACGCCCTTGGGTAGGGCTTCGATGAATTCGTCGTTTGGGAACGGGCGATAAAGCGTCATCTGTATAACGCCGACCTTTTCGCCGCTATTGGCCAGGGATAGGGCCGTTTCCGATGCCGTTTCAACTCCGGACCCCATAATAACTATCACATCTTCGGCGTCCGCCGCTCCAAAGTATCGGACCGGCGAATATTCCCGGCCGGTGAGGGCGGCGAACTTACGCATTTCATCTTTCAAAATGCCGACGACGGCCGAATAGAATGTGTTCACAGTTTCGCGGCCCTGAAAATAAACATCAGGATTTTGAGCGGTTCCGCGAATAAATGGGTTGTCAGGATTAAGACCTCGTTTACGATGCGCGAAGACGAGATCGTCGTCGATCATGCCTCGAATCTGTTCATCAGATAGAAAGTTGATCTTATTAACTTCGTGAGAAGTGCGAAAGCCGTCAAAGAAATGAATGAACGGTATGCGAGACCTTAGCGTCGTAGCCTGAGTGATCAAGGCCATATCGTGGGCTTCCTGTACACTTGCGGAGGCGAGAAAGGCAAAACCTGTAGTTCGCGCCGCCATTACATCCTGGTGATCACCAAAGATAGACAACCCCTGAGCCGCAAGCGAACGTGCCGCGACGTGAAAGACCGTGGCTGTCAATTCGCCGGCGATCTTGTACATATTCGGCAGCATCAACATTAAACCCTGTGATGCCGTAAAGGTTGTGGTAAGAGATCCCGTTTGCAGCGCCCCGTGAACAGTGCCTGCGGCTCCGCCTTCGCTCTGCATTTCCATGACTTCGGGAACATTTCCCCAAATATTCTTGATGTCCTTTGCAGACCATTCATCCGCAAATTCTGCCATTGCTGAAGAAGGAGTGATCGGATAGATCGCACATACCTCATTTACGCGATACGCAACGTAAACGGCTGCTTCGTTTCCATCAAGCGTCACCGCACAACTAGTATTCAGGTCGGACATTACGATACCTCCGATTCGCCGATCATATCGATCGCGTGACAAGGGCATTGCTCATAGCAAACGCCGCAACCGGTGCATAGGTTGTAGTTGATCTTATACCTAAGCCCGGCACCCAACTTAATGATCGCCCGTTCAGGGCAAGCCCCGAAGCAACCGTCACATTCAAAACAGTTGCCGCATGAGTAGCAGCGTTGCGCCTCGTAGACGGCTTCGTCCATTGAAAGCCCGCCAACGGTCTCGTCAAATCCGGAGATCGCGATCTCGGGTTCTATATGCTCCTGTTGTTTGGGGAGAGCGTCTGTACGGTACCAAACGCTAAGCTGCTCTGCCGAAACCGACGGGTTGTTGGGGGCTTTCACAAAACTGCGGCCGCTAAGCCAGGCATCGATGTTACGGGCAGCCTTTTTACCGTGGCCTGTCGCGACCGTCACGGTTCGCTCGCTCGGGACCATATCGCCGCCGGCAAAGATCCCATCATGGCCGGTCATCATATTTTTATCGACTATGACTGTCCCGTCTTCGTCAAAGACAATTCCCGGGATGCCGGCGAGGAAGGCGGTTTCAGTTGTTTGTCCGAGCGCAAGAATTACCGAATCGGCCGCGAGCGTCTCAAAGACGCCAGTCGGGACGGGGCGGCCGTCTACGATCTCCATTTTTTCGACCGTCAATGACGTGGAATCGAGGTCCTTGATGGTACGCAGCCAATGGATCTTGATACCCTCGCTAAGGGCTTCGTCAGCCTCAAATTCATGAGCGGGCATGTGTTCGCGGTCGCGCCGATATATGATCAATGCTTCCTCAGCACCGAGCCGCTTTGCTGTTCTGGCCGCATCCATTGCGGTGTTTCCACCGCCGTAAATCGCGACCCGGCGGCCGATCTGGGGAGCCTTGCCAAGCTCGACGTCTTTCAAAAAGGTAACAGCGTCAAGTATTTTGTCGGCATCCCTCGCCGGGATCTCGGTCTTTTTCCCAATGTGGGCCCCGATAGCAATAAATACGGCATCAAAATTACCCGAGGTCTTTTCTGCAAGCAGATCGGTCACCTTACGGTTCAACTCTATCGTTACCCCGAGATCCTCGATTCGTGCGACCTCCGCTTTCAGTACATCTCGAGGCAGTCGATAGGCCGGGATACCAAAATTCATCATGCCGCCGGCGATCGGGCCGGCTTCGTAAATAGCAACATCATTTCCAAGTCGAGCGAGGTGGTATGCGGCTGAAAGGCCGCTAGGTCCGGCCCCAACGACCATGATTCTTTTCTGTGTCTTTCGCTTTGGCTTTGCGAATTTCCACCCTTCGGTAATCGCCAGATCACCTAGAAAACGCTCGACGGAGTGAATGCTTACGGAAGTGTCGATCGCCCCGCGATTGCAAGAGTCTTCACAAGTGTGGTAGCAGACACGCCCATGGATCGCCGGAAATGGATTGTCTTCTGTGAGCTTTTGCCATGCTTCAAAATGTTTTCCTTCCTGGGTGAGAGCGAGCCACGATTGTATATTTTCACCCGCCGGACACGCGTTGTTACATGGCGGAAAAAAATCGATGTAAGCCGGCCGCCTAGACCGGATCGGCCCGGTGCCTTGTCCATGCTCCGTTAGATCGGTTTGCGATGTGAGATCATCTCGTATCAACGTTGTGCCCTCCGCTTCTCAGAAAACTGTTGCGCTTATTCCGCAATACGTTGTAAGTGCAAGAGGTGTGCCAGCAACGAGGGCCGCGAAAATCGTGGACTAATAGGAAAGTCGAAGGCGAAGCGAAAAGATGGGGTCAATCGTATTACGTAATTCTACGCGACCGTGTGGGAAAACTACGCAGTCTAATCATGATGGCTCAATGGGGTAATATCCCTTGCGAACGCGAAACAACCCAAAATGCAGATCGTTTCGTGGCCATGGTGGTGCTGTGTTGAAGGGACGAGACAACGCTATCTTAACGAGGCATTGATCTTGGACAGTACGTCGGTTCCGGGGCATAAGTCGCCCTTTGGCAGAGCGTTAAGCGGCCGGTTGCTTGTATGGATCAGCTCGTGCAGATCCTGCGACGATTCGTCGATATAGAGGAGTCCGGTCAGGATCTCGCCTTTGTCTTTCGCATTTTGGACCGCATTCATTGCTGAGCGGCGATCAGTTGGATCCCAATCCTTCTGTAGTTTGTGCAAACGAATCTCCGATCCATCGTGCATTGTAATGTCAGAAACGTCGCCGGCCTCATAACTAGCTTTGATCTCTTTCATCATTGGCACGAAATCCATCGTGCCGGTACTTTCGACGTGTTCGCGGACGTAATCGTAAGATTTCGTCGAGCCGGCGTTGTTGTTGAATGTCACGCACGGGCTTATTACGTTAAGGAATGCAAAGCCCTGATGCGACATCGCGGCTTTCATTAGTGGGATCAATTGATCTTTGTCGCCGGAGAAACTCTGCCCGACGAACGTCGCCCCAAGCTCGATAGCTAGCGAAGCGAGATCTATGGCTTCGAATAGATTTACGCTTCCGGCTTTAGATTTTGAACCAGCGTCGGCGGTAGCACTGTCTTGACCCTTAGTTAGTCCGTAGCAGCCGTTGTTCATCACAAGATAGACCATGTTCAGGTTTCGTCTTACAACGTGGACGAACTGTCCCATGCCGATCGAAGCCGTGTCGCCGTCGCCCGAGACGCCGAAATAGATCAGGTCGCGGTTCGCAAGATTGGCACCCGTCGCAACCGAAGGCATTCGGCCGTGGACTGAATTAAAGCCGTGCGAATTCGACAGGAAATAAGCCGGAGATTTCGAAGAACAGCCAATGCCCGAAAGCTTCGCGACCTTATGCGGCTCGATGTTCAACTGCCAACATGCCTCGACGATCGCCGCGTTGATCGAATCATGCCCGCACCCTGCACACAGCGTCGAAAGCGAGCCCTCATAATAATCGACCGTGTACCCAAGGTCGTTCTTGGGTAAGGCTGGATGTCGAAATGTAGATCGTACGTAAGTCATATATCAGTCTTGTTTATAGTATTCGCGCTCCTTGGCCTTTTTCTCCCAAGTGCGCCATCGTCCTCGAATGAACTTTCTTGTTATTACTCGCACCCAACCATCTCCGATCGACGATGATTCAGTCAATTCGTAAATTTTTCGAGGAGCTCCACGGAAAACGTCATATCCTTCCGTTTGGTGCCAGCAGCAGCCGGATTTCGAGTAGACGTAATGCATCTGCTTCTTTTTGTCTGTCTCAAACATTCCGAGATTCATCCCTTGGCCAAGCTTCGTAAATGCTTTACTGTGAACGAACTTCTTTGACCTTACAGAATAAATATACACCTGGTACGAAGGGCCGCCATAACCACCATTCGATCCATCGCAAATTGCTACGTCTTCCGCACCGTCAAGGTTAAAATCACCGAAGTTGATGACGCTCTGGTCATCGTAGCGGTTGATAACATTTGCCTTTGGAGTGGGATTCCACATGCTTGTTCTATCTAAGAGAATGCGCTGAAACGGCTTTGTCGAGCTTTTTCTAAAGAAACGAACTGTTACCGGCCCACACATTCCACTATCGCCCCTGTCGCACTTTCCCACGTCAATGCTGACGTCTACCTTTTTTGAAGCATCATTCAGCCGAAAATTTCGCTGACCTTGTACAGCAACAGTAACAAAAAGTATTAGGGCAAATGTCAGAGTTTTCATTGCCTTTAGACTGCTTCCTTTATCTGCCTAAAAATATTATCCGCCGTGATCGGCATGCCGTCGTAGTTTAGGACGGAGATGAGTTTCGATGCGTCGGTGCCTAGTTCGATCATCATCAGGCTGCGGAATTGTGCGTCGCGGTTTTGTTCGATCACGAAGATTCGTTCGTGCGTATCGACGAAATCGCGGAATGATGTGCCGAAAGGAAACGCGCGTGCACGCATTGCGTCGAGTTGAATGCCATCGGCGGCGAGGAACTCGAGAGCTTCTTCGGCCGCATAGCTCGAAGTTCCAAAATATATCACTCCGTCGCGAGACTCAGTCGCTCCCGATGCTGACAATATCTCCGGTTCCGGCACCAGTGTCGCTGCGGTTTCCCACTTCTTCGCTAGGCGATCGACATTCCTCTGATAGGCGGCTCCGTCTTCGGTATAGACGCCGTATTCGTCGCGGGAAGAGCCGCGGGTTACGAACGCCCCTCGCGTTGGGTTCGTACCGGCGATCGTCCGATAGGGGATGCCATCGTCGTCAATGTCCAAATATCGGCCCCATTTGCTGTTGAACTGCTCCAAAAAGTCACCGGCGTGTTCCGCTTCTTGATCGGGCTGGGCCTCGGCGTTATTGCCGTTGCCGTTGGTCGCGGAGACGACGTGATATATCTTATCCAACTGCTCCGAAGTCAACACTTTCCCTCGATCATAGACACGGGAATCGTCCCAAGTCAGCGGCTCGGAGATGTGGTCGTTCATTCCGAGGTCTAGGTCGGTCATGATGATGACTGGGGTTTGTAACCTTTCAGTTAAGTCGAACGCATCGACGGTCATCTCGAAACATTCTTTCGGCGAAGCCGGAAACAGCAGCGGATGCTTCGTATCTCCGTGCGAAGCGTACGCCGCGAGCAAGATATCTGACTGCTGCGTCCGCGTTGGCATCCCGGTCGAAGGCCCTGTTCGCTGAACATCGATAAGAACCGTCGGAACTTCGGCGAAGTAGCCCAAACCTAGGAACTCGTTCATCAAACTCACGCCCGGGCCGCTTGTCGCTGTGAAAGATCTGGCACCGTTCCAACACGCGCCCATTACCATGCCGATCGCGGCGAGTTCGTCCTCGGCCTGTACGATGGCGTAGTTGTTTTTGCCCGTATCTGCATCGACGCGATACTTAGCGGCGTACTTCGCAAAGGCATCTACCACGCTCGTCGAAGGCGTGATCGGATACCAAGCCGCAACGGTCGCCCCGGCATAGACTGCGCCGAGCCCGCATGCGGAGTTGCCGCCGAACAGTATCTTATCGCCAAGCAGATCGCGGCGTTCTACTCGAATATCCAAAGGACAATCGAAGTTCTCTTTGCAGTAATCGACGCCGATGTTCAATGCTTTGATGTTCGGCTCGATAAGTTTCTCTTTCCCCTTAAATTGATCGGCAAGTTGGCCTTCGAGCACCGCGAACTCAATATTGAGCAACGCTGACAGTGCCCCTATATAAATGATGTTCTTGAACAACTGCCGCTGCCGTGCGTCCGTAAACTCAGCATTGCACAGTGCCATCAGCGGAATGCCGATGTGCGTGATGTCTTTGCGGTCATAACCCGGCGGCAAAGGCTTAGACGAGTCATAAAGAAAGTATCCGCCCGCGTGCACGTCCGCATAATCTTTCTTCATCGACTGCGGATTGACCGCGATCATCAGATCGACGCCCTCGCGTCTGCCCAAATATCCTTTCTCCGAGACACGCACCTCGTACCAAGTCGGCAAACCCTGAATGTTCGAAGGGAAAATGTTCTTCGGCGTCACCGGCACACCCATCCGAAACACCGCCTTAGTAAACAAAGCGTTAGCCGAAGCCGACCCAGTCCCATTCACGTTAGCAAACCTAATTACGAAATCATTTATCTTCGTTTCTTGCATTAAATCTATTATATCGATCAACTGACTGCTCAGTATTTTGAGTTCCTGAGCTTAATCTAGGTCGCCACAGACGAATTTATATCCGGTGACCCTTGCGAAATATTTTCCCCTCGCGTCCTCTTCGCCTGCGGTAGTAACACGCAGCCGATTTCCG
>JBGAVK010000067.1:0-15765 GCA_044228165.1 Pyrinomonadaceae bacterium | reverse complement strand
GAAGCGGTTCGCTGACATTTGGAGCGATGACGTCAATGCCGGCGACATCGAGCCCGATAATGCGGGCGATCCGCTCGAACAAAAAGACGTTTTCGGGGTGTACCTCGTCAGTGCAATCGATAGCCGTGCCGCCGGTCGAGATATTTGCCGTTGTCTTGAGATGCAATATCTCGCCCTTTTTAAGTTTTGTTTCGAGTTTGTATCCGGCTTTTGTAATGCATCGCAAGGTCTGGTTGTCGATGTCGATCTGTGTCAGCACATTCTCGTGGCCATAGCCTCGGCGAGGATCATCGTTCGTTCGGTCGATCAGTTCCTGTATCGTGCTCTTACCGTCACCAACAACATGTGCCGGGACACGTTCGGCTACCGCGATCAGGCGGTTATTTACAACCAACGCCCGGAAATCGGCGCCGATCAACTGTTTCTCAACGATCACCCAACGCGAGTATTCCTTTGCTTTCTCCCACGCGATAGTTGCTTCGTCCAGATTTTTTATGCCGACGGTCGCACCTTTGCCGTGGTTGCCGTCGAGCGGTTTGATCACAGCCGGATAGCCAACAGCGTCGAGCGTTTCTTCGAGGTCCTCGATGTCTCTCACCCGGTATCCTTTTGGCACAGGCACGCCCATATCACCGAGCAATTTCTTTGTCGCCGCTTTGTCACCCGCGATGTCGACCGAGATCATGTTCGTATTGACGGTCGTGGTCGCTTGAATACGCTTTTGGTTAACGCCGTAGCCGAGCTGCACGAGCGATTGGTCATTCAAGCGGATATAAGGGATATCACGATTTTCCGCTTCCTCGACCAGCGATCCCGTCGAAGGGCCAAATCGCACGTCTTCGCGGATCTCGCGCATTTCCTGGATCTCTTTTGCGAGTTCGACTTTGATCTCTTCGATCGGCTTTTTACTCGCCAGGTCAAGCCACAGCCGTACCGCCGCTCGGCCGGCATAACGCCCAACTTCTTCTTCCAGATAGCTGAAAACGACGTTATAGATGCCCTTTTCACTGGTTTCACGGGTGCGACCGTAACCGGTATCCATTCCCGAGAGCGTTTGCAGCTCCAAAGCAAAATGCTCGATCGCATGGCCCGCCCAGGTCCCCTCTTTAACCCGCCGAAGGAACCCGCCCTCTTCACCATAGCTGCAGCCGTGTGTCATCAACGAAGGCATCGCTTCGACCATGCGCTGATAAAGTCCCTTGATCTTATTGGTCGGCTTTTGTTCATAGTCGCCAATGTCAAGGCGCATTATGATGAGCTTTTTCCAATATCCGCTCCAGTAATTGGGTCCGCGCAGTGTGCGAATTTCGAGAATTTCCATATTGATATTCTATCCAAGATCGGGCAGTAGAAACTCGTTAGTCGGTTGGATCGGGTGCCGCTCCAAATAATTGTAAACCAGGCCGTCACGCAGCACATGAAACTGCACACCACAAACGCTAAAGCTTTCATTATCACCAACTTCCGCTATCTCATTGAAAGTGATCTCTGAGCCGTCAACGATCGTCGTCGAGCCTTGGCCAAACACTTCAAGTATTCCTTTACCATCCAGAATGATCGCTGTGTTTTCATCGATCCCGATACCAAGATTGTACGGATTGTAGGACACAGCAGTGATAAGGCGGCTGATACGGCCCCGTTCACTGAAGTGCTGATCTATGATGATGTTTTTCAGAAATCCGAGCCCGGGCGAAAGTTTGACCGCGTTCTTGTGCGGGTGCGAGCTCGGCTCGCCACGGACGATCATTGATGTGCTCATTGCGGCTGCACCCGCGCTGGTTCCCGCCATGACGACGTTTGTTTCGCGAACCTTCTTTCGCAAAGCTTCGGCGAATTTTGTTCCTCCGAGCAATGAAACAAGCCGCATCTGATCGCCGCCGGTCATGAAAACGCCAGTCACGCCATCGGTCAATTTCTCAACGTCGGCCTGCACTATATCCTGGCGCGACGTCGCCCGCAGCACACGCGGATTTACCACTCCGAGATTTCTGAATGCCTGGGTATAGACATCAGCCGCAAACTCAGGAAAATCCGACGCGACCGGCACGATCAGGACCTCAGCCTTGTCGCCCCCGGCGAGTTCAAGAAACTTTTTCAGGATGCGGCGTTCGTTATATTTATCTTCTGCCCCGCCGATCACGAGCAGGTGCCCGCCGATGATCTCGCGGTCATGCGATTCACTCATTTGTTAAATTAGAAAGCTAAATTACTGAGAACGTATTACTAAACTAGTTCACCAAGGGCATATGGTCAAGAAAACCACGTTCATTCTCGGGGCAGACCACTAACGAGCTTCGTCAGCGGCCGCCTTTTTTCCCGAATGAATTTCCTGAAGGCTACGAACGGTCACCCCCGTCTGTCCCGACCGCGTGGCAATTGATTCGACCAATGCCTCCGCTCCCGTGATAGTCGTCACACATGGCACGTTAAATTGAAGTGCCGCTTTTCGAATAGCCTGTTCGTCGTAGAACGAGGTCTTACCCAGCGGTGTATTAATGATCAATGCGATCTCGCCCTGCATGATCAGGTCGGCAATATTGGGACGGCCCTCGTTCACCTTGAAAACAGTGTCGCACGCGAGCCCAACTTCGCTGAGGCGATTTGCAGTTCCGTATGTCGCGACGAGGTCAAAACCGAGTTTATTGAGACGGCGTGCGAGAACAACTGCCTGCCCCTTATCTGCATTGTTTACAGAAATAAACGCTTTTCCCTTGAGCGGAAGCTTTAGGCCTGCACCTTCCATCGCTTTGCCGTATGCCTCGCCAAAAGTCGCACCAACGCCCATCACCTCACCTGTGGAGTGCATCTCGGGCCCGAGGATCGGATCTACCCCGGCAAATTTCTTAAACGGAAAGACTGGCGATTTTACAAACACCCTGGGCACCGGCAGCACATCCGGCAGATCAAAATCCGCGAGTTTTTTCTGTCCCGCCATAACGAGCGAAGCGATCTTTGCTATCGGAACCCCCGTCGCTTTTTCAACAAACGGAACCGTCCTCGACGCACGCGGATTGACCTCGATCACATAAACACGATCGTCCTGAATGGCAAATTGAATATTCATCAGGCCGACAACACCCAAAGACTTCGCAAGTGCCCTGGTGTAATGTTCTATCGTTTCTAAATGCTCAGCCGCGATCTTTTGGGCGGGTAATACGCTCGACGAATCGCCCGAATGGATACCAGCTTCCTCGATATGTCCCTGAATTCCTGCGATCACAACGGTATCGGCATCTGCGAGGGCATCAACGTCGATCTCTGACGCTCGTTCGAGAAATTTGTCGATCAGGATGGGTTTTTCAGGCGATGCATCCACTGCGTTTCGCATATACTCGTCCAGTGACTGCTCGTCGTAAACGATCGCCATCGCACGCCCGCCGAGCACAAAACTAGGCCGAACGACAACAGGATAACCTATTTTATTTGCAACAGTTTTCGCTTCACTTGCTGATGTAACGCTGGAGTTCTCAGGACAAGGTATTTTCAGTTCCGCGAGCAAAGCTCCAAATCGCTTTCTGTCTTCGGCTAGATCTATCGAGTCGGGCGAAGTGCCGATTATAGGAACCCCGGCGGCATGCAGACGATCGGCAAGATTTAACGGCGTTTGGCCGCCGAACTGCACGATCACGCCATCCGGTTTTTCGACATCGACGATATTCATCAGGCCGACAACACCCAAAGACTTCGCAAGTGCCCTGGTGTAATGTTCTATCGTTTCTAAATGCTCAGCCGCGATCTTTTGGGCGGGTAATACGCTCGACGAATCGCCCATCCGCATCTCGAAGAGCAAACCTCGCATGACAGCAGCAATAATCAAATTCGATCCCCTGCCCGATGCGATTCGGCCCGGAGCCTAAGATCATTATTTCCGCCGGTTAGAGGGTGCGGCTTCACACTCGGCTTCATACGACGAATAGAGATAAGGGGTAAAGGATTCAAACTCGGCTCCGCAGGTGTCGACGCGTTTATAGACAGGCTTTATCCCCTTCGATTTTCTATATTCGCGCACGTCGTTTTCAACAGTACCGGTGAGGAAGAAAAGGCGGCGGTCGGAGAGGCCATACTCTTTCGCTTTTCGCAATGTATCATCAGGAACGCTTTCAAGCGGCTTTGAGTCGATCTCAGCCTGCAGTTCCATCACCTGCTGCAGTTGATCTAGAAACCACGGATCGATCTTCGTCAGACGATGTATCTCTTCAAGAGAGTAGCCATTTTGCAGAGCGTAGGTGATATAAGAAAATCGTTGTGAATTTGGCCGCGCCAGTTTCCGTTGAAGTTCGGCATCGGGTATCTCTTGTAGCCGCAATGGTTTAACCGCTTCGAGTGAACGCAATCCCTTAAATAGCGATTCCTTGAAAGTACGGCCGATCGCCATCACTTCGCCGACGGATTTCATCTGCGTTCCGAGCACATCTTCGGCACCGGGGAACTTTTCAAATGCCCATTTCGGTATCTTGGTTACGACGTAATCGATCGTCGGTTCAAACGAAGCAGGCGTCTTTTTCGTGATGTCGTTAGGTATCTCGTCAAGCGTGTAACCGACTGCCAGTTTGGCCGCGATCTTTGCAATAGGAAATCCGGTCGCTTTCGATGCGAGGGCTGACGAACGCGACACGCGCGGGTTCATTTCTATGATACGAACATCGCCATTGGCCGGATTAACGGCAAATTGAATATTAGAGCCCCCGGTTTCGACACCTACCCTGCGAATACATGCCTTAGACATGTCTCTTAAGCGTTGGTATTCGACATCGGTCAGCGTTTGAGCCGGAGCGACCGTGATAGAATCGCCGGTGTGAACACCCATCGGATCGAAATTCTCGATGGAACAGATGATCACAACATTGTCATTAAGGTCACGCATGACCTCGAGCTCATACTCTTTCCACCCGAGGATAGACTCTTCTATCAATATCTGCGAATTTGGCGATGCCGCGAGCCCGGCTTTGGCAATGTCTTCGAATTCGTCAGGGTGATATGCCGTGCCGCCGCCAGTGCCGCCTAATGTAAACGAAGGCCTGATGATGGCCGGATAACCAATATCCTCGACGATCTTTTCAGCCTCTTCCCAGGTGTGTGCAAAACCGCCGCGAGGACTCTGAATACCGATCTCGTCCATCGCCGCCTTGAACAGTTCGCGGTCCTCACCGACCTTTATGGCGTTGATATTAGCACCGATCAATTTGACGCCGTACTTTTCCAGAATTCCCTGCTCAAATAGATCGACGGAGAGGTTCAGGCCGGTCTGTCCGCCAACGGTAGGAAGCAGGGCGTCCGGACGTTCCTTTTCGATGATCGCGGTTGCAGATTCGAGAGTCAGCGGTTCAACGTAGGTACGGGTTGCGATCTCAGGATCGGTCATGATCGTCGCCGGGTTCGAGTTAACCAGAACGACCTCATACCCCTCCTGCATCAGCGCACGGCAGGCCTGAGTACCCGAATAATCGAATTCGCATGCCTGCCCGATCACGATGGGTCCCGAGCCAATGATCAGAATTTTGTGGATGTCGTTGCGTCTAGGCATTTTCTAAACTTTCGATTATACAAAAAATGCGCGGTCATTCTAACCGCGCATTTCAAGTTGGCCCAGGACCAGCGGGTCACATGGACCGTTTACTTAAACTATGATCGAAGTACCGTCGAACTTGGTCAAATTAAATCCGGTAAACGGTTCATGATAAGAGGATTTCTGATCTCTCATGACCCCGATGGCAAGTGCCTCGCCAAGTTTGAGCGATTCCGTAGCGTCAGAACGCCAATGCACCCCGGCGATATTGCGGCCTAGTGCAATATTTGACGCGATCTTATTGAGTTCCCCGCCAACTGTTAGCGTATCAGGCCCGATATAGGGAACGAGCACCTGACCCGTCGGATCAGGCATGACAGGGTTTTGAATTACGGTGCTTTCATTGAACCATGCCTTGAGTATCGTCACACACGCCCCGGCGACAGTTGCATGGCCCGCTCCATACGCGGGGTGAAGCGGACAGCCCTCCGGAAACGCCATCGGCAACAACGCATTGCCCGACGGCAGATATCCGCCGAGCCGGGTGTTCGACGAAAGCGAATTCAGGATGTCCGGGTGAACGGGATAGTTTGCTCCATGATAAAGCCGGCGATCGACCCTAGCGGCGAAGACCTCCGGCCGCAACCGCCTGTGGACAAACCATTTCTGGTTCCATACCGCTTTCAACGCCCGAGTCGAGACCTCACAAAGAAGTGTCGCAATATGCGGGCCGCCAAATGTTCCAAAGCCCATTTGCGTCGCCGACCCTGTATACGGATTCCCGCTGTCGAACGGTACTCCAAGCGTTCCGGCAAGAACGAGAAATGCCTGGAAATACCCTTGAAATAGAACGTCGATATGCACCCACTGCCCGATATCGCGACCGCTGCGCATATATCTTGGCGTTGGGTCAAATATGTCGCCATTGACGGGCGAAACCCCGTTTTGCACCGACAACCAGCTGGCGAAATCAGTCATATAGTCGGCCCCGCCGCCGTTTGCCGGTAAAACGGTTCTGATCCTCTGATCGACCGGATTAGCTCCAAAATTGCACGGCAGATACCAAAATTGTGACATCAGCGGCCCCATCCGGTCGCCGGGCGTCATACCGCGGAAAAGCAAATTAGGCGTAACCTGACCCGAACCATTTTTCGGCCCCTTAAAATCCGCACCAAATTGAGTTAGATCCGCTGCTGCTGCACTGGCAACGGGGCTGGAACCATAATCCGTAAACGCCACATCACGGAGCAAAGCCATCCAGTAGTTTTCGCAGATCTCGGCTGCGATCTCACGGCTCGCAAATTGAGGCGGCGGAGTTTGGACCATCGAAAAGCAATCCGGCCCCTCAAGGTCGAACGCAAGGCCGGCCTGAGGATTTGTGAGCATCCTGTCGCCACCCATGGGTATTTGTTCGAAAGCGGCCGCGCTTGTACTATTTATCGCGTTCAGAAATAGGTTATACGCCGCCGGAACGACCTCACCGTTCGCCTGGTGAGGCAACCCCTTTGAAAAATTTCCGATGCGATTCGGATACAAGGCCTCATCCCCGTTTGTCAGACGGTCAAAACGAGAGTTACCCGGCGGCGGAAGATTTGCTTTGGCAGTCCCAACGCGGTAGTTGTAGCAGTCGATCGCCCTTTGCTCATACGACCCCGCAAGTGCGACGGCCTCTTTCCTGTCGATCCGCTGTGCAGCGGCCGGGACGGCGGCACCGACAGCCGCAGCTCCGATCGCCGCCGACCCGAGCTTTCCAAAAAACTTACGCCGGCTTACGGTAGTTCCCTCTTGACCCACAGACTCAGACCGTTCTTGTTTGTTGATTTTCATTTTGCCTCGCTTTAGGCCGCGACCATCGACCAGGTCGCGGTTCAACCAATTAGCCCCAGTTGTTTGGGGTTAAAATAATTCGATCTTCAAATTCTCAAGTACTGATCAAATGTTTGGAATGCGCAGATTATATCACCGAAATCGAATGCAGGAAGTCAATATTCGTCTTCCGGCGACAACTAAACAAATAAAAAAGGCGACCCGTAGAGGATCGCCCGCCGATCGATAGTGTCGCTGTGGGATCAGAAAGGGAAACGCGGCACGCGAGGCACTTTTTGCTGGATCTTTTGAGTCGCGGCGTCAACGACGATCTTGCCTGAAAAAATACCGTCGAGTTTTGCCGCCATTGCCGGATCTATTCGCCTAAGTTTGTCATTTATCTTCTTGGCCTCCTTCTTATTGCCGCTGGCATTGTAAGCTTCACCGAGGTTAAAGAGGCCGCGGACATTGTTGCCGTCGAGATCGACAACGCGTTTGAAAGTGGAGATCGCATTGGCAAGATCGCCGAGCCCGCGAAATCCGATGCCTAGCTGATTATTAGCGATCACCCAATCGCTTCGAAAACCGATCAGGGTTCTCAACACGTTGACCGCAAGCTGAAATTCACCCAACGCATTATGGGTCGCTCCGAGATTAAGATAGGCTGCGTCCAGTTTTGGATCTTGTTTGACAGCAGTCTCCAGGTAAACTTTTGCCAAAGTGTAATTCTTTTGTGCTCCCGCATCATTTTTTGCGACTTTCTGGGTATAAGCCGCATTGTAATATGCCCAGCCGAGATTTGAATTATCGATCGCGCTCGGACTCATATCTTTGGCGGTTTCAAGCCGGGCGACGGCTTTTTCCCACTCTTCGGTCTTGCCGAGGCAAAAGCCCCATTCGCTGTAGAGATCGGCATTTTTTATGCCGGCGGCTGCAGTTTTGTACTCGGCATTTGCATCCGGGAACCTTTCTAATTGACGGTATGTGCTGGCAAGGTTAGCATGCGCCTGATAATTTGTGTTGTCGTATTTAACAGTTTGCTGATAGGCGGTTGCGGCGTTGTTGTAATCACCTTTATTGTAAAAAGCCACGCCGAGGTCGAACGATGCCGGGGTAAACGCCGGTTCCAATTCCAAAGCCCTTTTGTACGAAGCGATCGCCTGGTCAGACTGCCCCAACCTGTCGAGCACCTGTCCGCGATAATACTGAGCCTCAACAAAACGGCCATCCATTGAAAGCACCGTGTCAAAAGCCTTCAACGCTTCGGTATTATTGTTCTGTTTAAAATTTACCAGGCCTCGCAAAAATCGAACGTCAACGTCATCTACCGATGCATTGGTCGCCTTTTGCAAGCAACTCTCAGCCTTTGCGACTTCACCGGCATCAACATACGCGAGGCCCAAAGGTGCATAAAGAGTTCCGTAATCAGGATTGATCGCCACTGCCCTTTCGTAATTTACGATCGCCTTGTCGCGGTCGCCATTGGCATCATAGATCGAACCGAGCTTAGCGAACGCCACATCATTCTTGTCATCGAGTTTCGCCGCTTCGGTAAAATACGGCACCGCAGCAACATCATTATTGTCCCCGGCCACCTCGATACCTTTCGCTGTCAGAGCGTTACTCAGGCCGCCTGAAGCGCGCTCGTTTTTTGGATTTTGAATGAGAGCGGCACGATAATTGGTAATAGCGAGATCGGTTTGGTCCTTATCCAAAAAGCCGTCGGCTTTCGCGGTCAAGGTGTTGGAAAGTCTGATCTTTCGGTTGGCTGCCGCGCGTGCGATCTGTTGTCGGGTTGCCGCCAAAGCAGCGCGCCGCTTTTGAGCGGCCGAAGCGATCAGCGAGTTAAAACGCGATGCCCTCTTACGCTGGTTACCTATCGCCACCCGGCCTCCGGCAAGTCTGGCTTGTGGCTGCTTTCTCGAGACCCGGAAAACAAAAGCGCTCGAACCTCCTGTAAGATCCTCGCTTGCGATCAGATCTTGAGCCATTACCGAACGAGACATCGGCAGGGTCATCGTGATCATTACGATCGAAAGGCAGCAACTTAAAATTTGACGAATCATCGGTGTTTGCGACCTCGCGTTATTCGATTATACAGTATCTGCCGAAAGGGGTGAGAGAAAATCAGAGCGCTTAGAATCCCACGAAGACGGGCTCAGGCTGAAGCTCAATACCAAATCGGCTCTTAACTTCTGCCTGGATATCATCCTTTAATGCGATGATGTCCGACGCCGCAGCGTAACCGCGATTTATCAGAGCTAAAGTGTGCTCTGTCGAAATGCCAGCAGGGCCGCGTTCATAACCCTTTGCAAATCCCGATGTTTCTATCAGCCATGCCGCAGGGATCTTGAATCCGTCCCCGAATGAGTAACTCGGGACGGTTGGAAATTTGGACTTTATTGCATCGTAGGTTTCCCGATCTACGACGGGATTCTTGAAAAAGGAACCGGCACAAAGGGTGTTTGGGTCATTTTCGTCGATAACCATCGATTTTGAACGCCGGATATTCAAGACCGCATCGCGAACCTCGACCAGTGTAGGATTTCGATTCCCGAAATGTTCTATCAGGTCTTTATATACGATCTTTGCACTGCCGTCAGGTTCCAATTTAAAGGTGACTGAAAGGACTATATAACGATCTCGTGCGGTCGAATTAAATATGCTGGTGCGATAGGAGAACCGGCAATCCGCATTTGAAAATTCCAAGATCTCGAGGCTGTCCCGGTCAAGACAACGGACGGAAAGGATCGTTTCAGAAACTTCCTGGCCATAGGCTCCTACGTTCTGGACAGGCGTGCCGCCGGCGAAACCCGGAATTCCGCTCAGGCATTCAACGCCTGCGAGGCCGCTATCAACACAGTTCTTAACAAAACCGTCCCAATCTTCCCCGGCAGCCGCAACGACGATACCGCTTTTCTCACGCGCGACACCTTTTATCGCGATCTGAACCACCAGGCCGTTGACGCCGCTATCCGAGACCAGCACGTTGCTGCCGCCGCCCAAAACAAAAAGTTCGAGCCCTTTCTCCCGAGCGTAGGAAACTGCTTCGATCACCTCAGTCTCTGAATGCGCTTGTACAAAATAACGCGCTCCGCCGCCGATCTTAAAGGTCGTTAGCGGTGCGAGCCGGTAGTTTTCAGCGATCTCGAGAATACGTTTATAGATGTTGGCCTTATCTTAGATGACCTTTGATATTTTTGCTTCCTGTTCTAATTTCAGGGCGGACGGCAAATTCAGGGTCTTGAGTTTCTCGATGATCTTCTTAACTTCTTTGCCATTTTTTCGCTTCACTTCACTAAAACCGAGACTCGAAAGAAACGAAACATTGTCAGGATCCTTTTCGAGTGCAAGCCTGAACATCTTTGCGGCGTCATCAAAGCTATTCTCTTTGAAGTACGCAGTTCCAAGGGCGTAGATCGAAAATACCCAATCGGGCCGTTTCGCAACGACCGGTTTCAGAGATTCGATGGCTCCTTTAAAATCACCCTGGTCGATCTGAACCGCACCGAGATTTTGCAAAACACCCTCTGCGATATTGGGATCACCGGCGAGAGCCTTCAACAGATTAGTTTTTGCGAGTTCGAGTTTTGGAACCGCGTCTGCCGGCATACGCGCGTCTATATCCATTCGGGCTGAATTGTAGTAAGCCCAGCCGAGATTTGCATAATCTGACGGCTTATTGCCTATATCGACGGCTTTTTGAAGTGCCTTTACAGCAGACGGCCACTTGCAGGCTACGAAATTCTTGATATTTATTTCGCATTGAAGCCCGATGACATAACCGACCTTGCTGTAAAGATCAGCCGCCGTATCTTTATTAAATTCAGGATTACGCGTCAGGAAAAGTGCCGCGAGGTTGTAATTTGCCTCAGCACCATTGTAATCGCCACTTTCGCGAAGAGCCTCGGCAAGTCCGGCAAAGATCTCCCAGTTATCATTTTTGAGTTTAGCGGCGACCTTATACGCGGCGATCGACTCAGGGAAATTCTTTAGTTCAAAATACGCTTCACCAAGACCAATATAGGCATCGAGGTAGTTGGCCCTGAGGTCTATTGCGGCTTTGTACTGAACTACCGCATCCGCCGGCCGTTTCAAACGAACCAGGGTCTCGCCGGAATAATAGAATGCCTCTGCAAGTTTGGGGTCGATCGCTCTTGCCTTTTCAAAGGCGGCGAGAGCCTCTTCGTTTCGATTCTGAGCGTGACGGACCAATCCCAGGAAAAATTGGGTGTCTGCACCTTCGCCCGACACGGCTATGGCTTTTGTCAAAAGGCCATCTGCCTTGTCGATCTCACCCGCCTGGTAATAGAGAATGCCTAGCGGAGTGTAGATCTCGGTCAGGCCTTTGTCGCTTTCGAGTGACCTCTCATACGCGGCGATCGCTTCTTTGTCCTGGTCGAGTTCAGTATAGACTTCGCCAAGACCAAAATGGGCTGCTGCGTTCTTAGGATTATACTTAAGTGATTCCAGGAAAACGGACTTAGCGGCCGCCGCCTGATTATTTACCAGCAGGTCGTTGCCCTTCATTCCGAGGGCTTCGCTAAAGCCGTTCTTTGCTTCCTTGTTAGTCGCGTCAAGCGTTACGGCGTCACGGAAGAAATCGATCGCTTTATCGTACTCACTGCGATTCATGTAGTATTCACCCACTCCGGCAAAGAGTTTCGCACCCTGGGCGGCGGGAAGCGTCCTAGCATTTGGCGGCAGTTTATTTGGCTCGATGGCCTTCGCTCGATTTTCGCGAGGCTGCGTTTGAGCGATCGTCTCGTACTGTCGTTTTATCTTCGTAACGCTCTGCAGCCTTTGTTCCTGAGTTCGTTTGGGCTTTATTGCCGCTGTCAATCGCTTGACCGACTTTGACGCACTTCGAAAAACAAAAACGCTCGAACTGCCCGTAATACTGCTAACCGCGTAGAGACCCTGCGCCTCAGCTGTCAAAGGCAAAAGCCACATAGCGGCGATCAGGATCAGCGAAACTGGTAGTTGAAAAAGGTTGGGTGAACGAAACATTAGGTGTCCTTGGTCAGTGAAAATGCCGAGCCGATGTCTGAATACTATAAACCACCCTTTCGATGCGCGACAACCGCGTGAACGTTTCCCCTATTCTTGCCCTTTTGTTCGCCGTAAGATAAATTTAACAATTACCAACAACTCGTGTGTACGATGTCCCAAACCATAGGCAAATAGTTGGCTCGGGATCTCACTTGGACGTCGGAAAACAGGTCTTGGACCTCACAAAATAAGGAGAGCTTGCCGAAAATGAAAGCATTCGCAACTGAGAACATCAGGAATCTGGCTGTCATTGGACACGGCGACGCAGGTAAAACCCAGCTCGTTAGTTCCCTGCTATATGTCGCCGGATCATCACCACGCTGGGGAAAAGTCGATGAGGGAACCACCGTTACCGATTTCGACGAAGATTCTACAGAACGAAAAGTTTCCCTCAATAACAACTTCGCCCACCTCGAATACAACGACACCAAGATAAATCTGATCGACACGCCCGGGTACGCTGCGTTCGTTTCGCATGCGAGGCCGGCACTCCGCGTCGCGGATTGTGCGCTTGTCGTCGTTGATGGTGTACAAGGTATCGAAGTGCAGACCGAAAAGACGTGGCAATACGCAAATGAGTTTATGCTGCCGCGATTTATGGTCATCAATAAGATCGATAAAGAAAATGCAGATTTCGGCCACGCACTCGAAACCGCTGCTGAGTCGTTCGCCCGCTCGATCGTGCCGTTCACACTGCCGATCGGCCACGATGTGAACTTTCGCGGAATCATTGATGTCGTGCACCAAAAGGCTTATGAATTTGATGAAACGGGCAAAGCCAAAGCTATAGGGATCCCGAGTGAGGAAAAGGCTTTGCTTGATTCGACCCGCGAACGTCTGATCGAGATCGTCGCCGAATCGGACGATGCTCTGATGGAAAAATATTTTGAGAGCGGAACACTGCCTGAAGAAGATATTATTCCGAATCTCGCCCGGGCCATCGCCGCCAGCAAACTTTGCCCGGTCTATGCGGTCTCTGCCAACAATCTGATCGGGCTGCAGATATTGCTCGATCATCTCATCGAATTTGCGCCTAATCCGGCGACCCACGAGGCCGAATACGGATTTAAGGATTACGACATGACGGGCGACCGCGTCTCGCGTAAATACAGTAATAATGAACCCTTTTCTGCTTACGTCTTTCGAACGATCGCGGATCCGTTTGCCGGAAGGATAAATGTAATGAAGGTCATAAGCGGCAAGGTCGCCACTGACGCAACAGTTTATAATTCGACCCACGACGCGGTAGAACGGCTCGGCGCTTTACACGTCATTTCCGGCAAAACACTCGAGAAAGTAAACGAAGCGGCGACTGGTGACATCATCGCCGTCGTCAAACTCAAAGAAACGCAAACCGGTGACACGCTTTGCGATAAGGCAAACCCGATCGTTTTCCCGCCGGTCGAATATCCCGAGGCTGCCATCGCATTCGCCATCGAGCCAAAATCCAGGGCGGACGAAGACAAGATCTCGTCGGCACTGCACAAGATACTTGAGGAAGACCCATCGCTTCATTTTGACCGCGACCCGCAGACCAAAGAATTTATCTTGTCGGGCTCCGGCCAACTGCATATCGAGACGGTGGTCAAGAAACTCGAGCAGCGATATCACGTCGAGGTCACGCTCCATCCGCCCAAGGTTCCTTATAAAGAAACCATCACGCAACAGGTCGAGGTCCAGGGCCGGCATAAAAAACAATCGGGTGGACGCGGACAGTTCGGCGATTGTAAGTGTATTTTCGAGCCGCTCGAACGCGGTGCCGGTTTTGAATGGGTCGATAAGATCTTTGGCGGCAGCGTACCGCAGAATTTCCGTCCGGCGATCGAAAAAGGCATCATCGAGGCAGCCGCGAATGGCGCCGTCGCGGGTTATCCGCTCGTTGATTTCAAAGTGACCCTGATCGACGGCAGCTATCACGCGGTCGATTCTGACGAACACTCATTCCGTGCCGCCGGCCGAAAGGCGTTTCGAAATGCGATCGATAAGGCTAAGCCAACCCTGCTAGAACCGATAATGGACGTCGAGGTGTTTACGCCGCAGGAAGTTTCGGGCGACATCATGGGTGACCTGAACTCGAGACGTGGCCGCGTCGCCGGTATGGAAATGCGCGGCAAACAGCAGGTGATAAAAGCTAAGGTGCCCCTTGCGGAGATGCTCGATTATCAATCGAAACTCAACAGCGTCACACAGGCCCGCGGTTCGTATCACATGCAGTTTTCGCATTACGACCCGCTGCCCGGCAACCTCGCTCAAAAGGTCATCGACGAAGCCGTCGCCTCCGGCCGTGTAAGAGCTCACGAGGAAGACGAATAGTTCGGCGGAACGGATCGATAACCTTTAACTACAACAGGCTTTCATTCCGGTGAAGGCCTGTTTTTTCTTCATTTGCCCACAAGATCTGACGCACCTGTGCTACACTTCGGCAAAAGTAATTTTCAGGTCCGAAAATACACGTTCGTACGGAGCAAATTTGTGAAAAGAATATCAACTCGACTGCCAATGCCGGTGCAAATCGTACTTATGTTTTTGACGCTTGTGGCCGGCGGCGCATATTTCCTGATCGGCCAGCAGACAGTTTCTCCAATACCATCAGAAGAAGCGGACTGGCCGTGGCGGGTCGTAACCGAGGGCAAGCTTTTTCTAAATGGAGCGCCCGCCGGCGAATTAAATAACTACAAGCCGATATCGACAAAGATGCGGAACTTTATCGATCTTTTGTATAAAAAGAGAACGATCGGCGAGTTCGAACGCCCGTCGGTCTTTATCGTTGCCGATCCGATGATCTCAGTTGGCCGTGTTGCCGAACTTTATACCTGGGCCCAAGAGAGTAACGGGGGCCCGTTCCTGATAACTAACAAGACTCTCAGTGGGCTGGGCGAAGGTGGTAAACCGAATCCGCAGGCGATGGTCGTCACGACCGAAAACGTCGATCCAGGAGTTATCACCAAGCTGTCAAAACAAAAACCCGGTGACGTCGAGACCGCAGCTCCGCATCTTTACATGACACTTGAACCGACATCCGCGGCAACGATCCGGATCGGTCGAACCTACAAGACGAGCATTGAGATCAGCAGCGACGGCCGCATCTACTTGAACGAAAAGAACGGTGTGTACAAAGCCCCGGTCAATATCAATCCGAATTTCAATGCTCCTTTGCCACCTTCCGTTCCGCTCAAGCAACGGCTGATCGGCCGCGCAGACCTGTCAGCAGCCGCAGCCGGAGCTGTCGATTCTTCCGAAAAAGGGCACAAGATCCTAAACATAATTGTGAGCGAAAAGGCGGCGTACCAGTCTCTCTTAACCGTGATCGAGTCGATCACCGACCCTGATGTCGAATTTTCGATAATGATCCGTCAGCTCGATCTTAATTAGAACCGTCATGCCGGTTATTTTGATGGGGC
>JBGAVK010000066.1:0-16486 GCA_044228165.1 Pyrinomonadaceae bacterium | reverse complement strand
GCTCTACCCCTGAGCTACTTGGGCGCTTCTAAGGTACCTATTGCTACAAACAACTAATGGAGCGGAAGACGAGACTCGAACTCGCAACATTCAGCTTGGAAGGCTGACGCTCTACCATTGAGCTACTTCCGCCCACTCTTAAAACTTCAGATCTCAGAACTGAAATTTCAAATCAATGTGGTGCATGGGGTAGGATTTGAACCTACGTAGGGAATTAACCCGACGGGTTTACAGCCCGTTGCCTTTGACCGCTCGACCACCCATGCGTGATCTTGATTGATGCCTCAACTGACTTTTTGAGCCAATTAGCAAATTTCTTATGATATCTAAGTAAATTCCTAGGCGCAAGCGCGGAATCAAAGGTTTTTTTGATCGCCTACGATTTAGATCTGGGATGGAATCGTTCGTAATTCTTCTTTAGCTGCACGTTCGTAATGTGTGTGTAGATCTGGGTTGTCGAAATATCCGCATGGCCGAGCATCTGTTGGACGGAGCGGATATCGGCGTTGTTCTGCACAAGATGCGTCGCGAACGAGTGCCGTAAAGTGTGCGGTGAAACGCCGTCGAGGCCGCATTTTGACGCATATCCCGTGATCGTCAGATATATTATCTGACGATCTATGGGCGAGCCCGCCGGACTAACGAATAGATTATCGATCTCGATGTTCTCTTTTTTTCGGCGTAACGCAAGATAGCTTCTAATCCATTCGACCGCACTCGAACCGACCGGCACACGTCGGGTCTTGCTCCCCTTTCCCGTCGTGGTCAAAATTCCGGAATCGATGTCAACATCTTTGATCTTCAGGCCGGCCGCTTCTGAAACACGCAATCCCGAGGCATACATTAATTCTAACAATGCACGATCACGAAGCCCGATCTCTGTTGAGGTGTCAGGAGCGGCAAGCAGCATTTCGATCTCACCGCGGTTCAAAAACCTGGGCAGATAAACGCCCTTCTGCGGCGCCTGCAAGTCTTCGGCAGGGTTATTGCTGATGTGGCCTTCGATCAATAAGAATTTATAAAATCCGCGAACGGAACTTATCAGCCGGCGGCGGGAATTCTCAGACAACTGCTCGGTACCAAGGTCGATCAGCCATTCGCGCAGATCCTGACGTGTCAGTGTCAGCAGATCAAGATCCTGTTTTTCCGCCCAACTGCCGATCCGCGCGAGATCTGTGCCGTAGCTTTCGATCGAATTTGCGGCAAGCCCCTTTTCGACGCGGCAGTAGGATAAGTATTCGGAGATAAGATCTCGAGTCACAAATGAAAGTTTAGCATTACCAACCCAGATCAGTACTCATCAAAATTCATCTGAGGCTCACACATGCCGTTAGATTCGATGTTGCTATGATCCTCATTAAGTTGTTTTCGCACATATGATCGTGAGATATTCCACGATCGAAGGTCGGTTTCACCCCGGGCTTCGTTCATCCTCATATGAAGTTTCCATTTCATCCAGCACGATCCTCAGCGGTCAGTGCCGGAAGAATTTCTAAAAGTTGTGGAATTGCATCATCACTTAGGCTCGAATTGTAGCGGGTGTCAAACTCGCGCCCCTGATTCATCAGAGCAATGTTTGTCCTAACTATAAAAGCGTCAGGATTCAAAACGTGCGTCCCGCCGAGGACCAGGAATGCCGACCAGAGTGCTGCCCATGCAAAATGCTGCCTCGCCCCGCGAAGCACCGTCGCTCCAAAGAGCACGAACACGATCGCCAGCCACGTCATAAATATCATCGGATAGAGCCGGACGGTAGTCATGCCGTAGCCGAGATTGCCGGTCAGCAGCACGAGACGCTGGAGGGCGGACGCCATAATGACGAACAACTGGCCAATTTGGACACCTGCGAGAACCCGAAATAAATTATGCGCAGCACGTGCCTCTTTGCGAATGAGCCAATGCGAGGCAAGCAGCATCGGCAACACGAGAGCCGACACTGTGACGAGTTCGCCAAATCCGCGTCGCGCGTAGTTAGCAAGTTTGAAATCCGGGGTGTTTTGCACCAGATCCATCCCTCCAAAGAGGTACGGAACCTGGAAGATCACGAAACTCAAGAACAGCAGGTTGATGAGCCCCAAAATGACCGCGATCTCGACCGTGCCGAGCGTAAAGCCGGGAACGATAGAGTTGTCAATATTGGCCCAGGACCAAGCGGATCTCTTTTCTGAGGTTCCATTCTCTGATGATGGAGCATCCACTTTAGTTTCGGTTGTGGCACCCGGAGCATCGGGGCTATTGATATGTTCGACAACGGTTTTGTTGTCGGGCAAAACGACCGGATGCTCGCCGGATTCGGCTCGAAATCGGTCAACTTTGCTTTCATCGGTTCGCTCCGCAGCCGCATCGACGATCGAGATCAGCGGTTCGACGACTGCTCCTGCACTGGCAAAGATCGCTCCGCGAAAATAGCCCGCCGTCAGCCACGCAAACACCATGAACAAAGCCCCGTGCGAAAAGATCGTCTCAAAATCGACGTTAAGTATCTTTCGCACCCATCCGTCATATACCGCGTCGGCGGCCATGAACAGAGCTCCAAAAATTAGTATCAACGGCGTTGCGATCAATACGCTGCGAAATACTGCCACCGCGTGTTTTCGCCAACCGGTCATCGGAAACTCGCCCCAGTTGATATCGCTTGCGAGCAACGCGATAGGGCCAAACATCGAATTCAGTCCGGCCCACACTGTACTTATCGCGTACTGCAAAGCCCCGGCGACCTTCGCCGTGATCTGCAGCGTCGGCAAAAACAGCACTCCGAGAATCACAATGATCGTGAACGTATCGGCGACACGCAGCTCAATAGCATCACGCCAGACAAACATCGACGCAAAAAAGACGAGAGCCCCAAGCAGCGCGTATGTCTGCACCGTCAAACGCTCACGAGCATGCCGCCACAACATCGCAAATGTCCCACCCGCAAACACCAGATTGAACAGCAGCACGTTCAGCCCCCATGGCGTCACACGCAAAAAAATATCGCCGCAAACACCGAGTATCGCGGCGACTAGTAAAATCTCTAATCCAGTTTTTGTACGTCCGTTCATTTCGTCTTAAAACCCTTTTTAAAAAATAACCAACTTATGAATCCAAAAATTAGAGCAGCGAGCGGAAACGCGATCGCCCCGATCAACATGCCGCCCGTGCGATGCGCGGCGGCATCGTCCATCGTGAGATTCAAATAGATCAGCCGCACCGTATAATAAGTAAAGAATATTGACGGCGCGGCAAAAGCAACACCGCAGACCGCATACAAAACCTTATTGATCGTCGGTGTCGAAGTGTCCATCTACTTATTTATCTGCCGCTCTGCCGCTGCTGTATTTTGAGCATTTAGTGCGTAGTAATTTCGCTTATGAAAGATACTGTCCTCGTCGTCGATCAATATCGCTTCCAGGGCGGAGTCGATGCCGTAGCCCTCGGCGATCTGCATTTTTGGTTCGGTAAGGCTCACAGGGATGTCGAATACGATCTCTTTATCGATCGTCTGGCGGCCCTTAATATCGCCCCCAAGATCAACGGCCGCACTCGGGAGTAAGGCCTCGGCATCAAGGTCACGGCTGATCGCGGTCGTATCGTTTACTTCTACTAATGCCAGGTTGGATCAAGCGAAAGGCGATGTTCGGATTCTTTGCGTCGCTGAATACGCGGACACCGACAATATAAAATGTACCGTTCGCCGTTAAGTTTCCTATCTGCTTCGCCATTCGGAGACCGGTCACCTCCGCATGCATGTGGCAGTCCAGATAAAAACCGCAGAATTCTTTAGCCTCACCGACGCCGAGCACCTTTTGCTTGCTTGTTAGCGAAAACCCAAGAAGCGTCACGGCATAAAACATTAACCACACAGAAACCGCTCCGAGTGTGAATTTTGTCAGCCAAACTTTATTGGTGATAAGTGAAGTCACCAACAATATCGCCGCCACAAGTAAGCCACCGATAGTCATTAACATTAAGAGCAAACCCATTTCGTCTCCTACACCTGCTTCATCGCCTTGATCAAGGCTTCCATATGATCGAGATATCTCGTCAAAGCCGTACGGCCGTCTTTGGTGATCTTAAATTCGGTCAGCGGCATTCGGCCTTTGAATGATTTTTCGCAGGTGACATAGCCGGCCTCTTCGAGCTTGCGGGCGTGAACGCTGATATTGCCATCTGATGTCGCGAGCAGGTTTTTGAGCTCGGTGAAGCTTAGTTTTGCGTTGGCCGCGAGCGCCGAGATGATCCCAAGACGCATCCGCTCGTGAATGACCTTGTCCAGGTCGTTCGAGACACTCTCAGCTGCGCGGGCAACGTGTAACCCGTTCGACTCTTCTTTTTTTGTTACTGCTAAATTTTTTCTCGACATATTAACCGCCCATGTTTACCAGGGCTCCCCAAACTACGACAAATGCGAACAAGACACATGCGACCGCGACCGCCTTCATCCAGGTCACCTTGACGATCCTGAGCGCGATCTCGACCCCAATTCCTGTACAAATGAGCATTACGCCCATCGTTATAAAGTCGAGGGCGGTCCAGTTCACTTCGTTGGTGAATTTCATCGCGATGAAGGGTACTAGAAGCAGGCTGAGTGCCGCCGCGACTATAACAATTGCTCTTGTGTTTTTCATATTTGTATTTGCCGCAGCAGAGCGGCGTTTATCCGCCGTAACGCCTGGCGATGATCGCTCCAAAAACGATGTGTAGGCCGCCAAAACTGAGGCCCATCATTAAATTTCCGTAAATTGACGGCAGAGCGAATGCGACCGCGCCGATCATAATAAAGCACCAGCCCATCACCGGGATCACCTTCACGGAAAATGCCGCCGCACACGACCGCCGCCCCGTAACAAAGCATGCATACTGCGGGCATCGCTTCGTAATCGCCAAATTTCCATAATCCTGGACTATCGCCGCCCCGACGATCAGCGGCGGAGCAAAACTCATTACAAATTTTCTGGCGGGTGCCAATAGCGATCCGCCGCCGAGTTTTGATTTCTGCCACATCGCCAACAACAGTCGATCGAAAATGCAAGCACGGCCTCTATCAGCCACGTCATCAGCGAATTAACCAGATATATCTGGCTATTGGCGATGACGGCAGCAACGACCGCTGTCACACCCATCAGCATGCCGCCGTATCCTGGCACCGCCGTGAAATGCGTAGAACGCTCCATCGTCTCGCGGATAAATTCGAGGTTGTCGATCGCCCGGTCACTGATATTTACGGCATTTCCGGTGCTGTGCTCGTCGTTTGGCTTCGCGTTTGTTTTCGCCATAGTAAAGCCACTGTACGCCAAGTAAAATGGTTTGTCAAGAACTTTATACTATAAAGTAATTCTTTTTAAAACAAAAAAAGGGCGGCTGATCTGCCGCCCAAAAAGAGGAATAGAAACAAGTAACACAAACTAATGATGCTCTTCGATAGCGACCTTTCCCTTAAAGGTTCGGAATAGAAATATGAAATACCCGAGAGCGATAATTATACCGATCGGCCACCAGATCAGACCGACGCTCAAGCCATAGGCACCGGCTTTTGCATTGTGAACGGTCAGACTAAATGCGGGATCGAGAGCGGGCAAGACATTTGGATACAGGCCATAGACCGCGCCGCCGAGCATTAGAGCGAGATAAAAGGACGACGCGAGAAATGCTCCTTTGTCATTACCCTTTATGTTGAAGAATTTGATCGCTGCGAGCGACGCGGCCACCCCGGCCGGTATCAGCCACCCGACCGGCAAATAGTAATAGTTGTCGAGTATCGACGGACGAACATTTAAAACGGCCGCGAGGCTAAGGATCGTGACGAGCACGAGAGCAAACCATGCGACGCTTACAACCCTTCGGGCACGAGTATTCATTTCTCCGTCGGTCTTTACCGCCAGAAAGCTCGCACCGTGGATCGCTAACGCAACAAAAGCGACAACCCCCGAAAGAACAGTGAACCAATCCAGAATGCCCGTGTCTCCCGTTACGCCCCAATGTGTGAATAGCGGTTCAAAAAAATAACCTGACCCGTCGAGCGGAACGCCGCGAACGACATTGCCCAGGGCCGCTCCAAAAAATATAGCTAGTAAGATACTGGAAAGTGAAAATACAAAATCCCAAAAGCTCGTCCACAGCGGATTATTTAGCTGATGGCGAAGCTCAATGCCCGCCGCCCGCATTATAAGGAGCCAAAGGACCATTATCAGCGGCAGATAAAATCCGCTGAACCCGGCGGCGTATAACGCAGGGAACGCAAAATAAAGCGTTCCGCCCGTCGCCAGCAGCCAAACCTCATTGCCGTCCCAAACAGGGCCGATCGCACTGATCGTGGCCGCCCGTTCCCGCTCGCTGCGTCCGACAAGGTAATGGACGATCCCGGCTCCGATATCAAACCCGTCAAGGATGACATAACAGACCAACATAAACGCAACTATCATGAACCAAACTGTTTCCATTTTGTCCTCCTTAAACGGTCTCCGCCAAAGGTTCTACAACGATGTCATTCGACCCTAATTCGTCAACACCGTGTTCGATCTGCCTCAGCATCAGGAAAATATATAGCAGGGAAAGTATCGTGTACATACCCGCAAATCCGAGGATAGTAAACAGAACGTTGCCACCCGAGACCAACGGCGAGTGGCCGTGTTCTGTCCTGAATAGGCCATAGACCAGCCACGGCTGTCGGCCCAGCTCGGCAACCATCCAGCCAACAGTATTTGCAACAAATGGCAGCGGAAAGCTGAGCATCAATATCCAGAGCAGCCATTTGGCACTAAACAGCCAGCCACGCCACAGCCAAAACGCCGCGATCACAAACATGACCGCAATAAATATTGTCCCCAGCCCGACCATTATGTGAAAGCTGTAATAGAGCAGCGGCACATTCGTCGGATGATCTTCCTTCGGAAACTCATTGAGCCCGCGGACCTTGGCATTCCACCGCTGATAAGTGATGAAGCTGAGCATATTCGGTATATGGATGGCGTTGTCGAGACGCTGTTTTTCCATATCCGGCTGGCCGATCAGGACGAGCGGAGCACCCTCTTTGGTGTTGTAGAGCCCTTCCATCGCAGCGAGTGTAACGGGTTGATGCTCCGCGATCATTTTGCCCTGATGGTCGCCTGACGGAAAGAGCATCCAGATGCTTGCGACACAGCCGACAACGACGCCGACCTTCATAAACATTTTTCCGTACTCCGCTTTTTATTCGAAAGTATATAAAAAGCACCGAGAGCCGAGACCGCAAATGATCCGACCACGACGTCTCCGCCCATGTTGTGCGGCGTACTGCATCAGCCCATTTATTGAGGACGAGTGCCCAAAAGCTGGTGAGTTGGACCGAGCCGTCAGCGGCAACTTCGTAGCCTACAGGATGCTGCATCCAGGCATTGGTCGCGATGATAAACCATCCGGACAGCCACGTTCCGACAAATAACAGAACGTCGAGACTCCAGCGCGGGTTTGCCCGCCGACGTTTTCCGAAAAGAAAAAGCCCGATAAACGCGGATTCGAGAAAGAACGCACACGTGCCTTCCATAGCGAGGGTCTGCCCGATCACGCCGCCCGCGTATTTTGAAAATACAGCCCAGTTGGTACCGAACGGAACCCATCGGTCGCTGTTTGCTCCGGGCTAATGGCAGTTTGCGCTGAGGATCTTGCCCCAAAACCGGGCGACCTCATTCCAACGTTCGTCCTTTTTTCTGATAGCGAGCGTTTTGAAGATGACGATTATGGGAGCAAGTCCCATCGTCAGCATCGGTGATAGAGTTAGTGATGGTAAAGGCGAATTGTATTCTGTCGAGTGTATTAGATTCCATCGATCCTCCTTTTGAAGGAAAAAATAAGAAGTAACGGGTAATATCGCGAACTGCTCCGTCGAGGCCATCGCTTTCCGTCAAAATATGCCCCAAGATAGCGCAGTTGCCGGGCGTGCGCCGTGACGGACGTCACAATTCTTGATTTATTTGCGACTTTTATCACATATAAGGCGTCTAAACCAATAACCCTGTTGATCAATATGGTTAAAGGTCTCGCATTCGTGTTTGGTTTCATCGTTCTTGCGGGCGTTAGAACGTTTTTGCGCAGGAAAGAATAAAAGACGAGACGATCAAGGTCGAAACCACACTAGTCAGCGTGCCCGTGATAGTGAGCGACCGGAACGGCCGCTACGTTCCAAATCTTACGACGGCTGATTTCACGGTTTTCCAGGATGGGTCGCCGCAGTCGATCCAGTTTTTTGCCGCGACCGAAGAACCTCTCACGATCGGCCTGCTGATAGATACCAGCCAAAGCACAAGGCCGGTCCTCGACGACATTAAGGATTCCGCGAGATCGTTCATCAAGCTTTTGAGGCCAAAGGACCGGGCGATGGTCGTGAGCTTTGATCACGACACGCATATCTTATGCCCGCTGACCTCTGATCCTGAGGTTTTGAAAAAGGCTATCAAAAGTGCTGAAATACCTGACCGGCTTTTTGGAACCACGCTGCGCGACGCGGCATATCAGACGATCAACCGTTCATTCGGAGGCATTAAAGGGCGAAAGGCGGTCATCATACTCACCGACGGCAAAGACGCGGGGAGTTTTACCTCGCGGAGCGATCTTATGTATTCCCTGCAGGAATCAGACACTCTCGTTTACACGATAATGTTCAAGACCGAAGATCGCGTAAGACAGCAGATCTTTCGCGACATGGGCCGAAACGGAGATATTTTTGGCCGAAGATTTCCCGGCGGCGGAAGGCGGTTTCCAGACGGCGGATTTCCGCCAATACAACGCAGGCGCGACGATCCCCGGCGGGAGGAACGTATGGAGCGTATCAACCAGGAAGCTGAAGAATTCTTACGAAAAATATCGGATGCGACCGCCGGCAGATTCTACTCGAGCAAAGACGGCAAGTTAAAGAACACATTTGCATCGATCGTCGATGAGCTCCGATTTCAATACCGCCTCGAATTTTACCCGCCGGAAACGATCGATAACACAGGGCTTCACCAGCTAAAAGTCAAAGTTGATAAGTCTGATGTCGTTGTGCGTGCCCGAATGAGCTATAGGCTGCAGAGCAAGACAAATTGAAGCGAAAATTGCTCAGGCCACTGCACAGACGTGAGATAAGATAGGCTATTTCTTTGGCTTTTGTTTAGCGTTGACCTTATCGCCAAGGTTTTCGATGGGCGGTGCACTAGGGTCAGAGACTAGATAGGTCAGACGTTTTCCCTGCATCAAAAAATTCTTGCCATTCCATTTATAATAAGAACGGGTGAAATGCGTCGGGCAGCAGAGCTAGTTCGACATCGTCACCCATCTTTCCTGTTTGCCTCACCCAGCAAAAGCGGTCCTGTCCAGCAAGCCTACCGACATCCTGTCTTCGGCCCTGGATCGTCTTTAGCCTGCCATCGGCCCGGTCGCCGGTTCTGAACGGCCAGGATTACCCAGCTTTCCGCGTCTCTTCCAGGTAAAACGTAAACGACCTTGCGCACGGCACTTCCACCAGCCCCGGCACATCTGATAACAACGGCCTCGTCCTCGCCGTCGCCTGTCAGGTCAAAATACTTCGTCGCGACGTAAGAAAGGCCGATCCTTCGTTGATTTGGCTTCGGCCTTTGCCTCGTCGTCCATTTTCTCATTTGTGACTGTTTCGATCGGAGCTATCTTACCGTTTGTCAGCTTTATTTCGGAGGTCCCGTCCGGGTTTTGCCAGCCGCGAGGCAGCTCAGGCGTAATTTTAATCGAATTTACCGATTGGGGAATTCGTCATCCGGCTGCGTTCGTCGGTGAGCTCTGCCTGCAGATTAGGGATCACGGACGTCGGCTCAGGCGTCGGCTGAAATGTCGCCGTCGGGATCGCCGCCACCGGGGCGACATTCTCCTCGACCAGCGAACCGCATGCCGAAATAAACATGCATGCAATAAATACTACGATCGAGATCCGAATTGTCATTTTGACTAAAATGCGGGCACTACGCGCGTGTCAAACTCCTGTATTTGATCCGATGCGGTTGGTCGGCGTCATGGCCGAGTCGGCGTTTTCGGTCGGCTTCATATTCACTATAATTGCCGTCAAAATATTCGACGTGGCTGTCGCCCTCGAACGCGAGAATATGCGTCGCGATGCGATCCAAAAACCATCGGTCATGACTAATTACGACGGCGCAGCCGGCAAAGTTTTCAAGCGCCTCCTCAAGAGCACGCATTGTGTTGACGTCAATATCGTTTGTCGGCTCGTCAAGCAGTATGACGTTGGCTCCCGTTTTGAGCATCTTAGCGAGATGGACGCGGTTTCGTTCGCCACCTGAAAGCTGGCCGACAAATTTCTGCTGATCGAGCCGGAGAAGTTAAATTTCGAAACGTACGTTCGGGCGTTCATCGTTCGCGTCCCGAGCGTAACGTTATCCAATCCGTCGGAGATCTCGTCAAAAACCGTCTTTTCGGCATTAAGACTGTCACGCGACTGATCGACATATCCAAGTTTGACGGTCTCACCGACCTTAAATACGCCACTGTCGGGCTTTTCTTGACCCGTGATCAACCGAAACAACGTGGTTTTGCCCGCTCCGTTCGGACCGATAACGCCGACGATACCTCGCGCAAGGTAAATTCGACATCCTCGAATAGCACGGTATCGCCATACGATTTTGAGACCTTGTGAGCCTCGATCACGACGTCGCCTAGCCGCGGACCGGGCGGGACATAGATCTCGAGATCGTCGGCACGCTTTTCGGACTTACTCGCGACCATTTCTTCATAGTCGTTGATACGAGCTTTTGATTTGGCATGGCGGCCTTTTGGCGACATGCGGATCCATTCGAGTTCGCGCTCCAGGGTCTTTTGGAGCTTATCCTCACTGCGTTTTTCCTGAGCGAGCCGGGCACCCTTTTGTTCAAGCCATGAGGAGTAGTTCCCCTGAAACGGAATGCCTTCGCCGCGGTCGAGTTCGAGTATCCAGCCGGCAATATTGTCGAGGAAATAGCGATCGTGCGTGACGGCGATGATGGTAATTTTCAGCTGCAGATGCTGTTTCGCCAGCCGACGGTTTCGGCATCAAGGTGATTTGTCGGCTCGTCAAGCAGCAGAATGTCAGGCTTTGCAGCAACAAGCGGCAGAGTGCAACGCGGCGTTTTTCACCACCGCTTAGATTCTTGACGATCGTGTCAGGCGGCGGACAACGTAATGCATCCATCGCCATCTCAGCCGGCAATCGAGGTCCCAGGCATCCGCGTGGTCAAGTTTTTCGCGCACCGCTCCTGCCGTTCTATCAGTGCCGCCATCAGTCGTCATCCATCGGCTCGGCAAATTTGGCGTTGATCTTCGAACTCTTCCAAAGATCAACGGTCGATTGCATGGGTTCCTCGACGATCTCTTTGACCGTCTTTGATTCATCGAGCCTTGGCTCTTGTTCGAGATAGCCGACCGAATATCCTTTCGAGAAGACGACCTCGCCGTTAAAGTCCTTATCCGTGCCCGCGATAATCCGCAGCAGCTCGACTTACCCGCGCCATTCAGGCCGAGTACGCCGATCTTGGCAAAAGAAAGAAAGATAAAATGTCCTTGAGGACGGGTTTCTTGTCGTAAAATTTTGATACTTTGACCATCGAAAAGATGATCTTGTTCGGTTCTGTCATTATTATTAGTCCCGCAACCAAGCGGGTATATCGGAATGTCCGTGAAGCACTCGCCAGATCTCAACCGAGTGTTCGAAGTCAAAATATAGGATAACGTAAGGAAATTTATTTAATGGCCATTGCCGGAGTTCTGGATTGCCACTATCTGTTCTAACCGGAGCGACCCCGACATTGGATTGCGGGATAGGTGCGATGCCGCACGTTCGTATTCGTCAACGAATGTCACCGCCAGTTCCGACCCACCTTCCGACAAGTAGTATTCAAATGCCTGGTCTATATCATCATCGGCTTGATGACGAGTTATAACAGGCTTAGATCTCACTTGCGGCTCCGCGCGTTTTCGCAAATTTTCAAAATATTCTGCGTCCAAAGGCTTTTCATTCAGAGGCGAGGCACCGCCATCCAATATCAATCGGCGGAAGCTGCACGCGCATCATGCTCCTTTCATAAGACATCGCGCACATACTCGCTGCTGCTGACATAATCGCCTTCGATACCTGGGTATCAACGAATGACTTCAGCGTTTCAGGCAAAGATATGTTCATCGTACTCATAACTCAAAATTAGCATTTATGGCAAAGTTTGCCAAGCCCGATGCTTTTGACATCGCAAGCTGATCTGGTTTAGTCCAGAAATTGCCCTCGGTTCGCTACAAATTACTCCGGAAGAGTTTGATTCTCCGACCGTCCATCGCTGTGAATTCAATCCATTCGTTTTGCTCGACAAAGTTCATGTCAACCTCGATCTTTATTCGATCAGAAGACATTACGGCAGGAACAGGTGAATCCTTGCTGAAAACACAAAAGCCTAGAGATGAAGAATTCAGATACATTAGGCACGCCTATATCTTTCCTCGATGAAAAGTAAATGTACGGCACACCAAAATCGTGAGCGTATACAGTCACCAAAAAGTCTCCCTCGGAGTTCCGAAACACCGTCGATTTGTCGGAGAACTCACCATTTATGAAGACAGCCGAGCCCAGAGTTCTCAGCCACCAATGTTGAAACGTCAAGCCAACCATGATTGCTACCGCGAGAAAACTCGCGCCCACGCCCACGCAGATTTTCTTCAGGCGAGACATCTTATTTTTCTAATCTCCAATCGTTCAATTCTCTCTCGCTTAACCTCAAACCCGATCCCCGGCCCTTCTGATGCGGTGATCGTTCCGTTTGCGGAAACCTCGACTGCTGGTTCGATGATGTCTTCGTGCCAATATCTCTTCGAAGCCGAGACATCCCCGGGCATTGTGTAGCCGCCGAGGGACGAGATGGCGATGTTGTGCGCTCGGCCGATGCCGCTCTCAAGCATGCCGCCGCACCAAACGGGCATTCCGGCTTCGCGGCAGATCTGCTCGACGAGTTTTGACTGCTCGTGGCCGCCGACGCGGCCGTTTTTAAGGTTGATAATTTTACCGGACTTTAACTCGATGGCTTTGCGAGCGTCTTCAGGTGATTTGATCGGCTCGTCGAGGCATATCGGCGTTTGATGTGCTTGCAGTTTGGCGTGATCGACGATGTCGTCGTAGCCGAGCGGCTGCTCAAGCATCATCAGGTCAAATTCGTCGAGACTCTTGAGTTTGTCTATGTCGGCCAGCGTGTACGCCGAGTTCGCGTCGCCCATCAGCAATATATCGCCAAACTCCGCACGGACAGCTTTGATAACATCGTAATCCCAACTCGGGCTGATCTTGATCTTGATGCGTTTGTAGCCCGCTTCCAGTTCGACGCGGATCTTTTCCAAAAGCTGTGGCACACTGTCCTGAATACCGATTGAAACGCCGCACTCGATGATTTGGTTAACGCCGCCGAGGTGCCGCCAGAGCGGACACCTAGTTTTTTTGCTTCGAGGTCCCAACACGCAGTTTCGATACCAGCCTTTGCCATTCGGTGGCCGCGGACCCATTTCATCAGATCCCAAACATCAGCAGCCGAACCAACGTCTTTTCCGACTACCATCGGTGCGAGTATCTTTTCCAATGTGATCCATGCTGAATCGATCCATTCGTCCGAATAACCCGGCACTTCGCCGCAGGTGGCCTCGCCCCAACCCTCGGCTCCATCAGCATCCTCGACCCTCACGAGAATGATGCGGCGTTCGTATGTCCTGCCAAAGCTCGTCTCAAAAAAATGGACGAGCGGCAGGTTTATCTCGGTGAGTTCAATTGACTTGATCTTGAGCATTACGGCAAAACTCCAGGTTAGTGATTACAAGGGGTAATTGCAATCGACCAGTGGGCCTACGACGACCTCAAACTGAACAAACTGTGTCGCGATCTGATCTTTGCCTTTGCAAATTTATCGGTCACGATGATCTGCATTATATAGTCACCGGCGACCATCGAATTGCCGATGGCAAGTGCCCCGACCTGTTTCAGATGCCGCATATCGGTTTGGCCTCGAAGTTCGAAAGCGGCCTGCTTGCCGTCGAGGATCAGCTTTCCATCCCGATAAACACGGACCTTCGTTTCGAGGCCGGGCTGCTTATTGTTATCGAGTTTTGCGTTATAGATCTCGTAACCGTAGCGAATTACCGTGCCGACCTTGATGCGACGCAATGCCGTGTCGGACATGGGATTTGTGGCGGCTTTGGGTGCCAGCGGATCAGCGGACCGCCGCCATTGTTCGGCAGTGAAATTATCAAGAATGATGCTTGAGGTTGTCAGCCGGTTCTTCTTAAGGTTGGGAACCTCGATGAACTGGCTCGCCGAGCCGATCTTCCCGCCGCCGGCGTCACGTATCGCGACACGATATTGGTACGCACCGGCCTTTTTAACCGGGAAAACAAAACTGTAAACGAATCCTTCGTCCGAGACTTTTTTGAAGGCGTCAGGCCGCAGCGAGATAGAATATCCGCGTGCGAGCTGATCTACGATCTGGCCGTTGTCGCCGAAACTCATAGCCAAAACGTCGAATGATGCCTTTTTCGTACCATCCTTTTCTTCGCTGAATTTCAGGTCGTTAGCGCTTATGTGGAGCAGAGACCTAACATATGAGCCGGTCTTGTCATCGCTGCCAAAAAGGGCATTGAGCCGCAGGGCGACTCCGCCTACCGCGAAAGGTGAGACGAGGGCTGCCTCCAACTGAGCGGCCGGCGGCAGCGACTCAGGGACAGCGACGGTTTTCTTTTCAGCTACGTTAAAGAAACCGCTTCGATAGCGAACGCTTGTCCCTTTCTGAGAACCTTTACCGAAAGCTGATTGTAAACGCGCTTTGCCGGGTCAAATGTGTCTGTGTCAGGCTCGTAGCCGACCAGGTAATAGCTCTGATCCTCTAACACTCTCTGAACACCGCCGCTAAGGTCGTTACTATTTCGCACCGAAAATCCGCCGGTCTCGTCTGCGAGGTATGAGAGGCCCTCTTGCGTATCCCGGAAAGTTAGACATTTCAGCGATAATGCCGCCATCACTGATTCAGGATTTGCACCCCGACTCCGTGTCTGCCGCCGTCAGCCCGGTCGCAACGAGTCCGCGGGCATCGACCGTGTAAAACACCACGGATGAACGGTTTTTGCGACATCAGCGAAACGCGTGTAAAAAGTCTAATACGCGGCTAGAGGTTTGGTTGCCGTTAGCGTCGGTCTCAAGCAATTTGAACCCATCCGAAAACATTATCACTGACTTGCGGCCCGGCAATTGGCTCATCCCGGTAACAATATATTTGAGCGTTTTGACGTCCCGCGGCAAAACTGCTGCGAAAATCTTCGAGACTTTGGCCCGTGCCTGAGGTTTCGGCTGCTTCTTCGAGAGGGTCGCTTTCGGTCGAGACGACATCCGTTTCAGGGGCGGTTTCGATTCGGCGAGCGATGCTGCTCCCGTTCGGGTTCCATTTGACCTTTTCGATCGCCGCGTAGAGTATCCGTTTGTCCGAGGTGAATTGCTGCAGAGCACCGATGCCCGCTCCGGTGCGAACTATCGCGACCAGATCACCTTCCTGCATTTGTTCATCGACAAACTTCTTTAACGACCGTCTCGTCTGATATGCACTCTCAAATGATATCGAGAGATCATCGACGACCAGAGCGATAGTGCGCCCGATCTGCTCGGGCCGGAGAGCCGCCTGCGGGACGGGTGCGTCCAGCACGGGCTGTTAAGGCGGTTCTGCGGCCGCCGTTTCAGGCCAGCGGCGCAGAGAACAGTGCATCTGTCATTAAGCTGATGACCTTCATCTCATCCGGCCCTGCATCGGTCACGACCTTGCCCTTTGAGTCGGTCACCGTTACATCGATCTGGATGAGGTTTGTAGAGATCTTTACGACATCGTCGTCCGGCGGAGTCGGCTTTAGAGCGGGCGAAGGCGTCTGCGAATATGCAGCTGCGACAAAGAGGAAGATCAGGAAAAATAACTGCCACAGCCTGTTCATATTAATTCGGCCCTAAATGCGGAGCACGTTTGCTATGATATTACTGTTCGGGCCCTTTTGAAAGCGGCTTTGTTTAGACAAAGCGGCTTTTGTTAACCGCATCAAACCCATTTGAACCACGTCTTATTATGATTCATAAGTTTGTTAGCCTCACTATTTCGATATTGGTTTCTTCGGTTGCCTTAACTATAGGATGTTCCGCACAGACCGAGGAACAGGCTCTCGCGAGCCTTCGGCAAATGACCTCGAATGGGAAACTGCCGCCTGAGAGTTTTGTCGCCGGACTCGAATCGCGATTTGCGGGCAAAAAGACGGGTGCCCTCGCAAAGCTCCTCCACGCCCGCATCTTGATGGAAAATAATAACTTCGCCGCGGCGGCTGCGTTGTTGAATTCAGATGTTTTTAAGAAAAGGACGCACCTCGCCGACCATGCGATGTGGCTTCGTGGTAAAGCTTTGCAGCAGGCCGGCGATAATGTGGCGGCAGTCAAACTGCTGACCGAATTCCTTCGCGAATATCCCGATTCGGTTCGTACGCG
>JBGAVK010000065.1:0-15997 GCA_044228165.1 Pyrinomonadaceae bacterium | reverse complement strand
GATCAATTCCAATTGCTCTCGTGATTTCTCCAAATATTCGCTGTTTGGATAATCGCTTACGATCCGCTGAAAATATCGGGCCGCTTGGTCGGTTTCCTCTTCAACTAAATACGTGACCGCAAGCTTATAAAGAACCTCGTCCATAAAACAAAAACTCGGATATTTATCAACGATCTCGCGGAAACGCGATTGCGATCCCTTAAGTCCGCCCTTTTTTTGATCAACTGACAAAGTGTAATAATAGTTGGCGATCAAAAGGTTATGGAGCCCGAGATTATCCTGCACCTGCCGCAGTCTAATCTCTGCCTCAGGCTTTAACATCGAATTAGGATACTGTTGGAGCAGAGCTTTTAGTCTTGTTTCCGCTCGCTTCGCTCGGGTCGCATCTCTATCCGGCAACCCGATCTGCCTCATCTCAGCCTCCGCGATCTTAAGCACCACTCGATCTGCCAACGGATGGGTCGGGAAGAAAGTGAGCCAGTCCTGATAGGCGACAGTGGCCTGGATGAGCGAGCTTGTCGACCCCTCAAGGTAAAAGGAATCTCCGACGGCGAGTTTTGACATCGGAAGATATGGCGAATCGGGATATGTGGTAATAATCGTTTGAAACAACAAGCGGCCAACATCAAAATTCTTCTTTCTAATCTCCCTAGTCGCGACGATGAATAATTCTCGGTCACGTCCCGGAGATACGTTACCCAGTAGTTCTTCGTACTCATCGCTCCCGCCACCGCCGAAAATACCTAAAAATTTCTTTTTCTTCTTTTTTTCACGCGGCTGTCCGGCCGTCGTAGTCGTAGCCGCGCGCGCTGAGGCGGTTTCAAACTGAGCGGTATCAACCCGGGCTTGAAGCTCGGAAACCGATTGTTCGAGAGCATCTACGTCCGAGCGTTCATACTTTTCGCCTCGATCGACTTTTCCTCGAAGGCTATTTACATCGGACTGCAGCCTGGAAGTATCTTTGTCCAGGCCCGTAAGGCGGCCGAGCGGAGTTTCGAGCTTCTTTTCGTCATCTTTTTTGGCCTTATCACTCTTATTCTCCTCTTTGAGCACAGCGATCATACTGCCAAGCGAGCGTCGCATTCGCTCAAGTTTGTCGCGCATAACGTCCATTCGCTGGGCGACCGTTCCGTCCCCTTGTTTTACCTGTGCCAGCGAGACAGATGACATTGCAACCGTCGCCAAGAGAAAAAACAACACAAATCTTCTAAATTCTAAGACCAGATTCACAAAAATAAACGCCTACAGGTCGGTCGCCTTAACGACTAGCTATATCTATATCAAACCCACGATGTTCCTTTTTCGATCAAGTTCCTAACTGCAGCCGCAGCATCGCCCCTTCCAAATACCGCTGACCCGGCTACTACAAGTTCTGCACCCGCATCGACGATAGTTCCGATATTATTCTCGTCAATACCACCATCGATCTCGATCTTTACAGCCAATCCTCGCTCGTCGATCATACTCCGAAGGCGTTTTAGTTTGTCCACCATCGTCGGGATAAATTTTTGACCGCCAAAACCCGGATTGACCGACATCAAAAGCACGAAATCTGCATATGGCAAAGCTTCAAATAGCAAATCGATCGGCGTCGCCGGATTGATAGCGATACCCGCCTTTGCCCCCGCGTCACGGATCGAACTCAAGGTCCGATGCAAATGAGGATCAGCTTCGACATGAACCGAAACCATGTCAGCACCCGCAGCAACAAATTCCGAAGCATACGTCCCCGGATCGCTGATCATCAAATGTGTGTCGATGACCATGTCAGTAGCTTTTCTGATCGAAGCCACAACCGGTAGTCCGATCGTGATATTAGGGACGAAATGTCCATCCATCACATCTACGTGCAATAGGCCTGCTCCGCCCTCGCGTACTGAGTCAATAGCTTCAGCGAGCCTCGTAAAATCAGCAGATAAGATCGACGGGGCTATTTCAAACATTCGCAAATGATCTCTCAATTTGTTGCTTAAACGGCAGTATCAGTTGCACTATTTGCGCGGCCGTGTCGCGGGTTTTACCTTTGGATCACCTATCGTTGATTTCCCAGGTGAATTCGGTGATTTGTTGTTGATCGGTGTCGATGAATTCTTGTTTTGTTTGTCGGCCGGATTTCCGGTCGTTCCGGATTCTTTCTTTTCAGAGTTTGAGCCTGCCGATTCGCCGCTCGATGCCGAATTTGTGTCGGAATTATCACCCGCAATATCACGAGCGGTGTCAGCCTTTTTGCGATTTGTATTAGCATTCGCTTTAGGCTTTTTGGGTTTCTCCGAAATCATCTCTTCGATCTTATCGGTATCATCTTCGTCCGTGTTTTTGAGCGACGGAGGCCGTTCGTCACCTTCGCCTCCGCCCTTACTCGTGACGACGAGTATCATTTGACCCGTTTTAACAGTCTCACCCGGCTTAGGAAGCTGTTCGATCACCGTATTTGGTTTTTCCGAGCTGACACGATCCGCACGTTTTTTGATCTTCAAACCCAAAAGTGCTAGCTCGTGTTCGCTTTCGGAAAAATCTTTGCCGGTTATTTCAGGTACCTTGATTTCTGCACCTTGAAGCGACATGAACACCACGCCCGCTAAGCCAAAAAGAAAGGCCGCAGCTAGTACACCGATTGCTATAAGCCGCCCGATCGCAGAAAATCCTGAATTGATAATACTCACGCTTGTCACTACCTCAAACTAATCAGAAAGTTTACCATCTTTGACTTAAACATTGAACCGGCGAAAGCACGCGATAAAGAACCCATCCATATCATCAAATGCCGGCCTCGTCCGGGCAAATCCATCTTTCGTTATAAACTTTGCCGTCACATTCGGCGGAACGGCATAAAAGTTGTCAGAACCCACCAAAAACTTATTACAAACCTCTTCGTTCTCTTCCCTTTCGAGTGAACAGGTCGAATAGATAATCTCGCCTCCTGCCCGCACCAACTTTGATGCATTGTCAAGTATTTTCAGTTGTTTCTTTGCATTTCTTTCTAAATCATCAAGGAACAGCCGGTAGCGGATCTCCGGGTTTCGCCGGATCGTTCCTGTTCCCGAACACGGAGCGTCCACCAAAACACGGTCAAAGCAGCCGTCGGCAAACGGTAACTGACGTTCCGCATCATATTGGACGATTGAAACGTTAACGATGCCTTGCCATTGTAGATTGTCACGCAACGACTCCACCCTCCGATCCGGAAAATCTCCTGCTACGATCAAGTTGGCTTCCGAAGCAAATCTTGACGCAGCAAGGCCCGTCTTACCTCCCGGTGAGGCACAAATATCGATAAAATTGCCTCCTTCCGGCAGATCAAAGCAACTCGCAGCCATCTGTGATGCTTCGTCCTGGATATATACCGAGTTTTCGCGTGCTAGACGAAACATTTGTTCCCTCGTCGAGGGGTCCGCGATGTAGCAGCCTTTAACGTTCGAGGAGGACTTTAGGCCGGGTAGCATCGCCGCAAGATCATTCCTGGTTGGTAAAAGGGTACGAAATGCCAATGGAGGCATTTTTTGGTTGTTCTCACAGATCGCCCTTGTTTCATCGATTCCAAATTCCAGTATCCACCTTTCTACCAACCATCGCGGGTGTGAAGTTTCGACAGACAATTGATCAATCTCATCGATAAACCCAATCTTGATCTGTTCTCGCGAGATCGCACGTAAAACCGCGTTCACAAAACCCTTTGCCGAGGACTTTTTCGCTTTTTGAACCAGATTTACACTTTCATTAATTGCGGAATACGCAGGGATCCGGTCCAGCCACTTTAGCTGAAAGACTCCCATCCTCAGGGCGATACGAACTTCAGCGTCGAGCCTTTTACCGCTGGTCACAACTGCGATCAAGCGATCCAGGTGTATTTGTAGGCGAAGGCATCCCATCACTATCTCGTGACACAATGACCGGTCCAATTGTGATAATTCGGGACTTAGTTCGGCAAGAAGACTCGAAGAAAAGGCTCCATTCGATTCTATTTGGCAAAGCACTTCGAAAGCCGCCGAGCGTGCCGGGGAGATCTTCATTTTGGATCCTTGTAGAGCGGATTCTTACGGCTCGCAAATCTTTGCGAGTGATCGGGGCCCGTACCCTTTTTGAGGTTTGCATCAACGGTTATTCTCTCATCGAAGACAAAACACTCGCCTTCCCAAAGCGAATTTTTTACATCGGTCTCTTCAAGATACTTCAGGATGCCACCTTCCAGTTGATAGACCTCCTTAAACCCCAGCTCCTTCAAATACGGGGCAAATTTTTCACATCGAATGCCTCCCGTACAAAACATTGCCACCTTCTTGTGAGTGTCGGGATCCATGTTTTTCTCAACATATTCCGGAAGATCGCTAAATTTTTTAACATTTGGATCAATAGCACCGCGAAACGTGCCGCTTTGAAATTCGTAATCGTTTCGAGTGTCCAGAACGAGGGTTTCAGGATCTGTAATTATTGTGTTCCAGTCTTTCGGCTTGACGTGTGTTCCTTTTCCGAGGGAAATATCGACCTTTCGCCGGAGCGTGACGATCTCGGGTTTTATCTTGACGTCGATCTTCCGGAACGGCGCATTTTCGTTGAAAGAGGCCTTGAATGATATGTTTGTTTCCAAAATGCAATTTGCATCGGAAATAAACGCATCAACTTCTGGCCCGTGCCCACAGATCATACCGTTGTAACCTTCTTCAGCTATGATAAATGTCCCACGGACGCCATGGACGCTCATTGCTTCCTTAATGCGCGCTTTCTTATCTTCAAGGCTTTCGAGAGCTTTGAATTCATAGAAGGCGATGATTTTTATATTCTCGATAACTTCCATTTACTGCAGCCTATCCAAATTTCTCGCCGACAGTCGGCTTCGCTCCATTAATGAAATCACGCACCGCCATTCGCCGTTTACCTTCGGGCTGAATTTCGGTCACTTCCAGGATCGAACTATCGCCGCAACAGATCGATATACTTTCGCCCGAAACCGCAACTATCTGTCCCGGCTGGCAGCCTCCGATTCCGGCGAAATCGCCAATATCTCCATTCCAAAGCGTGATCCGGCCGCCACGAAAAATCGAAAAAGCCGTCGGAAACGGCTGAAATCCTCTTATCCTATTGTTTATTTGAATCGCCGAAAGGTTCCAGTTGATCGTCCCGTCGTCGCGCCTCATGATCGGTGCATAGGTGGCGAGATCGTTATTCTGTGAGCGTGGTTTGATCGAATCTAAATTGTTGAGTGTATTCGATAGCAATTCTGCTCCCATCTGTGAAAGCCTGTTCATTAACTCAGTGGCGTTCTCGGTATCACCGATCACCGTGCTTTCCTGCATTAAGATCTCACCGGTATCAAGCCCGGCGTCCATCATCATTGTCGTTACACCGGTCTCGGTTTCACCCTCGACAATTGCCCAGTTGACAGGTGCGGCACCCCGGAATTTGGGTAACAGAGAGAAGTGGACATTCACAGCGCCTAGCGGAAATGCCGTCAAAAAGGCGTCTGGTAGTATACGCCCATACGCAACGACGACCGCGATATCCGCACCTAAGGCTGAAAACTCAAGAGCCGCCTCGGACGTTCTGATCTTTAGGGGTTGTCGCACCTCAATGCCAGCATAAAGTGCAAAGTCTTTGACGGGCGAGAACTTCACGTTATTCCCCCGTCCAGACGGCCGGTCCGGCTGGGTATAGACCGCTACAACGTCATGTCCATCCCGAACACATCGTTCCAGCGACGGCACGGCAGCCTGCGGCGTTCCCATAAATACGATCTTCATCAATACTTTCAGTCTTTACCTGCGCAAAAAAGTGTCAAGTCCTATTCTGAACTTAACACTCGAAATAAAAAAATGCGAGATTTGACCAACTTTACTGATCAATAACCGCAGTGGTAATTTGAGAATTCGTAAACCCGCGTCCACTTTCCATTTGTGCGGTGATATGCACTGAAACCTGACCCTTCGAAAGACTGAACGTAAGTAAATATCTCAGCAACTCCGTCACCGTCATAATCAAATGCGTCTAGAAGCAATTCGTGATAGACGCCCTCATCGACTGATTTGATCTCGCCGCTCATTACATTTTGCTGATCGATCGTCCTGTAGTCTTTGTGACTCAAAGAGTACGTCCCGTTTGAGCCTGCCGAAGCAATAAAAAACAACAATCCGCGAGTCAGTTTATCGATCTCGACCCAATACGATCCAACAAATTCAACCTTGCCGTCGTTGTCCGGATCCATAGCCGTAAAGTTCTGAAATCTCAGAATCTTTGGTGTTAACTTCTGCTTGCTGAATTCAGTACGGACCAACGCTTCGATCTCGGTCTTTTCGGCGGCGGTCGGCTTCCGGCGAAAACTCGCCGCGGTCGATTTGCTTACTGCGTTAGTCGCCAAACCCATTACAAGTCCAACTAACGGGGTCTTGGCTTCCTTGGTTACAACCGTAGCCATATTTTTAGAGCATTCGGCGTTGGCGTCAGAACTTTTTACGGTAACAGTTCCAGAATTTGCGGCACCGAAAATTAGCCGATAGGTGGTACCTGCTTTGTAATAGGTCTTATTAAACGCCGAAACGATGCTTACCTCGTCGCTACCGTTAACCGGTGCTTCGAGTTTGCCGCGATTAACATAACCGATCGGTTCGAGCGTTTTTCCATCATTCACGACCGCAAAAATTACCGGCTTCGGAGTCTTTGCTGCGGGTTTTGGCTTTTGCCCATAAACGCTTATCGGCACCACTAAGGCCACGGCCATTATCGACAATTTGATCAATCTGTTTTTCATAGAATTATTATTCGCTGGCAGATATGAAAAAGTACCGGCATCAGATCTTTTCGGCGATCGACTTACCTTGCATAAACTGAAGCAGGTACTCCCTTCCTCCCGCTTTTGAATCCGTACCGCTCATGTTAAAGCCCCCAAATGGATGAACGCCTACCAAAGCTCCAGTACATTTTCGATTCAGGTAAAGATTTCCAACATGAAAGTCGCGTCTTGCCTGGTCCAGCCTTTCTCTCGAAGACGAATATAGAGCGCCTGTGAGGCCAAATTCTGTGTCATTGGCGATCTCGAGAGCATGTTCAAAGTCACGGGCCTTCGTTACAGCAAGAACTGGTGCAAAGACCTCTTCTTGTTCGAGCGTCGACCCAGGTTCCACATTGTCAATGATCGTTGGCTCGACATAAAATCCATCGGTATCATCCCCGCTGCCGCCGACAAGGAGTTTGCCGCCCTCATCAATTCCCTTCTCGATATAACCCAGCGTCCCTTCGTACGATCGCCGGTTTATCACCGCGGCGACATTCGTGTCCGCCTCAGACGGATGCCCGATCTTCAGGTTCTTAGTCAATGCTACGACCTTCTCAACAAGCTGGTCATGGACCTTTTCGTCAACAATAAGTCTTGAACACGCCGAGCATTTCTGGCCTTGATAACCGAAAGCTGCTGCCACTATACCGGCCGCCGCATCGTCGAGATCGGCTGCGTCGTCAGCAACGATTATGGCGTCTTTCCCGCCCATTTCCGCGACAACACGTTTGATCCAGATCTGGCCGGGCCGGGTCTTTGCGGCCTCTTCATTGATATGAAGGCCAACGCCTTTCGATCCGGTGAACGAAATAAAACGCGTCTTTGGATGCGTGACCATGGCCTCGCCCGTTTTGGCACTACCGCTGATAAAATTCAGAACACCCATCGGAAGTCCGGCCTCCTCGACGATCTCGACGAATTTCGCTGCTATGGTCGGAGAATCGGAGGACGGTTTAAGGACGACGGTATTACCGGCGACGATCGCGGCCATCGACATCCCTGCCATGATGGCAAGCGGAAAATTCCACGGCGGGATTATCGCTCCAACACCGAGGGGAATGTATTCAAAACTGTTCCGTTCACCCGGATATGGCGTAACCGGCTGCTCCTGCGACCATCGCAGCATCTCACGGCCATAGAATTCGCAAAAATCGATGGCTTCGGCAGTATCGCCGTCAGCTTCGGCCCAGGATTTTGAGACTTCGAAAATCATCCAGGCAGAAAGTTCGTGCTTCCTCTGCCGCATGATGTCCGCAATGCGGAAAAGATAGTGGGCGCGTTCGGCAGCCGGTACTTTTCGCCAACTGTTGAATGATTCAGTAGCGGTAGCGATCGCCTTGTCAACGAGATCAGTGTCCGTGTCGCCTTCTGAAAAAACGCCAACCACGGTAGATGTCATCGCCGGATCCTTGCTCGAAAATTTCGAATCGAGGGAGATCTTTTCACCGCCTATCACGATCGGGTATTCCCTGCCGAGCTCCGAACGCACCTTCTCGATCGCCGCTTTCATCGCGGCGGCATTCTCCGGAATAGAGAAATCGGTAAATGGTTCGTTCCTAAATTCGTCTTGTGTTCTTTGTATCTGCATAACTAAAAAGTGTAACCGTAATACGCCGCAAATGCATTATTTCCGCGGCCTGAATTACCAAAACTATACCCCGTCATCAAATATTGACGCTTGGTAACATTGAAGTTGAACCCGGCGGAACCGTAGCCAAGCCGATTCTTGCCAGAATACCAGTCGGCAACGAAACTAACCTTTTTGCTGACCGGCTGGACCAGGCCTAGCATTGCACCTGTTCGCGTACCAAAATCTCTACTTCCGCGAAACACATGATAAACGCCGCCGGTCACGGTCATGCCATTCAGAGGTTCGATCGTCTTACTGACATTACCGTAGATCATCACTGCCGTGCGGTCGTCGTTCACATTCTTTAGCGGAACAAACACGACCGCGCCGCCCGAAACCGAAACTCCGTACTTTTCGCTGGTGTAAACATTACGTTTGAGGCTGAATTCCGCCTGTGCCGACGACTCGCTGCCGTCCCAAGTGTAATAGAAGTTCGAACCGATCTCAGTCTTGTTATCCAACCCATAAGCTGCTCGATAGCCGTAGGTCTGGTAACCGCCGTTGGCGTACGAAACGGGTTTTGTAATAAAGTCGCCCTCGAGGCTCCAAGAACCTTTTGAAAGTGTGTCAGCGGTCGGAATGTTAAATATCGTGGTCTGACCGAACGCCGCAACTGCGGCAAACGCAACGATGCACAAAAAGAAAGCAGCTCTACACATATCGCTTCTCCTACAATTTGGCACTCTATATTTACGTAACCACCGGCGGGCGGGCCGGCAAAAAAACAATTATCCTATCTGCCGGGCCATCTCTCTTTGCTCCCACTCGTCTAGGAGTTCGGGAAAGATTGGCGGACCGTCATTTTGCCAGCCGACGACAAAACGGGGCTGATGTGTATCGCTCAAATGTTTTACGTAACTGAGGATCAGCACCCAGCCTTCGCTCAAATATTTATTAAGCTCGCCGCTGGAACCGAGCTCAGCCGTAAGTTTTGTATCCTGAATATCCAAATCAATCCCACTTCCCTGTTTTTTGCAGGGTTTTGATCTTTCGCTTGGCGAATTGCCGCTTGAGAGGCGTCATCCTGTCGAGAAAAACTATACCGTCGCAATGATCTGTTTCATGAAGTATACACCTCGCCGCAAGCCCTTTGACATCGAGCTCGAATTCTTTGCCGTTTACGTCGAGCGCCCGGGCTATGACCCGCATCTCACGCCGCACGGTCTGATACAGGCCCGGAAACGACAAACAACCTTCGTCGCCCGTCTGTTCGCCCTCGACGTGGACGATCTCGGGGTCGATCAGTACGGCCCTTACCCGTTCCCAGTCGTCGGTCTCGGGCGTATCCATCACGAACAACCGCTTCCCGACATCGACCTGCGGAGCGGCCAGCCCAACCCCGCCGGCGTGTTCCATAGTCTCAAACATATCATCAACGAACTGCGTTAATTCCGGCCCGAACGCTCCTGCTTCGATAGGTTTCCCTACGGTCAGAAGCACGGCTTCGGGATAATGGACGATCGGCAGCAGAGGCATTTGAATATTCTACACGAAGCCGCCAATTGTGTCAGTTTTTCTACTTCGACACACAAAACGATGGGCGGGCGGGTCGCCCTATCTATTGCCGCGGTCGCAAAAGAATGCTATTTTGTTTGTAACAATTCAATTACTCGCTTAAGTCCCGGAATCAGATCCTATGACAGAACCCAATAAGCGATACGAGTTAACTCTCGAAGAGCACCCACACTATTTACATGCCCATATCAAAGCGCCGTCGATCGACGAGCCTCTCGCGATAGAATACCTTACAGAGATTGCCGCCATATGCACTGAGACCGGCTGCGAAAGGTTGCTCTTTGTTCGCGAAATACCGGAGATGCTCGACGACGGTACGCTCTTTTTCGTCACAGCGGAATTCAACAGAATGATCCGGGGCGTGCGGACGGCGTTCGTCAACCCGTTCGCTACTAACCAAAATGCTTTCGACTTCGCGATGACCGTCGGTGCGAACCGCGGTGCCGACTATGCCGTATTTGGCAACACCGACGAAGCCCTCGTTTGGCTGCTCGACGACGTAGACCAATGATCCGCACCGCATAAACGGATGGTTAGATCTAAATGGCCCGTTGGTTCAAGAAACATGTTTTTACCTAGGGGTTTTGGTGTTTTACAACCTGTCGCGTTTGTTCCCGTTTGGCTTTAATTATCAGTGGGGACCTTTTCGCGTTCGGCGGTTGCCCAGTCGCAGAGGGTTTTCTTTTCGCTTTCGCTCAGGACGGCGTCGCGATGGATCCAGAGATAGGACGGCAGGGGCATCGCACCGGATGTTACTTCGTCGCAGACCTCTTCGAGCTTCTTTTTTCGCTTTTTCTCGTCGTATGTGGCAAAGGTGTTGAAATTCAGATGGCGCCTGCCGTCGTCGATGTGATCTTTGAGAAACCAGCCGGCCGGCTGAATGTACGAATACCACGGATAGGCGGTGGTGTTTGTGTGGCAATCGTTGCACGAGCGAGTAAGGATCTGCGAAACATCCGCGGGCACATTCACAGCGGCCTCGATAGTCTGACCGGCAACAACCGGCACGTTCGAACGGTCGATCTGAAAGAACTGTATGACAATAAACGCAGCAGCTAATGCTAAAATGGCTATCTTGAGTATTTTTTTGAGCATTGAGTTTGTCTGAAAGCGGCATGGGCGTTCGTTTTAACGGCTTCCCAGCGCCTCATTTGTCTTATAGCTACAGTTTACCGAATTAGGTTTCCTTTTGAAATGAAAGCTGAAGGGCGATTGTTCTACAAAGCAAACAGGCTGGTGCTCATAGCGGCGATAGTTTTGCCGTTCGCGCTGCCATTTTTCAGCCAGACCGGAAATTCGGGACCGGCACGAAAGCTCCCATTCGTTGTCGATTGCAAAGGCCCCGCCGGCTCTCGCAATGCCGAGATACTTAAGAGGGCGGGCATCGTCTCGGGCATTCTCGAGGAACTTGCCGTCGAGCGCGAGCGATTCCTAAAGAAAGGCGACCCGGCAGATCTGTTTCCGACGCTTTATTTCAATGTGAGCCGCATCGAATTTGCGCATGTCCTCGCAAGCGACGCCGATGTCCGGCCCGAAATGCTCGATATGATCATTACGTTCTACGACGCTTACCGCGCGAATCGCGATGCTTTCGACAAAGGCGGACGCGGTGCGGTGGAATCTCATTGGAAGTCCTACTATCGCGGTGCCGCCGAAGCTCGCAAGTCAGGCTCAAATTCGATGGCAACGATCGCCGGACTCATCCTTTCCGGTGTTGACGCACATCTGGACGATCTGAGCCGTACGATCAGATACGAATTTGCCCGCTCGCCGGGAAAGAAAGACGCGATCGTCGAGGCTTACAATAAAATGGACCCGCTCTTTGCCGAAGCCTCGCGGTTGGCGAACGACGACATTATCGAAGGCATGAAAACCGCGTCAACGCTGCGTTCGCTCGACAGCACTTTCAAATTCGGCGAGACGTATGTGATCCACGCCCGGCATCGGGCAATGGAACGGGCGCTCAGCCCCGGCAAACTGAAAATAAAAAGCCCGCAGCCAAAACTCTTGCATCCCGACACTTCACGAAAGTATTTCGAAGTGATCCGCCCGGACGAGCCCTGTTCGTGAGCGGGTGTCTTTTTGCTGAATCCACACTTCTGCTTGCGGGAATTTCGCCTATTGGATATCGTTGAATCATGCTCAGGCCGACAGTCATTGCGATACCATTCTTTGCGATAATGATCGCGGTCGAGGCTCTTTGGGCACATTTCAAGGGGTCTGACGAGTTTGCTGACAAAAAAGATACCTGGGGCAATATTTTTTTGGGTTTCGGAAGCGTCGCTTTTGGGGCCCTGTTCGGTCTTTTTACCGGGGCGATCTATCTTTATTGTTACGACCTGGCACCGTACAAATTTCCCGCTGACGCCTGGTGGACGTGGGTCGCCCTCTTTTTTATTGACGACCTCGCTTACTACATTTTTCACCGTGTAAGCCACGAATCGCGGCTGTTCTGGAACTTTCACGTCGTCCACCACTCGAGCGAGCATTACAACCTAAGCGTCGCTGTCCGCCAAAGCTGGTTTTCGGGCATTCTCCACTGGCTGTTTTATGCTCCTATAATGCTGCTGGGGTTTGCTCCGTGGATGTTCGCTTTGATGCACGGATTTAACCTGATCTATCAGTTCTGGATCCACACCCGGTTTATTACCCGACTCGGCTGGTTCGAATACATCCTTAATACGCCATCGCATCACCGCGTTCACCATGGCGTGAACCGGGAGTATTTAGATAAGAATTACGGCGGCGTGCTGATCATCTGGGACCGGCTCTTTGGTTCATTTGTTGATGAGACGGAGACTCCGCGATACGGTATCATCAAACCGATCGACAGCTATAATCCATTCTGGATCAATACGCACGGCTGGTTCGAAATGTGGCAGGCGATGCGTGAGCGAAACGGGATCTGGAACAAGCTGCGATGCGTTTTCGCATCGCCAAATATGACCTGAATATTCGGCTAAATTGGTTAGTTGGGAAACTTAGCTATATAATTGTCACAATGAGTGAGAGAAAAATAAGAGTATTGGTAGCCAAACCCGGCCTCGATGGCCATGACCGCGGAGCTAAGGTCATCGCACGGGCACTTCGCGATGCAGGCATGGAGGTCATTTATACCGGGCTGCGTCAAACACCCGAGATGATCGCTTCGGCCGCGTTGCAGGAAGATGTTGATGCCGTAGGCATCTCGATCCTGAGCGGCGCTCACAATACCCTTTGCCCGCGGATCGTCAATCTGCTTCGAGAGAACGGGATGGACGACACACTCGTTCTCGTCGGTGGCATTGTCCCTCAGGAAGACATTGGCCCGCTGAAAGCCATTGGTGTGTCAGAGGTTTTCCTGCCCGGCACTTCGACCGAAGACATCGTAGTTTTTATCCGCGAAAACGTTCGATCGCAGTAGTTAATGTGTGATACCACACAGAACTTTCTCAGATATAAGCGTAGGATAGTAAGCGAACTTCAGACCACTAGATCTTAAGAGGACTTATTTATGAGAAAATTAACAGCACTTCTATTCGCTTTCACAATGGGAGTTTCGATAGTCACTATCGGCAGCACTTCTGTAACGGCAACTACCCCGGCCATCGAAAATACACCTCAAGTTGTACCCGTTACAAGACGTGTATCAAAGAGAGTTTACAGAAAAGGCCGTTGGGTGACCGTTACAACCTGGAAGCATGGTAAACGCTACACGAAAAAAGTCTGGGTGACCGGAAACCGTTGGGGACACAAAGCCGCGAGAAAGACCAAGAACTTTGTCATGGGTCCGGAACGAAGAAGGCCATAGTTGCTATAAATAGCATTTACATTGGGGCGAGGCGTTTGTATTCCGATTCAAGGATTGGAATACCAACGCCTCGCTTTGTATCATATAAGGCATTATGAAAGACACAGTTAGAGTTGCCGGCGGCCAAGGATTTTGGGGTGATCTGCTCACAGCACCGGTCGATCAGGTTCGCAAAGGCCCGATCGATTATTTGATGCTCGATTACCTCGCCGAGGTGACGATGTCGATCCTGCAAAAGCAGCGTTCACGCAATCCCGATGCCGGATACGCTCGCGATTTTGTCGAACTGATGCGTGAGATCCTGCCCGATTGCGTCGAAAAGAACATCAAGGTCCTCTCAAACGCCGGCGGCGTCAATGTCGAAGGCTGTGCCAACGCGATCAAAGATGTCGCCGTAGAACTCGGCCTCCAGGGCAAAGTTATGATCGGCGTCGTCACAGGCGATGACATTCTCGACAGGCTGGACAGCTTCCTCGAACAAGGCGTCGAGATCAACAGCATGGACGACGGTACGCCTTTGTCCGCCATTCGTGACAAAGTCCAGTCCGCCAACGTCTATCTCGGTGCCGAAGCTCTCGTCGAAGCCCTCGGCAAAGGTGCGAACGTCATCGTCGGCGGCCGTTTGACCGACACGGGCTTGACGCTCGCTCCGCTGATGCACGAGTTTGGCTGGACGTTCGACGATTACGACAAGGTCTCGGCCGGCACGATCGCGGGCCACATCATCGAGTGCGGTGCCCAGTCGAGCGGCGGCAACTGCCAGTACGATTGGCAAAACATCCCCGACATGGCGAACATCGGCTTCCCGATCGTCGAAGCGTCTCCCGACGGTACATTTATCGTCACCAAGCATTCAGGCACAGGAGGCCGCGTCAACATTCAGTCCGTCAAAGAGCAGCTTCTCTACGAAATGGGCGACCCGCACGAATACATCACGCCCGACGTCGTCGCCGATTTCGCGTCGATCCAACTCGAGCCCGCAGGCGAAAACCGCGTCCGCGTCCACGGCATCACCGGCCACCCAAAGACCGATTTCTACAAAGTCTCCATCGCCTACACCGGCGGCTACAAAGCCGTCGGCACCCTCGTCTACTCCTGGCCCGACGCCTACGAAAAAGCCCAAGCCGCCGACCGAATCTTGCGCGAACGCCTAAAAAACCTCGGCCTCGAATTCGAGGTCATCCTAACCGAATACGTCGGCGTCAACGCCACCCACGGCCATCTGACTGGAACGCAGGCGCCCTCGCCTGCCTCTTCTCAGGCTTCTTCCCACTCATCACTCATCACTCATCACTCATCACTCGCAGATATTCCCGAAGTCCAACTCCGCATCGGCGTCCGCGGCCACAACAAGGCAGACATCGAACGCTTTACCAAAGAGATCGCCCCGCTCATCCTAACCGGCCCGCCCGCCGTCACCGGCTTCGCCGGCGGCCGCCCAAAGGTCGAAGAGATCATGGCATATTTCCCGGCTTTGATACCGAAGTCGTTAATCGAGACCAAAGTGGAGATCGTAGAGGCGTAAGCGTAAGTATTAGAAACAGGCGGTTTGGCGATCGTTATGCGAAAATACGCTTCTTTATATACGGTTATTGGAGCGATCGGGCTTGCGGCCGTGCTAATCGGCTTTTCCAAGACATTCATAATTCCGGTCTCGAATGCTGCTTTTCATGCACCGCTAATCATTTACATCCACGGCTTTTTTGCATTTAGTTGGATCGTATTGTTTCTTTGCCAGTCATATCTCATTAAAGAGGAAAACTGGAGCCTTCATATGACAATGGGCATGCCCGGTCTGTTGATCGCTGTGGGGGTAGCTGTGACGATTCCGTTCGCGGGAGCCTATCAGGTCGAAAAGGACCTTGCTCAGGGTCTTGGAGATTCTGCTGTTTCTGCGATACTTGGGACGTTTACCGCGGCGTTGATATTCATATCGCTTGTCCTGGCGGGACTCTATTACCGCAAAAGCCCGGACGTTCATAAACGCCTGATGCTGCTAGCGACCATCACCGTGCTTTGGCCGGCATGGTTCCGGTTCCGGCACTTTTTCCCGTCGGTCCCAAATCCCGAGATCTGGTTCGCACTTGTGCTCGCTGATTCGCTAATAATCGTCGCCTGGGTCTGGGACAAGATTGCAGACGGACGTATACATCCAACGCTTCTCTACGTCGGATCATTTGTTGTCTTGGAGCAGACTTTCGAAGCGATCGCATTCGACCGCGAACCTTGGAGTACGACTTCCAAACTGCTCTATGCCTTGTTTTGAGTGATTGTGTCTCTTCGTGTAGTTCCTGGTTAT
>JBGAVK010000004.1:50476-106989 GCA_044228165.1 Pyrinomonadaceae bacterium | reverse complement strand
CCCAGAACGCAAAGCCTAGAAGTTTTGTATTCCAGATCCGTTCGGGCTGCATCGCCCTAAGACAGAACAACAAAAGTCCGAGGCCCAACGTGCCGTAGACACCATAGAGGGCCCCATGTGCATGAACCGCCGTGGTATTGAGCCCTTGCATATAGTAAAGGGCGATCGGCGGATTGATCATGAAGCCAAAGATACCGGCGCCGACGAGATTCCAAAATGCCACCGCCACAAAGAAATAGACAACCCACTTGTATTGGGCAAGCCACGGCCTCACCTTTGCGTGTCTGATATTCTCAAATGCCTCGTAGCCGACAAAGACGAGCGGCACTATCTCCAAGGCACTAAATACTGAACCGAAAGCGAGTGCTATCGTCGGCGTTCCCGCAAAATAAAGGTGATGAAGCGTCCCGATAATTCCGCCACTCAAGTAAATTGACCCTGACAGCAGCGATGCTTGCGCTGCATGCTCGGCCTTGATCACTTTAAGCCGGGCAAAAAGAAACGCGATCACGACGGTCGCGAACACCTCAAAAAATCCTTCGACCCAAAGGTGAACCACCCACCAGCGCCAATACTCAACGACGGTGATATGCGACCGCATTCCCCAAAACAACCCGGGAGCATAGAACAATGCGATCCCAGCGGTCGTCGCCATAAAGAGTGTAACGAGAGACTGATTAGTCCCCTCACGCTTCAGTGCTGGTATTGCGGCACGGCCGATCAGGAATAGCCACAATAACAACCCGATAAACAAAGCCGCCTGCCAGACTCGGCCGAGGTCTACGTATTCGTATCCCTGATGCCCAAACCAGAACCACATGTCCCCGCTGCCCAGCTTGTGCATGACGCTCATCCATTGTCCGCCCATCGAACCAAGGACTACGATCAACAAAGCTCCAAAAAGTGCATCGACGCCGAGTTTTTGGAATTTCGGTTCTTTGCCGCAGATATATGGTGAGATATAGAGTCCGGCAGCAAGCCATGCCGTCGCTATCCAGAATATCCCGAGTTGTGTATGCCAGGTTCTAGAAACTACATATGGAAGATAATCCTGTAGCGGGATCCCGTAAAGGCCACCGCCCTCTACGCCATAATGAGCCGTAATTATCCCCATTATGATCTGCAGCAGAAATAGCAGCGACACCACAAGAAAATACTTGACCGTCGCCTTTTGCGAAGGAGTCAGCGTCTCGCCGATCAGCGGGTCAGAGTCGGGCGTTTCACTATCCTCAGCTTCTTTTCTCCAACCGGCATAAAACCAGACCATCGCCCCGATCCCCGCGATCAGCATGATGACACTAACACCAGTCCAAACGATCGCCGAACTTGTCGGGACGTTACCCACAAGCGGCTCAGACGGGAAATTACTTGTATATGAGATCGTGTTATTGGGACGATTCGCGGCCGAGGCCCATGCTGTCCAGAAAAAGAATGACGTCAATTGACGAAGCTTTGCGGGGTCTGCCTGTGCTCCGCGCTGAATCGCGTAGTCCTTGTTGCCATTTGTGAAAACATCAGCGTAATGTCTTAGGTTTTCCTCAAACGCCTTTGCCCTGAGCGGATCGACGGTTATCTTGCCGGTTGCCTCGTCATATGTATTCTTTCGCAACAGGTCCTGAAGCCGCTGCCTGAGCACCGCTTGCTTTTCGCTCGAAAGAGCCTCATAAGTCGCTGCACCATCAGTTTGGGCCCATATATTCAGTATGAAAACGGCCTCACGATGCAGATAATCTGCCGTCCAATCGGGCGCCACATACGAGCCGTGTCCCCAGATCGAACCAACCTGCATACCGCCCATAGCCTGCCATACATTTTGGCCGTTCGAGACCTGTTCGGCCGCGATCATCACTGTCCCCTCAGTTGTGACAACCTCCTTTGGGATGGGCGGGGCCTGTCGAAATATCTCAGTTCCGACCCAACCAAGGACGGCAAACGACAAAATAAAAACTCCGCCCAATATCAACCACAATCTTTTCATTTTCTTGCCCTCCGGCGACAGCTATCTAGCTGTCCTTAAATTTAGAAACTAAAATGTGCAATTCCGGGTCGGCAATAACTTCGTGTTCGACCCCTGCCTCAAGTGTGATCCGCGTACCGGTGTGCAGATCCTGAGAATCTTCGAGATCGGACCCGGCACTAAATATCCCGCTGCCCGAAACGCAATAGACCGTGATCGGAACATCGGCATGATGCCTCGCGAGCACCGCATTATTCTGCAGCCGAACTTCGACCAGGCGCCGAAACGGACCGTTGAATAGCTCACTTACCTCTTTGTCGGCCCCGTTATCCGGCTTCTCAGCCGCCCCAAATACTTTTACCAGCTTGATGTGCGTCATAATATCACCCCTTTGATATTTCAACCTTACGAAAACCACACGGCGGAAAAAATGATTACAGTCATAAAGTTCGCTTAAACTTCTCTTATCTCGCACGATCTCCTTTTTAAGCTGAGATCAGGCCGTAAACAAGTCGTTGTATAATGTCCAAATATGATCGCTGACAAGAAAGCACACACTGCCGAGATCGCTAATCGGCTGAAAAAGCTTTACCCGGACGTTCACGTTGAGCTCAATTACGCAACGCCGTTTGAGCTAATGATCGCGTCGATACTAGCGGCGCAAAATACGGATGTAAATGTCAACAAACTAACGCCCGAGCTGTTTCGCAAATATCGTGGACCGGCGGATTATCTGGATGTTTCGCAGGAAGAGCTCGAAAAGGATATTTACGCCTCGGGCTTCTTCCGGCAGAAGGCAAAGAGCATCCGTGCGGTCTCTCAGCGACTGGTCGATGATTTCGGAGGCAAGGTACCTTCAACGATGGAAGAGTTGCTAACGCTACCCGGCATCGGCCGCAAGACGGCAAACGTCGTGCTCGGCGACGCGATGGGGATCGCCGCCGGAATAGTCGTCGATACACACAACATCCGCCTGTCAAAACTGCTCGGCCTTTCGGAACAAAAGACCGCTGACAAGATCGAACGGGAACTTATGGAACTCGTTCCCAAAAAAGACTGGATCCAATTCGGCCAGTGGATCACCTGGCACGGCCGCCGCGTCTGCAACGCTAAAAAGCCGAAGTGCGGCGAATGCGTGTTGGCGGACATCTGTCCGTCGAGTCACGCCAGTTAGCTAACTTTCGTCGCGACGGGTTAACAAAACGACTTTCGATCTTGGTTTTGATAAAATCGAACTATGCAGTTCTCATTCGATAAAAATTTAATTGACATCGCTTTTAAGGTCGAGGACGGCGAGCGGCTTACCTTTGACGAAGGCCTCGCTCTTTATAACACCACCGACCTCAACGCTCTTGGCAAACTAGCCGACACGGTTCGCCGACGCAAGCACGGTCTGACGACGTATTACAACGTCAACCGCCATTTCAACCACACGAACATCTGCGTCGCTGATTGTAAGTTTTGTGGATTTTATCGCCGTGCGAGACAAGACGACGCATACACGCATTCGATCGAGGAAGGAATCCAGATCGCTCGCGAAGCCGTCGCCGAAGGAGCGACCGAGCTGCATATCGTCGGCGGTTTGAACAGCAAATTGCCGTTTGAGTACTACACGGATCTTTTCTCTTCACTCAAAAGAGAATTTCCGAAGCTGCATCTCAAAGCCCTGACGATGGTCGAGCTGGATTTCTTCGCACGTTTTTACAAGATGAGCGACGAAGACGTGATCGAAAACCTCCACGCAGCGGGAATGGACTCTTGCCCCGGCGGCGGAGCCGAGATCTTTGCCGAACCGACGCGTAGCCGCATCTGCGACCACAAATGCGACGGCCCGCGTTGGCTCGAACTCGCCGGCAAGGTCCATGCAGCTGGCCTCAAGACCAACGCCACGATGCTCTACGGCCACATCGAGTCTATCGAAGACCGCGTCGACCACTTCGTAAAACTCCGCGAACAGCAGGACAAGACCGGCGGATTCCAGTGCTTCATTCCGCTCGCGTTCTATCCGCCGGGCACCGCTCTCGACAGCCTGCCCGGCCCCGACGCGATCGACAATCTCAAGACCATCGCCGTCTCACGCCTGATGCTCGACAACTTCGACCACATCAAGGCCTACTGGGTCATGCTCGGCAAAGCCACCGCCCAGACCGCCCTCCACTTCGGCGCCAACGACCTCGACGGCACCATCACCGACGGCGGCGAGCTCACCCACAGCTACTCCGTCGAATCCGGCGGCGAAGTAAAAATGACCAAACAAGAGATCATCGAAATGATCGAACGTGCGGGCTTCGAAGCCGTCGAGCGAGACACGGTTTATAATCGGGTAGAAAAAGCTGCTGTCTAAGGCTGTTGTTGTGGCATTATTGTCTGAGGAGGTTTTATGTTGACAGAAACTATCGCGTTAGAGGTTGAGTCAGAAGTTGCTCGTTTTTACAACGACGCTCCGAAGACCGACAAGGAAAAACTAAAAGCCTTATTTGGAAACTGGCTCAAACATTATGCCGAAGCAGATGTCGATTCCCTAAAACGGGTAATGGACGAGATCAGTCAAAATGCCCGAAGCCGGGGTTTGACGCCCGAGATCCTGGAATCGTTGTTAGCCGATGATTAGCGGATCCGTGCGAGCTGTATTCGACAATAACGTATTGGTCAGTGCCGCCCTTCTGGCCGGTATTCCGCGAAAGGCCTTTGACAAACTTCTTGAACGTGGCTCAGTGTTGGTTTCCGTCCCGGTGCTGCTTGAGATAGCCGATGTCTTGAACCGACCCAAATTCGACGCCTACGTCACGCAAGACGAACGAATGCGTTTCATGGTCAGCTTCTTGAAAGTCGCTGAAATGATCGAGATTAACGAAACCTTTAACGTCTGTCGCGACCCAAAAGACGACAAGTTGCTTGATCTGGCGATCTGCGGCGAAGCGAGTTTCATCGTAACCGGCGACAAAGACCTGCTGGTCCTGAATTCGTTTCGCGGTGTCGAGATCATTACGCCAAGAGAATTACTGGATAGGCTAAATTAATGACTCCGTCGAATCCGGCGGCGAAGTAAAAATGACCAAACAAGAGATCATCGAAATGATCCACCGCGCCGGCTTCGACCCCGTCGAACGCGACACCGTCTACAACCGCGTCGCCGCAGTGTAAGTTTGCCGTCCAGTTTTGCGTTGAGTGAAGTGTGGGTGCGATGACGTGGCGAAGAATTACGGGAAGGAGAAAGAGAATGAAAATATTTCTAATCGGGATTAGCCTTGGATTCGCAATCTTATTCTTCTCCCTCGTCATCCACGCGCAATGTCCTAACGTACTGGTTACCCCATACTCAGGTGCAATAACTCGTGGCGTTGTATCAAATGTTCAACATGATCCATACTTCACACTAGAAAGAGGAAAGGAGTCAATCAATCATCTTTCGCTTGATAGGACCGGCAGGATTTACTTCAAAGGGAAGGACTTAAATCCACCCTTGAATCTTGATCGAGGAGTTCAAGAAGCAGATGTGTACCAGTCATGGGACCCCACACTTGTTATTGTTCCTCGGACTGGCTCAAACTCAACTTCCAAAATATTCCTACTCAATGAGGACAATTGCCTGTCGCTCGTCGCTAAACTTCCGAAGTTCGCAATAGACCGGATCATTTGGAATAAGAAAAACGGGCAACTGGCCACACTGTGCGATGCCGACAGGTCACGCTTTGCAAGGATAAACTTTAAGATCGGGATGGTCAGCGTTGGACGGAAGTCAAAAGCGATCAATCCGTGTTTCGAAGTAATACCCTATACGGGTTCAGAAAAACGTGTACTTAGGACGCTCGAGGGTGCCATAATTGAAAGTTTGAAGTTGCTGGAGAATGGTCAATTCGAGGCTTTTCTCAGGCTTTACACTGTCAACTCGCGGGAGGACGTTATTAAGTACGATCTTAAGGCTCCTACCGCGCCATTGAACGTCGAACAATTTGCGAAGTACCATGCCGAGAACCTGATTCATGTTCTGCGAGCGACTAAATCACTGACGCCAGAATACGAGGCGAGATCCAACACCGCTACCTACCATTTACCGTCGGGTAGATTTTCCAAAGACTGGATCCGTTTTACCAGAATCAAGGGAATTTGGTATCTTTGTGAATTTTGCTAGATCAACGCTGGTCGTCGACGAGAACGAAGCCCTGAAAGTGCCTCACAAAGCGGTGCAAGTTGGTCACGAAGGTCGTAAAATGGCTCCCGAACCCTTACAAGTCGCTCCCGAAGCGGCAAAAGTGCCTCACGAAGCGGGCAAGATCGCTCAAGAACCCTAATAAGTTACTTTAGAAGCATTAAGAGCCCGCAACGAACCGCGCTGGATGGCTCAACCCGTTGGGCAGAGGGCAAAACCCGTCGGGCAGAGGGCAAAACCCGCCGGGCAGAGGGCAAAACCCGTCGGGCAGAGTACTAAACCCGTCGGGCAGAGTACTCAACCCGCTGGAGCGTGGCCTCCAGGAAGCTCCGGGAGGGCTCCAGGAAGCTCCGGGAGGGCTCCAGGAAGTTCCGGGAGGGCTCCAGGAAGCTCTGGGAGAGCTCCAGGAAGTTCCGGGAGGGCTCCAGGGAAACTCCGCTTGGCCACCCGGAAGCTCCGCGTGGGCTCAACGCTCACGAAGCCCTTGAAAAAGTGCCCCACGAAGCGGTGCAATCATGGGCCTGCCCCAGCGCAGTGCGGTCAGGCTTGCCTGACCGGACGACATATCCCTAAATCTCCGGAGGAGGCTGTGCCTCCGACAATACTCTTTCGCCCGCTAAAGCGGGCTTTTATTTTTTTTGGGGCCGCAACGGTCGGGCGAGCCCGACCGCACTGCATTGCGGCAAGCCGCCAAAGCTTTGACTTAAAAAGTCTAATTCCCCCCGCATTGCGGTGAGCCACAAAAACCATATAAAATGCCTCCGACAGATGTTCCGAATCTCACGAGACAATCCGGCATTCTATCTAACTGCGGTCACGAAAGACAGGCTGCCGATATTTCGTACGGATACTCTCGCTCAAATAATGGCTCTTGCTCTGAACGAGGCGAGATGTTCCGGTAGGTTTCTGATATTTGCCTACGTCATCATGCTCGATCATTTTCATCTGGTTACGGACAGCAAAGTCGATTCGAAAGACATTTTGAGATTTGTAAAAGGCATCGCCGGCCGAAGGATCATCGATCATCTCAAGGAACATGGCCATACCGATTCGCTCGAAAAGCTACGGGTGCAACATCGGAGCGACGGTTCCGACTATTCGGTTTGGCAGCGGCATCCGAATACTCGTTTGCTGTGGAGCGAACAGATGTTATGGCAACGGATCCAGTACACGCATCTGAATCCTGTTCGGGCAGAGATGGCCGAGCATCCAAATGATTGGCGATGGTCGAGTGCTCGGATTTGGCATGATAGACGGTTGGATGAGGAACCTATGGAAGTTGACCGCGCTAAGATCGAGTGGCACCGTTGAGATTGTCGGAGGCACAGCCTCCTTCGAGGTTTTCGGGTTATGGCTTACGGTCAGGCAAGCCTGACCGCACTGCTTTGCGGCACACCTCGTTAAAAAGTCTGTGACACAACACCTGAGCGAGCCTGACCGCACTGAATTGCGGCAAGCCGCGTCAAAACGTTTTATGACCGACACAACCACCTTAATTTCCGCATTAGAAACGGCGCCGGGCGTGATCATTCCTTTGATCCGCGAGGTGCCGCCGCAGATATTGAAGCGTCGTCCGAGCCCGGGGAAGTGGTCGGCGTATGAGAATGCGGTTCATTTGTCGCAGTCTGATGTGGCGTTTCGGGCGAGGCTTGAGCGGATATTGTCCACGGACGAGCCGATCATCAAAACGATAGAGAATTCGGCTGAGGACGTAGCCGGTGCGATGCTCGATGTTGACCTCGACGAGAGCCTTGAGCGGTACATTCGCGAACGAGCTTCGCTTGTCGAGATTCTCAAGAAACTCACGCCGGAACAGTGGCAAAAGACCGCTGTCCACGAGGCGTTTGATCATTATTCGGTGTTCATCATGTTCCGCCACCTTTACGTCCACGAAATGCACCACGCTTACCTTATCGAACAGTTGCTGCTCAAGAACGATTGGGACGGTATTAACTAACCCCGATCCGGACGCCTAAGCCGAGAAATTTGCCTCGTACAAACTCGAGATCTTTGAGTCTTTAAATGCCACCGACGACATTTCATAACGCTTTGTCGGCTCCCCAAACATGGCACGATCATTGTGCGCCAATATCCCCCTATTGCACGCCGACCACAACCGCATTAAAATATCGCCCTATGACAAAAACCCAAAAGATCATCTATTGGATCGCGACTGTGTGGCTCTGCTTAGGAATGCTTTCGAGTGCGATCGTGCAACTTCTCCGGATCCCGGAGGGCGTACAGAGCGTCACTAATCTGGGCTATCCCGCATATCTACTGACAATTTTGGGCATTTGGAAAATATTGGGCGTTGTGACAGTGCTCGTTCCAAAATTCCCGCGACTTAAAGAATGGGCATACGCCGGCTTCTTCTTCGTCACGTCGGGCGCGTTTGTTTCGCACATCACAATGAAAGCCCCGTTCGGGGAAATATTCCCGTCGATACTGCTTCTCGTTCTTACGGTTGTGTCGTGGTATTTTAGGCCCGCGAGCAGAAAATTGGCGGGGGCTTCTGAGTAATGAGCCCACAATTGCAAACGAATGACAAAATCTTTAGAAAACAAATCGAGCGGTGTCATCTACAATAAGCGAGTATTTTCAGCCACTCCGCAACAGATCTTCGCGGCGTTCGAAGATCCGGAAAAACTCGCTCGATGGTGGGGGCCGGCCGGTTTTTCTAATACGTTCGATCTCTGTGAATTCAAGCCCGGCGGGCGTTGGCTCTATCTCATGCACGGCCCTGATGGCCGCGACTACGCGAATGAGTGTGTTTTCCGCGAGATCGAACCATTCGAAAGGATAGTCATCGAACACGTGGTTTTACCCCTTTACAAGTTGACGATAAAGCTCGCCGAGCATGACGACGGGACTCACTTATCGTGGGAGCAAGAATTTGAAAACCGCGCATTCGAAACTAGCTTGCGTTCTTTTCTCGAGAACGCCAACAACGAAAACCTCGCCCGGCTTGAGGCAGTACTCACAGAATCGGTCGCATTGCGACAGAATGAATGTAGCCGTGGGTTTCGACCCACGTAATGGATGAAACAAACCCTCTCGTCGCGTAGCGACGATTGAGACAGCAGGAAAATGGAATTACTACCGTCAGACCGCGAAGAGCTTCTAAACGAAGTAAAGACCCGTTTCGAGGAAAACATGGGCCGCCATAAAGGCATTGAATGGGTTAAAGTTCAGGCGAAACTCGAGGCCGATCCCGCCAAGCTCCGGTCGCTAAGCGAAATGGAACGGACCGGCGGTGAACCGGATGTTGTAGGGTTTGATAAGGAGTCCGGTGAGTATATCTTTTATGATTGTTCACCGGAGAGCCCCAAGGGCCGCAGGAGCCTTTGCTATGATCGAGCGGCGTGGGAATCTAGAAAAGAACACAAACCTGAGAATGACGCGTTGTCTGCCGCCGCCGCGATGGGTATTGAGATATTGACCGAAGAGCAATACCGCGAACTCCAGACGCTCGGTGTGTTTGATCTAAAAACCTCGAGCTGGCTCGAAACGCCCCCCGAGATCCGCGGCCTGGGCGGTGCTATCTTCGGCGACCGCCGCTTTGGCCGCATCTTCACGTATCACAACGGTGCCGAATCTTATTATGCTGCCCGCGGCTTTCGCGGTTCGTTAAGGGTTTAAATAAAAAGGCGGCCCGTCACCGGACCGCCCTTCCAATTGCAATATTGCCCGTTTACGCAAGGTCGAACCGGTCAAGGTTCATAACCTTGTCCCAAGCTGCGACGAAATCCTTGACGAATTTGTCACCGCCATCAGCACACGCATAAACCTCAGCAAGTGCACGAAGCTCGGAGTTCGAACCAAAGACGAGATCGACGCGGGTACCCGTCCATTTGACGCTTCCTGTCGCTCGGTCGACGCCGTTAAACGTCTGGCCATCGCCGTTAGCCGGTTCCCACTTGGTGCTCATATCCAGCAGATTCGTGAAGAAATCGTTCGTCAGCGTCCCCGGACGGTTGGTGAAGACCCCGTGTTTAGAACCGTCGTAATTTGCGCCTAAAGCACGCATCCCGCCAACCAGAACCGTCATTTCCGGTGCTGTCAGCGTCAGAAGCTGGGCTTTATCGACCAGCATCTCCTCGGCTGACGTCTTGTGATGGCTCTTTTTGTAATTGCGGAAACCATCAGCCTGCGGCTCGAGGAATTTGAACGAATCGACCTCGGTCTGCTCCTGCGTTGCGTCACCGCGTCCAGGTGTGAACGGCACCGTAATGTCGTATCCGGCGTCCTTTGCCGCCTTTTCAACCGCTGCGCACCCGCCAAGAACGATAAGATCGGCCATCGAAACAGACTTGCCGCTCGCGTTGAACTCCGCCTGAATGCCTTCGTATGTAGAAAGTACGCCTGCAAGCTGCGCCGGATTGTTTACTTCCCAATAACGCTGCGGTGCAAGGCGGATACGAGCTCCGTTCGCTCCGCCGCGATAGTCCGAACCGCGGAATGTCGATGCCGACGCCCACGCTGTCGAAACAAGCTGCGAAACCGACAATCCCGAAGCGAGGATCTTCGCCTTTAGCGCCGCGATGTCCGACGCGTCGATCCGTGTTCCGGCCGGAACCGGATCCTGCCAGATCAGCTCTTCCTGCGGAACAAGCGGGCCGAGATAGCGGGCCTTCGGCCCCATGTCGCGATGCGTCAGTTTGAACCATGCACGGGCGAATGCATCGGCAAACTCAGACGGATTTTCCATAAAACGGCGTGAGATCTTTTCATATGCCGGGTCCATACGCATCGCCATATCGGCGGTGGTCATCATCGGCAAGTGCTTTTTGTTAGGGTCAGCCGCGTCCGGCACGTTTGGCTCGACGCCGACCGGCCGCCACTGGTTCGCACCGGCGGGACTCTTGGTCAGTTCCCACTCGTTGCCAAAAAGTGTTTCAAAATAACTGTTGTCCCATTGGATAGGAGTCGCCGTCCATGCTCCTTCGATGCCGCTGGTGATCGTGTCGGCCCCCTTACCCGAGGCATAGCTGCTCAGCCAACCAAAGCCCTGGGCTTCGATCGGAGCACCTTCAGGTTCCGGGCCGACATGGGCTGTGTCGCCGGCACCGTGGGCTTTGCCAAAAGTGTGGCCGCCTGCGGTCAAAGCGACAGTTTCTTCGTCATCCATTGCCATCCGGGCAAATGTTTCACGGATGTCGCGTGCCGAAAGTAGCGGGTCAGGATTTCCGTCAGGGCCTTCGGGATTAACGTATATGAGGCCCATTTGAACTGCTGCGAGAGGGTTCTCGAGGTCGCGTTCGCCGCTGTAGCGGCTATTGGGTTTGTCGCTCGTTGCGAGCCATTCGCCCTCTGAGCCCCAATATACATCTTCCTGCGGCTGCCAAACGTCCGCACGGCCGCCGCCAAAGCCAAATGTCTTGAAGCCCATCGATTCAAGAGCCGCATTACCAGCGAGAATAAAAAGGTCGGCCCATGAGAGCTTGCGACCGTATTTTTGCTTGATCGGCCAGAGCAAACGCCGAGCCTTGTCGAGATTGCCATTGTCGGGCCAGCTATTGGTCGGCGCGAATCGCTGTTCTCCCTGACCCGCCCCGCCCCGGCCGTCTGCCACCCGGTAGGTACCGGCAGAATGCCATGCCATACGGATCATGAAAGGTCCATAGTGTCCATAGTCCGCCGGCCACCAGTCCTGCGAATCTGTCATCAGCGCCTTTAGGTCGTCCATCACAGCATTGAGGTCAAGCGAGTTGAACTCTTCCGCGTAATCAAAATCGGCACCCATCGGATCTGCTAGCTCAGAATTTTGACGCAGGATCTTTAGATCTAATGCATTCGGCCACCAATCGCGGTTTGACCGCTTGGGGTTGGTAGTAAACTTTATAGCTCCGCCGGTAAACGGACATCGACTCGAGTCGTTTATCTCCAGAGCTTCGCCGCTATTTTGGTCTTCTGTGTTTTCCATTTTGATAGTCTCCCGTATTTTTACTCAAATAATTAACTAAATCTAAAATTTCTCCCTCTATTTAGAACACTCCGGGCAAAGCCCGTGTAGAGTAAGTTCTATCGAATCGGCCTTGAACATCGAAATCTCAGCCGCTTCCTTTATCAACGCTTTTGGTATATTCAGGTCCAAGTCCACAAGCTTTCCGCAGTTGTCACAACTGGCATGATCGTGCCGCGATAGATTTCGGTCATAGCGAGTCGCGTCCATACCGAACCGCACCTCACCGATCAGACCTTCGTTCTTCAAGAAGCGAAGCGAGTTATAAACAGTGGCAAATGACATCCCCGGGAGCATTTTGCGTGCGCGATCAAATACCTCATTCGCCGTCAAAGGCCCCTCGTCCCCCCGGATCACCTCGAGAATGACCTGACGCTGCTTTGTAAGCCCTGAAATCCCTATCTCATTCATTACGTAAACCTGACGACTAGGTGTTTAGAATGATTCTAATTATAACTTTTGTCAAGCGTCCGCGCGGCGCATTTTATAATTATTTTTTTCATCCGGTTAAAGTGCACTTGAGCAATTCGATTAGACTATTCATATGAAGACTAGTGACCCGAAAGCAAACCTCATCCGAATCCTCCAAAATGCCTACTCCGGCGAAGTCGCCGCCGCCTATGCCTATCGCGGGCATTGGCGATCTTTGAAGGATTCTCCCGAGAAAACGCGCATTCAACAGATCGAAACTGAAGAGTGGGACCATCGCAGGCGGGTAGGCGAATGGCTTGGGAAGCTTGATGCACAGCCACACCCGATGCGAGAGAGAATATTCTGGACGATCGGAAATATACTTGGCCAGTCGTGTTTCATTTCGGGATGGTTCATGCCGATGTATTTCGCCGGCAGACTGGAAAGTCAAAACTCTGTCGAATACGAAACGGCCGCTGAATTTGCCCGTGAACTCTCGATGGACGAATGCGTCAAAGATCTATTGGACATGGCCTGCGTTGAACTGGAACACGAAGAGTTTTTTCGTGAGACCGTTACCGGGCATCGACTGTTGCCAGTTATGAAACAGCTATTTGGATGGGGTTGACTATGCTCCCTTCGAATCTAGGGAGGGGAGTCTTATTTACCTCTAAACCACTCGATGAATTTTGGGATCCCATCTTGGATCTTGGTCGTCGGGTTATAACCTAACAGTTCTCGTGATTTTGTAATATCGGCGTAAGTTGCCGGGACATCGCCGGGCTGCCACGGCTTACGATCGATAATGGCGTTCAAATCGAGGCTTCGCTCAATCAGGCTGACAAGTTCGGCGAGTGTTACGGTCTGGGATTCGCCGAGATTAAAGACCTCGTGGATAGATCTGTCATAATCGATCGCAGCTCTCACCCCCTGGATAATGTCGTCGATATACGTATAATCTCTACGCGATGAACCGTCGCCGAAGACTTGGATCGGCTTACCGTCCGTAATAAGTTTGCTGAATTTATGTATTGCCAGGTCAGGTCGCTGGCGGGCCCCATAAACCGTAAAAAATCGTAAACAAACTGTCCGAATATCGTAAAGGTACGAGTACGTATGGCAGAGCAATTCACCAGCCGCCTTAGTAGCCGCATAAGGCGAGATCGGCTGGTGAATTCGATCGTCTTCGGCAAACGGAACCTTTTCATTGATACCGTAAACGCTGGAAGACGAGCCAAAAACAAATTGCTTGATCTCGTACTTTCGGGCAAGTTCAAGCAGGTTCAAGGTGCCGTTTATATTGGTCTCGGCATAAAGCATGGGCTCTGCGAGCGATGGCCGAACACCAGCTCTCGCGGCCAGATGGGCAATAACATCGAACCGGGTTTCGGAAAATATTTCACCCAAAATAGCGGCATTGCGAATGTCAGCCTCGATCAGGTTGTAATTGCCATTTTCCAAATGTTCAGCGACATTGGCACGCTTTATTTCGGGCGAATAAAAATCATTAAAGTCGTCGACAACAGTCACCCGCCAGTCGCCCTCCGACAAAAGGCGATCGACAAGATGGGAGCCAATAAAGCCGGCACCGCCGGTAACGAGGATATTCTTCATGCGATTTTGGACGGATCTTTTGAGGCCAAACAGACCGAAAAGATATATTGACTCTTTTTCACAATCCGCCTATCTTTATGGTATCGGTTTTTGCCAATACACGTCCACTTTGCACCCTCGCAAGTTATTTCGATAACAAACAATACCGGACGAGGGGCAGCGAGCTTTTCCGCAACGGTAAGATCTCTCAGAGCGAGGTCCAAAATATGAACCCATTTCGAAGTAAACATCCCTGGCTTTCCAAGTTGGTTTTCTTTGTTCTTCTCGCTGTCTCAGTTTCATCTGTCATCGCCCAGAAGAAGATCGACACGGTCGAACGCGGCCAGGCGATCGCAATGCTTAAAAATGTAAAAAATGCGATTAAGAATGACTATTGGGACGCAAATTACAAAGGAATGGACCTCGAGAAAAGATTTTCAGCTGCCGAAGAGAAGATCAAAGCGGTAGACTACTTGTCACAGGCATTCTCGATCATCGCTCAAGCGGTGATCGATCTTGATGACTCACACACGACGTTTTATCCGCCGGCGCTCAGCACCATTGTCGAATATGGCTGGAAAATGAAGATTTATGGCGAAAAAGCTTTTATCTCCGCAGTAAAAGACGATAGCGATGCCAGCAAGAAAGGGTTACGTGTCGGTGATGAGGTCGTCGCGATCAATGGATTTCGTCCGAATCGTAAGGAGTTTTGGAAGATCGTTTATTACTATCAGGTCATCAGCCCCAAGACAAAAGTTGTGTTTGATATTAAGCGGCCTGACGGTGCCGAAGAACGCCTCGAGATAAACAGTGACGTGAGGCAGCTAAAGCGGTTGGTCGATCTCCGCAGGACGACGGATGCAAACGAAGCGATGCGGGAAGGGGACAAACTCCGCTTCCAGGCGCAGAATCATTTTTTGACGATCGGTAATACCGTGGTTTGGCGGATGTCCACGTTTTCGATCGATCCGAACGACGTCGGCAAACTAATCGGACAGGCGAAAGGAAAAGACGCGCTTGTTCTCGACCTGCGCGGGAATGGCGGAGGTTATGTCGATACTCTTGAGGAGCTAGTCGGCTACTTTGTCGATAAGGAAACCAAGATCGCTGATCTCAAAGGCCGAAAAAAGATGGATCCGCAAAAGGCAAAGGGTAAAGGCTCGGATGTCTTCAAAGGTAAATTGATAGTCTTGGTCGACGCGAGCTCGGCGTCCGCATCTGAGATATTTGCCCGCTTTATGCAGCTGGAAAAACGAGGCGTCGTGCTCGGAGACGTTTCAGCGGGCGCAGTCATGCAGTCGCAGCCGGTCAATTTTGACGCCGGTGTAACTAACGAGATCTATTACGGTATGAACCTCACGCGTGCCGACGTAATAATGTCAGACGGTAAAAGCCTTGAACACGTCGGCGTCATGCCTGACGAATTGATCGTACCGACGGGTTCTGACATAGCGAACTCACGCGATCCCGTACTCGCTCGTGCACTTGAACTCTGCGGCATAAAGATAGGGGCCTCAGAAGCAGGAAAATTTTTCCCTAAGGAACCATTTATCTATAGAACATCAAACGTGGTCCTTTTTGGAGATATTTGGGTCTTTTAATTTAAGAACCGCTGTTTTGCATGAAACCGGTGCAGAATATCTTCGAGAAATCCCTCATATGTAAAATTCTCTAAGGTATAGGCAGGCTTGAGTTTATACATTATCGGCAGAGCTATCCTCCATGCCATCCAGAGCCGTTGACGGTCGGTCAGATCCCAACGACGGCGTAGAAAAGCCTCAACTACTTCGACTTCGCCTTCTGTTAAAAGAGCTACGTTTGCGGTCACACCTGTCGGCTTTTGAACACGTGTAAACGCGGCATCGGTATTGCGTTTTGAAAAGGTCTCTGCGAATGTCGGAGCCTCGTCTGTTCGTTCTCTAACCACTACCGTCCCGGCGAAAAGGTCGCCAACACGCTGATCACGACCGCTCAAAAAGATGACTATCAGCCCGATCGAATAGACCGGAAGCACAAACCCCGGCACTGCGTCGCATATTCGTAAAAGGTTGCGTGCGATCGCCTCCCATAACGTAAGCGGACGGCCGTCTTCGCGGATCACACGAAGTTTCATTAGACGTTTACCCGGCGTTTGGCCATTCAACAACCACTCGAACAATATGAAATACCCTGCAAATATCAGAAAGATGACGATTATCAATATTGCAATGGTCCATTTCGGCGCCTCCGAGAACAATTTGTCAGGCGTGTCCCAAACATCACCGGACGTAAACCCTGCTAGACTGAGAAAGACCCAGGCGATCAGGATGATCGAAAGATACTGAATGAAATGATCTATCGCGACCGCCAAGAAACGGTTACCTATCGACGCCAAAGCAAACTCCAACGGCACGCGCTCAGGAGTTTCGATGATCAGGCTCTCTTCGGTTTCTATGATGTGGCGCGACATTTCATCGCATATTATCAGAGATTTGCGAATGACAAGCAAAAATCTGAGTTTTGGTTGTCAATACTACACGCTGTTCTCTATACTTACTGTTAGGCAAATTTGCTGTTGGCAGGTGCATAGGTTTGAAAACTGAATTAAACAGAAGCGGTATCTCAGCGAAAGACATGGTATTTGCTCTCGTTGTCAGTCGGTGGAACGACGAATTCACGTCGAAACTTGAGGCCGGCGCAGTCGAAGCGATTGTAGCCGCGGGCGGTGAAAAAGCCGACATCGACGTTTACCACGTTCCGGGATCATTTGAACTTCCGCTTGCCTGTCAAAAGGCGGCAAACTCTGGTGAATACGACGCTGTTATCGCACTCGGAGTGGTTATTCGCGGCGACACGCCCCATTTTGACTACGTCGCCGGACAGGCAGCCAGCGGGATAATGCAGGCATCTATGCAGACAGGTGTGCCGGTGATGTTCGGTGTCATCACTGCTGATACGGTCGAACAGGTCGTCGAGCGAACCGGCGAAAAAGCCGATAACAAAGGTTGGGAAGCGGCTGTTTCGGCAATGGAGGTCGTCCACACGCTTCGCTCGATTCGTAAGGAGTCCGAACATCGTTTCGAAGTAAGAAAAGTGAGTCTTTTTGATGTCGTTTGATAAAGCAGAGAAGAGTTCGGGCACCCGCCACAAAGCACGCGAATGTGCTTTGCAGATGCTCTTTTCGTTTGACATGGCCGGTGATTCACCCGATGCTCTGACCGCAAATTACTGGGTCGAACTTGGTGATACTGCCATTGATGACAAAACCCGCGAATTTGCAAATTCGCTCGTACTTGGAACACTCGCAAATTTAGAAGCGATCGACAACGTGATTCGAACACGTGCCGAACATTGGCGGATCGAACGCATGGCGATCGTCGACCGAAATGTTCTCAGGCTTGCCGTCTTTGAATTTCTTCATCAGGACACGCCGGACACTGTGGCTATCAATGAAGCCCTTGAGATCGCCCGCAGGTTCTCAACCTACGAAGCAACTCAATTTATCAACGGTATCCTGGATGCGATCCGTCTTGATATACAGACCGCAGCCGAAAAGCCCGCCGATACCATATCCTCGCAGGCGGGTACGAGCTGATCCGAAAGATCTATCGCAATGAAACCTGCGGCCTTATCCGTTGTTACTCTCTTACTTTTGTTTGCCTCGCCGGGTTCTGGACAGGACCTACCCGATAAGATTCGCGGATACAAGGTCTATAATGCAAATATTCGCGTAGAAACGGGCATTTCGGCCAAAGGTGACCGCCCCGGCGAAACGGAAGCCGTGGTGACCCTCGGCGACCCGGAGATCGTTGATTTTGGCATTTCCGGTGTCACATTCGAGATCAAGGCAGACATCGGTTCCATCGATCAAACCGGAAAGGTTGATTTCGTCAGTTTCAACGACATTCGCATCAATGGTTTTGCCGTCGAGATCGATGAGTACGGCCACTCGTTCGAATTCAAAAAAGGCGTCGCAATCCGAATTCCGGCCCCGGTTCGTGTTTTTGTCAGTAGCAAAAATATCGCGAAAGCCGCTTTTAGAGAACTATTTGATTCAAAAAAGGACTGGAAGATCCTCGGCACGGCATTCGTATTCGGCAAGTTCAAAAAATTTGGCTTCAGCTTCAAACGGGTTGTCCCGGTCAAGATAGACGTGAAATTCAAGAATCCGATAAGGTGATGGTGCGAATGTAATATTCGTTACGGCATTGGGCCATTTTGCGTTAAAATTGAAGATTGTTTGAGGTAACAGAAAATAGAGTGAGCGATAATAACACCAAACTAACAGAATTTATTAAAGAGGCGTTCGGTTCAAATTCGGCGTACGTCGAAGGTCTTCTTCAACGCTTCAAGACGGACCCAGCATCAGTAGATGAGTCCTGGCAGGCATATTTTGGCGATCTATTGGATGGTGGATCACCGGCAATAGAACCAAAGCCTGTCGACGCGCCGGTAACGCCTGCAGTGAAAGCGATATCAACCGAACCCCAAAGAGTTACTTCATTGCCCGCCGATACCGGGAGCCGTGCGATAACGGGACCTGCAAAAAAGATCGTCGAGAATATGGAACAGAGCCTAACTGTTCCAACGGCAACCAGTTTTCGAACGATCCCGGTAAAGATACTCGAAGAAAATCGCCGCATTATCAACGACCACCTCACTCTGCAGGGCAAAGGCAAAGTTTCTTTTACCCATATCATTGCCTGGGCGATCGTTAAGTCGATAAGTGTCTATCCTAATATGAATGTTGGCTTTGGTGTGGTGAATGGCGTCCCCTCGCGGCTCGAATACGAAGACGTCAATCTTGGGATTGCGATCGACATTGAGAAAAAGAACGGTTCACGAAATCTGCTCGTACCCAATATAAGGGCAGCTGACAAGATGAACTTCGCCGGTTTTTTTGCCGCGTATAATGAACAGGTCAAAAAAGCGCGAGACGGAAAACTCGAGATACCCGATTTCCAGGGAACGACAATTTCACTTACAAATCCGGGAACCATTGGTACTGCAGCATCGAATCCACGACTGATGTCCGGCCAGAGCGCCATAATCGCTACCGGAGCCATCGAGTATCCTGCCGAATATCAAGGGATGGCCAACTCGGTACTCTCGTCTATCGGCATCAGCAAGACAATTACGCTGACCAACACATATGACCACCGCGTGATCCAAGGTGCCGAAAGCGGCATGTTCCTTGCCAAGATACACGACTATCTTGTTGGCCGTGATGCGTTTTTCGATCAGATATTTGCTGATCTAGAGATCAATTATCCACCGCTGCGTTGGGCCGAGGATTATAACCCACGGCTATTTGGCGGCGAACACGAAAAGATCGAAGAGCAAGCCAACGTCTTGCAGATGATAAATACGTACCGCGAGCGCGGTCATCTGCTCGCCGATATTGATCCGCTGAACATGATCCAGCAACGGACATCAGAGTTGGACCTCGAAAATTTTGGCCTAACCGTCTGGGATCTCGACCGCGTTTTCATCACCGGCGGCCTTCATGGCGAACAAACTGCCACGCTTCGCCGGATCCTTGAAATTCTGCGAAAGGCATACTGCGGAAAGGTCGGCATCGAATACCGCCACATGGCCAGCAACACCCAAAAGGCCTGGATCCGTGCCCGTGTTCGAGAACAGTTTGTTGACACACAGCCTTTGGCGAACGAGACCAAGATCGAATTGCTTCAGAAGCTGATCGAAGCAGAACAATTCGAACAATTTCTACACAAAAAGTATCTTGGTCAAAAGCGTTTCTCGCTTGAGGGCTGTGAGACAGTCATTCCGATGCTCGACCAGCTAATTGAGGGAGCGTCGGCTCGCGGTGTTGACGAGATCTATATGGGAATGGCCCATCGCGGCAGATTGAATGTACTCTCTAATATCATCGGTGACCCTGAGACCGGTGACATGGCAGAACGCATTTTCACTGTTTTTGAAGGCACGTCGCACCCTGATTTCCCGGCCGATGAGGGCGATGTTAAATACCATCAAGGAGCATTGGGGATAAGAAAGACGAAGGCCGGAAAAGATCTGCGGATTCAGCTTTCCTGCAATCCGAGCCACCTCGAGACCGTAAACCCAGTGGTCGAGGGGATGGTTCGTGCCCGCCAAGACGAACTTCGAGACGGCCGCGATCTCAGCCGTCAAGAGGCTTGTTCGCGCGTCCTGCCGCTTTTGCTACACGGCGACGCAGCCTTTGCCGGCCAGGGGGTCGTAATGGAAACTCTGCAGCTGGCCGGACTGCCGGGTTACAGAACCGGGGGAACGGTGCATATCGTGATCAACAATCAGATCGGGTTTACAACTTCGCCGGGCCTTAGCCGCAGTTCGATCTATTCAACAGACGCGGGTCATATAACCCAAACGCCAATTTTTCACGTGAATGGCGACGACCCCGAGGCGGCTTTCCGCGTGATACAGATCGCTCTCGATTATCGCCGTGAATTTGAAAAGGACGTTGTTATCGATCTCGTCGGGTTTCGCCGGCTCGGCCACAACGAGGGCGACGAACCTAGCTACACTCAACCCGTAATGTATGCGCGGGTAAAAGCGCATCCCGGAACACGACATCTCTATGCGCAAAAGCTGGTGCGTGAAGGTCTGATCACTGAGGACGACCTTGCCGTCATGACCAACAAGGTCATCGAGAAATACGAAGGTATACTCAGCCGGGCCAAAGAGATCGCGTCAAACAAACCGGCAAAGGCTTCACTCCCCGCTCCTCCACCTGAAGATGATGGTTCAAACGTACTTGAAACGGGCGTTTCAGCGGCCATATTGAAACAGGTTGCCGGAAAGATCTCGCTTGTGCCTGAAACTTTCAACATAAATCCAAAGATGGTCGGCCAACTTGCCCGCCGTGCAAAAATGGGCGAAGGTGAGGTGCCGATGGATTGGGCGTTCGGCGAAGCGATGGCCATCGGCTCGCTTGTTCTCGAAGGCTCGCCCGTTCGTTTCAGCGGACAGGACTCAGGCCGCGGCACATTCTCACAACGGCATGCAAATATGTATGACACGATGACGGGTGAACGCTGGGCTCCGCTCAACGAACTCAGAAACGATGCAGATCCGAAAGTGCGGGCATATATTTTTGACAGTTCTCTGTCGGAATATGGTGTGCTTGGTTTCGAGTATGGTTATTCGGTTATCTCACAAGACCAACTCGTCGCGTGGGAAGCACAGTTTGGAGACTTTTCAAACGGGGCTCAGATAATGATCGACCAGTATATTTCGTCTTCCGAAGACAAATGGCAGCAAAGGTCGCGACTTGTCATGCTGCTGCCGCACGGCTACGAGGGCCAGGGGCCTGAGCATTCATCGGCTCGCTTAGAACGCTATTTGCAGCTCTGTGCTGAGAATAATATGCAGGTCTGTTATCCATCAACGCCGGCACAATATTTTCACTTACTTAGACGCCAGGTTAAGCAGGAGATCGTCCGTCCGCTTATCGTTATGACACCTAAAAGCCTTCTCAGGCTGCCGGCTGCAACTTCCCTAATGTCTGAACTCGAGACCGGCGGTTTCCAACCTGTTATCAACGACACGAGAATTACAGATCTGAATACGGTAAAGCGAATCGTGGTTTGCTCGGGCAAAGTTTTTTATGATCTCGATGCGGTTCGCGACGAAAAAGGAACCGGTGATGTTGCGGTTGTCCGGCTCGAACAGTTTTATCCGTTCCCTGCGAAAAAATTATCGGAAGTATTCGCGTCATATCCAAATGCGGCTGAGATCATCTGGACTCAGGAGGAACCCCACAATATGGGGGCATGGTCATTTGTCGAACCGCGACTGCGAGGAATTACGCCCGAAGGTGCCGATCTGAGATATATCGGACGACCGGCTTCGGCGTCGCCAGCGACAGGTTCATACGCGATCCACAATCTCGAGCAGAACAAACTCGTAACGGATTCGCTGAACATCGTTACCGGAGAAATATCGGCCGGGGCATAGCTGCAGGGCATGTGAAATAATGAATAAACGTGAAGTAGTTTGGTTGATCATCCGCTTGATCGGAGTTTATTTTGCATACACTGCGATCGTGACCCTGTTTTCGCTGGGCGGGTCTTTTTATGCTCTATACACTTTGAGTGCCGATTCGTCGCCTTCGGTTAAACCGGAAACGGCGAACATCCAAAACGTGCCCGGAATGCCGAATATGCGGTCCGATACACCGGAAGTGAAGCCGGTTGTCAAGACCGATCCTGCGACTGAGAAGTTAAAAAGCGAAGCTTTCAAGTCGATACTAATGTACTTTTTCCTGACCGGTCTCTATGGCGGTATCGCTTTTTACCTGATCACAAAGGGCAATCGATTTTATCGCATTCTTGCAAAAGAAGCTGCGGCCGCACGGCGTGAAAGATAACGTAACTACACTCAGACTTTAGATACTATAATCGACATTCGTCGTGCTGTATCTAATCTCGATATGGCCGCGATCTTGATGGTGCTAATATGGACAGAACGGGCGAAATGTTCTCTTTTTCTGTCCATGTTTTGCATCTAAGACAAAAAATGAAACGACTAGTTATGACATATCCTAAATCCCTTTTGATCATCACCGTGGCATGTTTTGTTTTGCTAGTCTCACTCGCCTGTCAGACGAAATCGGTCCAAGGTGAGGTCCCCGATAATTCGGCTGCTGCTCAACCCGAACGCACCCCGCCGACGAATAACGAGCCGATCACTATCGCGGCTGTGGGCGACATAATGCTGGGCTCACCATTTCCAAATGAGAGCCGGATGCCGCCGAACGATGGGGCAGATCTATTGAAAGGGGTCACGCCGATATTGTCGGCGGCAGACATCGCATTCGGCACTCTCGAGGGCCCGATCGTTGACGGAGGTACGTCAGCAAAATGCCGTCCCGGTTCTACACAGTGTTTTGCGTTCCGTGTTCCGACGCGGTACGGAAAATATTTGAAAGAAGCCGGATTCGACGTAATGAGCGTTGCCAACAACCACGCGGGTGATTTCGGCTTTGAGGGCCGCGCAAGCACGCAGAAAGTTCTCGACGCACAAGGCATCAAATACGCCGGCAGTCTCGAACCGCTCGCAACTATCGCTTATTTGGAAGTGAAGGGCAAAAAGGTCGCGTTTATCGGTTTCGGTCACAACAATGGCATGCCGAGCATAAACGACCTTGAAGGTGCAAAGCGGCTCGTGCTCGAAGCGAAGAAGAATGCAGATCTGGTCGTCGTCTCGTTTCACGGCGGAGCAGAAGGCACTGATCGCCAGCATGTACCAAACAGCAGCGAGATATTTCTCGGTGAGAACCGCGGCAATCTCCCGGCTTTTTCACACACAGTAATTGATGCTGGTGCCGATCTCGTCCTCGGCCACGGCCCACACGTCATGCGCGGCATGGAGATCTATAAGGAACGCCTGATCGCCTATTCGCTGGGTAATTTCGCGACGTATGGCTGGTTCCGCCTGGCGGCTGAGACTGCTTTGACTATGGTCCTTGAAGTTAAGCTGGATGCAAAAGGGAAATTTGTCAGCGGGAAGCTAAATGCCGCCACGCTCGAAGGCAAAGGAATTCCAACACTCGATCCGAGCGGAACATCGATCCGTACAGTTCGTAATCTTTCGATTGCAGATTTCGGGCCAAATGCTCCGAAGATTGCCGACGACGGCACGATCACAGTGAAATAAATCGACATGTGGTAAAGCACAAATTAGGTTTCCGTTTACTTTGCTTTTATTGTCTAATGCCGGCACGGATCTCTAATTCCTGAAAACGCGGGTCATTTCGGAGCAGATCGAGATCCGGATTTATCTTTATCTCACCCACGGCGCTTTCCTTCATTGTTACGGCTCGTTCAAGCCAGATAAAGGCTGTGTCGATCTCTCCCACTTGAGCATACAATTCGGCGATCGCAACCGACCTTTTCCCTTGTTCCGAATTTTCCATGTTCGCAATCAACTCTTTCGCCTCTGCACGGCGTCCGACGTGCGCCAAAATTTTTGCCTTGTATAGATTTCGATTTATTTCGTGGGTTTTTTCCGCTGCCGTCAACGCCTCCTCGTAGCGACCGAGTCCATCTAAAGCGGCAGCTCTGATCTGGTAGCCACCGAAATTGTCAGGGAAGATCGAGAAGATATGCTCCGCCTGAGCCAGAGCTTTGTCATAATCACGCTCGAAAAGATATAGTTCGCCGAGATTATAATTTACTGAAAGTGATAGCGGGTCGAGTTGCTGAGCCTTTCTGAGACCGGCTTCCGCTTCGCCAAACCGACCCATTGCCCAATAAAAACGAGATCTACGCTGCCAAGTTGGAGCGTAGTTTGAGTTTGCTTCGATTGCTTTCTGATACAACGCCTCGGTCTCTTCTGGGCTAACCTTGCCGGCACCGACGATCGCCAAAACATTGTAGCTCCCGGGCAATGTTGCATCTAATTCGATCGCTTGGCGTGCGTATTGTTCTGCTGTCGGGAATCCCTCGCCAGGCCCAATGACTCCGTTAACTTCCATAGTCATATATGCTTCTGCCAAGGCTGAGTACGCGGGAGCATATTTTGGATCTATAGCAAGTGTCTTCTGAAATTCGGTTACAGCTTTGAATAATGGCTCGGTCCCACGTTGATAATAATAAAATCGTCCCTTCAGGTAGGTTTGATAAGCCTTTAGACTGGTCTGATATTTCTGTGTTTCTTTATCTCTTTGTCCGCAGAGCGTGGACCGGATATCGCTTGCCACATTGCATGCAATGCCGTCTTGCATCGTAAGAATTTCAGCCGAATTTTGTTCGAACGTATTACTCCAAATAACCGTTCCTGAAGCGGCTTCAACCAGGCGCGATTCGAGCCGTAGGCTAGCCCCGTCGCGGCGGAGACTATTCTCGAGAAAGTGTGTAACCTCAAACCTATTACGAACGGCCGTAACGGTTTCGTCCGGCTTCCCCTTCAATTCAAACGAGGAATTACGAGAGATCACCGTCAGGCCGTGGATCTTTGCAATTTCTGTGATCAGACTTTCGGTTAGCCCATCAGCGAAAAATTCGTCACCACTATTTCCAGTCAGGTTTTTCACCGGCAAGACTGCCAGGGACTTACCCGATGGGTCTTTTGGGGGCTCCGTTGATCCCCGGCGAACCGCGCTGTTTGAGGAAAATACAATTCCCAAAAAGAAAGCGAGTAGAATAAGCGGCGTCACGATCCATAAAGCCGGCCCGCTTCTCCCTGCTCTCTGGTATCGAACGGGCAGATCAGGGTCGGGTCTGTTCGGAACAATCTCCTCAAAAGAATTGGAACCGCCGGGTGGCTCGTTAACCGAGTCCGCCAAAACGACAGGGGCAATGAATTTGTAGCCGCGATTGGGCACGGTCAGGATAAAACTAGGGTTCTTGTTATCCTCGCCGAGGGCTTTACGCAGAACAAAGATCGATTGTGAAAGGTTTGATTCCTCGACGAAAGCATTCTTCCAAACAGCTTCGAGTAGCTCATCTTTAGCTAAAACCCGACCCGAATTTTCGACCATGTAGGTCAAAAGCTCAGCCACCTTCGGCGTCAGCGACACGGCAGCGGATGTATCAAGACGGGTTAGGCGGCGATTTTTCGTGTCGAGGCGAAAGCCTTCGAACACGTAAATCATTGATTCAACGAGCCTTTGCATAGGTCCAACCCAAAATTGAAAACTTTTGAACTATTTTTGAAGATTTTTGAATCGCGGTCAAGTTAATTTCTCACTGAATTCAAAATACAAATCTTTGAAAACGAGGTGCAAGGTAATGAAAATGGCTCTTAGGCTTGTTTGCCTTTCTTTACTACTGGTGATTGCATGCTTGAGTTTCGGTCAATATATCCGTACCGAAAAGGCAGCGTCAAACTATAAACCAACCACCCGGTTGAGCGACTCTGTTGCCGTAAATGCGGCAAAACGCGGAAATCCTTGGATAAATGCACAAGACGGCCGAGAGATCTTGTCCGAGATCGATGGGCCATCAGATCTGATCTCGGAGCTAAAGGGAAATTCGGACTCCATATCCGTTGTGACCGCCGATTTTGATGAGGACGGAATGCCGGATATCGTGACGGGCCATCCGACAGGAGAGACTGGCGCGGCGATCTTTTATAGTGGGAATATTGATGCCGTCTATCCGAATTCGCCGGAGGCCAAGGAGCGAGCTGAGAAGGGCGCCCTCACCAGTGTGCCTTTCATGGGGCCGGCACGGGCTGTAAAGCTACAGTCTGTGCCGGATTTTATGGCTGCGGGGGACTTTGACGCCGATGGACATTTTGACATAGCGGCGGCATCGCGTGGTGTCAACGAGCTTTACTTATATTATGGCGACGGTTGCGGCGACTTTTCGTTTGGAGACCGTATTGAGATGCCTGGCTCGCCGACGGCATTGCTTGCCGAGGATTTTAACGCCAAGGACGGCCTCGCTGACCTGATCGTGGGGCAGGATGTCGCGGGCCGTGGTGCCGTGCTCATTTTTGAGCACCCTTATGGCGTAACCAAGGCAACGCCCGAACGGTTCGATCTTGCCGAACCGGTAACATCGATCTCAGTAACGATGCTCGAAGGAAATGCCCGAACGGACCTCGCCATCGCCGCCGGACATGAGCTCGCGATACTGCAGGGACGCGATCGACAGCTGTTTACCGATGAGCGCGGCGGGTCCGCCGAACCCGTGATGATGACTGAAAGGTCATTCGACCAAAAGATCGTCGCAATGACTACCGGGAATTTTCTAGCGGAAAAGAAATTCTCATATGAGATCGCAATTCTGACCGACGACGGCCGCTTACGGATCCTCAAGAATCGAGAACGCACGGGTTCAAATCGCCGCGCCCCCGTCGGTTGGCATGAGCAAGCCTCAACCGAAGCGTCGGCCGCACTGACCACCGGTACTCCTATATTAACAGCGGCCCTTATCTCGTCGCGCGGTGTCGAAACCCTCGTAGCGGCTAATGGCGGTACGCTCGACCTCTATTCGAGCGACATAGAGCCGCTGATCTCAACCCGGGACGATCGCAACTTCGCCAGCCAAAACTTTGGCCTGGCAGCGTCGTTAACTATGAACGGCAGACCGAGAGCGATCCTGCCTATGCGGCTCAATTCGGACGGCATGAGCGATCTCGTTGTTCTCCGCGATGGATCGGCCGCACCGGCGATCATCGAATCCGCGCCCAACTCAATTTTTGTTGTCAATTCCTTTGCAAATATACCCGACGGCAATCTGGGTGATGGATTATGCGAGACCTCGCCGGGCAATCACGTCTGTACCTATTATGCAGCGATGGGGGAGGCGAACGCTTCGCCCGGAGCCGACACAATAAATTTCGCACTGCCGCTCGTAGGATTTCCGACGGTAACCGCGCCGCCGATCCTTAATAGTGAAAGCCTGACGATCGATGGCACGACCCAGCCCGGCACCGGAAGGGTTCAGATAACGGACGGAAATACCAATTTTTTCAGCGGTTCGGGGTATCTTTTGCGAGGCACCGTTTTGAATGGTATGCAGGGCAGCGGCTGTCCGCTGCAGGTTGGGGGCAATAGTCCCAGCAACGTCATTATCGAGGGAAACCTGATCGGAACAAATACGGACGGGACGGCGATCGCGTCGGACGGGGGGTGCGTCAATTTTTTAGCGAACGGCACAAACACGATCGGCGGCACCGTCGCGGCGGCCCGAAATTTGATCTCATTCGGCCCTTCGCTCGGCAACTCTGGATTGAATATTTACGACAGTTCCGGCCTCACAAATATACAGGGCAATTACATCGGAACAGATATCACGGGAACCATCGCCCTCGGCAATAACGTACAGGGCATTGATGTACAAACAGCTAATGTCGTCATTGGCGGAACTGCAGCCGGCACAGGCAATGTAATTTCCGGAACATCCGCCAATTCTAGCCAGATCTACGGTAATGGCATCACTATTCCGACCGGCGGGGGCCTCGGCCTTGTCATTCAAGGAAACCGGATAGGAACGAACGCAGCCGGAACCGCTGCACTGCCAAACGGCGGTGATGGAATAAGCATGGGCAATGGAGCGATCTGGGACACTATCGGCGGCGTAGTCCCGGCCGCGCGAAACATAATTTCGGGCAACGGCAAGGTTGGTATCCGTGCTGTGCACGGTGATTCGGGCTCATTTCCCATCGTTGGCAACTACATCGGTACCGCGGCTAACGGCACGACCCCGCTGGGAAACACGCTCGACGGTATCTACGTCAATCACAACGGGAGGATGAACGTGCTGGACAATGTTATCGCGGGCAATGGCGAAAAGGGCATCCGGTTACTCGGCGGCGGCGATTTTATCAGGTTCAGAATGAACGGCAACACATTCTTCGACAACGGTGACCTAGCTATCGATCTCAATAATGACGGTGTGACCTTAAACGACCCTAACGACCCCGATAGTGGGTCAAATCGCAGTCAAAACTTCCCGGTCATTATGAGTGCTCTATCGAGCGGAACCATCACAGCGACCATTGACAGCTCACCTATTAACGCCGATTACCCGATGCGCGCAGAATATTATTCAAGCCCGTCGTGCGATCCGACCGGCTATGGCGAAGGGAAGACATTCCTCGGCTTCACGAGTGTGCCTCAGCCGGGTTCATTCACTTTTAACGGTCCCGCGCTCGCCGCCGGATCGTGCGTTACTGCAACCATTACGGATGCAGACGGCAACACGTCCGAATTCTCACTCGGCTTACCCGCAACCGGACCCACTCCAACTCCGACGTCAACACCGACAAGCACTCTAACACCAACGCCTACGAACACTCCAACCGCGACGGCGACGAGCACTCCAACGGCAACTCCAACGAGCACTCCAACGGCAACTCCAACGAGCACTGCAACGGCAACTCCAACGAGCACTGCAACCGCGACGGCGACGAGCACTCCAACGGAAACGCCGACTCCAACGAGCACTCCAACGAGCACTGCAACCGCGACGGCAACGAGCACCCCCACGGCAACGCCGACGCCGTCTCGCCAACGATGCACGCCCTTGAGAGAAGACTTCCGAAGTGTTCAGTCACTACCGATCAACGGTTGGACGCAAACAAACCGGAGCGACGCCCCGGGTCCGTCGACTTGGACGCAGGGACTTCCGTTCGGCTTCACCGCCTACACTGGAGAAGCCGACTCATACATTGCGTTGGATTACAATAGTACGACCGGATCTAATACAATAAGCAACTGGCTTTTCACACCTGAGTTGACGCTTTTGAATGGCTCTAGTTTTACCTTTTACACTGGCTGGCGGAATTGGAAATCAACGATTTCCCGACCGAATTCAGGTGAGGCTGAGCCGCAACGGTGCAAGCACCGATGTTGGAACATCGGCCACTAGCGTTGGCGACTTTACGGCCCTTTTGCTCGACATTAACCCTACTTACACGACAACCGGTTACCCGACCCAATGGAAGAAATATACCGTGACGATAAGTGGCGGCCCTGCCATTTCGTCAGGGCGGTTTGCATTTAGATATTTTGTTGTGAATGGCGGGCCCGACGGGGTAAATTCTAGCGGTATTGGTATTGACGCAGTTGACTACAAGCCATATGGATGTGGGATCCCCACCAATTTCAGAGGGTCAGAATTTGGCGGAACGCTGAGCCAAATTTCCACCTTTAGGCCTTCGACGCGGGACTGGTGGATCGATTATGGAATTAACACGGCAATTCCCGTCCAATTTGGCCTGCCGACTGACCAGCGAGTTCCGGGCGATTACGACGGTGACGGGAGAACGGAATTCGCCGTCTTCAGGCCTTCGGACGGCACCTGGTACAATTACGACTTTCTAAGCGGCACCGGGTCATCTAATCGATTTGGCACGCTCGGTGACATTGCCGTTCCGGCTGATTACGACTATGACGGGCGAACTGATCTCGCCATTTTCCGGCCGTCGGATGGGTCTTGGTGGATAAGGCTTTCGAAGTCAGGTAGTGTTCGCGTTCAACAGTTCGGGGCAAGCGGGGACATTCCTCTTACAGGGGACTACGACGGCGATTCGTTGCCCGACCTAGTGGTTTATAGACCATCAAACAGCACTCTCTATTTTCGGCTCTCGGTAAACAGTAGTGACCAGGCACTCAACTTGCCGCCATCGGCATTTTATTTGAAAGCCGCTGATTTTGACGGAGATCAAATGGTGGATTTTGGGTTTTACGTTCCCGGTGATGGCACTTGGGTGATCAACAATTCTGGTTCCCCTCAAACCGTCATCCAGTGGGGCCTGCCAACAGATATGCCTGTTCCTGCCGATTATGACGGCGATGGCAGGACCGATATTGCGGTTTATCGACCAGCGACCAGCGTTTGGTATATTATCGGCTCACAGGCCGGTTACATGACGAATCAATTCGGCGTGCCCGGTGATATCCCATTGCAATCAATGGTTTTGCTACAGGGGTCAATTTCTCCCTCACCGACACCATAACGGCAAAATTTGAAATTGGTCCATCTGGTTCGTATCGGAGCAACTGTTGTCCTTTGAAAGGATCCTTTGAGTCAACGCACGTGCCCCGTAACCGGGGCACTATTTCCTGGTACCTTTTTCGATCTGGTTGATGAGAGTTGTAGCGTGATTTCTGGCCATGAGCGGCAGCCGTTCATCGGTTGAAAGTTCTTTTAGAAATGGGAGTAGGTGAGCGGGGTCTGATATCTCATTGCGTTTGATGTACGAATCGATGGTGTTCATTAGGCCGGGAGTCAATAGCGGCTGGTTCTCGCGAGCGAGATTCATTTCAAACCGCCAGGTATATTCATTACTGATCCGCCGGTACTCATCCATTAAGATCTTGGCCTGCTTGTTGTCCGTCCAGTTATATTTCGCGGTTCGCTCACGGCCGGCTTTCTTAATGGTCAGAGTCATGTTTCCCATGTGGGAATAGTCACGCTCGTGTTGATAATCTTCGCCTGATTCCAGAAAATTGAGAGATGCCAACGCATCGTCTATCTTTTTAATTGTCACTTGCGAGATTTCGATCGGATCAGTGAGCATTTCATCAAAACCGTCTTTTAGAAACGAGATCTTACCTTTTCCCGCATTATCGTGTTCGATCAAAATGCGCCCGTACGCGAAGCCTTCACGCTCGAATTTGTAAAAGTATGTCGGCGAGTAGCTGACAGTATTTTGAGCCGGACTTTTTGTTCCGGGGCGTTTGTTTGACTTCAGTGAGTCCGGAACCGTTTCCGGCGTCGGCTTTGGTACCGGGACCTCCGCTGATGCCGGTTTTAAAGGTTTCTGGTTCTTTTTGGTCTGGGCAGAAATTCCCCCAGTGCTCCAAAAAATAAGGACGAAAATAAAGATGAACTTCGCGGTCTTTGACATGAGCAATGGCCTTGTGAAACTTTGTCTAGGATGCAGCAAGACGGAGGACAGTTGGTAGCGCGGTAATATCGAGTCTAGCGTCTTCCCTTAATTCAGATCGGGAAATGCTGTATCCGGCAGACTTATTTCCGTATTCCGCACGTGTCTTTTGTATCAAGACGTCTATTCGAACTTAACGGAAACTATCTTCGAAACGCCGGCTTCCTGCATAGTAACGCCGTAAAGGGCTCGAGCAGCTTCCATTGTCCTTTTGTTGTGGGTAATGACGATAAACTGAGTCCTTTCAGACATTTCGGCGATCTTGGCAGCGAATCGGCCAACGTTCGCATCATCAAGCGGCGCATCAACTTCGTCAAGAAGACAGAACGGTGAGGGGCGATATTTGAAGATCGCAAGTACAAGAGCGATCGCCGTCATGGCCTTTTCACCACCTGACAATAGCAAAATATTTTGTAGACGTTTACCCGGCGGCTGGGCGACGACCTCGATCCCCGCTTCGAGAATGTCGTCGGATTCGAGCAAGGTCATTTCACCCCGGCCACCTCCGAACAACTCCTGAAAGAACTCAACAAAATGGCCATTTATTGCTTCAAACGCTGCCCTGAATTTCTCCCGAGATCGCTGTTTGATCTCGCGAAGTGCTTCTTCGGTCGCGGCAATGCTGTCAATTATGTCGGTGCGCTGAGAGGTTAGAAAAAGGTGCCGCTCCTCAGTTTCGCCGAGCTCCTCGAGCGCTAACATATTGATCGCACCAAAATTATCTAATCGCTCTCGCAATTCATCTGCCGCGCGGCTCATTTTCGAGATCAATACCGTCGGCGATCTCGACGGATGCGACAAGTTCGGCGAGCGGGATATTTAGCTCCTGTTGGCAATTTTCGCTGGTGTTCTTAAGCTCAGTAACCGCTTCAGCCTGTCGTATCTCGATCCCCGCTCTTTCGTTTCGAGCATCGGCAGCGCGGCGATTGAGATCGGCAAGTTCCTCGCTCATCCGGTCAGAATTTTCACGAGCAGACGCCAATAATGTGATAGCTGCCGTTATCTCAACGTTTTCTTTTGCGATCTCATCCTCAGCCGACGCTATTCGATCCGTGATCTCCGTTATCGCGGAATGAAGTTCGCGGATCTTTGCCTCTGCTTCAGTTAGTTCCAGACTTTGGACGGCAAGTCTTGATTCGATCTCTTTACTTTCATTCTCGACACGGCGAAGTGCAGATACCGCTGACCGGCGCCTTTCATCCGAGGTGGCGGCGATCATTCGTTTGTCGTTCAGAACGACATTGGCAGATTCTGTTCTAAACCGTGCCTCCGCGAGTTTTGATCCGATGCTCTCAAGTGCATCCGATGCCGTTATTCGGGCAGCCTCCGCGGCCTTTTTGTTCAAACTTGCATCCGCCAGTTTTTCTCTTAACACAGCTATTTCAGACTGGATCTGGCCGGATTCGTCCGCGACGACCTTTCGGTGTCGTTCGGCACGTGCGATTTCTTCGCGTGCGGCATGGACCTGGATCTGAAGGCCGTGTATCCCGCGATCGATCTTAATGATCAAAGATTGAAGATCTACGGTGTTGCCCTCATTTTCGACAAGTGAAGCCCTTGCTGACTCAGATTTCTGTGTCGCGGCACTTATCGAACTGACTAGTCGGGCACACTCTTTTTCGAGGTGATTCAACTCGCGCTTAAAAGCAAGCAGCGAGTCATTCTTTCCCTTTGACGTTCGCTTTCCCCCAACGTACATTCGTCCGCCTAGAAGCATTTCACCGTCAAAATTAACAAAAACTTGACCGTCCTTCGCGTCCCTTTGGTCCAAGTCCGCGACAAGGATGGCCGACATTTCCCGTGGAAATATCTGTCGAAGGGCAGATGCCAGCTCGTCTGTGACCCCTAGTTTATCGGCGATTGTATTACCGTCACCCGACGAAGTTTCATCACGGGCAGCCGGCGGCGGCAGAACAATCATTGCCGTTCGGCCGATGTCGTTTTCATTTAGCCATGCCGAAACGCGTTTCGCATCAGCCAGCGACTCGACAACGACCGCCTCAAGAAAATTCCCAAAAAGTGTCTCGACCGCAGTCTCAGCCTCACGAGCGACATTTAGTCGGTCGGCCAAGACGCCGAACAGTTTTACGCCGATCGCTTTTTCCGCAGAGAACAATTTCTGAACCTGCGGAGTGTAAACCGCCCTTTTTTCTTCGAGTTCGAGCAGCGTCGAAAGTCGATGTTTTTTAGCCGAATGCTCATCCTGAAGTCCTTGTAATTCGCTCTCGGCAATTCGAAGCGAGTTTCGTGCTTCGGTGGTCGCAGCCAGAAGGAGCTCTTTTTCTTCGTTTAGGCTAGATAGTTTTTTCTCTTCGGCGGCCAGTGTTTGTGCAAGTTCTTCGGCTTGTTTCTGATTTGCCGAGAAGGTCTCGGCAGCTCTAACGCCCTCTTTCTCGAGCCCTTCGAAACGCATCGACAACCGCTCAATGTTGTTCTGAAGTTGAGTACCGATCTCGTCAAAACGCTCGCCGGCCGCCGTATGCTGCGTCAGTTCATTTCGAAGACTGTCGATGGACCGCTCGATATCAGCCAGCGACGCGGCTTCTGCTCGATATTGATCCTCGGATTCTCGCAATGCCGATTCCGCCTTAGCATGCTCACCGCTCTCATGCTGCTCATCGTGCTTAAGGCGTTCGAGTTCGACAGCAAGAGAAGATATCCGCTCCTGGCTCGCCACGATATCAGCTCTCAGCGTTTCGCAGCGATTGTTCAGGTTTACTATCTGATCGGATTTATATAAATGCTCACGTTCGGCACGATCGCGCTCGAGTGCATTATTTGAGTGGATCTTCCGAAGTTCGGCGAGGTTTTCTTCCGCCTCGCGTGCCTTTTGGGTAGCGTCGCGAGCGGCTTCTTCTTTGGCTTTTAGCTGCGCTTGCAGTTCGTTCTCACTTTCAACGCTCTTGCCCAACTGGAGTCTCAACTCCTCCGAAAGAGCCGAAAGATACTTCCCTTCGGCGGCATATAGATGGCGCAACAGATCTCTGAATTCTTCCTGGAGAATCTTAAATCTCCGCGTTTTTGCAGCTTGCCGGCGAAGCGAATTGACCTGTTTTTCAATTTCGGACACGATATCGGAAATTCGGCCGAGATTCGTTTTGGCCGATTCCAGCCGCGATTCAGCAGCACGCTGACGAGCGCGGAATTTTGAGATACCCGCTGCCTCTTCGATCAACCCGCGCCTATCGGCGGGTTTTGCAGACAAGATCTGACCAATTCGGCCCTGTTCGATGATTGCGTAATGGGCGCCTGACAATCCGGTACCTGCGAATAGATCAGTGATATCGCGAAGCCGGCACGTTTTACCATTGAGTTCATATTCGCTTTCGCCGGAGAGATAAAGACGCCTAGTGACCGAAACCGCCTCACCGGGCGCAAAATCGAGAGCGAATGAACGCGGCCGCCAATGCCGCTTCGCTTTGACTTTGGTCTCAACCACCTGTGCGGAACCAACCGCAAGGGCTTTTACTGTTTCGACCTCTTCACCCTCTACCGCCAAACCATCGGTAACCGTTATTTCTTCATCGCTGAGTTCATCGGCGGCCTCTTCGGGCTCCGACTCGACGCCTTCGATCTCATCCATATCGACGAAATTCTCGTCGATCCCGGAGAGAGCCTCATCGATGTCCTCAAGCTCATTTTCGTCAATATCAAATACCGTATCGTCACGGACCAGATGAAGCACAACCTCAGCCATTCCACCGGGTTTGCGTGTTTTTGTACCGGCAAAGACCACATCTTTCATCTCGCCGCCGCGCAAACTCTTGGCCCGCTGTTCGCCAAGCACCCATGACATCGCATCCGAAACATTTGACTTGCCGCATCCGTTTGGCCCCACAACTGCAGTGATGCCGCTGCCGGTAAAAACGATCTCTGTATAGTCGGCAAATGACTTAAAACCTGTAATTTCTAGACGCTGAAGCTTAAACATTCTATAGTGCTCGAATTTTGGAGAAGCACTATATTTTGTTGTATTTGGGGTGTGAAGTCAACTCAAATGATCTCGCCGCCAACGTTTCTGAGGCCTTGCTTTTCGGCCCGTTCATTGTCGAGTTCCGTCAAGACGTCGAGCAGGAAATTTGTGTTGCTGGTGACCGAAATTATGACCGGGAATTCATGATCCGAGGTCGAGAATTCGAAGGTTCCAGCGTTTACCTCGATGATGTCCCGAAAGGCCGCGATGCCATTTCTCGCATTGCATTCAGCATCCACGATCTTGCCTTCGTTAAAGGATACGCTGGCAAGGTAAAGGTCAGATTTGACTATAAGCAGGCCGGTCATTTTTGCGCTTTCGATCACTTGAACCGCATCGAAAATGCTCACATAGGCAAGATTACCGGCAAATGTCACGTCGGTCCGGACCTTCTGCGGGGACTTATCTCTATTCGTTGCAAAATCGGGACGGCGTGCACGGCGGATCGCCTCAAGCCCCGGAGCGACCGAGATACGCGGATCGAGCAGCTTCGCTTCTTGAAGACGATCGTAAGCGAGATCAAAATCTTCGCGACCAATGTAAAGACTGACGAGAGCGAGACATTGCTTTGCCGCCTCGCCGAGGTTCTTTTGCCGCACACAAATGTCACGCATCTTTTCCCGTAATGGTATCGATCGCGGCGAGCGTTCAAGTGAATCACGAAGCAATGCGAACGCCTTTTCAGGTGAACTGTATTTAACAAAAAGATCGGCGTCGAGCAGCACAGATTCGATCGTTATTTCGCTTACCGGCAACGCCGGTGATTCCATCACCTGGTTCATATCTTCAGCGTGAACAAAATTGTTCAACACTTCAATTTAGCATATATTCGCGATCGGCGTCATCACCTTTTTTTCGCAAAAAAGAACCGCCCTTACGAGCGGTTCGAATCTTAAGAAATTGAAATATCATTAGAAATCCAATCGCAAGCCGATCCTAACGCGACGGGAGGTCATGGTTCGGGTCGGGGCGAGGAAATTGTCTTTAGCTGCTTGTACAGTTGCAGGATTCGTACTGTTAAGCTGGTCAAAATTAATGAAATTGGACCCAAAGCTAAAGATATTCATATTCAACGGATTGGTCACTTCAAATGATGGCCGTAGTTTGATCCGATCCGTGAATTTGAATTCTCGTGTTACGTTCAGGTTAAACTGCCACAGCTGGGGGCCATGTCCGGCATTACGTCCTAGATTTCCCGGGCTTCCGATGGGCGCGAGGCTGAATCGGTCAGCAAGTGCCTGCGGATAAGGCGTGCCAAATACGCGCCACTTGATATCATCCGGGTTTCCGGTAAAGTTCGGCCGGTCATTGCTGACATCGTCAAGATTTCTGTCGATTCCGCCGGCAGACGGATTGAACGGAGCACTGGACCCCCAACGAAACAGCGGCGAGAAACGAAGTTTGCCCATCCACTTGGGAGTATCTATCGACGCAGTCACCGAGATCCTATGAGTGCGGTCAACTAGGCTGCGAGACCAATCTTTTGAAAAGTCTCCTGGTGTGGTCGGGTCTGACGTATTAACGATCCCGTCATCCATCAATCTCGAAAGCGTGTAAACGAGCCTCCAAGAACCTCCAAAACCGCTTCCCCACTTACGATATCGATTTCTCAACTCAAACACAGCCCCGATATATCGGCTGTTACCGACCGGGTTTACCTGTTCGAGTTGGACCGGACCGAGTGAAGCATATTGAGCAGGCCGAAGTGCGTTGATCGCAGCGAATGCCCGGCAAACCGCGGTATTTGTTGTTGTTCCGGTGGTCGAACAACTTGTACTGCTGTTGCTATTTGGAGTGTTAACATTGATATAGCAAATTGGCGTCGAAGTCGTGCATGCCGCAGCTGCATCATCTGCCGACGTATGTGTTCCACCGCCCGTACCGATATTGTCCGTTCGAGATCCTTGATAGAACCGGTTCGGGCCAGTCGAAATCCCAAGTAGATAGTCGGTAAAGGTTACGCGGCCATCACCATTTACATCCGAAAGGCCGCTGGGCAAAACCGGAGCATTAGGATTCGTTTCACGCCAGAGGTGGACGGTCTTGTTATACGTGACGTTAGTTTCAAATACAAGGCCTTTTGAGATCTCGCGTTCAAAACCGGCATTTATCTGATAACTCTCCGGGATCACGAGGTTGGGCGATAGACTGCGAAATACGGTCGCCGATCGCGAGAGTTCTCTAACCGAGAAACTCTGCGTAGCGTTGATCGGAATTATGGTATCCAGGGTCATGCCTCTGGGGAACTGACTTGCGAGAAAATTTCGCCAAATAGAACCCGTCACTGTCGTCCCGGCAGGAACATTGAAGCTGTTCGTATCGAGCCGGAGTGTTTGTGAATCCGCCGTATAATCGTCGACTGTCCTAAGGAGAACACGGTTGTAAAAGATACCGGCCCCTAGCCTTATCACCGATTTCGCACTCTTTTTGAACGGATTCCATGCGACGGCAACCCTGGGGCCAAAGTTGTTATTATCCGCAAGTACCGTCTCACGCTCATACCTTAGGCCAGAACTGATCGTCAGATTCGGCCGAGCTCGCCATTCATTCTGAATAAAGACCCCTGTATATTTATTCAATAGTTCCGAAGTCGTTCCAAAATTCTGCTGTAGCCGTGAAGCCGAATTACCGGCGAAAAATGAAAAGTTACTGAATGTATATGTACCGGTTATGTCAAAACGGTCAATAAACGCAGTATCAACGTTTTGGTAATCGATACCCGCTCTCCAAGTCATTGCCCCGCCAACGATACTAATCGTGTCCTGAAACTGCCAGCGGTTTTCCTTTCGATCGGACGAGTTTGAGGTTGAGCCAAACACCTGTGTCTGCGAAGTGAGGCCAGGCGGGGTGAATGTAACGAGCACCGCGGGCGACGTAGCTCCGGCAGCCTGCGCTGAACTGGGATCAAGCTTGGAATACTGGAACCTAGCCTGATTGATCACCTTGGCCCCAATGACCCAATTGTGTGTAAAGTTGATCGCATCTGTGTTTCGAACGCGGCCGATGATAGAGTCTGCGATACGATTTGTGCCGCTAAATGACCGGAGGTCATTTGAACGTCCGAGTTGGTATGAAACCACAAGGCTTTGAGCATTATTAATGTTCCAGTCGCCGCGAGCAGTAAAAATGTGCTTAATTGCCGGTGTGTCGGTAGGGGTTAAATAGTGGCCAACGGTCACAGCCGGGCACGTCTGCGGAGCGCAGTTTGCGGCCGCTATTGTAACTGTTCCCGCCGTTGGCTCGTTTGGCGTCGGCAAAGGGAAGGCCGGGTTCCCACCGGATGCCGGAACCCACGCATCGAGGACGGTCGTGTCAAAAATATTGTCGTACTCGTATGAAGTAAAGAAGAACAGCTTGTTCTTAATGATCGGGCCACCGAGGGTGAAACCCGGATCATTCTCTTGCAAAGGCGGCCTCGCTATTCCACGACGGTTGTTATTCCAAGTATTGGCATTAAGGCTCTCATCCCGGAAATAGTAATATGCCCTTCCGCGGAACTTGTTACCGCCGCCGCGTGTGCTGATATTCACGCGTCCGCCTGAGGCTCTGCCATACTCAGCCGAAAATTGGTTCGTAATGATCTGGACTTCGCTTACAGCATCGATCGAAGGTTGAAACCGGAACGAAGCTCCGCGATCGTCATTATTATCGAGACCGTCGATAGTGATGTTATTGGAATAAGCCGCACCGCCTGACAGACCAAAAATACCCGCCTCCTCTGGTGTGGTGCCCGGATTACTTATACCGCGTTGACCGCGGTCATCGGAAAGATCACGGGTCGAAAGTTGTTCTTCAGATGTGCCGCCAAGTGTCAATACAAGGTCAAGAGGATTACGAGAATCGACCGGCAACTCTTCGATCTCACGCTGGGTTACCGTTCCACCCACGATAGTTCGTGTGGTATCCACAGCCGGCATATCTTCATCAGTGACCGTCACTGTCGTCTCGGCCTTGACTCCCGCAGGTACCAGCGTGAAGTCCTGCTGTAGTTTCTGGGCCGCAATAGTCTGGATCGGGGTCGTGTCCTGAACACCGAAGCCGCTGCTCGTTGCAGATAATTTATAAGACCCGGGCCTCAGATTGATGATCCGGTATCGTCCGTCGTCATCGGCGGCAACCGTCCTTTTCTCGCCATTATCGACCCGGGTTGCGGTAACGCTCGCTCCGACAACCGCGAGGCCATTTGAGTCAGTGATCCGTCCGGTTATGGTTACGGTATCCAGTTCCTGAGCAAAAACGCCCAACGCCAAAACAAATAACAGAGAGCTCGCCACTGAAATGCGGCCCAAAATTCTTCCTAACATCGTTTACTCCTAATGATCCAGATCGGGACTAATAAGTTTTTAAAAAATCGTATCCCAATTCCGGTAGGAAAGCAATTTTCGGGTGGATCGAAGTAATAGAGTGGTAATACCTCTAGTCTGTGAAGATCAGCGGTGTTTAGGTTCTTCGGCCAAAAACTCTTCACGGATACGAATACCTCGATGACGTGAAACAGGAATAAGCGCCTCGCTGGACGAAAATGCTTCGCTCTGACGTGAAAACTCACTGGCATGGGTTTTCAAATAATCAAAGAACTGCTCAAATTCACGCTGCATCTGAGCCATTTTTTCGCGCATGTTCAATATGATCTCAACCCCGGCAAGATTCACACCAAGTTCACGGGTTAAGGAAAGGATCATCTCGAGGCGTTCGAGATCGGAATCTTCGTAAAGTCGCGTATTCCCAACCGAACGCGAAGGCTCGAGCAACCCTTCGCGCTCGTACAATCGGAGCGTTTGCGGATGGATGTCGTACATCTCCGCAACGGCACTGATCGTATATGTTCTAACTCTCTGTTTCATCTTTTCGCGTTTGGAATCCCGCTTTATCCAGTTTGTCCCCACAAGAGGGACTCCGAAACTCTATTCCAGGCCGATCGCTTTTCGCGGATTCTCCGGATTCAATTTTTCGAAATGCCGCAAAGCCTCTTTTGTTTCCTCAGAGATCACTCGCGGAAGTGTGATCTTTACTTCGACAAATTGATCGCCTCGCAGAGTAGGATTGCGCAAACTCGGGAAACCGCGCTCGCGAAGCCTGAACTTTTGTCCCGATTCCGTGCCCGCCGGGATCCTAAGTTGAGCCTTTCCTTCGACTGTCGGCACTTCGATCTTTGTACCCAGGGCTGCCTCCGGGACAGTGATCGGCACCGAAACATAAATATTGTCGCCCTTACGCTCGAGAAATTTGTGTTTGCCAACCTTTGTGATAATAAATAGATCCCCCGGTTCAGCCCCTAGGCGGCCGCCATGGCCTTTCTTTGGCACGCGAACACGCGATCCCGTATCGACGCCGGCGGGTATCTTGATCTTGACCTGTTCATTTTTAGGGGTCACACCCTTTCCGACACAAAGCGAACACGGTTGACGGCGCCGTCCCGTGCCTTCGCAATCAGAGCAATTCTGCGAGAATTGAAGTCGTCCGCCGGTTCTCATCACTTGGCCGGTCCCCTTACAAGTCGGACACTGAACTACCGGTCCACCGGTGTCACCGGCTCCCTGGCAGCGCGAACATTGCTCGCTGCGGTTCACCGTAATATTAGTAGTGAGTCCGGTGAAAGACTCCTCGAAACTAAGTGCCAGTGGTATTTCGATGTCGCGCCCTTTCTTTGGCAATGGACGCGGCGGTTCCGGCTGAGCGGTTCGAGCCCCACTGCCGCTTCCTCCGAAAAGATCCGAAAAAATGTCACGAAAACTCGAGCCTCCCCCCGTCGCGGGCCCTGTCGAAAAATCAAATCCCGAGAAATCGAATCCCGCCGCCCCGCCGCCCGGCGCACCTGTCGAAAATGGTGAATCGGCGTCTAGATTATCGGCATAATAACCAAAGCGGTCGAAGACCTTTCTCTTTTTATCATCAGAAAGCACATCGTACGCTTCTTGCACTTCCTTAAACTTGTCCTCAGAGACCTTGTCGTTCGGGTTAACGTCCGGGTGATGTTTTCGCGCGAGTCTGCGATAGGCCTTCTTTATCTCATCGGCCTTTGCGTCCTTTTTGACACCCAATATTTGGTAATAATCTTTCTTCGCCATCTGATTAATGGACAAGTGTAAAGTGCGACGGGGCGAGAGGCAAACTTGAATGTAGCTCGACCCTCACCCCGCGTTCCTCATTTAGCCGGATCAGTCTTTTTTATCATCTGCAGGGTCAACATCGACGTATTCCGCGTCGATAACATCACCCTCTTCCGACGAAGCCGATCCGTCCGCTCCTGCACTCGCCGATGATGCCTGCTCGTCAGCTCCCGTTTCTGCACCAGGAGGTGGGGTTTGACTATAAAGCGCCTCTGCAAGCTTGTGCGAAGCTGTCTGCAGCCTTTCGAAGGCATTGTTCATAGCATCAGCATCGTCACCCGAAAGTGCCGTCTTGGAATCGGCGATGGCAGATTCGATCTCGCTGACCGCCGACGCATCGACCTTATCCTTGTTTTCACCAAGCGTTTTCTCGACGCTGTAAACAAGTCCGTCCAGACGGTTCCGTGCTTCGATCGAGGCCTTTTTCTTCTCGTCTTCCGCCGAATGCGACTCGGCATCCTTCATCATCTTGTCGATCTCTTCTTTCGAGAGCCCCGACGAAGCGGTGATCGTGATCTTCTGCTCACGCCCGGTACCGACGTCCTTAGCCGATACGTTCACGATGCCGTTAGCATCGATGTCAAAAGTGACTTCGACCTGAGGAACGCCGCGTGGCGCCGGCGGAATGCCGACGAGGTGAAATTTGCCGAGCGTCTTGTTGTCCGACGCCATGGGCCGCTCGCCCTGCAGAACGTGGACCTCGACGCTTGTCTGATTGTCCGAAGCAGTCGAGAATATCTCGCTCTTTCGAGTCGGTATGGTCGTGTTCTTCTGGATCATCGGCGTTGAAACACCTCCGAGCGTCTCGATACCCAGCGAAAGCGGGGTCACATCCAAAAGCAGGATGTCCGTCTTTTCCCCGCCCAAAACACCGGCCTGAACGGCGGCGCCGAGTGCAACAACTTCGTCAGGATTCACCGATTTGTTCGGCTCCTTACCAAAATATTCCTTGACCATTTCCTGGACTTTAGGAATACGTGTCGAACCACCGACGAGAACGATCTCTTCTATGTCTTTCGGCGTCAGGCCCGCATCCTTGATAGCCTGTTCAACCGGTGGCATTAAGCGTTTGAGGACCGGTTCAACAAGCTGTTCAAACTTCGACCGCGTGAGCTTCATTACCAAATGCTTCGGCCCCGAGGCGTCCGCCGTGATGAACGGCAGGTTGATCTCGGTCTCCATGGCACTAGACAACTCGACCTTTGCCTTTTCTCCGGCTTCCTTAAGACGCTGCAGCGCCATTTTGTCATTGTGTAGGTCAATGCCCTGATCTTTCTTAAATTCTTCTATGATCCAGCCGACGAGCACTTCGTCCACGTCATCACCGCCGAGGTGGGTGTCGCCGTTGGTCGATTTTACTTCGACCACGCCTTCGCCAACCTCGAGCACCGAGATATCGAAAGTACCGCCGCCGAAGTCAAATACCGCGATGATCTCGTCTTTCTTTTTGTCTAGACCGTATGCGAGGGCCGCAGCGGTCGGTTCGTTTACGATACGCAGAACTTCAAGTCCCGCGATCTTACCGGCGTCCTTCGTCGCCTGACGCTGAGCGTCATTGAAGTAGGCCGGGACTGTGATCACAGCCTTTTCGACTTTCGACCCCAAATAATCCTCTGCGGATTGTTTCAATTTCTGCAGCACCATGGCTGCGATCTCGGGCGGGCTGAAATGCTTGCCGTCAACATTGATGCTGACGTCGCCGTTTCCGGCCTTGTCGACCTTATACGGAACTTGTTTGATCTCTTCGCCGACCTCGCCAAACTGGCGTCCCATGAAACGTTTGATCGAATAAAGTGTATTTTCCGGATTTGTCACGGCCTGACGCTTTGCGACCTGGCCGACCAGGCGGTTGCCATCCTTGGCAAATGCCACGACAGACGGCGTCGTGCGTCCGCCCTCACTGTTCGTTATAACGATCGGCTCGCCGCCTTCCATAACAGCGACAACCGAATTTGTCGTTCCCAGATCAATTCCTATTATCTTGCTCATATTTGTTCTCCGTCTAAATTATTGCGTAGCTCACCAATATTAAGTTAACTTGAGCCTGAGGAGAATATAATACTTGAGTGTCTTATTGTCAAGTTTATTTACGCTAATTGGTCCGCGGCGTCGAAAGTGCCCTTTCCGAGGTTTTGTGTCCGATTCGGTGCTATAGGCGAACTCACTCCCCTCATCAAAAACGAGGGGACAATGTTGATCCCGGCTATAGTAACGAAAGCAAACGAGAGAGGAAGATCTAGTCACCACGCATGTTTCAGCTGGTTACCAATTCACGCGGTTGGTGGTAAAATTCCAATCCTAAAGACAGTGATCCTCGTTATTTTTGCATCTATAGGTTGAGCCAATAAAATCCGCTCTGATATATTTACAAGTATTCGAGATCTTACGTTTGTTGAGGAAATAATTATCACCATGAACAAGTTGTTTTCGGTCGCGGCTTTAGTGATGGCAGCGACGCTATTTATATCGGTCATCAACGCCCAAAAGCCGCCTACCAAAGAAGAGCTTTTGAAACAGATCGCTACTCTGACAAACACTAAAAAGCCGGATGACGCTGAAAAGGCATACCAGCTTGGCAAGGAGTGCCTGGCTAAATTTCCGAATGACAAGGACGACAATCTAAAGAAGGTAAAGGATTGTTTTGGAAAATACCGCATTAACAAGTTTTATGCGGCGGTGGACGGCAATAAGTTTGCAAACGCCTTTACTTATGGGCACGAAATTTTAGCTGACGAGCCGAATAACACCGAGGTCATTGTAAATCTCGCCTACAGCGGTTATATGGCCTCAGCAACGCCCGAAGGCGGCAAATTGATGGATGAAACGATCAGCATGGCCCGAAAGGGACTCAAGCTTCTGAATGAAGGAGTGCTTCCTAAGTCATTCGCTCCGTTTACGAGCAAAGAAGAAACAACGGCGTATATGTATTTTATCGACGGGAGTCTAATGCTGGCGAAAGAACCAAAGACGGCGGTCGGAAATATCTATAAAGCCATCCAGATCAATTCGCCGGTCAAGAATACGGCACTCCCTTATTACTCGATCGCAAGCTATTACGAAGATATTTACATGAAGATGTCTGCGGATCTTAAGTCAAAGGCCGCGGCAACGAAATTAAGCGATGCTGAATTTAAGGCGGAGACGGACAAGATCAACGGTGTCGTTGATCTGATGATGGACGCCTATGCACGAACCGTCACCCGCGCTGAGAAAGAGAAGAACCCCGGACTGGCCCAATGGAAGGACCGACTAGTCCAGATATATAAATTCCGCAACAAGACGGAAACGGGCATTGACGGCTACATAATCTCTGCAAACTCGAGCACAATGCCCGATCCGGGTAAATAGAGTTCAGATCAAAAAGGCCCTTTCGACTGAAAGGGCCTTTTACTTTGATTCGTTTTCACGCATCAATTTAGCGACGTGGAAGATGTAGTGAATGCCTGAAAATACGGCGAAAGCAGCAACGATCGTATAAACAGTGGGTAAGTAAAAGCCGCGAAGCTCTTGAAACACCGCAGCAACGAGGATAGCGATCACGCCCACAACCTGGACAAAGGTGCTGGCTTTTCCGAGCCAGGAAGGCTTAAAACCACGAAAACCCGTCATCACATTGATGGCTCCCGCAACCGCTATGATCGCGATATCGCGGCCTATTACGCAGGCAGTTACCCAGAACGGCACGGGCAAATGACGCGGTGTACCAGCTACGCTCGAGCGTGAGCATCACAAATGCCGTGGTCATGAGAAGTTTATCGGCGATCGGGTCGATGATCGTTCCAGCTCTGATTCCTGTTTGAACCGTCTCGCAACAAAACCGTCGATCCCATCCGAAACACCAGCGATCGTAAACACAACCAACGCCCAGCCCTCGCGATGATAAACCAGCAATATCGCAAATACCGGTATCAGTCCGATCCACAAAAAAAAGTAAGCAAGTTCGGGATGGTAACAACTTTTGTAGAAACAGTAGGTTCGCTCATCTAGACGCAGCGCAGCTCCAAAAGCGAAATTTCGGGTGGACATTGATATCGCATTGGTACGACGACTGTGCCGATGCCGCAGGTTATATAGACCTGCGCTCCACGCCGAGTATGAAGCCCGGCCTTAAGCTTACGTTTTGGAAGGATCCGTTTTGCTTCGCTGCGGACCTTGATCTGTCCGCCGTGAGTATGGCCGCTAAGTGTCAGGTCAACGCCGAGTCGTGCCGCTTCGCGAAAGATGATCGGATTATGGGCCAGAAGTAGTTTCATTTCGTCCGGAAATGAGCCGCGCAAGCCGCCCCGACGTCCGTCTTTCCAACCATATAATCATCTACACCTGCAAGCTAGAACGAGGCTCCCGAGCCTCGACCCTTAACCCTTCATTGACCAGCATATTGATGCCTTCGCCACGGAATAGATGCGTAACAAGATCGGCGTCAGTCCAATGATCATGATTTCCGAGACAAGCAAAAACACCAAACTTCGCTTTCAGACTGCCCAACTCGGCCGCAACCGGGGCGATATATTCGCGTTCATGCGAAACATAATCGCCAGTCAACAGAAACATATCCGGACGCAAGCGGTTCGCGATCTTAACGGCACGGGCAATATGTTCGATATTCGTGAACGGGCTGTGATGTGTATCTGAGAGATGGATGATCTTAAAACCGTCGAGCTTCTTCGGAAGGCGTTTCAAAAAGATCTCGACGCGTTCGAGCGAAAGGCTGTTCGCCTCGTCCATTGCACTTTTGGCGGTTTTCGACCAGTTCCCCGCAAGTGTTCTGATCGGCGCGTCAGAGGTTACTATCGAACTTATTCGTCGAGACAATCTGACGCGTCTTGTTGCGAAATCTTCCATGAGGAGTGAAACGGATTATAACGAACTGAGTCTGGTATTACAATGGTATTGTCCGTCGCCGCCAACGGCAGGCGTTTCACGAACTCACGACTTTCAAAAACTTGCGCTTGCCTACCTGGAGCAAAACGCCGTCACTGTCGATCGTCATCTCAGCATTTACTGCCGACGCTTTTTCGCCATTGACACGAACGCCGCCCTGCTCGATGAGACGGCGTGCTTCACCTTTTGAAGCGGCCAAACCGGTGTCGGCGAGCAGTTGTGCGAGTACGTACGAACCCGCCGCGACCACTTTTTCGTCGACCTCGTCAGGCACTTCCTTTTGAACAAAGCGTTTTACAAACTCTTCCTCGGCTGCGGCGGCATCCGCAACCGAGTGAAAGTCTTTGATAATGAGCTTTGCAAGCTCGACTTTCAGGTCGCGGGGATTTTTACCGTTTTGAACTTCTAATTTTGAGATCTCGATCTCGGATTGCGAGAGATCGGTCAGCAGCTCATAATAGCGCCACATCAATTCGTCCGAGATCGACATTACTTTGCCAAACATCTCGCCCGGAGCTTCATCAATACCGATGTAGTTATTGAGCGATTTCGACATTTTGTTGACGCCGTCGAGCCCTTCGAGTAGAGGCGTCGTCAAGATGACCTGCGGCTCCTGTTCGTATTCCCGCTGCAGATTTCGCCCCATCAAAAGATTAAATTTCTGGTCGGTACCTCCAAGTTCGACGTCGGCACTCAGAGCGACCGAGTCGTAACCCTGAACGAGCGGATATAGCAATTCATGGAGCGAGATCGGCTTCTCCTCATTTAGCCGCTTAGTAAAATCGTCACGTTCGAGAATCTGTTTTACAGTCGTCTTGGCACACAACTTAACGAAATCCGCCGCGCCGAATTTGTCCATCCATTCGCCGTTGAATCTAAGCTCTGTCTTTTCAGGATCGAGAAGTTTGAACATTTGCCGCTTATATGTCTCTGCGTTGGCGTTTACCTCTTCGCGCGAAAGCGGCGGACGCGTCACGTTTTTGCCCGACGGGTCGCCGATCATCCCTGTAAAATCGCCGATCAGAAAAATCACCGTGTGGCCGAGGTCTTGAAAGGCTTTCAACTTTCGGATCACAACTGTGTGGCCGACGTGAATATCAGGCGCCGTCGGATCGAGGCCGAGCTTTATTCGCAGGGGCTTGCCCGTCTTTTGACTGCGTTCCAATTTTTCGCGCAGGTCTTCCTCACGGATGACATCCACCGTGCTTTTCTTGAGAAATTCCAGTTGTTCGTCGATGGTCATAAACGTCTATTTCGCAGTGCTGGCGATCGTATTGCTCACTCGGAAACCTACTTACCGACCCGCTTAGTCTATTATTGCTCGCGCTCACATCGCAAATATGAATGACTCAATCTGGTTTTTCGATCAGTGGGAAAGCGGTGTTCTTGCCTCAAGGTCGCTTTGGGCATAAACTCGTTATATTGCGCTAAGAATTAATTTTAACAATGAAATTTTATAAAGATATCCTCGAATTGATCGGCAATACGCCGATGGTCCGTATTAATAACATCACCAAAGAACATAAGATCAAGGCCACCGTACTCGCGAAAATGGAGAGCCTGAATCCAGGCTATTCAGTCAAGGACCGCATCGGTATTTCGATGATCGATTGGGCCGAAAAAGAAGGTGTTCTTAAAAGGGGCGGGACAATAATTGAGGCGACAAGCGGTAACACAGGTATCGGGCTTGCGCTGGTGGCGGCAGTACGTGGCTATAAGTGTATTTTTGTCCTGACTGATAAGGTTTCGGTCGAAAAGGTTCGTTATCTGAAGAGCATGGGGGCGGACGTCGTCGTTGTCCCGGCAGCTGCAAAACCCGGCACCCCTGACCACTATCACGAGACGGCAGCACGTATTCATAGACAGACCCCCAATTCGTTTTATCCTGACCAATACCAGCATCCCGCAAACCCGGCGGCACATTACCGCACGACGGGCCCCGAGATCTGGAATGATACCGACGGCAAGATCACCCACTTTGTCGCCGGTGTAGGCACGGGCGGAACGATCAGCGGGACAGGACGGTATTTGAAAGAGCAAAATCCTAACGTCAGGATAATCGGAGCCGACCCCTACGGTTCGATCTTTAAGACCTATAAAGAGTCCGGTCACGTTCCGGAATCGACACCCTATCTGGTCGAAGGCATTGGCCAATCGCTGCCGGTCGGCAATGCAGATATGAGCGTTATCGACGAGATCATAAATGTAACCGATCGCGATTCGTTTGAGCTTGCCCGCCAGCTTACCCGGCGTGAAGGCATCTTTTGCGGCGGATCGACCGGAACTAATTTTTCTGCGGCCTTGAAAGTCGCCAAAGATCTCGACGAAACCGGGCTCGTCGTATTTATTGTCTGCGATACAGGTGAACATTACCTTTCAAAATTCCATTCGGACGAATGGATGAAGGAAAAGTTGCTGCTAGAACCTCAGCGGATCACGGCCGCTCTAATAGCTGAAACAAAACAATCGGGTGCTCCGGGGCAGTTAATTTATGTCTCACCGGACGAAACGGTCGGAGCCGCGCTCGAACGAATGAACGCGAACGGTGTTACACAGATCCCCGTGATCGAAGACAACTGCTCAGTCGGCAGCGTGCGTGAGAGCGGCATACTGACGAAATTGCTTGCCAATCGCGACCTGATCGATGCAAGGGTCAGTGAGGTGATGGACAAGAGCTTTCCTGTGCTCGAGGTCGATGCGAGCCTCGTCGATATCAAGGCAAGGTTGCAGCGTCACCCGGCGGTTTTAATTGAAGAATTTAAGCGGATTACTGCTATAATTACGCGAACGGACGTGTTGGATATTCAAAAATAGGCGGGTTTTTCTTCGGAGGCCGATGAGCGACGAACAAACACCTACAAATCAAACCTCAGAAAATATCTCTATTCCAAGCGGCGAATGGGTAATGCCGGAGCCGGTATTTAGAACTACCGAGGGCCGAACACCAGGCACGTCTGAGCCGATATTTGACGGGGATGAACACGACACCGAAAGCCCGGATGATAACGCGGGCGATCTCGCCGAAACATTGTCGGACATAAAACCCGATGTCACAGAACCGGTGATCATAAAGGCCGCCCCACCAAAACAAGCTAAAGGTTGTTTTCAGAGTTTTGTGCTAATGTTCGGCGTCATCGGCCTTTCGATCGTGGTGATCTTGGTGGCGTTGTACTACTTCCTATTTTATTGGCGGACCACTGACACAACATTCTGAGCATCTGACCACCTTAGTTCTCGAGCTTGTCGATTCTAGCTGCCCTGCAAGGGTTTTTAAGGGTGCGTCATATCCTCAGCAATGACCAACTCATCGAACTTTTCTGCTGAAAGCAGTTCAAGTTCGACGGCGGATTCTTTGAGAGATATACCCTTCTTGTGCGCATTTTTGGCGATCTTTGCCGCATTGTCGTATCCGATATGCTGGTTGAGCGCGGTCACGAGCATCAGTGAGTCGCGAAGGTAATGATCGATCCTATCCCTGTTTAGCTCGATGCCGGCGATGCAGTAATCAACGAAGCCATGACACGCGTCATGGATCAAACGGACCGAGTTAAGGAAATTGTGGATCATCACGGGTTTGAAAACATTAAGTTCAAAATTACCCTGCGACCCCGCGAACCCGATGGCTGCATCATTTCCCATCACCTGAACGGCCACCATCGTCATTGCTTCGGACTGAGTCGGGTTGACCTTTCCGGGCATGATCGACGAACCCGGCTCGTTTTCCGGCAGGCTTAATTCGCCGATGCCACATCGCGGTCCTGAACCGAGCCAGCGGATATCGTTGGCGATCTTCATCAGACTTGCCGCAAGAGTTTTGAGCGCACCCGACGCAAAAACGACTTCATCGTGTGCAGACAGTGCAGCGAATTTGTCCGGGTGCGACTTGAACTGCAAGCCGGTCAATTCAGCGATCTTTTCAGCCGCCCGATCGGCGAATTCCGGGTGGGCATTGAGTCCTGTACCGACAGCAGTGCCGCCGATCGCGAGATCCATAAGTCCGGGCAGGACCATCTTTATCCGCTCAATGTCGCGGTCGATGAGGTTTGCCCAGCCATTGAATTCCTGCGAAACAGTCACAGGTGTAGCGTCCTGCAAATGTGTGCGGCCGATCTTTACAACGCCTTCGAATTCGCGCGACTTTGCCTTGATCGCATCGCTGACCTTTTGCGCCTCGGGGATCAATGCGGTCAAACGTTCGGCCGCCGCAATGTACATCGCCGTTGGAAACGTGTCGTTGGATGACTGCGATTTGTTGACGTCGTCATTCGGGTGGATCGGCGATTTTGAGCCCATTTCGCCGCCTGCGATCTCGATCGCTCGGTTTGAGATGACCTCGTTTGCGTTCATGTTCGTCTGAGTGCCGCTCCCCGTCTGCCAGACCCGCAACGGAAAATGTGCGTCGAGCTTGCCCTCGATAACTTCATCGGCGGCTTGAACGATCAGATCGAGTTTATCTTTCGGAAGCTTACCGAGGTCGTAATTAACGATCGCCGCTGCCTTTTTAAGTATTCCGAGCGCCCGTATAACCTCGCGCGGCATAATATCAAACCCGATATTAAAATGGTGCAGAGAACGCTGCGTCTGTGCTCCCCAATATGCCGTCACCGGCACATCGATCGGGCCCATCGAATCTGTTTCAATACGTGTCTTAACTACTTGCTCTGTTGCTTCTGACATAAATTTTGGTTACGGAGAGAACTCCAATTTTACATCAGTTTTGCCGGAGCAAAAAGAATGCACATGGTAAAACCACAATAGTGATGTTTGAATAATGACTTTAGATTACGCCGATATAAGAAAGGCATCGTTTGATCCGCTCTAAAGAAAGCTCGATATCATTGTCGAGTCCGACAGAAAAGCGGACGAGCCCTTCACTTAGACCCATTGCTTCGCGCTCCTCGATCGGGATTTCGGACGACGTACTATGCCCGGGAGCACTGAACAGTGTCTTAAAATAGCCGAGGCTCACGGCCAAATAGCCGACCTTTTCCTGCTGCATGACGGTCATAAGTTGATTTGCATTTTGGATCGTGCCGACGTCGATCGCGAGCATTCCGCCATAGCCATAACCGGGATTCATCAACCTGGTCAGCAACTCATGCTGCGGGTGATCGGGAAGACCGGGATAATGAACGCGCAACCCGAGCTCCCTGAGTTTCGCTGCAAGAAACATCGCATTCGCGCTATGCTGCCGCATCCGCAGATGCAGCGAATGCATATTCTTAAGGATACTAGCGGCTCGTGTACTATCGAGTACAGCTCCGAGCAGCATCGAGGCTCCGGAATTGATATCAGTCAGCTTGTGGATAAATTCGTCACTCGCGCAGACCGCCCCTGCGACACAATCACTGGTGCCGTTAATGTACTTGGTCAAGCTGTGAACGACAACATCGGCCCCTAACCTGATCGGCGATAAGATCATTGGGCTAAACGTATTATCTACAACAAGGCTTAAGCCGAATTCCTTACAAAGCTGCGAAAGGGCCGGAAAATCCGCGACCTCGAGCAGGGGGTTGCTCATCGATTCGCAATAGATCACCTTGGTCCTGTCACTAATTAAGGAGCGAACCTTATCTAGATCGGCGAGATCAGTGAACCGTGTCGTGATACCAAACCTGGGAAGGAAATTCTTAAATAATGCGTAAGTTCCGCCGTAAATGGTCCGCGAAGAGATGATCTCGTCGCCGCTGTCGCACAATTGAACAATAGTTGATGAGATGGCCGCCATACCCGACGCCTTGGCCTGCGCCGATTCGCTGTCTTCCATCCTGGCAAGTGCGTCGGAAAGGAACTTGTTCGTCGGATTCCAATGCCGCGAATACAGGAAGCAGCCCTCGATCTCGTGATCAAAAAGCTCTTCCATTCGATCCGGGCTCATAAATGTGAAAGTCGAAGAATCGGTGATGGAAGGATTAACATCGCCAAATTCACCAAACACCAAAAAATCCTGGATCGAGTTGCTGGGATCAAAATTATTCATTTTCTTTATCTTTTCGCCGGGCCCCGGCGTCACATGCTCCGCGAAGTCAGGTGCTGTAGCCTAGGCGTGGCAAAATGACGAGTTGCAGAAGCAACCATAACCCGAATAACGCAATTATGAAGATCAGGCTTTCCATATCGATGTTTATTTAGGCGGCGGAGTATTGTGAGGCGGCTTATTTTCCATGGGAAGGCCTGCCGCCTGCCAGGCGACGGTTCCGCCTGCCACGTTAAGGACGTTATTGAACCCCGCATCTTTTAACATTCCAGCTGCTTTCCTAGAACGGTTACCGGTCTGGCAGATCAAATAAACCGGCTCGCCCTTCTCAAGCGTATCGAGTTTTGTTGTCAGTACATCGAGTGGGATATTTACCGCCCTCGCCGCATGACCGCCTGCATACTCCTCAGGCGTCCGAACATCAACGAACTGGGAATAGGCTTTCGAAACCGCGGCCTGTGCTTCGGTCGGGCTTATGTCTTTGATATCGTGGGCTACGTTCGGGACACCGGAATCGGTGTTTTTTGTTGATGCACCCTGACAACCGCCGAGAAAAAATATAGCCGCCGTCAAAAAAACCAAATACCTCATCGTGTTCTCCTATTTCGTGGCCGCGCATGTCGTCGCGGCTGACTCGGTCTCAAGTCCAGCGGCTATCCATGCGGCGGTCCCGCCGGTTACGTTGTAAAGTTCCCGAAAGCCGGCATTTTCCAAAATGCTGGTTCCAATGCTCGATCGATATCCGCCCTGACAAATGACATAAGTCGGAGCAGTCGGATCGAGCTTTTCAAACTGGTTCCCGAGCTTATCGAGGGGAATATTTATCGCACGAAGCGCATGTCCGGCATTGTATTCGGCAACTCGCCTGACATCGACGAACTGCACCGGCTCCTCCGTCCCGGTCAGTACGGCGGCCTCGTCGACTGAGACCTGCTCCACTTTCTTCCTGTTACCTTGGTATTCGCTGAACCACAAGTAACCAATAACAGTTTCGTGTCCGACCCGAGCGAGCCTCATTACTGCCTCTTCGACTTGATCAGCATTATCCGCAACGACCGCGATCGGCGTTCCGATAGGGATCAACGTCCCTGCCCACGACGCAAATTGACCGCCAAGCCCGATATTTATCGAGTTTGGAACATGCCCTGCGCCGAATTCGGCATTTGTGCGAATATCGATAACGATCCCGTCAAAGTTACTTATTTCTTCTGTTGATAGGGCTTTTGGCTGAGCGATCTCGGTCATAGGGACTGAACCCTCGAGGTTCTTTGCCGCACTTCGCGGAAAGTACATCGGCACTTCCGGCTGATCAGACGCGACGATCTTGATAAATTCGTCCTTGCTCATCGGCTGCAGGGCGTAATTGAACTGCCGCTGATTACCAAGGGTCGACCAGGTCTCTTTTGAGAGCGATTTACCACAAAGCGAACCCGCTCCGTGCGCCGGATAAACTTCGGTATCGTCGGGATAGCTGAGGATGCTGTTGTGAAGCGAATCGTAAAGCATCGAGCCCATCTCGACAGCAGTAAAACCTTTTGAACCGATGAGGTCAGGTCTGCCAACATCTCCGATAAAGAGCGTATCGCCTGTGAACATTTTTATCGGAGCGTCAGTGTCTCCTGTATCTGTAGCAACAATTGTGATCCCCTCGGGAGTGTGGCCCGGAGTTTCGAGAAATCGGAGATTGATCTTGCCGACGTTCAGTTCGTCGCCATCCTTGACCTTATGAGTGGGAAACTGAGTATTTGCCCGCTGGCCATAAATGATCTGGGCTCCGGTCTTCGCAGCAAGTTCAACATGGCCGCTGACAAAATCGGCGTGTGAATGTGTTTCGATCACGTACTTGATCTTTTGGCCGTTGGCATTAGCCTCGTCGATATATTGCTGTATGTCCCGCTGTGGATCGATGATAGCGGCCTCGCCCTCTGACCCCAAATAATATGATGCGTGCGATAGACAGCCTAAATAAAATTGCTTGAATTGCATGATCTCAGTTCTCCTGCTTAGTGTGTGTAGTTTACCAATTTCAAAAAATAACCGCGTAGTTTTTCACTACGAGGAACGCTGCGACCCCTAAAACGAGAACCGCAAACATACTTTGCAATCGATGTGCCGCAATTCGATGCGACAAAATTGTTCCGGCGATCGCCCCTGCGACTGCCAATCCCATGACAATGCCCGTCAATTGCCAATCAAAAGTGTTTTGGCTCATATGGCCGATTAGGCCGGCCGCGCAGTTCAGAAATATAACGAATAGTGAAGTACCGATCGCCTTTTTCATCGAAAGGCCACCAAAGAAGACCAATGCCGGTACTATCAAAAATCCGCCGCCGACACCAAGAAAACCGGTGAGGACACCCACGCCGAATCCGGCGAGAATGCCCTGGACAGGATGCGGTTTGTGCTGCGACTCATCGATCGCGTGATTTCGCCGCCACAGCATAGAGGCCGCGACAACGAGCATCAACAAGCCGAATATCAGTAAAAGAGCCTCAGGCGAAACTAACTTCGTCAGTGGTGAACCCAACAAAGCTCCAACAATTCCCGCGATGCCAAATAACAAACCCGACGAAATATCAACGTTGCCTCGACGCCAGTGCATGAACGAACCCAAAATACTCGTCGCGCCGACGACCGCCAAAGACATCCCGACCGCCTCATGAGGCCCTACGCTAAGCAGATACACCAGGATCGGAACCGTTAGTATCGATCCGCCGCCGCCAATAAGTCCGAGCGACAAGCCGATAACGGCGCTCAGGATCAAACCAATGATGAATAATAACGACATCGTCTTCCTTATTTGGCAGGTGCGCAGGAGGCGGGAGCCTTATTCCAAGGCATTTTCGCTAGAACCAGGCCCATCCCGCACGTGTCCGTCAACGCCGAAAACATCAAACCTGCGCCAACAAATGCTGAAAGCACGAGTAAGTATGAATTCACAAACAGGCTAAGAAGTACGCCGGCTAATACGAACATTCCAGCGGCAAATCGCACCTGGCGTTCTAGTGACCAGACATTTGATTCGCCTTTAACGACCGGCAAGTTTGCTCCGGCCCAAGCGACCATTCCGCCCTCGATCACGTGAATGTCTGTGAATCCTTTGCTTGCCAATTTCTCAGCCGCATTTTTTGCCCGGTTTCCGGATCGGCACATCAGATACACCGGTTTCGTGTGATCGATCTCGTCGGCGTGCTTTTCAAAATTAGATAGGGGCATCAATTGCGCGTCGGCGATTCGTTCGCTGTTGAATTCTGAGAACTCGCGGACGTCGATCACCTGGCACTCGCCGCCGCCATCCAGCAATTCATTTATTTCATGGACCGTTGCTTGTTTTATCGTCATTCTTGTTTTTTGTTCTCCCAAGTAATATACTCGATCTGTGTATGAGCATATAACTATATCGTTATACTGTCAAGTATGAAAAAGCAAAAGCATCAAAAAATGTCATCCGACGCGGTAAGTGTTGTTGCGGCCAGGTTTAAGGTCCTCTCAGAGCCGTTACGCCTGCACATTCTGCAATATCTCGAAAGCGGCGAGTCGAGTGTAACGGCTGTGACAAGAGCGGTCGACTCGACCCAGCCGAACGTCAGCAAACATCTGAAGATGCTTCAGGACGAAGGGCTCGTTGCAAAGCGACAAGACGGAAATACAGTCTATTACCGGATCGCCGACGAGACCGTTTTCGAATTGTGCGACGTCGTCTGCGGCAGCCTAAAAGAAAAATTTTCTGAAAAGAGCTCGTTGTTTGCTTGATCAGACCGTTTTTTTGTCGTCGCATTTTCTAGTGACCGCAAAGTGTTTCTGTGTTAGATTGAATCCCTAATTCAAAATCGAACTTGAGAGGTGACTGATCATGCGAATTCAATCAGGGGCTATCGGCGTCTTTTTCCTGCGTATATTTCTGTCGGCAATTTGCGGCTGTTTGCCGGTCGTGGCCCAAAACTACAGTTGGGGCCACCCCGATGTGGATGCTCCGATCCCATTCCATCAGGGGGATCGGATGGGATATATGGACGCGGGCAAAAAGATCGTCATTCCCGCAAAGTTTGATCTGGCACTTCGATTCTATGAGGGTCTTGCAGAGGTTCGAATAGGCCAAAAGGCCGGCTTTATCGACCGAAGTGGGAAATTAGTAGTTGCAGCGAAATTTGACGGGGCTTTGAACTTTCTC
>JBGAVK010000004.1:0-50418 GCA_044228165.1 Pyrinomonadaceae bacterium | reverse complement strand
ACGGGCAAACTGGCGGTTCCAACGATCTACGATGGCGCTTTCCATTTCAACGACGGTCTGGCCGGCATCCAGAAAGGGCGAAAATGGGGATTTATTAATAAGGCCGGGAAAGTAATTGTTCCCATAAAATACAGCCGGGTTGGATATTTTTCGTCGGGCCTCGCGATGGTCGAAACAATGAACGAAATTATCACGACAGGTAAAACACGGAAACAAAAAATAGAAAAAGGCTATGTCGACAGGAACGGCAAAGTTGTAATCCCGATAAAATATTATTATGCGACTGAATTCCAGTCCGATCTCGCTCACGTTCGATACTTCGATCCGGAAAAGGGAATGCTCGACGGTTATATTGACCGCACCGGCGCTGTTGTGATCGCTTTGGATGTAAAGAATTATGAGTGTTCCGATTTTTCAGAGGGAGTGGCGTGGGCGAACGGCAAATTCATTGATCGTTCCGGAAAGGCTGTGATAGACCCAAATGGGGCCTACGAATTTGTCGATACTTTTCATGAGGGACTTGCTCCTATAAATAGGGACGGGAAGATCGGGTACATCGATAAGTCCGGATCAGAGGTCATCGAACCCAAATATCAGAACGGGCTGGCAGACAGCGGGCTAGGCTTGTTCAACGGGGGCCTCGCACCGGTGAAATTAGACGGCAAATTTGGTTATATCGATAAGAAAGGAAAAATCGTGATAGAGCCGAAATATGACAAGGCCCTGCCATTTGAAAGCGGACTTGCATGGGTCCAACTAGGCACCGACAAGGACGTATTCTTCATTGGCCGTGATGGGACCGAGTACCGGCTTCCTTAGGAGGGGACTCTTTTATATTCCACCACAAATCGCGGCGGTTCATCGGTCTCAACAGCGGGCATCTCAACAAAATTGACCTGCTGCAAGCCATTTTCACCAAACCGGCTCAAGTCCCGACGCGACATCGGCCACGGCACCACATCAGGTTCGACATCGTCCTCGCGGCCGCGAGTTACGACTATTAGAGTGCCGTCCTCACCAACAAATTCGGCGACGGCGTCGACCACCTGCGGCCTCATCTCAAGCGGCAGCGGCTGTATCGTATAGATCTCAAGAACAAAGTCAAACCCGCCTGATCGCAAGTTGCAAGCCTGCGTGTATCGCCATTTAGAGGGCGGATCAAATAGATCGGCTGAGACGAAATCAATACTGTCCTCGCCGTACAATCTTTTTGCCCACTCGATCGCGGTCGGTGATATATCGAATGCCGTTACGTTAAACCCGATGTCGTGCAAATATTTTGCATCGTCGCCCAGCCCGCACCCGACAACTAAAGCGGTTTGTCCGCCGCCTTTGAGTCCGGTCGATTCGGCATACGTTCGAAAAAAATGGTTCGGCTCAAGGTCAGCCCAAGGGATCACAGCGTTATCGCCCGCCGCTTCTTTATAAAGTGCGTCGAACCAACCAAGCGCGTCACCCTGCTCTGCAAATTTTGTTTGCAGCTCCCGGACCCGAGCCCTGCTTTCTTCTTTATCGATTGCCATAAAATTAATAAGAGATCGGGGCCTCGACAGGAGCTCCAGCCTCTTCCCACGCATGCCAGGCGCCGGCCATTGACCAGACATTGGTGTAACCCATTTTTTGCAGACTATCAGCAGCAAGTGCCGAACGGAATCCGCCGCCGCAATATAGGATAAGCTCGGTTCCCTTGTCGGGAAACGTCTTCACGATGTCGCGCTCGATGATGCCGCGGCCCATGTGGCGGGCGGGCGCAGCATGGGCAGCTTCAAATTCGTTATCCTCACGAACGTCGATCAGGACGGCTCCGTCAGCGACACGCTCCTGCGTTTTCGCGACCGTAAGCTCACGAACGTTCTTCATCGACGCCTTAACCAACTGAAGGAATTCCTCTGAATGATCCATATTCCCCTCAGTCTATCTCAAACTGCTATGGATTCACTAGCTTGCCGCCACCTAAGGGCTTATAATGTTCGTTTGGCAATATTTACTATTTTCTAAGAGGTTAACTACATTGGCAGAACAATTTGACGTCACTATTATTGGATCCGGCCCAGGCGGCTATGTGGCAGCCGTCCGTGCGGGACAGCTTGGGTTAAAGGTCGCGATCATCGAGAAAGAAAAAGACGCGCGTCTCGGCGGCACCTGCGGCCTACGCGGATGTATCCCTACCAAGGCTCTGCTCAACGCCGCTCATCTTTATGACAAGGCGGGGCATTTTGAGAACTACGGTCTCAAGGTCAAGGATCTGTCGTACGACTGGACGGCGGTACAAAAATACAAATCCGATGTAGTCGCAAAAAACTCCGCAGGCGTGACCTATCTGATGAAAAAGAACAAAGCGACCGTATTTAACGGCTTTGGCAAGATCGTCGGAAAAGGCAAGGTCGAGGTCGCTCTGGCTGATGGCAAAAAACAGGTCATCGAAACCAAAAATATTATCATCGCCACCGGCTCGGTCGTGCGTCCGATCCCCGGATTTGAAACAGACGGCAAGACGGTCGTCAATTCCGACCACATTCTCGAACTCACAAAAGTACCAAAATCGCTGATCGTGATGGGCTCCGGAGCTGTCGGCGTTGAGTTTGCGAGCGTTTATCATCGCTTTGGCTGCGATACGACGGTCGTCGAGTTGATGGACCGCATCGTGCCGATCGAGGACGCTGACGTTTCAAAAGAACTCGCCCGTTCGTTCAAAAAGGCTGGTATCAAATGCGAAACCGGCGTAAAGCTAGATAAGCTTGAAAAAACAAAATCAGGTGTAAAAGTCTCGGGCAAAAACGCCAAAGGCGACACCATTTCGCTTGAGGCCGAGATGCTGCTCGTCGCTGTCGGACGTATGCCATCGATCGAGGGCATTGGCCTCGAAAACACAAAGGTCGTTGTAAATCCGCGGGGTACTATCAAGGTCAACGAATACTGCGAGACTGACGAACCAAACGTTTTCGCCATCGGCGATGTCATCGACACGGCATGGCTCGCTCACCTTGCGTCAAAAGAAGGCATCCTCGTTGTCGAGAAACTCGCCGGTAAAAAGGTCGAGCCGATCAAGCAAAACCTCGTGCCAAACTGCACCTACTGCGACCCCGAGGTCGCAAGCGTCGGCCTGACCGAAGAGAAAGCAAAGGCCGCGGGCTATGACGTTAAGGTTGGCAAATTCCCCTTTTCAGCATCGGGCAAGGCCCGAATCCTCGGCGAGACCGACGGTTTTGTAAAGATCGTCGCCGAGAAAAAATACGACGAGGTACTCGGCGTTCACATCATCGGCCCGCACGCGACCGAACTGCTTGCCGAAGCCTGTGTCGCCATGGCCCTCGAATGCACCGCCGACGAACTCGGCCGCATCATCCACGCCCACCCGACCGTCTCGGAAAGCGTAATGGAAGCCGCCGAAGGTGTGCATGATCTTACGATACATATGTAAGATCGGTTTTCAGTTGTCAGTGGCCGGTTGTCAGTCGCGGCTGATGATCGGCCCGATCTCTTTATGGCAAATACTTCTTATCCACGCACAAAGATCAAGATCCTGCTGCTCGAGAATATCTCGGACGCGGCGGTCGAGGAACTGCGAGCCAGCGGATACGCCGATATCAAACAGATCGGTGGTGCTCTCAGCGAAGAGGAGCTTCGCCGGGCGGTAAAGGGCGTTCACCTGATCGGGATTCGTTCAAAGACCCGCATTACAGATAAAGTTCTTGAGGCTGCGGACAAACTGGTCGCCGTCGGATGTTTTTGCATTGGCGTAAATCAGGTCGATCTTTCCACCGCTACAAAAAAGGGGGTCGCCGTATTTAACGCTCCGCATGCTAACACGCGTTCGGTTGCGGAATTGATAATCGGCCTTAGCGTGATGCTTATCCGGCGGATCGCAGACAAGAATACTGCCGCCCACGCCGGCATCTGGCTCAAAGAGGCTAAGGGCTCCTTCGAGCTTCGCGGCAAAACGCTCGGTATCATTGGCTACGGAAACATCGGTTCACAGGTCTCGATCATGGCCGAGGCGATGGGGCTTCGGGTGATCTATTACGATATTGCGACAAAGCTCCCGCATGGTAACGCCAAGCAGATCCGCGATCTACGGGAAACGCTCAAGCTCTCTGATATCGTTACGCTTCACGTGCCGTCAGACGCAACCACCCGCAACATGATCAACGCGGATACGCTAAAGGCTATGAAGAAAGGGGCGATCCTGATCAATTACAGCCGCGGCGACGTTGTCGATATTACAGCCCTTACAAAGGCTCTCGCGTCGGGGAAGCTAAGCGGCGCAGCGATCGATGTATTTCCCGACGAGCCCGAAAAGAACGGCGACGCATTTTCGACGCCGTTGCATGGCCTGTCAAACGTCATACTCACTCCGCACATCGGCGGCTCGACTGAGGAAGCACAGGCAAATATCGGGCTCGACGTTACCGCAAAGCTCATCAAGTATCTAGACTTTGGCACAAGCGAAGGTTCGCACACGGTTCCGCCCGTCAATCTGCCTCCGCAGGCCGGAACGCACCGCATATTGCACATTCACAACAACGTTCCGGGCGTGCTCCGCGACATCAACGCCAGCCTTTCAAAACGTGGATTCAACGTCACCGGCCAGTATCTAAAAACCAATGACGAGATCGGCTATGTTATCCTCGACGTCGATCACAAGATATCAAAAGAGGCGTTTGAGATACTTAAAGGTATCAAGGGTACAATCCGTGCGAGAATGGTGTATTAATTTTTAACGCAGAGAACGGTAAGCGCGCAGAGAAAAAGTTAATATAGTCTCTGCGGACTTTGCGTTCTCTGCGTTTAAATTATGCGATCAATATTTTTCTTGACGTTGTTATTGCTATCGCCGACGGTTCAGGCTCAATGGGTCAAGCAGACCGTCAACACAACCGCGAGCTTTCGCGGGTTGTCGGTCGTTAGTGAAAAGGTCATCTGGGCTAGCGGCACTGCTGGGACAGTGATCAAAACCCTCGATGGCGGTAAAACCTGGAAGGTGATGCAGGTACCTGAGGCCGGAAAACTGGATTTTCGTGATATTGAGGCATTTGATGCAAAAACAGCCTATATTTTGAGCATCGGAAACGGCGATTCGTCGCGGATCTATAAAACGACTGACGGCGGTAAGACGTGGAACCTGCAATTTAAAAACACAAACGAAAAGGCGTTTTTTGATGCCCTCGCTTGCTGGGATAAAAATAACTGCATCGCTATGGGCGATCCGGTCGATAACAAATTCGTTCTTATCGAAACAAAGAACGGCGGTGCGAATTGGCGACCAGCCGACACTAGCAAAATGCCGGCAGCCAAAGACGGCGAAGCCGCATTCGCCGCGAGCGGCACCTGCCTGATAACACTGGGGAAATATACTGCCTTTCTCGTCAGCGGCGGCAGCGATGCGAGAGTGTTCACAACCACAGATCGAGCCAGATCGTGGAAAGTTTCTGATACGCCGATGGTGAAAGGCACGGCGGGCAGCGGAATATTTTCGATCGCGATGTTTGACGCGAAAAATGGTGTGATCGTCGGCGGCAATTACGAAAAGCCTGGCGAGCTAATGCCAAATAACTATGCCATTACTGAGGACGGCGGTGGCCAGTGGCAGCTCCAAACCCGCGAATTTGGTTCTTTGTATGGCAGAACCCGGACAACAGACACCAGGCTCTGGGGTTATCGTTCGGGTGTCGCGTTTGTTGATAAAAAAGTTGTGATCGCCGTCGGGACTAATGGCTCAGATATTTCATTGGACGGCGGAAAGACCTGGCGGGCTCTCGGGAAAGAAGATCTAAATACGATCAGTGCGAAGGACAATCGTGCGGTTTGGGCTGTAGGACCGAAAGGAATTGTGCTACATTTTGCCGATCTACCCGCCCTAATAAAGACCCTTTAATTTGAATGGCCTACACCTGGTACGACATTCTCGGCACGGCCGGCGTTGCGGTCATTATCGTGACCTATGTTCTGCTTCAGCTTGGCAAGGTGCGGAGCGAGCAGCTTTTGTATTCGCTGCTAAACGCTGTCGGAGCGACGCTGATTCTCGTCTCGCTCTATTTCGCATTTAACTTTCCATCGTTTGTAGTAGAATTTTTCTGGTTGTTGATCAGCCTGTTTGGTATCGGCAAGAGTCTAAGGCAGAAACCCAAGCACTAGTAGGGTGCCCAAATCAAACATCGGACCACTTGATGACCCAACCAACCTGGGATTTCCGCCATTTGATATGCATAATTTTACGAGCATTCCTTTCAAGACCGAGTCACACAGCGGCTTCACCAGTGTCAACGGCGTTGCAAAATTCTCAAGCGCGGGGATCGTTCTTGAGTTCGAATCGAAGCTTTTCGGCTTGATCTCTGACGGGGTTAAGGAAGTTCGCGTGCCGGTTGGTGAGTTGCTAGATGTTAAATTCAAAAAAGGAATGTTAAAACGCGGTGCCCGCATCGAGATAAGATTGCGGTCATTTGCAAAGCTGACCGAACTGCCTCACAAAGACGGGAAAGCAACCCTAAAGATCGCCGTCGATGATTTTGACCGAGCTCAGGACGCAGTCGCCAAACTTCAAAAAGATATGGCCGAATACACAGCCGCTCTCCCGCCGCCGCATCCGCCGATCGCTTCACTTTTTGACGAAAGCGAGTGTGAGACACAAGAACTTGACGGCGAGTTAAAATAGCAGAATTAACAAAGAGATCGGGGCAATTGAAAACTGGCCGATGCCTGTTTCAATTGCCCCAAATTCTCTTTCACGCCAATTTTGATAGCTATTGGGCCAATCGCGGATCAGGCTTCGCCTTGATCTCGCAATTCGGCGGCGGTTCGGCTCCCAGCAAATTCCGCACAAAATACCCCCAGCGGCGGCACATCATATAATAGCTGTCGGCGCCGTAGCCGTGGCGGGCGTTCGGAAAAATGACAAGGTCAAATTCCTTATTTGCTTTGATGAGGGAGTCAACTACCAGCCAGGTGTTGTAAGGCGGCACATTGTCGTCCATATTGCCGTGTGTGAGCATCAGTTTGCCCTTTAGATTTCGGGCAAGGTTTTGGTTAGCCTGCTTTTCGTAATTATCGCCTGAAAGCAGCCCGATGTAGCGTTCGCCCCACGTGGTTACCCGATTCCGAGATCCCTACTTTGTAGAAATCGGGAAAACGGAACATCGCAGCTGCCGTTGCAAATCCCCCGCCCGAATGCCCCCAAATTCCGACCCGGTCGAGGTCCATGAATTTGTTTGTCTGAGCTAGCTCTTTGATGCCGGCGATCTGATCCTCCAACGTATTATCTGCCATATTACCGTAACAAACATCGTGGAATGATTTTGAGCGGTCCGGGTTGCATGTACCGTCAATAACGACCACAACGAAACCCAGTTCGGCCAAAGCTTGATTATCCCCACGGCTCGCTCCAAACGACCGGCTGCCGACGCCGCCGCCCTGCGGGCCGGGATAGATATAGTTGATAACAGGGTATTTCTTCGCCGGATCGAGGTTCGATGGCTTAAACATCAGGCCGTAGAGTTTCCACCTCGCATCACGAGAATTGACGGTTATCGGAGTCGGCGGCTTCCAACCAGTTGCTTCGAGACGCGAAACGTCGGCCTTTTCGAGCAGGGCGATCTGTTTACCGTCCATGTTGCGGGCCACGGTAACAGGTGGCACATTCGGTTTTGAGTAGCTGTCAACAAAATAGGTCTCATCGCCAGATAATGTGATCTGATGATTGCCGTCCTCAGGCGTAAGGAGTTTGAGATTTTTGCCATCCAGATCTACGCGGTAGAAGCGCGAAAAATATGGGTCTCCCGGCTCACGGCCATTTGCTTCAAAAAATACTACCCGGCCCTTTTCATCAAGTTTCAGAATGCGGGTAACAACCCAGTTACCTGTAGTGATCTGATTCTTGACCTTTCCAGTCGTAAGATCATAGAGATATAAATGGCCCCAGTCAGTTCGCTCAGAGTACCAAATAGCCTCATTCGTTGCGGGAAGGTATTTCCAGTTTGCTGTGCCTTGGCCGGACTCATATTGCGTCGCGACCTTTTCCTCAAAAACGTCGCGAACGTCGCCAGTCGCGGTATTCGCGATGCGGAATTTTGCCGACTTATGATCCCTGGAACTAGAAACAAACGCCAAAGATGTTCCGTCCGGACTCCATTCGTTGTCGCCAAATTCACCGTCACAAGCGATATCATCGCACAGCGTTCCGCGTCGATCGTCGGGCTGCATATTAAAGCGGACCATATTTCCGCTTTCAACGTCTATCACCACGCGGTGTATCTTAATGATCTCTTTGTCCTGCGGGATGGGATATTTCCAGGATTCGAGTTCCGGAGCACCTACCTTTGTCCTGACAAGGTACATGTCGCTTACGTTGCGTTGGTCTTGCTGAAAGGTCGCGACCTTTTTCGAATCCGGTGACCAAAGAACGATCGCCCTATCGCTGTGTTTCCAACCGGCGTTGTCTGTCGCATAACCAAAATCTTTTACCCCATCGGTCGTTAGCCGGGTCTCTTTTCCGGTAGCGTTGTCTTTTACCCAAAGGTTCCAGTCTTTGATAAAAACTGATCTTTTCCCGTCCGGCGATGCCACACTATTGCTTGCGCCGAAGCGGCCGGCGGCTGCCGGTGCTGTAGCGGCAACACCCAGATCGGCAAGTTTCGCAGCTGATCTACGCGACCCGTCTTTTGGATCGATGAGCACATACTCGCTGCCCGTTGGGGTCAGGACGCGATACCAAAACCGTCCGTCCGGCAAAAAGTTCGGCCGAACACCGGCGCGATCGACTAGCGGGCCAGTGCCGAAATTTAGCATCTTCTCGGCTCGTGCATAGTCTTCGGCTGTTATCGAAGGCTGTTGGGCATAGACAGATAACGAGAATAGAAGCAGGAAAAGCGCGATATAAGATATTTTTTTCATTTGATTATCTAATTTTTACCAAAGGATCGGAACATTTCTCTCGAATACCGTTATTTTATAGCAATAAATGACATTTTCACATCTGCCGCAGGTTTGTTTAAGATGAAATAACGTTAATTCGGGAACATAAAAAGTTAAAAGTGATACGAGAAGCACTTAGTGCTAATTGCAGCCATTCACTAGCGATAAGATAGTCAGCTAATAATTGTGTCGGAATCCAAAAAAAGCCTCGGAAGATTGATCGCCGTCTACGCGATCACCCCGGCTTACATGCAGCGGGCAGTCATTGTTGTTGTGCTCTCGTTTCTATTTTTTCTGGCGATGATGTTCGCATATTTTATCCGGCAGAGCCTTCTCTATTTTCTGCTCGCATCGGGTTTCCTCATCCTTTATTTGCTCACGATATTCTCGTTTATGATGCAAAGGCGGAATCGTGTGGAAGTATTTGAGAATGGTTTCAAATACAAAAAGGACATGACTTCTTGGAAAGACATCCGCGAAGTTCGCTCAAGCGGTGTGGTTTTACTCGAAAATGGAAAGACGATCGAACTTCCCCGGTCCCTGCATGATATCGACGGATTAATTAACCTGATCAAAAGCCGAACTTGAGTGCCGTCCCTACTGTTTTCATACCATCGAATTTCTTGTATCCTATTTAATTAGTTTACGCTTTTGCGGAGAATTTATGAGCATAGAAGTCGTAATGCCCCAGATGGGTGAATCGATCACTGAAGGAACCGTCTCGAAGTGGCTGAAGCAAGTCGGTGATCCTGTCGAAAAAGACGAGCCCGTTTTGGAGATCTCTACAGATAAGGTAGATGCCGAAGTTCCAAGCCCGGGCGCCGGCATTTTGCTTGAGGTCAGGACGGCCGAAGGAGAAACTGTCGAGGTCGGGGCTGTTGTTGCAATTATCGGAGAAGCCGGTGAAGCCGGAGCTCCGTCCGCTAGCCCTGCGAATACCTCTTCTGAGACGGTTGAAATGTCGATCGCGGCTCAACCGGAACCCGAAGCTATCCCTGACGCTGCTGTTGTTGCACCGGTTTTGACGGGGCAAGCGAACACTGATAACAGCGGTTCGGCAACTGAGGTTGTGATGCCGCAAATGGGTGAATCGATCACCGAAGGCACTGTGTCCAAGTGGCTCAAATCGGTCGGCGACACGATCGAAAAAGACGAACCGCTGCTTGAGATCTCTACAGATAAGGTCGATGCCGAAGTTCCGTCACCGACTGGCGGGAAATTGCTTGCGATCAATGTGAAGGAAGGCGAGACCGTTGAAGTCGGTGCAGTTTTGGCTTTGGTTGGTACGGAAGGCTCGGTGACGACGCAGCCGGTGACCGAAAAACCGGAACCTATCGAAACCTCAACGACCGAAATTTCAACGCCGCCGGTTCGCGTTGCCGCCGCAACTGTATCCTTTGGCGGTTCAAATGGCACTTCGTCCTTCGATGAACTCCGCCGTCAAAAGTCGAGCCCCCTTGTTCGCAATATTGCTAAGGAACATGGCATCGACATCACACGCATCCCCGGAAGCGGCATTAGCGGTCGCGTGACAAAGAAGGACATCTTGTCGTTTATCGAAACAGGTGCGGCGCTGCGCCCACAGGATCTGCTCGTGAAAGGCGCTCCCGCGCTTCCAATATCATCGGTTCCGGCTCCGTCCATCCCAAAACCAAAGGTTGAATACGGCAATGCCAAGCCCGTTGTTGCCATGGAAGACCGGGTCGAAAAAATGTCGGTCATGCGCAAGAAGATCGCTGACCACATGACCATGTCGAAGCAGACCTCGGCACACGTAACCAGTGTTTATGAGATCGACATGACAAATGTCGCCAAGTTTAGGGCCCGAAATCAGACAGAATTTCAGTCACGATTTGGCACTAAGCTGACCTTTATGCCGTTCATTTTCCAGGCAGTGTCAGCGGCGATCCGTGAGCATCGCATCGTAAATTCGCAGGTTGACGGCGACAACATTATCTATAAGGGTGATATAAATCTCGGAATGGCGGTTGCCCTTGACTGGGGCCTGATCGTCCCGGTACTGAAGAATGCCGATACTCTCTCGTTATCACAACTTGCGACGACAGCAAATGACCTCGCAGACCGTGCGCGAACAAAGAAACTGATGCCTGACGAAGTGCAGGGCGGTACGTTTACGATCACAAATCCGGGCGTTTTCGGCGGTCTCTATGGCACGCCGATCATCAATCAACCTCAGGTTGCCATTCTCTGTGTCGGAACGATCGAAAAGCGTCCCAAAGTTCTCACTTCGCCCGACGGCGACGATTATATCGCGATCAGGCAGATGGCCTATTTTGCGTTGACCTATGACCACCGTGTCGTTGATGGTGCCGATGCCGAGAAATTTCTCGCGTATCTTAAGGAATACATCGAAAACGCGCCATTTGAGATCTAGATCTGCAGCGTTAAATCTTGTTTGCAGGTCGACAGTTTTACTGTAATATGTTGTTATTGTTTCCGGCCTCGCCGTGTCATCTGAGGGCAATTTGCGATCTGGTCTAAGATCTCCTCTGCAACCGCTTTCAGCCAAAAATTGATTTAGAGGCCGGAATGTCTACAACTCTTTAGCCGAGGGTTGCGTCTTATCACATGGAGTCGTTGTTTGCACCCCCCCACCTTTTTTCTCAGGAGATCGCTATGCATAAAAAAATCGCAGTCTTAATTTTGACCTTGATGATCGGGACAGTTGGTGCTTTCGCTCAAGGGTCGCAGATTCGTTCGGCCGTCGCCGGGCAAAAATATAAGATCAAAGGCGTTATCGTTTCGAAAGATGTCAATAATACCTTTGTCATTCACGATTCATTAGGCATTGACACAAAGATCATTGTTGCCCCTAATGCCAGTATTAAAAGTAACGGATTCTGGGGTGGAGACAGTTTCCCTGTTACTGCTTTGATCCGCAGCTTGATAATTGAGGTCGAAGGTGTGGGCGACAGCGGCGGTGCAGTTTCGGTAAATAAGGTGAGATTTGATAAGAAAAATCTCGAAACGGCTCAGGTCGTTGACGCCCGGTCGTCACCAACAGAAGAGAGGATGACGGCTGCCGAGCAGAATGCTCAACGCGTTTCGGGCCAGATCGACGAACTGATGGCGATCTCAAATGCCGCTAAAGGCGGAGCAAAAGCTGCTCAGGAAACGGCTGATGCAGCTGTTGCGGGAGTAAACGCAACAAATAAACGCATCACCGATATGGACGATTATGTTGTCCAGACGACGGTGACCATTACCTTTAAGGTTAATAGCTCTGTGCTTTCGCCTGAGGGTAAGGCATCGCTCGATCAGATCGCACTTGCGGCCCAGTCCCTGAAAGGATACCTGATAGATGTCACGGGTTACGCCTCTGCCGAGGGCGGCACTCAAAGAAATAAGGTCCTTAGCCAACGCCGGGCTCAGGCAGTAAAAGACTATCTGATCGAAAATCACGATATGGACCGACGCCGTTTTCAGGAAAGCTATGGCTTTGGTGAGCTTAAAGCCGTAGCCGATAACTCAACTCGTGAAGGCCGTGAGCAAAATCGCCGCGTCGAAGTTGTTCTGGGGTCAATCGCGGCATTAATCAAACCGTCGAGGTCAAGCAAACCTCAAACGAATAGTTGAATTTACTTGGGAGGGCATTTCGAGGCTTGGCGATGTAGATCACCCCGGTTGCCCTCTTAACTTTCATCCACCGCACCACCAAAATGCTCATTTATACTGCCCGTTCAATATTTGCAGCTTTGTCGATCTCACTGGCAGCACTTTCGTTAGCCGCACAGAGCCCGTGCTCCGACGCCGAAACCAAAGGACGATGATGAAGTTATCAAGGTCAGTTCTCGGCTTGTCGTCGTACCGGTTTCTATAACCGACGCAAATGGCCAGGCTGTGTTGGGATTAACGGCAGCGGATTTCAAGATCCGCGAAGAGGGACGGGAACAGTCCATCGAAAATGTCGGTTCGGCAGATGTTGTGCCGCTCGAGATCGCACTTCTATTTGACGTTTCAGCAAGCACTGATCCGATGTTCAAATTTGAACAGGAAACGGCGGCAAAATTCCTGCGAGATGTGATGCGTCCGAACGATCGTGCCAGCGTTTTTACGATCGGCCAAAAACCATTGCTCGTTCAGACCCGTGACACCTCCGAAAAGGCGATAGAAGCGGTAAAGGGGATCGGCATCACAAAGGGAGCCACTGCCTTTTTTGACGCCCTGGAAATGGCGGCGAAATACCTGCGTCAGAACTCGCCCGAGGGACGGCGTCGAGTGATCGTTGTGATCTCGGACGGCGAGGACAATTTTAGCGAAGGCGTTCAGCGCGCTCAGCGAGCGGCTGAGCGACGGCTCGTGGACAAAGGCCCTGACCCAGAATTGAAAAAATTTGGAAAGCTTGTCGCCCAGGCTCAGGAAATGGCGAAAACCGAAGAGAGAAAAAATGTGCTTCGGGCACTTCAGGACGCTGATATCGTTCACTATTCGATCAATCCGGCGGGCAGCTCGTATCTGTTGAATAAGATCAGTGTCTTTGGCCAGGAAAACATGCAAAAGTTCTCTGACGAGACAGGCGGAACAGCATTCTTACCTAAATTTCAGCCGATCGACACCGTAAATAACTATCAAAACGGGGTGAATACCAGAAGGAATACTGAGTTGCTCGATGGTATTTTTCGCCAGCTCGCTAATGAATTGAGGTCTCAGTATTTGATCCAGTATTATTCTGAGGCTGACTTCCCTCTCAACAAATTCGTGAAACTAGACGTAGGTCTAAGCAAAAGGCCCGAACTTCGTGTCCGAGCCCGCCAAGGCTATTACGTTAAGAATTAGCTCGTTTTGCGTATGCTATCGTCGCCGCTGATGACCCGCATTTTGCCCATCTCAAACTTCGAAGGCGTCTTTGGCGCATCGATAGCGACATTTCCCTGGATCACGCTCGGCTTACCCTGAACTACATTGCTGTTCGTATTTGCCGGCGGCATCGCTATGGTGCCCATGGTTCGTTCGGGCGTTGGTGTTGCGAACGGGAATCTCAATTCACCAACTGTCGCTTTTTGTTTTGAGAGTAAAGAAACAAACAACACACCGGTAAACAATGCCATCACAAGCGACGCCACCGCCGTCGCATAAAGGCGGGTTCGCTGCTTGATCTTTGCCCAGCCGACCGGACAATCCTGCGTGATCACGCTGCCGTCGGGCCGCATGTAATAACGCACGCATAGCCGGCCCTCAGCATTGGTGACAAGAGCTTCTGCCTCGTCTCGCGTCATACCGGAAAGGTTGTAAACATTGAGCTTACATTCGCCGCAAAATCGCTTGCGGTCGTCACCATACATTATGTTCCAATCGGCGGGGCACGGGCTCGCGATCTTGATATTGTTCAAAGGGCTATCAAATTTAGGCATACAAGAACTCCGTTATCTATAAACTTCAGCATTGCTGATGATTGAAGAACGGAGTTTACGCTTGAACTTGCAGTTTTATTGATCGCCTTTTTGACGGCGATATTTGTGCGTGATCGGCGGCGACGTCCAACGCCGATAGCGTTCTTTGAGATGATGATCGTTGGCGGCAGCTGCTGGCGTTTGAACTCGTTTGCCGGATGCTCGACCTTGTTTAGCATCCAATAGACCCGCTCTGCGTCGTGGCCGACGGCGATGATCTCGGCGGGCGAAGCCTTTTGCTCAAAATACATCTGCAGGATCGGATCCATTACTTCGTACGGCGGCAAGCTGTCCTGATCGAATTGATTCGGGGCAAGCTCGGCGGACGGGGCTTTGTCGATTATCTTGTTTGGGATGATCTCGCGACCGGCCTTTTCATTCATGTGACGGGCGATCTGCCAAACCTCGGTTTTGAGCACATCCCCAAGCACAGCAAGCCCACCATTTGTATCGCCATAAAGTGTGCAGTAACCGACGGCAAGCTCGCTCTTGTTGCCCGTCGAGAGCAGCAGACGTCCCTCGGCATTCGAAATTGCCATCAAAATGACCCCGCGAATACGCGACTGCATATTCTCAGCCGCAAGCGATTCGCCGCCTTTGGTCGGTTTGTGCAATTCCATCTGCTTTAGCAGAACCTCGAACGTGTCGGAGATCGGTTCAATACGGCTCTGACAGCCAAGATTCCTGACCAATTCTTCGCTGTCCTTGACGCTACCCTCCGACGAGAACGGCGACGGCATCATTACGCAAAGCAGATTTTCCGGTCCCATCGCCTCACAAGCTAACGCCGCTACCAGCGTCGAATCAATGCCACCGGACAAACCCAAAACTGCCTGTTTGAAACCGTTCTTTGCCGCGTAATCACGGATCCCAAGCACCAAAGCCCGATGGATCGAATCGATCTCGCCGCCGGTGATGCCTCGTGCATCCGGCTTGCGGACATCAAGCTCGACCGTGTCGATAAACTCCTCAAACGCCGATGCTTGCAGGATGATATCGCCCTCTTCGTCGGCGATCAGGCTCGCTCCGTCAAAGATTATGCCGTCATTGCCGCCCACAAGATTTACAAAGACTATAGGCTTTTTCTGCAGCTTGGCACGATGTGCGACCATGTCACAGCGGAGCTTTATCTTGCCTTTGTTATATGGCGACGCGTTTACCGAAACGATAATATCGGCTCCCATCGCGATCACTTCGTCCGTTGGATCACTTTCATAGAGCCTCTCTTTCCAAAAGGTCTTGTCGTTCCAAAAATCTTCGCAAACCACAACGCCCAGTTTAACGCCGTTCACGTCGAATATCCGCCGATGATCCGAAGGCTCAAAATATCGCGGGTCGTCAAAAACATCGTATTCCGGGAGCAGCGTCTTATCAGCAAAGCCGATCAGCTCACGGTCATGCATCACTGCAGCCGAGTTAAATAGCCGCCTGCCGTCGAGGTCGTCATTTCGGCGTATCGTACCGACGACGGCCGTTATATCTTTGGTAGCTGTGATGATATCGCCAAGCATATCGTCCGCATGTTCGATAATGTCGGCATCCTGAAACCAATCCTGCGAGGTGTATCCGTGAGTCACAACCTCGGGAAAAACGACCAGATCAGCTCCGTCGCTGCGCGCTTTCTCGATCGCTTGTATTATCTTCTGGGTATTTCCGGCGAGATCGCCGTTGGTGGTATTGATCTGTGCGATCGTGACTTTCATTTAACGGTATCTTACCGCATTCACGCCTTCGATTCTTCTTTGTTTACCGCTTTCTTGACCATCGTCAGACGGTTGCCGCGGTCATTGTACTTGACCTCGTCCATGATGTTGTAAATGAATAGGACACCCCGGCCGGACGTCTTAAATAGATTCTCAGGATCGAGAGGATCGGGAATGTTCTTGACGTCAAAGCCTTCACCTTCGTCTTCGATCGTGAATTTAGCTTCGAGTTTCGAAACTTCGGCGGTTATTCTGACAAGCTTTTGTGAGTCGTACTTATTACCATGTTTGACCGCGTTTACGAATGCCTCATCCAGAGCAACGAACAGGTTCGATTGTTCGGGCTTGATCACACCTAATTTTTCGACACGCTTCATCAGATATTCGAGAACGATATGCATCAAAGATATCGCACTTGGCAGCTCGAACTCGATATTTTCATGCATCTCGGCCACATGCTCAGCGGTGTCCACGAATCTTATTTTATAATCGAGCACGGTCGCGACTAGATCTTTTAGTTCGCCTTCATCAAATTCGTCACGGCGAAAGTTCGCCGCGCAAAGTTTAAAGGCCTTTATATGTTGGTTCGGGGCTAAAGTGGCGACCTTTGGCAAGCATGTGGGGGCGTCTCCGTTCAAGGCAGCGACCGGGCCATTGGGAACCACGTCGAGGTCGGTGATCACCAGATCGTACGACTCAATGTCGGTCATGCCAAGTGCCTTTGAACGCTCTTCGAGGACCTTGACGGTATGCCCGACGTGTGAAAACACCTCTTCCAGGGCGGTTGCAAGGTCATCGTGGTCGTCAATGATGAGTATTTTTCGCTGCATAAAGCGCGGTGAGAGCTAACCTGAATTACGTCAAATAATTTACTGTTGTTGCAAATAATAACCCAAATTGATACATATTTTCTAACCGTGTCCGAACAATTAGCTAAGGCCTACCGATTTGCCCCCCTCACCAAATACACCTGGAGGCAGAGATTGGCTATCCGAACGATCGCCGCCGCCGCGACATCGCTAATATTTCTATTCGGCAAACTAACCAGGTTCGAGGTCGAAGGCTCTGAAAATCTAGAGACAGTGAAGGCCGCCGGCAAACAGCCGATATACGCCTTGTGGCACAATCGGATGTTCTTTACGTACTACGTACTGCGTATGGGGAATTGTGCAAATGATCTCGCAGAGTTTCGATGGTGAATACACGTCGAGGATCCTGCAGCGGTTTGGTTTCGGCGTCATTCGTGGCTCTTCGTCGACCGACGGCAAAAAGGCGCTCGCCGACATGGCTGACATTATCAACTCCGGTGTCCCCGTCGCCTTCTCTGTTGATGGGCCGCGCGGTCCGAGATATAAGGTAAAGGCCGGGCCGACGGTGCTGGCAATGAGAACAGGAAATGCGGTCGTCCCGTTTCATATTGCACCGCGGCTATACAAAGCCGTCAAAAGCTGGGACCGGATGCAGATACCGATCCCTTTTTCGTCAGCCCTTGTATTATATGGAGAACCGATCTTCGTCGCAGCAGATGCGACAAAACAGGAAGTTGATGAAAAGATCGCCGAACTTCAGCTTTCGCTCGATCGACTCGTAACTCGTGGACGAGAGTGGAGCGGACAACCCGATTAATCGGAAGTTACGGGATCTAATTCGTCCTTCTCTTTGGCTTTTGACGAAAGAAAAGCCGCCGCAAACAAAACATAGCTTAGCCAAATAAGATCGGCCATCAATAAGTGCCCGATCTGCATAAGGATCGGTGCGCGCATAAATAGTGTTGCACTTCCGAATGCGAGTTGGCCGAGAACCAACAGAGAGAGGACATTCGACCATTTTGAAACCGCCTTTTCCCGACCGCCTTCTTTGACCAGCCAACCTGTCAGAAATATCAGAAACACGCTAGTCAGGATCGCCGTAATCGGGTGCAAGAGCCGCAATCTTAACAAGATATGTGAAGTCGATGAGAGGTCGTTTGCAAGCCCCTCGGCAAGCGTCCCCGCAGGAAAAACCATGTGGGTCAACGCAGCGATCGAACCGCTGATCCCGACAATAAAAACTGCCAAAACGCCAATTGCCAAGGCGGCAAGGAACTTCCGCTGGTGATCAAATTTCAGAGCTTCGTCGCCGCTTGCATAACGGGCCGTCAAAACGAGAAAGCAAAGCAGAACGAACGTATTTATCAGATGACCGGCCATCCAAAATGGCCTCGCTGCGGTAAGCGTTTCAGCCGTGTTCCCGGTCAAAACGAGACCGGCACCAACGGCAGCCTCAGTGACTATGAAGATAAATGAAATGACCGCCGTCTTTCGTATCGCCGCTCCCTTTTGAAACTTACGGAACGTCCAGATCAATAGCCCCAAAACGGCGAAAAATGCCAACGCACTTGTTATGCGATGAGAGAATTCAATGACTGTCTTTAATTCGGGCGCTGACGGTATGACCTCACCATGACAAGTGAGCCAATGCTGGCCGCAGCCGTCACCCGATTTTGACGCCCGGAGAAAAACTCCCCAGAGTATTACAACGACATTGACCACGACGGTGAGCCACGCATACTTTGCAAATGTATCCAGCTTTGTTTCCCTGCTCATTTTGCATAGAATATCACTTTCTTTTGCGTGAAAAAATTGTGCATGTATTAACGACGCTAATTGCGATCATTCTGATTTCGGCGAACATCTTTGCGGCGCGGCCATATGTCGTGGTGATGGGAACAGCTCAAGATGCCGGCGTACCACAAATGGGATGCGAAGCGGCATTCTGTAAAAAAGCATGGGCGAATGAGAAGCTTCGGCAGACGGTTTCGTCGATAGCTCTGGTCGATCCTGAAACGCGACATCGCTGGATTTTTGACGCGACGCCTGACCTGCCCGAACAATTCGAATTTCTGAAGTCTCTAACCGGAGACAGGTCCAATGACCTTGCGGGGATCTTTCTGACCCATGCCCACATCGGCCACTATACGGGTTTGATGTACCTTGGCCGCGAGTCGATGAACACCGCCGACATTCCGGTTTACGCTATGCCCCGAATGAAAGAAATGCTGGAACAAAACGCTCCATGGTCGCAGCTTGTAGGCCTAAAAAACATAATTATCCGGCAGCTTGCCGACAGGACCGAAGTACGACTTGCCGGTTACCTCACAGTCGAACCTTTTCTCGTACCGCACCGCGACGAATTTTCCGAAACCGTAGGGTACCGGATCAAAACAGCGAGCAGATCGCTCGTATTTATTCCGGATATCGACAAGTGGCAGAAGTGGACAACTCCGCTCGCGGATGTTGTAAAGGAAAACGACTATCTTTTGATCGACGGAACATTTTTTGCCGATGGCGAAATTGTAAGGCCGATGAGTGAGGTTCCCCATCCATTTGTAACAGAAACGATGGATCTTCTGAAGTCTCTGCCTGCCAGGGCAAAGGCGAAGGTCCATTTCATTCATTTCAACCACAGCAACCCGTTGGTACAGATCGACAAGAGGAAGATCAACGCGGTCAAACGGTTGGGCTTTCGTATTGCCCGTCGTGGACTGAAACTCGAGCTGTAATGCCAAAAGAACGCATCGATAAACTTCTGGTCGAACTCGGCATGGCCGAAACACGCACACGTGCCCAGGCACTGATAATGGCAGGGGCGGTAATCGTCAATGAAAAAAAAGTTGAAAAGCCGTCAGAAACCTTTGAAAAAGATGCGACCGTTCGGCTAAAAGGAGCGTCAATAGAAAGGTACGTTGGCCGGGGCGGATACAAACTCGAGGCTGCGCTTGCGGTATTTGAGATCGACCCTCGAGGTCTCGATTGCATTGACATTGGTTCCTCAACTGGAGGCTTTACAGATTGCCTGCTGCAGCATGGTGCCAAGAGTGTAACCGCTATCGATGCGGGAACAAATCAGATCGTTTGGCAATTGCGCACCGATGCGAGGGTCGATGTTCGGGAAAAAACAAATGCCCGCAATCTAAAGCCCGAGGATTTTGACATTCCGTTCGATCTCGCGGTGATGGATGTCTCATTTATTTCCGTGACCAAACTGCTGGTCCCCATATCTGGATTGCTAAAACCCGACGGGAGAATAGTTGTTCTCATAAAACCTCAATTCGAGGTTGGCAAGGGCGAGGTCGGAAAAGGTGGTATCGTTCGAGATGCCGAAAAGCACGAACGAGTCATCAAAGAAGTAAATGACTTTGCAGCCGCCATGGGTCTGAAGGTACGCGGCCTGATAGATTCACCAATACTTGGTGCCGAAGGCAACAAGGAATTCCTGGCATACTATGCACGATAATACCGGACAAGCTGTAGAAACGAACGAACAAGCAGAAACGTGCGTCGAAGGGCGAGATTTCTATTTTGAGGACGGCAAGATGGTGTTGACAAAACGATATCTGCAGAATCGCGGCTTTTGCTGCGACAACGGCTGCCGTCATTGCCCTTATGACGTCGCCCGGGAGGTAAATTAGAGAAGCCAGACGTCCAACTCAGCAGGAGCCCAGTCGCCATATCTGCTCTGCCCCTGTTCATCGTCCTCACGCGGCCGATACGCATCGCCGTCATCAGCCCGGAAATATTCTGACGAAACATCTCCGTAGTTACTCGACGAACGCCCGAATGTAGCATCTATGACCCGGCTTAGTACATTGTCGAGATCTTTTTCGATGCCGTAATAGATCCATTTGCCGTCGCGGCGGGTCGAGACGATGCCTGCCGTTCTCAGGTAGGCCAAGTGGCGAGAGATCTTTGGCTGGCTCTCTTTCAAGGCATCCGCCAGATAGCCGACCGACACTTCGCCTCCGGCCATAAGCTCCAGAAGCCGTAACCGGGTTTTTGTCTGACATCGCGAGGAATAGTTTCTCGAGCTGGTAAAGCGTTGTTTCGTTCATTGTCATTTCCGCCTGTCGCTTTATATTACGCTATCCATATATGTATTTCAATCGGGCATTATTAAAGGCGGTTTTGCTCTCGGTGGGTTTTAGGTTTACGATATCGCCTAGTAATAGCGGAAGGCGGGTCTGGTGATGAGCGAAAAGTCGATGTATACAAAAAGTGGTCCATGCCGGCGAGGATCACACTGAGCATTTCGGTGCTCTTTCTCGGTTCCGATCTATCCGGCTTCGGTCTTTGCTTTTGCTGACGCTGACGAAGGTGCGGCGATCCATAACGAAGAAAAACCCGGCTACTATTACGGCCGGCTCGGCAACCCAACTCAAACCGCGCTCGAGAACGCCATTTCTGAACTCGAAAATGCCGATGCTTCGCTCGCGCTTGCATCAGGTATGGCAGCTGTCTCTGCTGCTGTTCTTACCCTTGTAAAGACCGGCGAACACATAGTCGCCCCGCAGTCGATGTATGCGACAACTACCAATTTTCTGCATCATGTAAAAGAGCATTTTGGCATCGAAACGACTTTTGTTGATGCCACAGATGCAGAGAATTATCGACGAGCTTTGCGGCGGAATACCAGATTATTTTGGATCGAAACGCCTACGAATCCGTTGGTCTTGATAACCGATATTGAGGCAGTCGCCGCAATTGCCCGCGATAACGGGATCGCTACGGTGGCTGATAACACCTTTGCAACGCCGTACAATCAACGGCCGCTCGAACTCGGCGTTGACGTTGTCGTTCACAGCGCGACCAAATATCTCGGGGGCCACAGCGATCTGACGGCCGGAGTTATCACCGGCGGCCGTGACATCATTGAGGCAGCGCGCCATGGTGCCAACAAATTCTATGGCGGCAATATCGCACCGCAGGTTGCATGGCTCGTTTTGCGCGGCATCAAGACATTGGCCCTCAGAATGGAGCGACATAATTCCAATGCAATGATGATTGCGAACATGCTCGGCGACCACCCAAAGGTCGAGACCGTATTCTACCCGGGCATCGAGTCACACCCGAACCATGAGATCGCAAAACGCCAGATGCCCGGCGGCTACGGCGGAATGATCGGGTTTGACCTCGGCAGCGTCGAAGCCGGCAAGCGGTTTGCAAATAGTGTCAGGCTCTGTACATTGGCGACATCGCTTGGCGGAGTGGAAACGATATTGCAGCATTCTGCCTCGATGACACACGCACCTATACCGCGTGAGGACCGCCTGAAGGCGGGTATTACAGACGGGCTTATCAGGCTTTCGGTCGGCGTCGAGGATGCCGGTGACCTTATCGCCGATCTTACGCAAGCTTTGGACCAGATCTAAACCTCGAACATATACGTTTTTCTGCATATGTCTTATATTCTCGCATTTGATCAGGGCACCACTAGCAGCCGCACGATCGTTTTTGACCGTGAAGGCACGGCCGTTTCTATCGGACAACAGGAATACACACAGATCTATCCTAAGAGCGGCTGGGTGGAGCATGACCCTTTGGAGATCTGGAGCTCACAGATCAATACCGCAACCAAAGCTCTTTCAAAGTCCGGTTTAACTGCAAATGATATTGGCGCCGTCGGCATTACAAATCAGCGCGAGACCACGCTCATCTGGGATCGACAAACCGGCGAGCCGATTTACAACGCGATCGTCTGGCAGGATCGGCGCACATCTGAGGCGTGCGATCGCGTTCGATCAGAGTTCGGCGGCCTTATCCGCGAGCGAACCGGGCTCGAGGTCGACGCCTATTTCAGCAAGCAAGATCGCGTGGCTTCTCGACAATGTCTCGGGCGCAAGGCTCCGGGCGGAGGCAGGCGAGCTTGCATTTGGAACGGTTGATACGTGGCTTATCTGGAGACTGACAAACGGTGCCCTCCACATCACCGACCCCTCGAACGCCTCGCGGACGATGCTCTATAACATCCATTCGCTTGATTGGGACGACACGCTGCTCGATATTTGGGGCGTTCCCCGATCCCTTTTGCCCGCGGTTTGCAGTTCGTCCGAGATCTACGGTGAGATAACAAGTCCGGCGGAACTTGCCGGGATCAAGATCGCGGGCAACGCCGGCGATCAGCAAGCCGCACTTTTCGGGCAGGCGTGTTTTGATGCAGGCTCGACAAAGAACACATACGGCACCGGCTGCTTTATGCTGCAAAATGTCGGCGACAACCCGGTTGCGTCCGCAAACCGTCTGCTTTCGACCGTCGGTTGGCAGATCGGCGACGTAACGCAATACGCACTCGAGGGGAGCGTTTTTATCGGCGGTGCCGTGATCCAGTGGCTGCGAGATTCGCTCGGTATTATTGAAAGCTCCGGCGATGTTGAAGCCCTGTCGGCAGCCGTTCCGGATAATGGCGGTGTCTATTTCGTTCCGGCATTTGCGGGACTCGGCACGCCGCATTGGGATCAGGATGCCCGGGGCCTGATCATCGGGTTGACCCGTGGCACTGGCAAAAACCATATAGCCCGGGCCGCCGTCGAATCGATCGCCTTTCAGACCGCAGACCTGCTCGCCGCGATGAACGCCGACTCACATTCGCACCTATCAGAGCTTCGTGTCGATGGTGGGGCGACTAGCAACGATGCTCTACTTCAGTTTCAATCGGACATTTTGCAGATACCCGTCGTACGATCGAAGACCACCGAGACGACTGCCCTCGGAGCCGCTTATCTCGCAGGTCTTGCGACGGGCTTTTGGAAAAGCACCGCTGAACTCGCCGAACACTGGCGTTCGGATCGCCGCTTCGAACCCGCGATGAGTCCAAATGAGGCCGAACGCCTCGTCTCGCGATGGCACGAGGCTGTTGACCGTTCTTTGGGATGGATGAGCCCCGGCAGATCTTAAAGCTTAAGCAAAAAAGGCTGCCGGTCAGCAGCCTATTTATAAACTATCTTTATTGGTTATCGAAGCAAAAATCTTAAGCGTCGTTCTGCTCGCCCTTTGACTTGCTCATGCCGGCGGCGGCCTCGGCCTGAGGCAGCGGCAATCCGACGGCATCAGCACTGATCAGCGGAGTATTGTCATCGATTCGTTCAGAACCGTCATCCGCGATGATCAATTTACCTGATTGCTTCGTAAAAGTTAGCCCTTGCTTCTCCGAATCGAAATCCACGATGACGAGGTCGCCCGTTTCGACCTGGGCCGTCGCCACAAGGTTCGAGAGGGGATAGACAAGAAATCGCTCGATCGACCGTTTGAGGTGCCTAGCCCCATATTTAAGATCGATCCCCTCGCTAAGCAAGTATTCCTTCGCTTCGTCCGTACACTCGAAAACAAACTTCGTCCCGGCCGACTCAGTGATACGATCCTGGACGGATGTAAGCTCAATGTCGAGGATCCGGCGAAGGTGATGTTCCTTGAGGCTGCGGAAAACGACTACCTTGTCGATGCGGTTCATAAATTCCGGCGAGAATTTACGCTTTGCCGCCTCGAGAGCCGTACGGTAGATCTTGGTGTCGATCTCATTGTCCTCTTTTGCCTGGTCGGTCTTGGTCGGCGTAAATCCGATGCCGCCCGAGATCATATCGGACATTTCGCGTGCACCCAAGTTTGAGGTCATGATCACGACAGTTCTCGAAAAATCGACGCGGCGGTTGTCTCCAAGTGTGAGTGTCGCCTTGTCCAGGATGCCGAGCAAAAGCTGCCATAGCGAATCTGACGCCTTTTCGATCTCGTCAAAAAGCACGAACGTGAGCTTTGTGTCGTCGGTGTGCGACTTGTCGAGATTCTCCTGCGTAAGCATCGGCGAAGTTTCACGATGTCCTAGGTATCCCGGAGGCGATCCAATTAGTTTTGCGATCTCGTGCGAATGTTGAAACTCGGCGCAATCGATCTTGACGACGGTGTGCGGCTCATTAAAGAGGACTTCGGACGCTGCTTCGACAACACGGGTCTTACCGGAGCCTGTCGGGCCGAGGAATAGCATCGTACCGATCGGGCGTGACGGATTGTTCATCCCGGCGAGATAGATCTGAAAGAGCCCGCTCATGCGCCTGACCGCTCGTTCCTGGCCGACGATCAAGGACGAGAGTTTGTCTTCAAACTCGCTCGCCCGCGGACTTTTTCGTTCCGGATCGAGCAGTATCCCTTGTTCAGTATTTTCTTTTTTCTTTGCCGATTCCTGTTTCATCTTTTCCCCTCACCGGAGCATTTGCTCCTCATCGTTTAGAACGCTCTTGCCTGTCGAAACTTGCCGATTACTATTGCGGCACGCTAGTCGCCAATAATGATGATATCAAAAGATTTTTCGTTGGCTGGACTTTAGGATCTGGGAGGGTAGAGTCCAGAGGGTAGAGACAAGTATGAAGGCCCGCCTCTATTTCTATGATTAACACAGAAAAGACAGCGGGCGCAACAGAAATTGGAAAAAAATTATCAAATTTTTCGGAACAACGGCCGGATTACGAATATAGCCGCCTGACCTAATCGTAATATTCCAGGCCGAGATGGGTGATCAGTTCCTCGCCTTTCATATGGCGCAAAGTGTTCTTCAGCTTCATCAACTGAATAAAGAGATCGTGCTCAGGGTACAGGCCCGGCGCAGTCTGCGGTGCTTTGAAGTAAAACGACAGCCATTCCTGAACGCCCTTCATTCCGGCACGAGCCGCAAGATCCATAAAGAGTGCGAGGTCAAGGGCCAGAGGCGCCGCAAGTATCGAATCGCGGCAGAGAAAGTCGATCTTGATCTGCATTTTGTAACCGAGCCAGCCAAAAATGTCGATATTGTCCCAACCCTCTTTATTGTCGCCGCGGGGCGGATAATAGTTGATGCGAACGACGTGTGAAAAATCTCCGTATAGGTCAGGATAAACTTCGGGCTGGAAAATGTGTTCTAGGACCGACAGTTTTGAGACCTCTTTCGATTTGAAATTCTCTGGGTCATCGAGCACCTCGCCGTCGCGATTGCCGAGGATGTTGGTTGAGTACCAGCCGTCGAGGCCGAGCATTCTCGATTTCAGACCCGGTGCGAGGATGGTTTTCATCAGCGTCTGGCCGGTCTTAAAATCTTTACCGCAGATCGGCATTCCGGTCTTGTCTGCGAGCTCGACCATGGCCGGGATATCAACGGTGAGATTCGGCGCACCATTTGCAAAGGGCACGCCCGACTTCATCGCGGCGTACGCATAGATCATCGAAGGAGCTATGAACGGGTCACGGTCGTAAATCGCCTTTTCAAACGATTCGAGAGACTGATGTATCGCAGATTCTTCGATAAAGATCTCTGTCGATGCTGCCCATACCATCACAAGGCGGCTACAATTGTTGTCGGACTTGAACTTAGCGATGTCCGCGATGAGCTGCTCAGCCAGGTCCATCTTGTTCTTGCCGGTCTTGATGTTCTCGCCGGTGATGCGTTTAACGTAGTTCTGTTCGAACACAGCCGCCATCGGCTTGAGTGAAGAAAGCGGTTCGGAAAGCTGATTGAGCAGGTCTTTGTCTAGCACGCCGGCATTCATCGCTGCGTCGTACGCACTGTCGTGGAAGATATCCCACGCTCCGAAAACGACGTCGTTGAGATCCGCCAGCGGCACAAAATCCTTGATCATCGGCGAACGGTTATCCGTACGTTTACCCAGCCTGATCGTGCCCATCTGCGTCAACGCTCCCACCGGTGCCGAAATGCCTCTCTTGACGGCTTCGACCCCCGCGACAAGCGTCGTCGAGACGGCCCCCAACCCAACAAGCAAAATACCAAGTTTCCCTTCCGCGGGAGCAATCTCCACACCCTTCTCTACCATCATTTTCCTCCGATATCCAAAATAATAAGGATAACTTTATGCCGTAAATTAGGCAAATTCAGAGAAAGATTAGCCAGCAGTTTTATTTTTGGTAAACCTTTAGAAATTCATCGCGGGAAATGCCTGCCTGTGTGCAGATCATTCGGAGTGTGGTTGATTTAATCAGGGAGTGGTTAGGCATCGTCAACGGTGTGCGGGTGCCGTCTTCGTTTTCACGCACCATCGCGATGTGTTCTCTTTCACGGATAATCACAAAACCTAGTCGTTCGAGCGCACGAACGACTTTTTGCTTTGGAGCATCAACCGGAAATTTCGACATTACGCGGCAAGTTGTGTCTCTGCAATAAAGGCTTCGAGAACGGGCGAATCGCTCTCAAAAGCATCCATACCAAATGTCTCGATGTGAAAATTGATCGCAGACCTCACATCAGCCAAAGCTTCTTCGTAAGTATCGCCCTGTCCGACGACAACCCCTTTCAATCCCAAAGGATATGAAATAAAGCCGTCAGAGTGCCTCTCGATAACTAGTTTAAGTGAGTCCATATTCGGAATATTAGCATAAATAATGCTGATTTTTACGGCTTACTTTGTCTGACTTGTTCAATCTTACATTTCAATTTATTATGGCAACATTATGCCCCCTGAACTTGAACAATTAAAAGAGGATATGAGCAAGCTTGCCGAGCGGATTGCCAATGAAGGCTTTGGCATTAAGCTCGACTATTCTATCGAATCGATCAAACAGGCAGATAGAGTATTGGGAGAGTTACACAAAGAATATAAAAAGACGAAGGATGATGAGGGTTATACCGGCATCGCGTTTGAATTTGCAGCCTATATTGTCAAAGTTATCGAGAAGAACGTCGCTCCGGTGCGTTGAGAGCGTGACCATCCAGGGATGGGGCCGGATTCATTTCCGCTCTACCTGGGTGACGAGGCGATCTTTCCTTTCGGTTGGTGCAGCAAAAGACTTTACGACGGACCGGGGGATGATATTTGGATCAAGTTCTGTCTGTTTGTTCTGAAACAAGACCCACCGCCCGAAGAGAAAAAAGGGTTCTTTGGTAAGTTGTTCGGAAAGTAGTTTTTGCACCTAAACCTTTTATTGACTGGCCGCCCGCTAACGCAGGCGGTTCTGAGATTCCACCTAACTACAATAAGCGCGATAATCCATTTCGGCGAAGATGTTGTCGCGCCGTTCTATTTCGTTGAGGAGGTCGAGTTGTTCGGGCGAGAGGACCACCCCGTCCGCCGAAGCGGCGTCCACCCCTCCTTTGTAAGGAGGGGAGTTTTTTTGGTCGAGCATCTCGGCGAGCATGTTAAAGCGTTGGATGTGCGACTGGAAACGGAGAGACGAGTATTGAACGGTCGTGCCTTGGTAGATCTGGAATGCCCAGTCGGAGGACTCGGCGAGCAGGAGCTCGCGGGCCATTTGATTCAGGATGCGAGACGTGGAGACAAGGAGACCGGGAGACAGGGAGTCTTGACCCTCCTGATCTCCTTGTTTTCTTGTCTCCATGTCTGCGAATTTATTCGCGTATTCCGTCATCCTCCTCTCCGCGTCGTGTTGGTATGGGTACATCCAGGAGTTGCCTTCGTTGATCCAGACCTTATAGTAACCGGCTTCGCCCCAGCTCGAGGCGGTCGGCCTTTGGACCTGGATCGGCAGGCCGGAGTCAAGAAAATCGCCGGGTGTGATGCACTGGATCTCGTCCTGGTCAAAGTGGATCTTTTTGAAAAAGAAATCGATGAACTGCGGCCCCTCGAACCACCAGTGGCCGTAAAGCTCCGCGTCGTAGGGAGACACGACTAGCGGCGGATGGCCTTCGAACGTTTCGCGCAGTTTATGAGCCTGCTTAATGCGTTCACCGATGAAGTGAGATGCGTTCTCGGCGGCCTTGTCCCGTGCAAGCGACGGGATATAAGGCTGCTTCATATTTTGCGGCACGTCGCGGCCCGTTATTCGGTGATATTTTAGGCCGAGATGTCGGCGCTCGCCCTCTGCATGGAGGTGCGGGCGGATGTACTCGTAATCGGCGTCCCAGCCGATGTCACGGTAAAATTCGCGATAGAGGTCGTTGCCCGGATAACCGATCTCGGCGGACCAGACCTGCTGGCTAGTCTCGACATCACGTGCAAAAACGGCGGTTCCGTTCGGGCAAACGGATCGGAGCGTGGACGCCGTAACGCGGACGCGGGTCACCGTAGAGTATTGCGTGTGTGTCGGCGATAAAATACTCGATGCCGTTGTCTTTGAGCAGGTCTTCGACGCCGGGTTCGTAGGCACACTCAGCGAGCCAGATACCGCGAGGCTGCCGTCCAAAATGCTTTTTGTAATTACATACTGCGATCTCGACCTGTGCCCGTCTGGCTTCCTCCGTCGAAATAAGCGGCATAAAACCGTGCGTCGCACAGCACGTGATGATCTCGATCACACCCTCGTCCTGCAACTCGCGAAACGCGTTGATCAGATTTCGTCGATAACGTTTATTCCAGAGATCGAGCGACGCCGACAGATTATCGACGTACATTTTTGCCGCGTCATAAAACTCAGCGGCCTCGTGCTGCGTTCGATGCAGTTCCTTTTTAGCCAGCTCAAGCAAATTCTCGATGTGGCGAGTGTAGCGCTGCTGGAGCAGAGGATCTGCTAGCATCTCGCACAGCGGCGGCGATACGTTCATCGCGAGGCGAGGTTTGATGCCCTGCTCATGCAGCGATTGAAAGATGAAGATCAGAGGAAGATAGACCTCTGTGATGGCTTCGTAAAGCCAGTCCTCTTCAAGAAATTCGGGATATTCAGGGTGCCTGACGAATGGCAGGTGAGCGTGGAGAATGAGGCTGAAATATCCGAGAGGCATAATATTTAAGCGTATATTAGAACAGGATGACCAAGATAAACAGGATAGAGATCTAAAATCCTGTTTATCTTATCCATCCTGTTGAAATAAACACTAATTACCGCCCGAGGCTGTGCGACGAGACAGGATTATACCGCGGCGAATATTTCGCCGTGAGATCTTTCGTTTTCAAAGTTTTCGGGAAGTTTACCAAACTCGCACCATAGACCGCCGGCCCGATCTGCTCTTCGGTAAATTCCGTTTCGTCGATCTCGAAATATTCTGTCAGGGCTCCCATCGCCTGGCTGCGGCCGAGATTTCCCGCGTTTGCCTGCAGAATTGCGAACAGTGCGCCGCTCACTTTCCAGCGAAGGTCTTCGAGCGTCGCACCCGAAGCGAGCTCGATCATTGCGTAGCGAATGTCTTCGGCTGAGAGACCGTCGAAATTTGTAACCTTTCCGCCCAACATACTGGTGAACGCTAATTGCGACACGTCGTCGGCAGCGGCCTGATCGTCGCCCGCTATTGCAACATCAAAAGCGTCTCGGGAAAATCCGGCAACATCCAGCACCTTTCGACCGTGTTTGAGTGCAAGATGCGAAAATACGGCCGATTTGGGGCGTAAAAACCGATCTCAGCACGATATGAGCGGCTCGGCTCGACATTGAACCAATAGTTCCCCTCGGCTTCGGTCAGATGGATCTCTTCGTAACCGGTGGTGGTGTCGATGAGCTTGAGAACGAGCGAGTAGCTGCCGAGATCGTCACCAAAAACGTCACGCAGCATCGCCCACGGATTGTTCCTGACCGACCAGTAAAAATAGAGACGGGTCGGCGTCTGCATCTGCAGACGTGCCCGGTTTTCCCGTTTCAACTCTGGGAGCGTTGGTGCCGCAAGTGCGACAAAAGCAGGCGAAAGTTCGACCTTTGGCTCAGCGGCAGCGATCTCAGCCGTAACGTCGAGCGATGGGGCTTTCTTGACGGCTTTTTTCGCGGTTTTCTTTGCGACGGCGGCCGGAGCCTTCACAGTTCTAGTCTTTGCCTTTTTCACTGCCGGCTTTTTGACCGGTGATGTCGTCTCAGCAAGCTCCGCAAAGGGGTCGGCAACGATGGCTTTCGCAGCCGTTGCCGTATTGGGTTTTGTAGGCTCAGCCACGGCAGTTACAGTCTTTGCCTTCGATGAGGCCTTCTTGACGACCGCTTTCTTTACCGGCGTTTCGGCCACTGCTTCGGCGAACGGGTCAGCGGCGACCGGCTTTACCTTTGCCGTTTCTTTCTCTTGTTTCTTACTCACTGTCTTCAACTTCCTCTCCACAACACAAAAACCGCAAACTAAAAGTATGCGGTCTTTGGGCAAAACTTACAAGCCACAACTGGTTTTACATGGCCGAATCGCTCGTACCGAGAATTTTTTTCGAGTAGCCTTTCAGCTTGACCTCGACCTTGCCAAAGCTCGTATTTATTTGAGCCCGAACGGGTATGCGACGGGCATCATCTGTGATCCAGACGATCATTTTGCCATTTTGTTCGATCAAGCGGTCCTTGCCAAAGATCTCAGGCTCAAGCTTGAAACACGAAACCTTTCCGATAGCGGTAGACATCGTTTCCCGGCCCGTAACAACAATGGGAACCTGAAAGACGAGCCCGGAATCGCTGACCGCGAGGTCAAAACGCTTTCCGGTCGCCAGCGGCGCCATACGAGCGTAAAAGATCGCCGAGACCATATCGTACAACGGTTCGCTGATCTCCGAAGCTATGCGCCGCGGCGGACGGTTCTTATCTTTGGGGTCGGTCTCGACGTAACGGACACGCTTTTCCGTGTAATCAAAAATTGCCTCGCTGTCACGAACGCGTTCTTTTTGAACGTCATGTTTCGTGGTCTTCGCGATCCGGAAACTGTCGAGATCTACGGTGGACTCGTACTGCTGCAAAAAGCTGTATTTGAACAACTTTAGCAGCGTACCCTTTGAAACGGCGTCTGTTTTGATCAGTAGTTCCTTAGAACCGGGCTGCTGCGTGGCAGTGAAGGTTAGGTCCGCGACCGATATGCCTACTTTGTACTTGCTTATCTTACCTTCATAAGTAAGGGTCTCGCCGGCGAACATAGTCCCCGACATCGAACCGCTCTGCGCCGCGAGTGACAGTGCCGCGAGTGACAAGACACCCGCGAATATTGCAACTCTTACGACCGAAAACCACATAACCTTAACCTAAAAAGTACGCCTTTGCCGCCAAGATCGCTACTGCAACCAGTGCCCCGAGCGACGCTCTGTACTCACGATATTGCAAGTATAGCTGAAAATCGAATTTCCCGCCCATTCTTTTCCACGGCGTGAGGCGCGGAATTAACATCGGAACGCCTCGCGCATATTCATCATATTCTTCGCCAAATATCTCGCGAATATCATCCCTTTCGACGCGCATTACCGGCAAATAGATGCCGAGAAACAGCAGACAAAATAACAAAGCCAGCCACCAAACGCCCGATGCGATCGTAAATCCGATACCCAGAATGAGTGTCCCGAGATAAAGCGGATTACGGGTAAAGGCATACGGCCCGCTCACGGCAAGCTCCTTTGCCTTTCTGATGTGTCCCGACGCCCATCCCCTTATCAGCAGGCCAAAAGCCGATACCCCGACGCCAACCGCAAGTGAAAGCCACGTCGGCCTCGCAAATACAAAAAATGCGGTCGCAAACAAAAAGCCGAGCGGCACCCTGATACGTTGGAGAAGTCTTTTGTCGAAATTGACCATCTTATTCTGTACCCGAACCGCCCCTAACGCAGGCGGTTCTCACATGCCGCAAAAACACTCTCGGGTGTGATATCCATGCATATCCAATTCGAGCAGGTCCGGCGGTGGCAATCAACGCGGCAGCCGATGTCGGTTCGCTCAACACAGATGTCGGCAGGGTTCGGGCTGCCATTTCGCCACCATTCGGTCGGGCCGAAAATACCGACGACCCGGACTCCGGCGGCAACCGCGATATGCGTCGGGCCGGTGTCGCCGCCAACGTAAACGCGGGTCCGTTTGACCAGTTCGTAAAAACCTTTGAGGGTAGGCTGGGCAAGCGTTATCTTGTCCGAACGGCAATTTGCCGCCGCTTTCTCGGCAAGTGCTGTTTCATTCGGGCCCGTGGCGACGATCGAAACGAGTCCCTTTTCTTTCCACAGACGGTCCGCCAATTGCCCAAATTTCTCGGCATGCCATAACTTCGTTACCCAGCCGCCCGCCGGATTAAGCACCGCAAATTCACCTGCTGCTGCCGAGGTGATCGCGTCCGCCTCAGCCTGATGCTCGGCTCCTGTTGCGATCGGGAATTCAAAATTATCGTCCGGAACGCCAATGCCGAGTGCCTGAGCTGCAAGTGCAAGGTTCTTTCGAATAACGTGGATCTGCGGCAGCGCGTTTGCCGTATCGGTCAGCATCAGGCGGCTGGCGCTCTCGCGCAGATCGTCTTTCGAAAACCCCCATCGCCGCTTTGCTCCTGAGAGTTTTGCTATCACCGCCGATTTCAAAAGCCCTTGAAAGTCGATGGCGATATCGAACTTATATTTACGCAGCGAACGCACCTGTTTACTAATGTCGAGCAGGATCTCTTCAATCACCATACCGCCGCGAAGGCTATGGGTATCGACTTCGATCAGGTTGTCGATCATTTTATTGCCCCGCAATATCTCGGCGCTCCGCTCTTCGGCTACCCAGGAGATCTCCGCGTTAGGCAACGCCGCACGGATCGCGGCAAGCGACGGCAACGTATGAATGATGTCACCTATGCTGCCAAGTTTCACGATCAAGATCCGCATTGGCTATATGTTAATTGTTCCGGTGCGGATTGGAGAAATGGCGCGGACTTCCTTTTCGATGGTCAGGCCCGGATATAGCAGGCCAAATGGACTTGGCCGATGTGTAGCGTCTAATTCGTAAATGCCCTCAAAATTGATGGACACTTGAACACTTATTGGTTTATTATGGGTTGTTTATTGTCTTCATATTTTCACATCGATCTGACGGGTTTCTTCGGTTTCCTTTCTTGCTAAGATGTTGGTCCCGAAGACAACCGAAAGTAATCGCCACCAAAAGGAGTCCGTTAATGAAGCAGTTCCGTACCGGCAGATCAGCCATTCTTTTGATCATCTCAATTCTCGTTTCAGCCGCCGCTATCACGGCAAACGCAAAATCTGCAGACAATGTCTGGGAAAACGTCGACAAATCCACGCTCGTCCAAACTGGGATCAGCGGCTTGGCATTGCCGGCAAACTACGAGGCCTTTCGGCTCGATAGTGCGGCACTACGTGAGATCTTGAAAAACGCTCCTGAAGAATACAGGAATGGACGCGAGGTTATCCTGACCCTGCCGATGCCCGACGGATCATTTAGCCGTTTTCGCATCGAACACTCGCTCGTGGTCGAGCGCGGACTTCTGAAAAAATTCCCTGAGCTCGGCGAAACCTATCGCGGCCAGGGCATCGACGACCCGACGGCGACCGTCCGGTTTGACTTCTTGCCGAGCGGCTTTCACTCGATGATCCTTTCTGAAAATGGAACCGTGATGGTAGATCCATTCGAAACCGGTAATACTGAGACTTATATCAGTTATTTCAAACGCGAACGTCCGACAACGGCTGATTTTAAATGCGATGTCGGAACCCCGGCAGGCGAAGGGCTTGATTCGATACTCAAAACGAAAGACCCCTCAAAGATCGACATGCTTCCGGATGCCGCAGCTCCGTCGGCTCCCGAAGTCATTTCCGGGACGCAATTGAGAACCTATCGGCTGGCACTTGCGGCGACCAACGAATACTGCGCAGCCGTCGGCGGCAATACGGTTGCTGGTTGTCTCGCGGCACAAGTGCTGATCATGAATCGCGTCAATGGCGTTTATAACCGTGATGTCGCGATACAGATGAATATCGTTGCAAACAATAATTTGATCGTATTTGCGGGCAACAACATGACCTGCCCGGTTCCGGGCGGCACGACCGCTTGTACCTCGGCAAACGACCCCTACTCGAATGCTGACGGCAGCGCCATGCTCTCGCAAAATCAAACGACCGTCGATTCACTTATCGGTGCGGGCAACTATGACATCGGCCACGTCTTTAGCACCGGCGGCGGGGGCGTCGCGTTCCTCGGCGTTCCGTGTACTGGGAGTAAAGCGGGCGGCGTGACCGGACTTCCAAATCCGGTGGGCGATCCGTTTGCGATCGATTTTGTCGCCCACGAAATGGGCCATCAATGGGGAGCGAACCACACATTCAACTCGACCGTGGGCAATTGCGGCGGCGGTAACCGCTCGGCCGGTTCCGCGTACGAACCCGGCAGCGGCATCACGATCATGGGTTATGCAGGCATCTGCGGAACGCAGGATCTCGCAGGCAATAGTATCGATACTTTTCATGTCAAAAGCCTCGAGGTAATTACTGCGTATAGCCAGACGGGAGCAGGTAATACTTGTGCGGTGACAACCGCGACCAATAACACTCCGCCCACCGTTACCGGGCCGGGCAATTTCAATATTCCGAAACTGACGCCGTTCTCATTGACCGCGTCAGCGACCGACCCAAACGGCGATTCGATCACCTACGACTGGCAGGAATATGACCTCGGTGCGGCCACGTCGTCAGTTCCGAATAGTGACGCCGACGGCCAGGCAAGGCCGATCTTTCGCCCGTTCCTTCCGACTGCGAGCGGTACTCGAACGTTCCCTCAGTTGACACATATTCTAAACAGCGCCAATGTGCCGCCCTCAACTACCAGCGGTTTTTTGACCGGCGAAATATTACCATCGATCTCACGAACGATGAATTTCCAGGTCGTTGCCCGCGATAACCGCGCCAACGGCGGCGGAATCAATTCAGCAACTTCGACACTCAACATAGACAGCACCAGCGGCCCGTTCCAGGTCACTGCTCCTAATACACCCGGCGTGATCGTCGGCGTAAACACTACCCATTTTGTCTCCTGGAATGTTGCAAATACCAACAATGTCGTGGTCAACGCTCAAAACGTCAAGATCTCACTTTCCACGGACGGCGGTCTCACATTCCCGACAGTTCTGATAGCCTCAACGCCGAATGACGGCCAGGAAGCGGTCACCTATCCGAATACGCCGACCGGAACCGCACGTATCAAGATCGAAGCGGTCGGGAACGTGTTTTTTGATATTAACGACGCTAATTTCACGATCACCACAGGCCCGACGCCGACCGTGACGCCTACCGCGACACCGACACCGCCTCCGTCACCGACACCGACACCTTGCGCGGTCTTTACAGAAAACTTTGATTCGGTAACAGCCCCCGCTCTGCCGGCGGGCTGGACAGCGACGAACCCGGTCGGCCCGGCACCGCTGTGGACAACCGTCAGCAATTCATCAGACACGCCGCCGAACTCGATCTTTATCGACGACGCGGCCGTGGTCAGCGACAAACGTATCGACACGCCGGGAATTCCGATCAATTCGGCAACCGCGCAGCTTACGTTCCGCCATAGCTTCAACACGGAGTATGACGGCACGTATTGGGACGGCGGTGTGCTCGAAATGTCTGCTCCGAATATTATCGGCGGAGCGTTCCTCGACATTACCAGTCCGACGGTCGGCGGCACGTTCCTCGTGGGCGGCTATACCGGCCAGATCGACGGAACCGCGAGCAATCCGCTGGCAAACAGAATGGCGTGGTCGGGTAACTCGAACGGTTACATAAATACGATCGTCAATCTGCCTGCCAGCATCAATGGAAGGACCGTTAAGTTCCGATTTAGAATGGGAACTGACGTCGCTGAACCTGGCGTCGGATGGAATATCGACACAATCAGGGTAACAGGAACCTGCGCCTCGCCTACGCCAACTGCGACAGCTACCCCAACGGCAACGGCGACTGCAACAGCAACTCCGACAGCAACAGCTACGGCGACGGCTACCGCAACGGCGACGGCAACAGCAACAGCTACGGCGACGGCGACGGCGACTGCAACCGCAACAGCCACCGCAACCGCGACGGTGGTTAAATACAGCTACCGCGACGGCGACACCCACGCCGGGTGCTAAGAAACCATACGATTACGATGGTGACAGTAAGACTGACGTCTCGGTCTATCGGCCGTCGAACGGCATCGGTATTTGGCAGCGTTCGCAGGCGGGCGAGACGGCTGTTCAGTTCGGTAACTCGACCGACAAGATCAACACACGGCTGACTTTGACGGTGACGGCAAGACCGACATTGCTGTTTACCGTGCTCCGCAAGGTGCGTGGTATGTCTTTAGCAGTTCCGAACGGCAACTGCCAGTGTGTCCTCATTCGGGCTGCCTACGGACATTGCCGCTCCGGGTAACTATGACGGCGATAATAAGGCACGTCGCCATCTACCGGCCTTCGACCGGGCAGTGGTGGCTCAATAGAACGACCGCGGGACTTATCGCCATCCAGTTCGGTGTCAACGGGGACATCCCTGTGGCAGGCGACTATGACGGCGACGGCAAGACCGACCTCGTCGTGTTCCGTCCGTCGAACGGCATCTGGCATATGCAGCGATCGACCGCGGGAGGCTTTGCGATCGGATTCGGTAATTCGACGGACAAGCTGGCACCTGCGGATTACGACGGTGACAGCAAACAGGACGTCGGCATTTACAGGGCTTCGCAGGGAACCTGGTACAGCTACAACTCGTCGAACGGAACGTATCCAGACGTGTTCAGCCTCTCAACAGACATCCTGACGCCGGGCGACTATGACGGCGACGGCAAGGCCGACATCGCCATCTACCGTCAGACGGCCGGCCAATGGTGGCTCAACCGAACGACCGCCGGACTGACCGTTGTACAGTTCGGCTCGAACGGCGACATCCCAACACCCAACGCGTTCGGGAATTAGGCTGTAGGCTTACGATCCGGAGTCCCGGCCGCAAGGGCGGGGCTCCGGACAAAAAGAAAAGGGGGGAGTCCGTTGGGCATTCAGAAAAAGTCCGGCGGCGGCCCGAGACATCGGTGAAGATCTATCTCCGGGCACGCTCGGCGAACAACTGTGTTGAGGGACAATTATGAAAAAGATCAAGCTCGCTTGCCTTATTGCGTTCACGCTTTTCGGCGTGTCCATTCTGTTTAGCAATAATTTTATCCCTACCGTTCGATCATATTCGAGCGGTCCGCCAACTGGTTTTTCAGGAGCACCGGGTGAGTCCGACTGCGCCGCCTGTCACGAATCGTCGATGGGCGTGGGCAGTTTTGTGATCACAGCACCGGCAACCTATGTCCCCGGCCAGACCTATCAGATACAGGTCAAACATATGACCACTGATACAAGCCGACTACGTTGGGGCTTTGAATTGACATCGTTAAATTCAAGCGAAAACGCCGCCGGGACATTTGCGAGCCTTCCTGACGGGCTGACGCAGACTATAAGCGAGAACGGAAGAAATTACATCGAGCATACCCTCAACGGTTCATTTGGCGGGCAGGCCGGCAGCGCACTGTGGTCATTCAACTGGACGGCACCGCCGACGAACGTCGGGCCGATCACGTTTTATTCTGCCGGTAACCAAGCTAACAACGACGGTGCTCCAAGCGGCGATCAAATATATATAACCTCAACAGTAACCCAACCTGCCGGCACACCAACGCCGACTGCGACGGCAACACCGACTCCGACACCTGCCGGGACTCTGACTGTTCTGCACCATTTCACAGCATTTGAAGAAGGCTGGGGACCTGTAAGCACCACAGGATTGGCGATAGCAAATAACAAACTTTTTGGTGCGACGGTTGAAGGCGGGACAAACGGTAAGGGCGTCATTTTTTCGATGGACACCAGCGGAGCTAATTACGGTGTGATCCATACTTTCTCAAACCTTATTAACGGGTTCAATACTGACGGTGCTTCGCCAGTGACGACTTTGACCGCCTCGGGCGGAAAACTATATGGATCCGCGAGTGCAGGCGGGATCAATGGAAATGGGACTGCATATTCGATGAATAACGACGGATCGTCGTTCACGGTCCTGCAGAGTTTTACTGGTGTCACGCCAAACACCGGCTTTGGGCTTCATGCACCAAGGGGCGAATTCGTGTTGTCCGGAAATACTCTTTACGGGATCACCGCCGGAGGCGGCGGAACGCAGGATTCGACCCTTGGCAGGGTTGTCTCAGTCAATACAGCCGGTGGCGGAGCCACACTTTTCAACTTTTTGATCGACAACATTAGCACTCAGGGATATGACCCGCAAGACGGATTGGCCCTGTTCAACGGCAAGCTCTACGGGGTAAACGCAGACGGCGGTGCCAACAATTTCGGTACCTTGTTCTCGATAAACCCGGACGGAAGCGGTTTTCAGGTGCTCCATCATTTCACTGCAGCCGAGGGGCACCCTTCTGTACGCCTAACCCTCGCCGGAAATAAATTCTACGGGGCGACTTTCAGCTCCGGACAGAATGGCGGCACGATATATTCGATGGATACGAACGGTGCGAATTTTGCCGTGCTCAGGACCTATGCAAATGCTGAGAACATAACAAATCCAAATGCTTTGATCGTTTCAGGAAACACGATATATGGATCAACGCAGGGCGGCGGAACGAATTTCGACGGAACGATCTTTTCGATGGACACGAACGGGGCGAATTACCAAACGCTGTTTTCGCTCAACCGGTTTGTAACTGGCCGCATACCGTCCAGGCTTATTCTCGACAACGGCATTCTGTACGGGATGGCAGCCGGCGGCGGAAGCGCCGACCACGGAACGATATTCAAATTTACTTTCGGAACGCCAACCCCAACGCCGACCGCAACTCCTACTGCGACAGCTACAGCTACTGCAACGGCAACTCCAACAGCCACCGCAACTGCAACTCCAACGGCTACAGCTACTGCAACTGCTACTGCTACCGCAACTCCGACGGCTACGGCTACTGCGACCGCAACACCGACGGCTACGGCTACTGCGACCGCAACTCCGACGGTTACGGCTACTGCGACCGCAACTCCGACACCTGCGCCGCGGACGCGGTTCGATTACAATGGCGACGGCAAAGCCGACGTGTCAGTTTACAGGCCCTCGACAGGTTTATGGTTCGCCGAATATTCGTCCGGCGGAGGCACAGTATTTCAGCTTGGAAACTCGACCGACCGGATCGCTCCGGCCGATTATGACAATGACGGCAAGACCGATTTCGCCGTTTATCGGCAATCGCAGGGTACTTGGTATCAATACAACAGCTCGACATCGACCTATGTGACGACGCAGTTCGGTATCGCCGAGGACCTGCCGGCTCCGGGTGATTATGATGGCGACGGCAAAGCGGACATCGCTGTTTACAGGCCGTCAACCGGAACGTGGTGGCTGAACCGCACGACAGCGGGGCTCATCGCGATACAGTTCGGATTGAGCGGCGACATCCCTGTTCCGGGTGATTTTGACGGCGACGGTAGGAATGATCTCGTAGTCTATCGTCCAGCGAACGGTATTTGGTATATGCAGCGATCGACGGCGGGTGGCTTTGCGATACAATTCGGAAACTCGACCGACAAGATCGTACCGGCCGATTACGACGGCGACGGCAAAACGGATGTCGCGATCTACCGGCCTTCGCAGACGACGTGGTACGGGTATATGAGTGCGGACAGCAGCTATCCGGTCTACGTATTTGGACTGCCAACCGACATCCCAGTCCCTGCGGACTATGACGGTGACGGACGGGCTGATGTAGCGATCTTCCGCCCGTCTAACGGCCAGTGGTGGATCGATCTGACGGGCTCTGATCTGACGGTAGTTCAATTTGGCCTGAACGGCGATACTCCGACGCCGCGTGCATTTGGAAATTGATCCGTTTTTCAAAATGAAAAAAGCCCGGTCACAAGATCGGGCTTTTTTTGTACTACGTTAATTATCACTTCATTATCCGGCGATCCAGGTAGTAAATCGCATCCAAATGTCAGTGTAGGCGATCGCCATTCGAAGCGGGCCCGAAAGACCAAGAAGCAGGATAGCGACGGCGAAAGGGTGATTCAACTTGCCGTTCCGATAAGTATCGGCGACCAAAAGCGCGATGCCGATCAGAGCCGGAATGCCGAAAAACCAAATGGTGCCCAGGTCGAGAATAAACGGCAGCGGCAGACGGCCAATTGAAGGTGGGAGGAAGTTCAAGACAGTCACGAGCATCAGCCGCTTGTGGTTTGCCGGGTTTTTTCGGTAATAGATCGCAGCCGAAAATATCAACACAAATAGCAGCATGTCTACCGCCGGGATCATAAACCAGACATTTGGCGAATATCCAGGAAACGCTCCGCCGCGAACTAGGAGGGCGTATCCGGTCATCAGCCCCGTCACAACAACCGCCGCTGCCAACGCGACGCCAAAGATACCGAGTGTCATGTGCAATTTGATCCGCTTTGACGAGATCAAAAATGCCTGCACGGAGAAAAGCACGACCCACAGCGACATCACCAATCCATGTGCGTGAACCAGCAAGCTCGGAAGCGGCGGAGTGTTAAAGAGGGTCTTTAAGTAATAAGAGGGCGCAAATCCGATGATCGTGATCAACGGAAATAGAACTGCAACTGTAAGAAAAAAGCGGTGTTCGAATGAGATCCACGCCTTTCGCTCTGCCTGTTCACCAAATGTTATGCCTGTCGCAAAATTTGTAGCCATACCTTTCTCCGTTATTAAAATTTTGGCCCTGTGCCTCAAAGCCGAGCGGCCATTCAATTGGTAAGGCGATAATTTGCAGGGGTCGGTATCAGCGAACTAAAATTTTTTTTGAAGATAAAAAAGCCGAAAGGCCGCGACTTTCGATCACGACCCAACGGTTTCGGCACTCCCTTTGTATATGGAACTCATCTTAAGCCGGTCGTGATGATGAGCCCGCTCCCGTCAAAGATGACCCTCGGAAATCGTTTGATGTCGCTCGGGTCACCCGTCCAGACGCGTGTCGAGATCACCTGTCCGCTGCGTCCGGCGGTGAATTTGATCCGGCCGTCAGCGGTCATCTTAACCCGCACCTCACGCCGTTCGCCGGCCGCAAGCTTGTTGCCGGGGCCAAAGGTCTCGCCCTCGGCAAAGATATGCACAGGCTCGTTCGACCGGTTCTCGAAAATGGCGGTGACATAGACCGTGCCTGAAACAGGCGTTGAAACAGTCGGTGTTTTGTTAGCGACCGGCGATGATGTCGGATATCCTTTCACGACTGCAAAGCCGCGCCCGCCGCTCGCAGAGTTATGCGACCACGTTTCGGGCAAAGACACCACGATCGTGTAGGTGCCGGGCGGAAGAACAGTATTTGGCCGTACCTCCCAATTCGCATTTGGCACCCCGCCCTGCCCCGCAGTTCCCGTCGCCTGCCAAGGGCCGAATCGTTCGCCCCGTTCGTTGTAAACGCCTATAAATCCGGGCTTTGGCGTGCCGCGAGAACTATTCCAATGATAGGTCTGGATATAGGTTAGCATCCACCCGGTGGTGACCTTAAATGTTGTCGCGGCGGTCGGGCCGTTGTTAACCCCGTAAATGTTTCCGTTATTGAATATTTCAGTCTCCTTGCCCGGCGTTACCTTAATTGGCGTCGATCTTGGGGTAGGCGTCGGAGCGGGCGTAAATTTCGGAGTAGGAAGCGGAGTTGAGACCGGCGTCTTTTTTGGCGTCGGGATGGGAGTCAACTTTGGCGTCGGCCCCGGCGTCGAGACCGGTGTCGGGACGGGTGTGAATTTCGGCGTCGGCCATGGTGTTGGCCGCGGTGTCGAAACCGGTGTTGGTACCGGTGTAGGTTTCGGAGTCGGACGCGGTGTCGAAACTGGTGTTGGTACCGGTGTAGGTTTCGGAATCGAACGCGGTGTCGCGACCGGAATCGGAGTAGGCGAAGGCGGCGGTGTCTTCAGTCTTTCGCCGATGATCCATTTCATATCCTGTGCCTCGCGGTGATTCGGTGAATACGAAAGCACCTCATTTACCCATACCAGTGCTTCCTGCAGCTTGGACTTGTCGTATTTCGGACTCTGTGCGGCCTGCTTTATTTGGGGCATCAGCGCATTGATCCGGTCGCGGCGATTCAGAGCTTGATTGCGAAGGTTTTCGTAATAACGCGGCTCCGGATCAACCAACACATTCCAATATGCATCGAAATTGACCCAGAGCTGAGCGAAATCGGTCAGAGCCCCGTCAAGATCACCGGCGTTGTATTTTGTCTCGCCCTGCTTTAACACGCCGCGAACGCGTTCTTTTTCGGCTTCGTGTGTCCGGGCAAAATCCTCCTGATACTTGACGGTCTGCTCGGTCTGCGGAAGCAGATTGAATTTCTTGCGAATATCATTGCAAAGCTGGATCGCAAGCTTATAATTTCTTGCGGTATTCGCTGCATTGATCTCATAAACCGCGTCGCGAACTCCATTGTTGTAGGCGGCCGTCTTTTCATTCAGTTCTTTTTCTATAGCGACAACCGGCGGATAGAGGATGTGCAGGTTTTTGGCGACCGTCAGTTCCTTCGCGGCGTCGTTGAACTTCTGCTGATCCATCAGGTTTCGTACGTTTGTTAGTTGGACCTGAATAGTGGTTCGTTCTCGCTTCCATTTGTCAGAGAGCGCAGCGGCCTCTGTGTTTTTCGGATCAGCCTTGACGACCTCATCGATCTGCGAGATGCCTTCGTCTAATTTGCCCTGCGAAACGAGTTCCATTGCATTTCCAAGCTTTTCGGTGGTGCCACCCATGTTTTTGGCGTTGTCTAGATCGGCTTGTGAGATAGTCACTGCAAAGGTATTGCTCGAGCGGCCGATCTCGATGCCGTTCTTATCTCGAACGACGACCGTCGCAACGCCGGTTCCGGTCTGGCTGCGGTAAACACGGATCTGCTGGGTGAAACTGTTGCCCGCAAAATGGGTGTCGTCACTCAGGCTCCAATCAAACCTAAGGCCCGATTCCGCAGGCGTGACATCCGCCCGCACCCCGACAAATTGATGCACAGCGATCGCGTTTTCTACCGTGACGAGCCCAACCCCCTGCTTCCATAACTGCGGCTTCGGCCCTTCAGCACCAAGAATGCTGACCTTTACATCATATTTTTCGGCGGTGATCGTCGCCGACTTTTCGCCAAGATCGTCACCTTTAACTGGAACGCGAGCCCGCACCGTAACCGTTACCGGCTGTGTATCCTGCGGAGCAAAAGTGATCTCTCGACCGTCCTGCGATTGCATCGATTGGCGTGCGTTGGCGCTGACCTCCCATCGCAGATCGATCTCCTTTAGTTCAGCCGGGCTTACCTCGACCCGGGCTTTTGCGTCTTCGCCGACAAGCACTCTTGCAGGCTCAAATTTTATCGCGAGTTCCGGGCTCACGGCCTCGATCTCGATCTGCGGCGACTCGGCGACCGTTGTTAGAACTTCGCCTTTTTGTTCTAGAACCTGGACCCACACCTTAGTCACACCAGGGCGGCGAAAGGTCGCTGTGGCCGTATTGCCTGCTCCCTCTATCGGATCAAACTCCGCTTCTGGCATCGGCTGCCAACGGTAAATATAGTTACCGGTAACGGGCTTTCCGTCGGAAAGCAGTCGGGCAGAGAATTTCACAGGCGTGCCGACAGCGATCTTTTTTGCTGTTGGGACTTCCTGTTTGATCTCGGCCTTGTAATCGGCGACCTCGTATTCAAATCCCGCCGAACCGAGAAAAAAGCGCGCACCTTCAACCGATACATTTAGCGGGAATTTTCCCGGCTTTTCCGGTTTGATCGTGACGGATGCTGACTTTTTAAAGGCTTCGGGTTTGCCGACAAATGCACCGCCCCAAGTGTAGGTGAACGGAGAATCTTCGGGCTTTGCATTTTCGACAGTGACGGTGACCTTGACTGTATCGCCGATCTTCAGTTTCTCCAGTGATGACGGCGAAAGGGTGACGATGGGAAGATCGCTGCCGTCAAGCTTCGGCCCCGTGTAGTCGGTCTTCGTAAAATCACCCTTTTCAACGAGCGTCAGGCCGGCGATGATCCCTTTTGCCTCAGCCTGAGCGGCGGCCGCTTGGCTCATCAGGAACGCCTGATCGCTGTTCGTCCAACATCCGCCGCCTCCGACGTTGTAGCCGACCTCTACCACCTTTCCGCCTTTCATTACCCACCCACGGCCATAGGTTGTCACTCCGTCAGGCCGGAATCCGGCATCGGACCAGCCGCCGCCGATGAACCTGACAGACATATCGATAAACTGGCCTTTGAAATCACTAATGGTTATCGCCCGAACATTCGATGTGTGTCCCCAACGTTTTCCGTCGGCGACCAGCTCTTCCAATTTCTTAGTGAGTTCAGTCTCGTTTCGCGGTGCGAATGTTCCACTTGCATTCGCCCGTCCCGACCATTTCCGCTTGTTTCCGTTTGAAATCAAAGCCTTGCGGATTCTTGCCCCCGTCCCAGATACCTGGGACATTGCCGCCAAATTCAACCGTGCCGGATCCGGTCGGAGTCGGAGTGACAGTGGGTGAAGCAGTGGCTGTTTCAGTAGGAGTTGGCGTTGCTTCGGGATTTACTTTTACCGTACGTTCGCCATGTGCGATCACCCGATTCTCCCCCATGAACGGCACGGTCAGATCGACGGTAATTGGGTAGCTGATCGCCTCGGTGGGGCGAAAGTTGATCGATTCACCGACTTGCTCTTCGCGTCGCGGAATATGCCAGCGGAGTTTGGCATTCAACTCCGGTTTAAGCGTCACAGGGCCCCCGACCGAGTCGAACGGCGCGGTTTTAAGAACTATCTCGTCACCTAGCGTCATTTCTTCCGGCCCCTCGACATCGAGCCGCCAATCTAATCGCGGAGCCACCTCGGCGAGATACACTAGGATGCGAAAATCATCGCCGCATTTGTTGTTAAGGTAGTAGTTCTTGATATCGTCAAATGTCGCGTCAAAACCGGTGAGTTCTTTAAGATTTGCGTCGTGCTTTTTGTTTCCGGTATCAGCGGTGCCCTTTTCGAGCTGCAAAAGGGCCGATTCGAGGTCTTTCCATGCCGCCATGCCCTGGCCGAGCGGCATCCTTTTTTCTTTAATTCCCTTGTCGAATTCGATCCATTTCACGATCGCATTGATCGCCTGGTCCTGAAATTCCGTGTTTCTCTCCGAACTCGGATTGCGGGTAACCGTACCGGTAATTGGTGTTTTGTAACTGGAAGGCAATTTGACGCCTTTGAGCCATTCGATATGATGGGTCACCTCATGCATCATCGTTTGCCGCTGTGTCATCGAGAGGTTCGCGTCGCGCGGGTCAAAGCGAAAAATGATGTCGGCTGTCCGCCCTACGCCGCGCCACGCATAATGCGACGAATTTGCACTGGGGGAATTTGCCTTAAGCCAGTCCGCACCGGCCTGTCCTACAATAAACTTGTTCACCTTGGTATTCACTGCCGCCTCAAATTTAGAAATATTGCCGATGCTGAACTCCGAGGCGAAACAACTGCCTTCGATCTGGCTGAGATAAATACGGATGCCCTCGATCACTGCCGCTTTGATGCCGTCATCACCGCCGCGACGGTTTGCGGCAAGGCTCTCAATTTCGATCGATGCCCGGCCATCATTGCCGGCACCGGCAAGCAAGCCGAAAGCACCCTTTTGTGTGGCTTTTTGAGGCGAAGCGAGCAGAACGAGAGAAGAAATAAGAAGGGCGGCAAATAGGCGAAGGCGTTTCATGGCGAACTCCCGGCCCCGCGCGCTTGAGTTCCCCGCGAGTGGGCCACTATTTAAGGAAATCGAGTGACACCAAAACCGTTGACCGCCGTTTAAACGGCAATATCCGTGCCCGTTGATGTTCTTGTGGAATGTGCCTCATGTTTCGCATATAAGGCTTTCGGGACATGATCAGAGACTAATGGACTTTTACCGCTCCTGAAAAATTCGCAGAGGCTGAGTATTTTCTCGCGAATATTCCCAAATAGAAAAACGGACCGCGAGGTCCGTTTCCTACCAGATCTAATTGGCCGAATTTACGCTGCCCATGACGTCGTCCACGCGGCAAAATTCATCCATGCGTCCGATCCGGAGATCATTAACCGCAAAGGATACGAGACGATCAATATTGCGGCACCGATGACGTAAACCCGGTTGAGCTTTCGATTGCTCCAGGTGTCAAAGCCCACAAGCAATATCGCCAATAATGCCGGCACGCCAAAGAACACTAACGGCCCAAGGGCCTGCATCGGCTCGATAGGAATGCGGGCTATTGCCGGCGGCAGGAAACTGATCACAGTAAGCAGCATCAGGCGTTTATGATCAGCCGGCCTTTTCTTGAAATAGATCGCCGCTCCGAATAACATTACAAAGATCACCAGATCGAAAAACGGTACTGCGAAAAAACCAAGCGGTGAAACATCCGGCGGGGCAGATGCCGAACCGTTCTTAGCGGCGGCCGCGGCGGTGAAAAACCCGACTACAACGACAAGTATCGCCAGTACGATTCCGAGCATGCCGAGATTCATATGTACCTTGGCCTTTTTTGTGCGGATCAGTCCGACCTGAGCGATAAAAAACAGAACCCATGCGGTCATTATCACGCCGTGAACATGAACCAAATATGACGAAAGCGGTGGGGCTCCAGTGATCAACTTGAAGTAATAGGTTCGGCCAAAACCCGCCAGGATGACTAGTGGGAATGCGATCGCGGCAGCCATGAAAAGCCTGCGATCAGACCTGCGCCAGTCGAACATTTCATTCATTGCCATATGTCACTTCGTCCGTCATCGCTCTTTTGCAGTTCTGGTGATTCTATTACCGATCTGTGCTCACACCAAATTAGACATTATAAAGTTCGAAGATCTCATATCTCTGAGAGATCATTTCCGGTGGGAACCCATCATCCTCGGCTAATAAGTGTGGGTCGCGGCTGGTCAGCCAATTTCTTGGAATTATTGCGCAAATAGCAAAGATGTCGGCCTCGCATTCTTTTTTGGTGCGGATGCCGACGCCGTGGAAATTGGCCGTTGCTCCGCTTTCGGGAGTGTGAAAAAGATAGTGTCCGAGCTCGTGAAACATCACCGCAAGCCTTTTTTGTCCGCACAAGCGGCTATCGATCGCGATAAAATCCTGCCCCATTACCCGATAATAGAAACCGCTTACTCTAAGAGGCATCTCTATTGCCTTTATTTTCAGACGTTTACATATCTGGTAAAAATCGGATTCAGTTAGTGGGCGTTCATTCCAACCAATTCCCAATTGTGAGACCTTTTCGATAAGAAGACGCATGATCTAGGAATCCAACAATGCTGTCGCATTACAGCAACAAAGTGTTACCCATGATAACACAATGCTAGTCTGTTAGGGGGACACCCCTAACAGACTAGCATGTGAAGCAGATCTCACGGACGTGAGAAATCGATCATTGAGACGGTTCAGCAACGAAGTCAAGGTCTTCGATGTTGTCCACGAGGCTGATGATGCGGCTCGGGACCGAGAACGTGAACCGTTTCGAGTTGATCGTCACGACATACGTCTCGCCGACCTGCAGGCCGTCGACCGAGAAGTATCCGAACGAACTCGACAGCACTGTTCGAGGCTCGCTCAGCGAGTTGCCGGTGACAACGATGCGGGCATTGCGAATGCCCAGGCCGTTGGCCGTCAACACACGTCCCGAGATCGAAGCGTTAGCCGCCGTCGGTGCCAGGAACTCGAGTCCCCAGCCGCCAGCGAATGCTCCGACCGGTGCCAGAGGTGCTCCGTTGTCATTTCTGACATAGAGGCTCCAGTTGCCGTTCGCATTCGACCCGCCGTAGTTGCCGACGAGCGTCTGCGTTCCCGTGCCGCCGACCGCCGATCCAGGCAGGTTGTACGGCGTTCCGGGGGCCGGTGCCGGGAAGACTGCGATCGATCCCCATGTGGTCGGTTCATAATCACCTGTTGACAGTGCCGTGCTATCAGGCAGTACCTGGCCCGCTGTGTCGGTGAAGTTCAGCGTCACCGGCCCGGCGAGATTAGAGTTGCCTCCCGCATTGCCCATCAGCACGAACTTGGCTCCATTTGGACCGACAAGCAGAACGTCGATGTTATCGGGTACATTCGCCGCCATATCGTACAGCGTCACTCGCATCGATCCGATGATCGACGGCCCGCCTGTAACAGTGATCACCGACGGGTTCTGGCTCGATGTGCCGCTGCTGTCGATCACGATGCTCGTCGGATTTCGGAACGACGATGCTGTATCGTTTATCGTCAGCACCGCTATGCCCGGCGAACCGACATTTGCCCCTGTCAATGCAAGTATTACTGTCTGATCCGGCTCCAGGATATTGTCGCCGCAGAGTTGAACAGTGACAGTCTCGCTCTGGTCATTCGGCAGGAAGGTCACCGTCTGGCCCGAGACACTCACGTAATCGACACCAGCCGTGCAGGCAGCACCGCCCGTCGCCGTCCCGTTCGCCGTCTGGAACGTAACCACTGTCGTTCCCGAAACGTCACCCGTCCGGTTGATGTTGACCGATGTCGTCTGAGACTCATCGTCGTTGTACGTCGGCGAACTGAAAGTCACCGTCGTAACAGCCGGTGTCGGCGTCGGCGTTGCCGAAACCTGGACCATCGCATAAGCGTGGATATTGCCATTCAAGACGCCGGTTCCGACGATCACGCCGTTGTCGCTGATCGCCATCGCCGATGATGAGGTGTTTGTCGAGAGATCCCAGCCTGTACCCATCGGAATGAGATCCTGCAGCCGATAAGTCGCCGTGCCATCCCAAAGGAACGGGATCGCAAACGCCGAGGATGCTGTACCGACAACCCAGCCGGCAGAGTTAACGCCGCGTCCGGAGCCCTGAGTCGTTCCGACCGGCAAAGGAACTGCGACCATTCCGCCGCCCTGCGACCAGCGGAACGGCATTCCGGATCCCTGATTGAGCATGCTAGAGCCGGTAACGAAGCCGCTGTTGCTGATGCCGAAAGCGATCGCCCCGTTTGCACCCGGAAGGGCGCCGACCTCGGTCGCCGAACCGGCACCGATGTCATAGACCATACCGACATTGCGAGCGGCGTTGCCCGGGTCGATACCGATACCAACGACACGCCCGGCGTCATTTATTCCAAATGCAGTCGTAAAGAAGCTGCCGCCGGTGGTCGTCTGGGTAATGAACGTTCCTGTGCCGCCGCTGTAGATCACGCCGCGTTGGAGCGAACCGCTATTTGCTGAGCCCACCGCCACGCCGGAAGCGTTAACGTCATATGCATCGCCAAGCGTTTCGCCCGCCGGAAGCGGGAGCTGTGAAACCACGCCGCTTTGCCATACAACAGGCAGTCGGGCCGTTCCAAAAAGCGTATTTGCCGCTGTTCCGACAACCATTCCGGTGTCATTGGCTCCGTTTGCAACGGCGTGAACACGGCCGGCGAGATTTGGCAGGCCAAAGACACCGCCACCCTGAGTCCAACTGAACGCCTGCGACGCGCCAGTTCTAACCGAACGACCGACCGCTATGCCGTTTGTCGAAACGCCAAAGCCTTGCGAAGCCTGATCGGTAGGTAATACTAAGCCGATATCAAAGATCTGATATTGCGGCCCCGGTCCGGGTGTCGGAGTTGCAGTTGGGGTAGCCGTTGCAGTAGCAGTAGCAGTAGCAGTCGCCGTGGCTGTTGCAGTTGCTGTGGCGGTCGCCGTTGGGGTAGCTGTTGCCGTCGCAGTCGGAGTTGCGGTCGCCGTTGGGGTAGCTGTCGCAGTGGCTGTTGCGGTCGCAGTTGCCGTAGCAGTGGCTGTCGGGGTTCCGCAGCCTCCGGTTCCCGTTATCGACAGGTTCGCTGCCGTCACTGTTCCCGTGTCGCCGCCCGCTCCGTCGCGGACTGTCAGCGTCCATACTCCGTTCGGATTCGCAACTCCCGTGAATGCCGCCGTCAGGTTCGTGAACGGTGCCGGTACTACCTGTCCTGCTCCGCCTCCTGCCGTTGTTCTGTAGCTGTCCGCAGGGATCGGATTGGCGGTCGCGATAGCTACCGTCCAGATGTTCGTCGATACTGCCGCATCCGTAAAGTTATACGTTCC
>JBGAVK010000003.1:0-102792 GCA_044228165.1 Pyrinomonadaceae bacterium | reverse complement strand
CGGCATGGATCTCCGCCATCAATTAGGCTGTAACTTTATGAAAATACATCGTTCGCTGCTTGCTATTACGATCGCGTCACTTCTGTTGTTCGCTTCGTACGCGTTCGGCCAAAAGGCGCCTAAATTTAAATATGAGCCGCAGGCAAAATTGTTGCCCGGTGAGTTGGGCCGCGTCTATCTCGGCATGCGGCTCCGCGATCTTGCAAAGCAGATCGATCTGAGCAAGGCGTATGTCGATAACGATCGATTTACGGAACTATCGATCGAAGTTCCATTCGCAAAAGGAAATGTCGCCGGGCTAATGCTAAAGGTCGCCGGGGTGCCGGACGAAGATAGAGACGCGATGTTTGCCCCTGCGACGGTGAAGATGAAATATGAAGACGGAAGCGGCGAATACGAGGCGGACGTCAAAAGGCCTTTAATTGATAAAATGCCGCCAGATGCTTTTGTTTACGCTTTCTTTGTCTCTTTCAAACCGTCATTCGACCAGCGGGCCTATGTAAAAAAGATGTATGGAAAAGGCACCGAACGGGACCCGAAGGACCCATATCATTTTTCTGATATCGAGTGGTCAAAAAAAACATCTGATGGTCTGTTCATTCTGATCCGGTCGCTTCATGAGGATGGTAGGAGATTGCTGGAGTTGCGCGGTCGCATTAAAGGAACCGAATGGTCTATAGACTACTAAAGATCGAGGTCTTTTGGCCGGTGTCTTTCACATGTTCGAAATTATGTTATTTCGCGTAAAGTTGGATCTTCGTGTTGTTTTGCACGTTATTGCTTTGCTTATGATGGCGACCGCCGTTTTGGGGCAGCCGGCCGATCAGTTAAAGCGTGCTTCTGAGTTGTTCAAGAGTGGTGTCGAAAAGTTCCAAAAGGGTCAATACGACGCGGCGATCGTCGATTACACGGAATACTTAAAGATACGTCCAACGGTAGCGTCAGCCTGGTTCAATCGTGCTCTCGCTTACAAGCAAAAGGCCGATTTGGCGCCTCTGAGAGACGATTTCGAACGAGCCGAGGCCGATCTGACACGAGCCATAAAGCTCAACGCAACGGACGTCGATTATTGGCTGAATCGCGGATTTGTCAGGCTGCGGCTGATAGTAGTCGATTTTAATAAATATGTGCCGCTGGCTGCCGCTGATTTCACAAAGGCAATTAGGCTTAAGCCGAATTTAAGTGACGCGTACACCGGCCGGGCACAGGTTTACCAAGAATCTAATCGAAATGCCGAATCGATGGCCGACGCGAACAAGGCATTGCAACTAAATCCCGACGACTACGTTGCTTTGTTTTTACGCGCCAAACTCAATACTTATGCGCAAAACTTTGCCGCGGCGCGAACAGACCTGGAAAAGGCGATCAAACTCTATCCGGATTACACGGCGGCAAAGAGCCAGTTGAGCTACGTCATTTCTGAGTCTCAAAAGAAGTCTGCAGTATCTGCGACAAAAACTGGTCCTGTTTCAAAAGCACCTGCGGTCGCGATAGCGCCCGCTAATTCGATAACAGATGCCGGGGTTGGCTTCAAACTCGCCGACGAAGCCGAAAAAGCTGGTGATCATCGCAAAGTCATCGACGTGGTTACAAAGACACTGCCGCTGATTGCGATGCAGTCAGAAGGGGTACCGGTCAAGGAATTTGATGAGTTCGTATATCTCGATCTGGTCCGAAAACGTGCAAAGGCGTATCTCGCATTAAAGCTTTATAAAGAGGCTCAGGATGAGTACACGCGAGCCGTTTCACACGCGATAAAAAATATGAATCGCCATAACGAAAAGGCAAATGAAGAGGCGAGTAAAGACAGGGGCTCCGGGGGCGGATTGATCATGGCGACCGTACAGACTGCTTCATCGACGATCATTTGCAAGTCAACGTTCACAGCTGTTTCCGAATGGTCGAACACGCTCGATCGCGAACGGCCCAATGATATGACTCTTAGATTTACGTCGAGCATCTATATGGGAGCGATCCGCGAGGCCTGCGCGACATCGTACTATATGGAGGGCACTTTTGAAGAGATGAAATCCCATAGTAATTTTGGTAATTCCGTCAAGACGAAACAGCTGACCACCGCTATCGAGCGGTACACGACGGCCATACAGTATCTGCAGGTATTTCGTGAAGCTTATGTTGCCAGGTCGAAGGCTTATCGAGACTTGGGTCGCAACGATCTCGCTATAGCTGATGAGCAAAAGGCGGCTACTCTGCCTGTAAAATAGGGATCTATGTCGATAAAAGGTCTGATAAAACGGCAAATAACTAATAGTTTTGAAGAAAATGGATGGTTCGTCGCGGTCAAGAATGCCATTGACGGCGTGAATGTCGAGAATGCCGGCTGGAAACCGGGGGGCGCCGATGTCAACTGCATCTGGGAAACGCTCTCGCATCTCACCTATTACAACAACGCATATTTGTTGCGGTTCAAGGGCATGTATTTCGAATATGACATCGCGACCAATGACGAATCGTTCAGCACCGGCGAATATGACGAAATAGCGTGGCAGGCTGATGTCGATAAATTTGACGAAGTTATGACCGAGTTTCGTCAGTTCATCGAGGCGGCTGAAGAGAGCAGATTTGGTGAGAGTGTATCCGCCGAAAACCAAACAAAATGGGCGACGTTGATACTCAACATCGCCGCTCATAATGCCTATCACGCCGGACAGATCATGTTGCTCAGAAAACTGCAGGGAAATTGGAACCCTGCCAAAGGTGTTTCCTAAATCAACATCCTTTTCTGTCCCAACCTATTTCAATATTCGATATTCAGACTTCGGGCTGCGATAGGATTCGCGAAGCTTCAAGACCTTTGCGGCCCCGGCACTCCGCCACTTACCGCTCTTTTTTTGAAAGGTCTCCCGGTAATAGACGATCCCGGCACCGGGTTTAGCCGTGATCTTGTGAGCGGTCATCTTACAACGCTCGACCGCGCCACAGTTGTCCTCATATACATCAGCATCCCCAAATTCGACAGCGCCGGACGTCGTCAGCTCTAAAATGCTGATGACGGTTCCTGTGTAACCCTGATTTGTAGAGCCGCCCACCAACAAAATCTCTGAAATTCCGTTTTGATTAAGATCCGGGAGAGCGCGCACCTCTGACTCGCCGCCGCCGTTGTAGATCATATTTCGAACTACGCGGCCGCCTTCGAGTATCACGAGACCGTTGTTAGCAAAAGCATGCCCCGTTTCGCAGTAGCGATAAAGAATGATCCGCTGCGCCTTACCCGCAGCGGTAAAAGACCCTGACGCCGAGCCGACGAATTCGAGCGATTCTTCGCATTCGCTACCCCACGCACGCCTGGCGGCCGGCAGTGCGTCTCGCTTGACCAACTGCATGTCACTCCCCGATACCTGTTCGGGGTTACTATCTAAACGCCCGTCGTAGACGGTCTTGATGTTTTGCCCAAAAGCTGGGGCCGCAAACAAAGTCAAAATGATTCCGGCAAATAAGTTTCTCATCATCTCCTCCTCAAAACTAAATGCCCGCGATACTCGCCTTAATGAACATCACCACCACAGTTCGAATGTTCCCATTTGACGAGTTTCATGTTTGAATACTGATCCATGTGTACGATCGCGAGAATGCCGTGGCTTTCATCCTTTTCGCTGACCATCATGCAAAGGCGATAAGTGGGATCGAATTTGCCCTTGACCTCGGCCTTTACGATCCTGATCAGCTTGTGCTCGACTTTTGTATCTTTTGAGTGCTGTGTGACCGCAAAGTCTGCCGCCATCTCGGCTCCGGCGTTCGATGTTTCGACAGAGGCGTAGCCTTTGTCACCGGCCTCGCCACAGGTCGAATCTGCCCAGCCTGTCAGGCTCATTTTGCCCTTTAAGTTTTTATAGACGACCGACTGCACCCAGAAATACTCATCGCCAGCGGCATTCACCTTCATACACAGACGGTAATTCAATCCGGCGACGACCTGAATCTCAGCCTTACCGATCTCGCCGAGTTTGAATTTCATCTTTGTTTTCGCAGATTGTGCCTTTACGGCAAATTTGGCAGCTTCGGCTACATCTGCCTGCTTTGTGTCCGCCGTGCCGTAACCGCCCTCGATCGGCCCATCATGTCCGCCGCCCGCACAATCGGAAGTGGTCCAACTCATTAGCTTGTAATTTGAATACTGGTCCATCGAAATGAGAGCAAGCACACCCGACGCTTTTCCGTCAGTTGTGACATCCAAACAAAGCCTGACGTCCCGCGTACCAAGCGTCGGTTCACGATCTTCCGCATTCACCAGGCGATTGAGCGTAATTTTTGACTTGGTCTTTTTCGCCTGGTTCGCAACGCCCATATCTGCCGCGAGCATCACACCCGGGTCATTTGTCTTGGCCGGCCTGAAATCCGACGCCATTGCCGCGGCCCCCATTCCCGCAGTCGGGGACGGTGCACTCTTTCCGCAGGTAGATTTGGACCAGCCCATCAATCGCAAATTTGAGTATTGATCCATAGTCACGACCGCCTGCGCGACGAGTGGTGATCCGGCGGTCGTCACGTCGAGGCAAAGCCGGAAATTTCGCTCGCCAAGTTTAGGTTCGTAATCCTCAGCCCTGAGTATCTTGCCTAGTTTGATCTCGACCATTGCACGTTTGGCCTGTTCCTTTACGGCAAAATCGGTCGCCAGTCCGACACCGGCATCCGTGATGGGAACATCCTTGTAACCTGCCTTTTGCGCGCTGGCCGCAACGGCGAGGAGTAGAGCAAACAGTACCGTACAGATCGAAAACTGTATCAGAGTTCTTTTCATTTATATGTTCTCACTTAAATTTTATTGCCAAACTGCGGCGTCGGTGCTTTGTTGCAAGTCAACAGTGGCAAGTTGCCGAAATTTATCGACGTATTATTCCCCGCCGCATTCGGATATCGCCCAACTCGAGAGCTTTTTGTTGCCTTTCGGATCTACATAAACAACTGCTATGACATAAATCATGACGTCGTCCTGGCCTTCACCGGCTTCACTTGACACTTCCATACAGAGCCGAAAATTGGTCCCGGCGACAACTTGCCGCTCGGCTTTTATGATCTCTGAAAGGGACATTTCTTTGTTGGCTTTCCCGGCCTGGGTCGTCACGGCAAATTCTGCGGCCGCCTGCACGCCGGCGTCCTCGGTCGAAATTGCAGTAAAGCCGCCTACTTTCTGGCCAAACCCGTTCACCGCCAGTTCGAAAATGAATGCAAACACCGCTAGGGCGAAAGCACTTCGTTTAGTTGTCATTTTGGGTTTCCTCCGGAAATTATCGCTCGTTGCGAATGCTAATTTTGTCGTGTAACAGCCGTTCGTGTCAATACAAGTTATCCAAGTTCCTGACAGACACGAACTCCATCTGCCCAGAGACGTTATTTGTTATATAATCGTCCAAATGAGTGATTACGAGGAATTGACCGATTCTCAACAATTTGCCTGCCGCGTGATAGCAGATCATGCGCGCTCGACCGCGTTCGCGATCACGGACGGCATTCTGCCAGGTAACGAAGGCCGTAATTATGTCTTGCGAAAGATCATGCGACGCGCCATATATCACGGCCGCGAACATCTAGGCCTGACCGACGCGTTTTTTTACAAAGTTTGCGATTTTGTCGTCGATCAGATGCACGGCGCGTTTCCCGAGCTTGAGACACAGCGTGATTTCATCGGCAAGATGGTCCGGCTCGAGGAGAAGCGATTTGGAAATACCGTCACGGTCGGCCTCGGAAAACTGAATGAGCTCGGCATCTCGTCCTCGACGCCGAAAAATGCTGACCTATTTCTCTCTATCAGTAAACTCTACGATACCTTTGGAACGCCGCGGGATCTTATCCGCGTTTTCCTCGAAGAAAAAGGGTTGGCGTTTGACGAGGATGACTTTAACGAGCGGTTTGATGCCGCGCTTCAAGAGTTACAGTCACAGGGCGAGGTGGGCCACACAACGCAAAAATCACAACCATCCCCAGTTTATGCGGAAGTACTTGAAAAGGTCGGAGCAAATACCTTTCACGGCTATGATAAGACGCTATTGCCGGATGCCAGGGTTGTTGCGATACTTGATGGCGATAAGCAGAAAGATAGTCTGTCGGATGGTGAACAAGGCAGCATCGTCCTCGACAATACTCCATTTTATGCCGAGTCCGGCGGGCAGGTCGGCGATGTCGGCAGACTGTTCACATCTGAGGGAGTATCCCTAAACGTCGCTGATACATATTCGCCGGTTTCAGGACTTATCATCCACAAAGTGACGGTCGATAAAGGCACCATCAAGGTCGGTGATACTGTTACAGCTTCTGTCGATGTCGAAAAACGCGATGCCACGCGGCGAAATCATACGGCAACGCATCTCGTCCATGCGGCTCTGCGTGAGGTTTTAGGGACGCATGTTAAACAGGGCGGGTCCGTCGTTGCGCCAAATGTTCTCAGGTTTGACTTTACGCATTATCAGCCAATGACGGCTGCCGAGATCGCCGAGGTCGAAGATCTCGTCAACCGCGAGATCATCAAGAACGAGCCTGTAAATACCAACATCATGGCTATCGAAGATGCGATGCGTGGCGGTGCGATGGCTCTGTTTGGCGAAAAATACGGCTCAGAGGTGCGCGTTTTGAGTGTCGGTGACGGAGTATTTTCTAAAGAGCTTTGCGGCGGTACGCACGTCCGTGCGACAGGCGATATCGGGGTATTTAAGATCGTTTCGGATGAGGCAATTGCATCCGGCGTACGGCGCCTCCGTGCTATCACGGGCTTTGACGCATTCAACCGTTTCCGCGAGGACGAGAAATTGATCGACGCATCTCTTGGCGCTCTGAATACGCAGCGTGACAATCTGCCGAATGCGATCGCACGACTTCAGGACGAATTAAAGAAAACCCGAAAAGAGATGGACGTTCTCAAACTCAAGATCGCGACCGGTGCGATCGGCGGCGGATCGTCGCCAGACGGTGACGAAGCCCGCGAGATCGCCGGCGTCAAGGTGATAGGAAAGGTGGTCGACGGCCTTGATGCGAACGGCACGCGACAGCTTTCGGACACGTTGCTCGCTCGGCTCAAGAGTGGCATTGTTGTGCTCGGCCGAAAGGACGAGGGCAAGGTCGGCATTATAGTCCGGGTATCGGATGACCTGACCGCGAAGGTCAAAGCGGGTGATGTTATTCGCGAGATCGCGCCGATCGTCGGCGGCCGCGGCGGCGGTAAACCCGATATGGCTGAGGGCGGCGGTTCCGAACCTGATAAATTGGGTGAGGCGATCGATGCAGCCTATGGGCATATCGAAAAAGTTTTAGGTTAGTCGTATGGCAGCAGACGGGGCATGGCGAGTTGGCCATACGGGCCGTGACATGATGTATTACGAGGAGTTTCGTGGCGGCGAGTGGCAACGAATCTCGGTCGACGGTGAAATGCTGATCGGTCGGGCGCACCATGTTATCTACTTCAGGCATATTACATTTCCGGATTGGGCAGGGGGTCGAGAGGCAGAGATCATTGACCGTATTAAAATACGGTTTTGCGAACCTGATTACGAGTACGACGAAGTCAATTAACTAAGAATTCAATGGCTGCACCGCAAATAAAACATGACCCTCTAACCGAGATCATCTCGTTAAACCCGGCCACGGGTCACGAGTTGGGTCGTGTTGCCGTCACGACCCCCGCCGAAGTTTGCGCTGTGGTCGAGCGGTCGCGTGTCGCATTTCAGGCGTGGAGAAAAACTTCGTTTACTGAGCGGCGGCGTCTCGTAATGGCGGCGCGCGATCTGCTGATCGCCGAACAGGAAATCGTCGCCCGACTGATCTCTGACGAATCCGGAAAACCTGTCGCCGAAGCGTTTTCGATGGAGATCGCTCCTGTGCTCGACCTGATGCAGTTTTTCGCCCGCAATGCGGAGAAGTTGCTTAGGCCCCGCAAGATCGGGATCGGGCTTTACGCCTTACTTGGCCGGTCGTCCCAGATCATATATCAGCCGCTCGGCGTCGTCGGTATCATTCCGGCATGGAATTACCCGTTTTCGATACCGCTTGGCGAGGCCGTGATGGCTTTAATGGCCGGTAATACAGTTGTTATTAAACCGTCGGAACTCACGCCAATGGTCGGGCTAAAGATCGGCGAGATCTGTGAGAAAGCAGGATTTCCAAAGGATGTTGTCCAGATCGTCAGTGGTGCCGGTGAGACTGGGGCTGCATTGGTAGAATCAGCGCCGGACAAGATTATGTTTACCGGATCGGTCGCTACGGGCAAAAAGATCGCCGCGGCGGCCGCGAAAAACCTGACATCCGTCGTCCTCGAGCTCGGCGGCAAAGACCCGATGGTAGTTTTCGCAGACGCTAATCTCGAACTCGCGGCCGGTGCCGCCGTTTGGGGCGCTTTTTGCAATGCCGGGCAGTCGTGCTCGTCGGTAGAAAGGCTCTATGTCCAGGAAGGTGCGGCTGAGGAATTGACCCGCAAGATTGTCGAGAAAACCAAACAATTACAACAAGATACTGGCGATAAAGAAACTACATCCATCGGGGCGATGTCCTCAGAACGCCAAATGAAGATCGTCGAAGATCACGTTGAAGATTTCCGTGCCGCCGGAGCCAAGATCGAAACCGGAGGCCGCCGTAATCCCGCTCTCAAAGGCCTGTTCTACGAGCCGACCGTTATCACCGGTGCCCACAACGACATGCGTGCGATGCAAGAGGAAACGTTCGGCCCGACCCTGCCGATCGCCACATTTACGACCGAGGAAGAGGCGATCCGTTTAGCGAACGACAGCGAATTTGGCCTGACCGCAAGTGTCTGGACACGTGATAAAGCAAAAGGAAAGCGGGTAGCGATGAAGATCGAAGCCGGTTCCGTTTGCGTCAACGAGGTTCTCTATACACACGGCATCGGCCAAACGCCTTGGGGCGGATTTAAGAATAGCGGACGCGGACGCACACACGGCCGCGAAGGGCTGATGGAGCTTGTCCAGCCGCAGCACATTCACACGAATCACCTATCACTACTACCCGATGCGTGGTGGATGCCGTATTCATCTAATGCGATCGCGACCTTTCGCAAGATGACCACGACATTCGCCAGCGGTTCACTGATAAAAACGATCGGTTTGATGCCGCAGTTGATGAAACGAGTAGAAGAACTCCTCAAAAAATAAAAATGCTGATGCCCTCAATTTTCTTCGGACACGGCAATCCGATGAATGCCATTCAGACCAACGGTTATACGAAAGCGTGGGCCGAGATCGGCAGGTCCATTCCAAAACCGAAAGGAATTTTGTGCATTTCCGCGCATTGGTACATTTCGGAGCTAGCGGTTACGGCCATGGCTGAGCCGCGCACGATTCACGATTTTGGCGGATTTCCGAAGGAACTGTTTGATGTTGAGTATCCTGCACCGGGGTCACCCGGCTTGGCAGCGAGGGTCGAGGAATTACTTGAGGGCGAGGTTGCCATGGACACTTCTCAGTGGGGCCTCGACCATGGAACGTGGTCCGTTTTGTGTCATGTGTTCCCGGATGCAGACATTCCGGTCGTCCAACTTTCGATCGACCGCCGGCACACGCCGAAATGGCACTACGATTTTGCGAGAAAGCTCGATCCGCTCCGCGATGAGGGCGTCCTCATTGTCGGCAGCGGAAATCTGGTACACAACCTTCGTTTATTCTTATGGGGAAGCGAGTCGGCCGAACCCTTTGATTGGGCACTTAGGTTCGATAAAACAGGCCGCGATCTTATCTTGGCCGACGTGCACGAATCTTTGATAGATTATCCGTCGCTCGGTAACGACGCGATGCTGTCCGTACCGACACCGGAGCATTATTTGCCGCTGCTTTATGTGCTTGCTCTAAAACGTAAAAGCGACAAGATCACCTTTCCAGTCTCGGGCTTTGACGGCGGGGCGATCTCTATGACGAGCGTCCGGGTTGGCTGATCTCCACCTTACTTTTTAGGACCCCGACCGGAATTTGAGATAATCATCCGCGCTCTGCTGTGGCCGTTCGACCATCGGAAGATGGCCGATCCCAGGCATAATAATGACCTGTGAATTCGGCATCAGTTTGTGGAGCACATCGGCGGTTGCGACATTTATTGTCCGGTCGCGGTCGCCCCACACGATCAGCGTCCGTGTTGATAGTCCCGTGACGCGTTCCTCGATCGATTCGGCCGCGATCTGGTCAAAGATCTTTTGCTCGAGTGCGAAGTTTTGGATCCGTTCGCGTGCCAGCGCATTTTTCATTGGCCCCGGAATATAAGGCGGGTCATTCATCACGAGTGGGAAGAGTTTGTCGAAATCATCCTCGTTTCTGATCATCAGCGGGTTCTCGCCCGTTTCGCGGATGATCCTTCGCAACTCGCTCTCGGGTGCCGACCAAATTCCCGCCGTATCGACAAGCCACAGACTTTTCACCTCATCAGGAAAAAAAGCGGTGTAAGACAGTGCGATCTGGCCGCCCATCGAATTCCCGCCGAGGTCGAGCGTTTTGATGCCGAGAGCCTCGGCCAACGCATGGAGCCGCCTAGCCTGCGCGGCTGTCGAATAGTCGGCATTCGGGTCATGTGATGATTCACCAAAACCCGTATTGTCCGGCAAGATGACCCTGTAATGCGGCGTAAGATATCTGGCAGCGCGGACAAAATTGTCCTTGTTTCCGCCGAATCCGTGTATGAGCATCAATGGAGCACCCTGTCCACCTTCTAGATACACATAATGGGTGCCGTCAGCCAGATCGATCTCTTTGCGGACGAGGCCGGCACGTTTTCGTTCGGCATCAAGGAAAAGCCTTGTGGCGGTTTCGGGAGCAAAATAAACAAAAGAAATTGCCGCTGCGATGCAAAAAATAGCGACCGCAGCGGCGATGATAAGAAGGCGTTTGAGTGCCGAACGGGTCATATGACTTAGTCTGAGTAAACAGATCGTTGTTATTGCTTGGGAACTGCTCCAGCTCCCGGCCAATCAGTGTCGGCGACACGCTTTAGGTTCATCTCAAAGAACCGGACTGGATCCTTTCCTGCCATTATCCTGTCGCCAACCTCTTTCCAAACGCCGTCTTTAAGGGTCGCCGTATATCTGATCGTCATCGGCCCGGCGGGTATCTCCCAATAATAGCCGTCCGCTGTTGGAGTCAGAACGAAGTCGCCGGCTTGTCCCTGAGCATATGAATGAAGGGAAAATGCTTTTGTTTGAGTGTTGTATGAGACAACACCCAGAGCATTGAAAGTGACATTTCCGGTTTTGGTGTCGTACCCGCGGCCCTCCATCACCTTAACCGAACCGTCGAGAAACGGCCCGATTCGTTCTGTCTGCGTGACCTCATGTTTTATTCCAGACGGCAAGATCGTTGACGCCTGGCCGCGCCAGACTCCATCCATCCAAGCCAATTTCCGTATCGCTTCTTTTTGAGCGGCGATGGTAACTGCCGGATCTTCGCGTTGGGCAAAGTTCTGAACCGGGACGGACAATAGAATCGAAAAAACTGTGACGAGCGAACCAATAGCTGTATTTCGTAGCCTCATTGTTTTCTCCTTATTATTTATACGACAATTCTTCTATAGATCGAATTCCGCCACAACTGGTGTGTGATCTGACGGCTTTTCGCTGCCGCGAGGCTCTTTGTCGATCCAGCAGCCGGTGCATTTTTCGGCGAGCGGCGGCGAGACCCAAATGTGGTCGATCCGCAGGCCCTGATTACGCTGCCAAGCGCCTTCGCGATAGTTCCACCATGAAAACTCCTGCAGGTCGCCGTTCATCTGACGAAAGACATCGACAAATCCCCATTGCTTTACATGATGGATCGCAGCACGCTCGGGCTTCGAAAAATGGAGCTTTCCCTGCCACACGGGAACACTCCATACGTCCAGTTCATCGGGAGCGACGTTGAAATCGCCGCAAAGGAGCACGTGTTCATTTGGGTCGCAATCATCGTCAAACATTTTCCTTAGTCGCTGGAGCCAGTCGAGCTTGAAGGTGAATTTATCGGTCCACAGTTCGGTGCCGTTAGGGATGTAGGTGTTTACAATGCGTACACCCTTGATCGTCGCTGCGATGAGGCGTTTTGGCTGTTCGTCATCGTCATCGATATATCCCTTTTGAACCTCACCGATCGCGTGTTTAGAGATGATCGCAACTCCGTTGTAGGATTTTTGCCCAAAAAAGGCAATTTGATAGCCGGCATCCTTGATCGCCTGAGCCGGGAAGTCCGCATCGACGACCTTTGTTTCCTGAACGCACAAAACATCCGTGCCGGTTTTTTCCAGCCACGCAAGCATCGAATCGAGCCGTAGGCGGATCGAATTTACATTCCAGGTTGCTACTTTCATAGGACGATTTCACCACAGTCACATCGGTGACACAAAACAAACCCGAGGGAATCGGCGTGGCCCGGTTCGGATCAGGTGGACCATCCGGAGCAGCTGAGGTCAATATTCATGTTTTGGCGCGGGTATTACCCGCATTGCGTTCATAGAAGACACCGTCGGAAAGCCCCTGAATCGAAACCTCGGTTTCTGCAATTTCAAGACGCTTTTGAGCAAGCAGACAATACTGTTCGTCCGATTCGACAGCCACGAAATCGCGCCCCAGCTTTTTCGCGGTCACCGCGGTCGTGCCGCTGCCGGCAAAAGGATCTAGGACTAGATCGCCCTTATTCGAACTTGCCAGAAGTATTTTGGCGAGCAGTTTCTCAGGTTTCTGGGTTGGGTGATCGGTATTTTCGGGCATCGACCAGAAAGGCACGCTGAGGTCTGTCCAGATATTTGACGGGTGCGTGTCTCGGTAGTTTTCGCCCGCTTCCGTCTTCCAGTCCTTTGGGTTGCCGTTCTTTGTATATGGTGCGAGCACCTTTCGCCTCAATTTAACGTCGTCCAGATTGAATGTATATTCATCCGAAACGGTGAAAAACCAAATGTCCTCAGCTGTATTTTTCCAGTTTTTTTTGGCCCCCCTGCCTTTTTCCCGCTCCCAGGTTATTCGGTTGCGCAACTTGAGGTATTTAGACCAGACACGATGTATCGCCGAGCCCGAACGCCAGTCACCGCAAATGTAAACGCTAGCCGACGGTTTTAACAGAGACACACAAAGCCTTGCCCATGAATCTAACCATTCTTCGTAATCTTCGAGCGATCGTTCTCTGAAAGCTTCCTTGCCGAATGCTTTTGTCAGATTATAAGGAGGGTCGGCGAACATTAGATCAAAATGGCCCGGCGGCAAGTTTTGCAGCACATCGAAAGCGTCGCCCAATATGATGCGGTTCCGACACTTGTCAATAGATGATGCATTTTCCGGGCTTAAAATACCGGATCGGAGCGATTCCAGCTCGTCACCGATCACTTCTATCGTGCGGTTTCTTGGTGACCTGGTTCTATCTTTCCTCGTCGAAGCGGGCATCTTGATTTACTCAGAAAACTTTAGCACAGCCACGGCCAATTGATAACTTTTTGGCTTTGGCCGTGCGCCTGCCATAGCGTCCTTGACCCCTAAAAAGGGCGCGTGATACTCTTAAACTTTTGAGAATCGGGCAGATTTTGCCCGTTAGTAGACCGTGAAAGCGGATTTTTAAGATCATGCATTTGCTTCTCTTTGCTGAGTCAATTCAACTTTTTCCGGACGGCACCATCTTTATCCACGTCGCGATGATCCTCGCGATGATCTGGATATTGAACCGTACATTGTTTCGTCCGATCAACCGTGTTCTCGAATCGCGTGAAAAAAATAAGGGTGGTCGATCAGGCGAGGCTGTGACCATTCTGAAGGATGTAAGTGAAAAGGAGTTGCGCTACAACTCTGAAATGCTCGATACACGTTCCAAGGGTTACGAGATCATCGAGAAAGAGCAGAAAAAGGCGAATGAAGCTCGTGAGAAGCAACTCGGCGAGGTAAAAGCCGAGACGGCCGAGGCCCTCGACAAAGGTAAGGCCGAGATCGAAAAGCAGTCTGCCGAAGCTCACGCCTCGATAGGTGCTGATGCCGAAAAAATTGCCGCAAGTATTGCGGAAAGTATATTGAAGTTTTAAGTGTTTATGTTTGTCTTACTTACAAAATCTATGGCCTTTTTCGCCGGCGGCGGATGGGAAGCGTTCAAGCACTTTTACGATGAGTGGTTCAACATTCCGGGCTTTGAGGCCTGGAAATTCTTGAACCTCGCGATATTTATCGGCCTTTTCATCTATGTTGCCAAAAAGCCACTTTCCGAAGCATTTAAGACAAAGCGTGAACAGATACGTTCTGAGTTGATCAAGGCTGAGGAAGAAAAGCAGGCGGCTCTTGCTAAATTGACAGCGGCTGAAGCTAAACTTGCACAACTGGAGACTGAAAAAGAAAATATCCTCAAAAAAGCAAAAGATGAAGCCGCGTTCGAAAAGAAACGCGTCGCTGATCATACAAAAGCGGAGATCGAACGTATCCGCCAGCAGACTGAGGCAGAACTCAACCGTATTTCAAAGCAGTCGCGTGCAGAATTGAGACGGTTCTCGGCTGAGGAGAGCATTCGTATCGCCGAAGAAAAGCTTCGTGAAAAGATCGACGGCACAGCCGACGCGAGATTAGTTAAAGCAAGCATTCAGGAGATCGGAGGGTTGAACTAATATGAATAGCGAAACTATTGCCCGACGGTACAGCGCAGCTCTCGCAGACGTTGTTTTGAAATCAGGCGAGACCGACGCTGTGAAGTCAGAGTTATCGAGCTGGGGTGAAATATTTTCCCAGAACGAAGACCTCAAGACCGTATTTAGCAATCCGGCGATCAATCATGCAAATAAGGAAAATGTTCTCGAGGGTTTGATCGCAAAGGTTCAGCCCTCTAAGACCACAGCGAATTTTTTGAGAGTATTGCTCAAAAACGGACGACTCGCCGACCTCGCTGAGATCAATGAACGATTTACTTCCGTCATAGAGGAACGGGGCGGCCGCGTCACTGCTGAGATCACTTCTGCCCGAGAACTTCCCGGTGATGAACGTGCTGAATTTGAACGAAACCTCGAGAAATTAACCGGCAAGAAAGTCAGCGTAAATTACGCGATCGATAAAAATATTATTGGCGGGGTAGTTACTCGCATCGGATCGACCGTCTATGACGGGTCGGTCAAGACAAAATTGGAGAACTTAAAAGAGCAACTGATTGGTGGGTAGTCAGTGGATCGGTGTTCGTCGCAAAGAAGACGAAGAACAGCCAACGACTAACAACGAGCAAATTTTATGGAATCAATTAAAGCAAACGAGATCAACGAGATCATTCGTGCACAGATCGAGAATTTTGACGCTTCGATGACCGTCAACGAAGTCGGAACTGTCATCAAGGTCGGCGACGGTATCGCCGAGATCTATGGCCTAGAAAAGGTCATGGCCGGCGAACTGCTCGAATTTCCCTACGGCGTTCGCGGCCTAGCGCTCAATCTAGAAGAAGACAAAGTCGGCTGTGTGCTGTTCGGAGATTTTCAGAAGATCAAAGAGGGAGACGAAGCCAAACGTACCAACCGTATCATGAGCGTGCCTGTCGGTGACGCCATGATCGGACGCGTTGTTGACGCACTTGGCAACCCGATCGACGGCAAAGGCGATGTCGTTACCGAGACGTTTTACCCGGTCGAGCAGATCGCCCCCGGAATTATCGATCGTCAGCCTGTGAAAGAACCGCTTCAGACGGGTTTGAAAGCGATCGACTCGATGGTGCCGATCGGCCGCGGCCAACGTGAGCTGATCATCGGCGACCGTCAGACGGGTAAAACCGCTGTGGCGATCGACACGATCATTAACCAAAAAGGCAAAGACGTTATCTGCGTCTACGTCGCCATCGGCCAGAAAGCTTCGACAGTTGCCCAGGTTCGTCAAAAGCTCGAAGAGTACGGTGCGATGGACTACACCATCATCGTCAATGCGTCGGCTTCGGACCCGGCAGCTATGCAGTTCCTTGCTCCATATTCGGGCTGTGCGATGGGTGAGTATTTCCGCGACAACGGCCGCCACGCTTTGACGATCTACGACGATCTGTCGAAGCAGGCCGCTGCGTACCGCGAAATTTCATTGCTGCTCCGTCGCCCTCCGGGCCGCGAAGCATACCCGGGCGACGTCTTTTACTTACACTCACGCTTGCTCGAACGTGCGGCTAAAATGTCGGACGCTCGCGGCGGTGGTTCGCTTACCTCGCTGCCTATCATCGAAACTCAAGCCGGCGATATCTCGGCATACATTCCGACCAACGTGATCTCGATCACCGACGGACAGATCTTCCTCGAGTCCGACTTGTTCAACTCGGGTGTTCGTCCGGCGATCAACGTCGGTAACTCGGTTTCGCGTGTGGGCGGCAGCGCACAGATCAAGGCGATGAAGCAGGTCGCAGGAACGCTGCGTATCGATCTCGCACAGTTCCGCGAACTTGCGGCTTTTGCACAGTTCGGCTCGGACCTCGACAAATCGACGCAATCGCAGCTCGAACGCGGCAAACGCTTGACAGAGATCCTCAAACAGCCGCAGTATGTGCCGATGGACGTTCTCGAACAGGTGTTGATCATCTGGACGGTATCTAACGGCCTCGCTGACGATGTTGAAGTATCGGATCTGAAACGATTTGAGGAAGAGCTGACAAATTTTATTGAAAGCTCACATCCGGGCGTACTGAATACGCTACGCGAAAAACGTTCGATCGATGATGACCTAAAGGCAGAAATGAAGGAAGCGGTCGAAGATTTTAAGGCATCTCGTTGGGAGACCGCCGCAACCGCAGCAGCATAATGGATGACAAGTGATGAGGGAAAAGTGACGAAGAAGGTCACCTACCCCCTCTCCACTCGTCCCTCGTCACTAATTTTATGGCTAGTCTTCTGGACATGCGCCGACGCATTAAGTCGGTTAAGAACACACAACAGATCACCAAAGCGATGAAGATGGTCGCTGCGGCTAAGCTGAAACGCGCGCAGGACCGTGTAACGTCCTCGCGGCCTTTCGCCGGTAAGATGTCGGAAGTGCTCGGCGATCTTAGCTCAAAGGTCGGCAGTGACGTTTCGCATCCTCTGCTCGATGAGAGAGGCGATGATAAGTATCTTTTCGTGCTGGTTAGCGCTGACAAGGGACTCGCCGGTGCCTTTAACGCTAACGTGATCAAGGCGACTCAGGCTTTCCTCAAACAAAATGACGGCAAAGTCGAGAGCATGATCCCTGTTGGCCGGAAGGGGCGCGATTTTTTCAAACGCCGTGAGGTCAAATTTACCGAAGAATATGTCGGCCTGACGGGCTCGGGCCAGGTTGTCCACGCTGATGCTATGGCGATCGCCAAACGGATCATAGATGTCTTTACAGAAGACACGTCGATCGATAAGGTCTTTATCGCTTTTACGGAATTTAAGACGGTTCTTTCGCAAAAGCCGGTGATTGAGCAATTATTGCCCATTCCGCGAAGTGCCGATAATAGCGGGGCTGAGACGACGGGGGTTCAAGCCGAGTATATTTACGAACAGCCGGCTGCTGAGATATTTGGCCGTCTGCTGCCGAAGCAGGTCGAGACCCAGATATATAAGGGCATGCTCGAGTCGGTTGCGTCGGAACAAGGTTCGCGTATGACCGCAATGGATTCTGCGTCTAAAAATGCCGGTGAGCTCATCGACACGCTTACGCTAAATATGAACCGCATTCGACAAGCCGCCATCACCAAAGAGATCATTGAAGTTGTGTCGGGGGCTGCAGCGGCATAACAATCTGAAGAAAATGGATTTAGGCCCGGTGTCTTTTCGCACCGGGCTTTTTGTTGGACTTTCCTTGTCATATTCGTGTATCATCGCGGTGCTTGTTCAATTCAAAACTTTTTTCAATTTAGTGGAGGAATCTAATGGCTGGAATTCTTTTGATGGTTGGCTATTTGCTGATGTTCGTCGGTTGGGTCTGGATGATCGTTACGGCGATCCAGACCGGAAAAGACGGTTCTGAAAAGGCTATCTGGGGTGTTGTGACTTTTCTCTGCGGTATCGTCGGAGGGATCATTTTCTACGTGGTAAGAAAAGAAGGTAAAAATCCGCTTATGCTTCAGGTCGCCGGCTGGGTAATAACGATCATCGCGGTGGTAATAGGCGGCGGTTCGGCAAGCTTTAATATGGGTACTCCATAAGGGTGACCGACTTAGGTAGTTCAAACACTTGGCGCGTCGGGTTTTGGGCCTACGCGCCTGTTTTTTTGTGGATAGGAGTTATTTTCTTCCTATCGAGCAATAATGGCTCGATGGACGAAACTTCGCGCATAATAGGCCCGCTGCTGAAGTTTTTCTTTCCTGAAATGGCGGAAGAATCTCGCCGCTCGATCCATGCCTTCATTCGTAAATCAGCACATTTTACCGAATACGCGATACTCGCCTTTTTTGCGGCACGTGCCCTTACCGCCGCCGGTACCGGATTATTGCGCAACTGGCGATATCTGATCCCTCTTGTGCTCGTCGCAATAGTAGCAGCAGCGGACGAATTCAACCAGAGTTTTGAGGCGGCGCGAACCTCATCCGTCTGGGATAGCCTACTCGATATCACTGGCGGAGCAGCGATGCTCATCTTTCTGTGGGTAATAGGAAGGCCACGTTTAGATGAGGGTCAGGGCGACGGATAAAACTTCCAATTGCCGCAACTTTGTGTCATATTTTATCGTTAAGAGTTAAGACCAAGGAGATCTGTAAATGAGCATTATTGATAAAATCAAACAAGAAGCACTCAACCAATTTATCGAAGTTATCGAGTGGCTCGATAACACCGGCGATACGATGGTGTATCGCTTTCCGGTAGCCGGGCAAGAGATCAAAAACGGCGCTCAGTTGATCGTTCGCGAATCGCAATCGGCGGTTTTTGTCTTTGAAGGACAGGTCGCTGACGTTTTTGCACCTGGCAAATATGAGATCGACGGCGGCAATACGCCGATCCTTTCGAAGTTGGGTGCATGGAAGTACGGCTTTAATTCACCATTCAAATCAGAAGTCTATTTTGTTAATACCAAACAGTTTACGGACATGAAATGGGGAACGTCGAATCCGATCATGCTCCGCGATGCCGATTTTGGCATGGTTCAACTCCGAGCCTTTGGGGCGTACAGTCTGCGGGTAGGTGATCCGGCTGCCTTCATCAAAGAGATCGCCGGGACCAACGCTCAATTTAGCACCGACGACATCGAAGGCCAGCTCAAGCGGGCGATCGTGACCGAATTCTCAGATTCGCTAGGCGAACTCAAAATACCGGCGATCGAACTTGCTTCCCAATACAAAGAACTTGGCGATAAGATCCGCGGCCAGATCAACGAAGATTTCAAAGGTTACGGCCTCGAGGTCACCAAATTTTATGTCGAAAATGTCAGCGTTCCTGAGGAGGTTCAGGACGCGATCAACCGTCGTGCCGCTATGGGTGCTCTCGGCAACGTCGATCAGTATATGAAGTTTCAGGCTGCGGACGCTCTGCGAGATGCTGCGCAGAACGAAGGCGGCGGTGCCGGCCTCGGTGCGGGCCTCGGAGCCGGATTTGCGATGGGTAACCAGATGGTCGGCGCTTTTGGCGGCCAGCAAGGCGGCGGTGGCGGGGCGGCCCCGGCTGCGACTGTCGCGTGCCCTAGCTGCGGTAAGGCAAACGCCGTCGGCGTGAAATTCTGTTCCGACTGCGGCGGCAAGATGGAGATCGCCCAGGTCCCTTGCGTCAAATGCGGCGCGAACCTTCGCGAAGGAGCTAAATTCTGCTCGGAATGCGGTTCGACGCAGGAAAAAGCCAAATGCGGCAACTGCCAGTTTGAACTCGCCGCCGGGGCGAAATTCTGCCCGGAATGCGGAACTAAAACGGAAGCGGTCTAAGTTATGGGGCGAAATTAGAAAGGCAAAGCAGGCGCAAATTCCTGTTTTGCCTTTTGCCTTTCTACGTTTTGCTTTATGATTTACAAATATGGCTATCAATCCCGAACTTCTTGCGATTCTTAGGTGCCCGCAATGCCGCAGCGAACTTCAGATCGACGAAGCCGAAACTCGCTTGAAGTGCCTTAATGCCGAGTGTTCACTGGTTTATCCGATCCGCGACGGCATCCCCGTTATGCTTGTCGAAGAAGCATCCGTTGAGAAGTAGTCGGTGAGTCCGGAGAGCCTTGAGAGTCTTGAGAGCCGACTCTCTTGACTCGCGACGCCCGAGACTCTCTCGACTTCATGATGATCGACTGGTCCAATGTAGATCGCGTTCTCGTAGTAAAACTGCGTTCGATCGGCGACACCGTTCTCTCGACGCCATCACTCATAGCTCTCAGGCGTTTTTTGCCCGATGCTCAAATTGACGTACTACTTGAGGATTGGGTCGCACCCTTACTCGATGGCTTTGACGCTATTGATAACGTGATCCGGGTCGGTAAAACTACTTCTGAAAGGCTCAAGATCGCCTTTGAGCTTCGGCGTCGCCGATATGATCTTGCCGTCAACATGCACGGCGGCACGACTGCGACAATGTTCGTTGCGGCAAGCCGCGCGAGACACCGTATCGGCTACTCGTACTATCAATATCCGTTTCTTTACAATCATTTACTCTCGTCAGCCAATGATTTTTGGTGTGCTGAATTTACCCACTCAGCTGAGCAGCAGCTAGCATTGCTGGGGTTTGTTGGTGTGCCGGTCGAGGATCGGCCGAAAACGCGCTTGGCTGTCACCGAAAAAGGCAGGACCGCTCGCGTGAGCGAGTGGCACGAGAGCGGCAGCTATGCAGTGATGCACCCTGCCGCTGCCTTTGCCACAAAGCAATGGTCGACCGAAAAATTCGGCCGCACCGCCGAGTTTCTTGAGCAGAAAGGGCTAGCGATCGTCGCCGTTGCTTCAAAAAATGAAACCACGATTCTGAGTGAACTAAAATGCGCATCAAGGGTTCCCGTCACAATATTTGACGATCTTTCACTACCCGAGATCAACGCCTTGGCGTCAAAGGCACGCATTTTTGTCGGTAACGACTCAGGTATTGCCCACATTGCCGCCGCGGTTGGCACACCAACTGTAGTGGTCTTTGGCTCGTCAAACCGCAACCACTGGCGTCCGTGGACCGATGCCCCTAACGAGATAGTATTCGAAGAGTTTGCCTGCCAACCTTGTCCCGGGTATGTCTGCTCCGAGTTCGGCGAGCCGAGATGCATACTTTCCGTACCGTTAGAACGGGTGCTAGGGGCCATCGACCGGGTCCTTTTTACCATACCGAATTCTTGACACTTTCCCGATAAACACTTACTATTTATAGTTTCGACTCTAGCGGCCGAAGTGTGTCTATAAGACGTAATTATGTTCGAATCGTTATCCGACAAACTCAAAAGATCGCTAAAAAATCTGCGTGGTCAGGGCAAATTAACGCCCGAGCACGTGGATGCGGCACTGCGAGAGATACGGATGGCGCTGCTCGAGGCGGACGTTAATTATAAGGTCGCTAAGGACTTCGTCGACGCGGTCCGTGCCAAGGCAGAGGGTCAAGAAGTTTGGCAGGATCTCAAACCCCACGAACAGGTCGTCAAGATCGTATATGACGAACTCGCCGAACTAATGGGCGGTACGTCGTCGCGGCTGGTTTTTACAAAGCAGACGCCGAACGTCGTGATGATCGTTGGCTTGCAGGGATCGGGTAAAACTACTTCGACAGGAAAGATCTCGCGGTGGCTCGCTGACAATCAAGAGCGGAAACCGCTGTTGGTGTCGGTCGACGTTTATCGTCCTGCCGCTCGTGAACAGCTAAAGGTGGTCGCGAACGCGGTCAATGTCGCGGTTTACGAAGGCAAGGATTCAAACGACCCGATGACGATCGTTCGCGGTGCCATGAAGTACGCGGCGGAATTCGGCTTTGACACATTGATGGTCGACACGGCCGGCCGTCTGCACATCGACGACGAACTGATGGTCGAGCTCGAGCAGATCAAGGCCGAGACGAAACCGGTTGAAGTTTTATTTGTCGCTGATGCGATGACAGGACAAGACGCGGTCCGCTCTGCTGAGGTCTTTCATGATCGTGTAGGCATCACCGGCGTTGTGCTGACCAAGATGGACGGCGACGCCCGCGGCGGTGCTGCACTTTCGATCAAACAGGTCATCGGCCAGCCTGTCAAATTCGTCGGGGTCGGTGAAAAATACGACGCGATAGAACCATTCTATCCGGATCGTATCGCCCAGCGGATCCTGGGAATGGGCGATGTTCTGAGCCTGATCGAGGAAGTTCAGGGCAAGATCGACGAAAAGGAAGCGCAAGAGCAGTTGCGGAAAATGACGACGAACCAGTTTTCGCTCGAAGATTTTCGCAATCAACTCGGACAATTCAAAAAGCTCGGCTCGATGTCAAAGCTGATGAAAATGCTGCCCGAACAAATGACCGGCGGTATACAGATCACCGACGAACAAAGCGCGGTCGTTGATCATCAAATGCAGCGGACCGAGGCGATCATCGGATCAATGACGCGGCAGGAACGCAATAACCATAAGGTCATCGACGCAAGCCGCAAGACTCGCATCGCCGGCGGCAGCGGTTCGACCATCGCAGAGGTCAACCAGCTTTTGCGGCAATACGAGCAGATGAAGAAAATGATGGCGCAAATGAACCGCGGCGGTTTGTTAGGCGGCATGGCCAGAAAGATGGCAGGCGGTTTGGCGGGCGGCCTCGGCAATATGCTGGGCGGCGGAAATTCTATGGGATCGCTGGGCAGCGGCTCGGCGATCGATTACACAGATGATGAGCCTAACGGTTCATCGTCTAAGAGTATCAGGAAGAAGAAAAGGCACAAGAAACGACGTTGATGTTCGAAATTTTTGGATATCAACCTCTCGAGGATGAATAATTATGTTAGCAATAAGTCTGATGAGAATGGGCGCGAAGGGTAAACCTTTCTATCGCCTTGTGGTTAAGGAAAAGCGTTCAAAACGTGACGGTAAATACCTTGAAAATGTTGGTACTTACAATCCGATGATCGATCCGGCGGAAGTGACGTTAAATCACGACCGCATCAATTACTGGATCGGCGTCGGAGCTCAACCGACCGAAACGGTAAAAAGCCTGATCAAGAACAATCCGGCAGCTGAAGCGGCAGCGGAATAGTTTTTGGGTTTCTTGAGTGACCTGTTCTTAATGAACTCAACAACTTGATGGACCCGACAAACATATGAAAGAAGCTGTAGAAAGGATCGTCAGATCACTCGTGGGTGAGCCCGACGCGGTCGAGGTCGCCGAGAGCGGCGACGGAAAGAACGTTCGGATCGAGGTTCGTGTCGCCGACAGCGATATGGGCCGTGTCATTGGACGTGAGGGCCGTACCGTGAAAGCGATACGCAGTCTTTTGTATGTCGCCGGGCAGAAACAAAACAAAAGGTTTCAGCTCGATTTGGTCGAAGATTAGTTTATTGGGTTCTATGAACTCAACAGATTTAATAGCGATAGCAAATATTGTCCGTACACGAGGGCTTAAGGGCGAGGTCGTTGCTGATCTTTTGACGGATTTTCCCGAGCGTTTTGAGGGACTCGACGATGTTACGGCGGTTCGCCAAAGCGGCGAACAGTTCGGTTTGAAAATTGAAAAGTTTTGGTTTCAGAATGGCCGCGTTATCCTGAAATTTTCGGGTTATGACACCATCGATAGTGGTGAGACTCTCCGAAATTGCGAGATCTGCGTTCCTGAATCAGACGCGGTCGAACTCGATGACGATGAATATTACGATTGGGAACTTGAGCATTGTAAGGTAGAGACCATTGTCGGGGCAAAGATCGGCGAGGTTCGAGAGTTGATGAGGACCGGCGGAACCGAATTGCTAGTCGTCAAAGGTGAGACAAAGGATTACCTGATCCCGTTTGCCGAGGCGATCTGTATCGAGGTCGATATTGAAAACAAACTGATTCGTATAGATCCGCCGGATGGGTTGCTGGATCTTTAGTCGGCTCGCAGGCTGTCGGCCTTCGATTTGGTTTCGAACGAACTTGGTTATCGATACTCTGGCAGGCTACCTGCGTTCCGGAAATGAAAATTGACGTTTTGACAATCTTTCCGGAATTCTTTGACGCCGTCTTTGATTTCGGGATCATCAGGCGGGCAAAGCTTGCCGCGATCGTTGACATTAATGTGCGTGACATTCGCGAATACGCGGTCGATAAGCACAAGATGACAGACGACCGTCCTTTCGGCGGCGGCGACGGAATGGTGATGAAGCCGGAACCGATATTTGCCGCGATTGAAAATTTAGTGGGGACGTGCGACCGGGCTGCATATCCAATAGGGACGCGGGTCGTATTGCTTTCACCGCAGGGGAAACCTTTTGTTCAGGCAGACGCACGACAGTTTGCTGACGATGCGATGCATGTCGTTTTCATTTGCGGCCGGTATGAGGGCGTCGACGAAAGGGTGAACGAGACGCTCGTGACGGACGAGATCTCGATCGGCGACTATGTTTTGTCCGGCGGTGAGCCGGCAGCGGTCGTTTTGGTTGACAGCATTGTCCGGCTTTTGCCGGATGCACTCGGCAGCGATACTTCGGCGGCGAATGATTCCTTCTCGGACGTTTTGCTCGATTGCCCGCACTACACGCGGCCGGCTGAGTTTAATGGGATGAAAGTCCCTGAGGTTTTATTGAACGGCAATCATGCCGAAATAGAGAAATGGCGCCGGGAAAAGGCGCTTGAAAAAACTAAAACAAATAGACCAGATCTATTGAAAGGAGAAAATGGTGAAATGTGAGTAGCTGAGTTATTAGAAGTTGCACAAAGTTTCAGACAGTTCAAACGGCATGACCGCAACTATCTAAAACTGTCCGGAACTTCCCGTAACTTAACTACTGACCTCTGGCCGACTAAGAAAATGAACAGACTAGACAGTGTCGAAAAGACACAAATGAAAGACAACATTCCTGCGTTTCAGCCCGGCGACACGGTTCGTGTGCATGTACGCATCAAAGAAGGTAACAAAGAGCGTCTGCAGGCGTTCGAGGGAATCTGTATCGCCATCAAGCACGGCGGCGTCCGCGAGACCGTGACGGTTCGAAAGGTAAGCTTTGGCGTTGGTGTCGAGCGAATTTTTCCGCTTCACGCTACGGTGATCGACCACATTGATGTTGTTCGCCGAGGTAAGGTCCGACGCGCGAAACTGTATTACCTTCGCGATCTGCGTGGTAAAGCAGCCCGCATCAAGGAACGCGACACACGGGCCAAGAAGCAGCAGGCAAGCTAGGCCTGGAGAAAAAAATGGGAAACGCGGGATCGCCTGGTTCATTAGGTAATGATGGATCGGTGTCCCGCGTTTCGTTGTTTGATGACCTTAAGGTTTCGTCGATCGGACTAGTATTTGAGGAACAGGCTCGAACCCACGGATACCGTTTCATCGCGGGTGTCGACGAGGTCGGCCGCGGTTGCCTCGCCGGGCCGGTTGTGGCCGCGGCATGTATTTTAGATCCGGCCATGCCGCTGCCAAGGGGCCTGGATGATTCAAAAAAACTATCGGAAAAAGCCCGCGATGAGATCGCCGCTCAATTGAAAGAATACTGTATTGCGTATTCGATCGGCAGCGTCGAAGCCGACGAGATCGACCGCATCAATATACTAGAAGCGACAAAAAAAGCGATGCTGATCGCCATCGAAACACTCACTCGACCCGCCGATTTCCTCCTCATCGACGCGCTCCAATTGAAACTCTCGCCCCTGCCTCAAAAGGCCATCATTAGAGGCGATTCGATCTCGGCGTCGATAGCCGCAGCTTCGATCCTAGCAAAAACATATCGCGACGACTTGATGAAGACGTACGATGCCGAATTTCCCCATTACGGTTTCGCCGGGCACAAAGGTTATGGTGCCGCCTCGCATTTTGCCGCCCTGCGGGAACACGGGCCGTGTAAACTCCATAGGCTCTCGTTCCGCGGTGTGGTCACAGATACTACCTAAAATTGAAACCACTCGGTCGGTTGTTTGGGGTGTGAGATAGAGATCTTTGCTTCCGATCGGAATAGGGATGGCCGCATTTGCAGGGCGGTCTCGGCCATGATGCGGGCCAGATTTGGCTCATTTGCACGCTGCGACAGGTGGGCGAGTACTATGTGGCGTGCCGAACCGTCAAAATCATTAGTGAGCCAATCGGACAGGTCTTCATTCGAGAGGTGACCCGTTCCGGACATGATCCGCTGTTTAAGGTCCCAGGTATAAACCGAACAGGCTCGGAGCATGTCGCGGCTGTGGTTTGATTCGACAACGATCGCGTCACAACCCATCAGGCTTTCTTTGATGAGGTCATTAATGTGCCCAAAATCCATCAGCGTCGCGACCTTTACACCGTCTTTTTTGGCGACGAAACCGAAATTGTCCGCCGCATCGTGCGGCACACTAAACGGTTCAAAATCGATATCGCCGATGCGAAATTCGCGGGTCGATTCTATCTCGACGGCCTTGTTCCTGAGTGCGGTGCGGCGTTTTGAAGATTCACTGTCTCCGTTCTGCCCGCCCGCGCGCGTGTCGTAATACGAATCTTCGGTCGGCCTCGAAATGAACACCGGACAATCCACGCTCCCCATCAGAACGCGCAAACCGCCCGCATGATCGCCGTGTTCGTGTGTGATCAAAATGCCGTCGAGCCTATCTTGAGTGACGCCCATTTCACCGAGGCGCCGAAGTATCTCACGAGCACTCATGCCGGCATCGACGAGAACGTTCGTCGTCTCGCTCGAAATAAGCACCGCATTGCCGGTCGAACCGCTGCCGAGAACTGTGAACTTCATTTATCTCCCTGAAATCGCGATCTTAGAGCCTTTGCCATCAGCCGCGACGACAAAAAATGCGGCGAATGCGTTCCGAGAAAAGCGCCGATCTTGTTTGCTAACCCGGAAACTACCTTGTTGCGGCGACCTTTTACTGCTCTCATTGCGGTCGCGATGACGTCATCCACCGTCTGCTGGCCTTTGACCTGAATCGGGCGATCGATATTTGATGCCTTAAAGAAATTGGTCTTTGTCGATCCCGGACAGAGAGCCAAGACCTGAATTCCAAACGGGCGATTTTCTTCGGCGATGGCTTCGGAAAATGACGTGACGAAGGCTTTCGTCGCGGCATAGGTCGCCATAAATGGTATCGGCTGAAAGCCGGCGGCAGAAGAAACATTAATGATCGTGCCGCTTTTCCGCTCGCGCATTCCTATTAAATAACAATGAGTGAGGGCGACCAGAGCGGCGATATTGAGCTCGATCATTTGCAGTTCGCGATCGATGTCGAGAGCGGCAAAGTCACCGACCGACCCAAATCCGGCGTTGTTGATCAGCCAATCTACCTCAAATCCGTGCTTTTCTGTTTCAGCCATCAATTTTAGATCGCAATCAGGCTCGGCAAGATCGAGGACGACATAATGAGCCATTATTTGATGCTTGAGCATCAACTCGTCACAAAGCTCGAGAAGAGCGGTCTCGCTGCGGGCGACCAGGACTAGGTTATGCTTTTCGGCGGCGAGCCGCCGTGCAAAGGCTTCGCCAATACCGCTCGATGCACCGGTAATTAGGGTTACCTTCATAGTTCGTCAACCGTTTCTTCTACTGCGATAAATGAAAAATATATTGCCCAGAGGCCTGAGATCATTATAGTGACCGTACCTACAAAACGAATAATTCCCGCTACCGTTTTTGTCGAACCCAGCAGCCCCAGGTGGTCGAGCATATAGTTCCAATCATGAAAGCTGCCTTCGCTGCCGGTAAAGCCGCTGGTCAAAACTAGCTGCATGACGACCGCATCAGCGGCATAGACCCAGACGTTCAAAATACTCTGCCCTACCCACAACGTCACTATCGCCGCCGAATAATAGCTGCGTTGCCACGCAAAATACAAAGCAAAGACGAGCGGCAAGATGACCTGAAACAGTGAACCGCCGGCGATGCCCATAAATTCGCCGAGAGGTCGGAATAGCAGATGCCCGGTCTCATGGATCGGCAGATCGACGTTGTCGAGAAAGCTGCCCTGCATCGGATCCCAGGCTATCCACAAAAAGTAAAGAGTCAGCAATACCGCAAAGATAAATTTCGGGATATTAGGCCGCATATGTACGGAAAGGTAAATGCCGACGGTAACCAGTTTCCTGTTGCTTCAGTTAAGCCTGAGATGCTCTAGCAAGAAATTCCGTGCGTTCTATCGCGTAAAAAACGCAATCCATGCCGTAGTGCATTTCGTTGCGCTCGTAATGCATACCGCACTTTTCCATTATCCTCCACGAGCCCGTATTTCTCGGGTCGGCGACGGCGACGATGCGTTCGAGTCCGGCAATTTCAAAGCCGTATTTGAGCCACGCGTGGGCACATTCGTAGCCGAAGCCCTGCCGCCAGTATTTTTCAGCAAGATTGTACCCGACCTCGATCTCGCCCGTATCACCGAGCGGTTGGAGTCCGCTCGTTCCGATCTTTTCACCGGTCGCCTTCAGCGTCATGGTGCTAAAGCCAAAGCCGTATTTTTCGTGGCATTCGAGATAAAAAGGAAGCCGAGAGGTAAGGGCTTCGGCATTCTGCATTTTCGGGCCGCCCATATAACGGTTGACTGCATCCGGGGTGCGGAGCTCGATCAGCCACGGCAGATCCTCGGGCGTCAGTTTGTTGATATAGAGGCGTTCGGTTTCAAGCATATGCGATCAAGGCGACAGACGGAAAATTTCCCAATCTTCGCCGCTGCGTTCGTAGCAAATACGGTCGTGAAGGCGGCTTTCACGTCCTTGCCAAAATTCGATACGGTCGGGAACTATCCTAAAACCGCCCCAGTGCGGCGGACGCGGTACTGTGCCGCCAGCGTATTTTACTAACAGCTTTGCGGCTCGCGTCATTATGATCATACGCGAATCTATTTTTTCGCTTTGATGAGAGGCCCACGCTCCCACGCGGCTTGTAAAGGGGCGCGATGCAAAATACTCATCCGATTCTGTATCGGACACTTTATCCACGCTGCCGGCGATATTCACCTGGCGTTCGAGCTCGGGCCAGAAAAAATTAACGGCTGCAAACGGATTTTCTTCGAGTTGCCGTCCCTTACGGCTTTTGTAGTTAGTGAAAAAAACAAATCCCTCGTTATCAAAACCTTTTAGCAGTACGACTCTCGACGAGGGCCGCCCATCGGCACCGGTGGTACCGAGTGTCATTGCGGTTGGTTCCGGAACCTCAGCGGCGATAGCTTCATCCATCCAAAGCCCAAATTGAGTGAATGGATCATTAGACACACGCGATCTTGAAAGCTCCTCACGCGAGTAATCTTTTCTGATATCAGCGAGGTTCTTCATTCCAATATGTGTCAGATCTGGTGGACGAGCAGGCCGTCTTTAAGCTTTGGCTCGAACCAGGTCGATTTTGGCGGCATGATCTCGCCCATATCCGAAACCGCAAGCAGGTCGTCCATGGTAGTCGGGTACATCGAAAACGCAACTGCGTATGTGCCGTTATCGACGAGACGTTCGAGCTCGTCCGTGCCGCGTTTGCCTCCGATAAAACCGATCCGCTCATCAGTGCGTGCGTCGTGTATGCCGAGGACCGGTTCGAGCAAAAAGTTCTGCAAGATGCTGACATCGAGGCGCTCGATCGGGTCGGGTTCGCGAATATAATTTACCGCAAACCTGAGCGAATGCCATTCGCCGTCGATATACATACACAGGTCGCCATGATTTTGCGGCACTTTTTGTCCGGGCTCGCCGAATACAAAATTTTCACTTGCGCGTGACAGAAATTCTTCTTTTGTCAGGCCGTTTAGGTCTTTGACAGCTCGATTATACGGCAAGATCTTTAGATCTTCGGCAGGGAAAATACCGGCGACGACAAAATTGTAATCTTCGCTGCCTGTGTAGTCGGATGGGATCGATCACGCAATGTCTCGCGGGCGAGCCGTGCTCTCTGCACGGTGATGGCCATCGGCGATGTAAAGATCAGGCACATCGCGAAACGCGGCTTGCCATTCATTGGTGCTTTCGCTTGCGCTTCAGACACGCTGCATCACTCCTTCAGGGCACTCAAATTCGTAGATAGGTTCGCTCTCTGTGGTCGAGTCGATCAGCCGGTGTATCTCATTAGTGCCGCGAACCGCCAAAAAGATCAGTCCCGTTTGTGCACGAACGGCTAGCATGTGATCGGTCCGGTCTGCGACCTTGTCAGGGCGGACCTTTTCGTGTTTTTTGATGTGCCCGGACTCGTAATCATCGAGCGAGCAACAGGCAACAAGCCCGGTCTGAGTGTGACTGCCTGAGTCGAGCTGGTAAACATAAAAGACAGGCTCTGGGTCATGAACGAGTATGCCTTCGCGAATGAACTCATCCAGATTCTGCCGTGCCCGCTCAAATATTTCTTCGGATGAGGGATTGGCGCCCGCCGGAAATTCACCTTCGGCTCGCGTTACCCTCAGGAAACTCAGTGAATTTCGTTCGATATGATCGCGGACCTCCGATTCGTAAACTACGTCATACGGAAGACAGGAAACGCGCTTTGCTTGTTCAGCCACAGGCCGCAGAGCACTGAAAGGCTTAATGGTCGCCACAATTTACTCCTGAAGTTGGGGGCTCGCCTGCGGCGAGGCGTCGAGATTATTGAACTTTTCGAACATTTGCCGCTGCTCTTCTTCGATCTCTTTCTGCAACTGGTCGGCACTACTCTGTTTATCGATCTTCCATTCACCATTTTCCCGGACAAAAAAGATCGTTTCCCATTTTTTACTGTTCGAATTTTTTACGAGTAGCGTTGCCTTATCGCCGTCTATCTTTTCGTCTTTGAATTCAACCGCCCGTTGATTTTCGGCAAACAGAGTTTCGCGTGCCACGATATCGTTTACCGTTACGCCCTGAGCAATGGCTTCTTTTTCGTACATCTTGATCGAAGTGTCAGACAGCAACAGCCTCATCGCGGCCGTATCTTTTTTGGCGGTCGCTTTTATATTAGGTTTGTAATTTTACACCCGAGTATCGGGTTTAGAAGAAACCCCCCCCGCCACCAACGCAGCAAACCAAAATACGAGGTATCAAAAACTTTGGAGCCGAAAACGGCCGAGGATAAATGGAACGTAGAATCTTAACAGAAGAAGAGCTTCATGCGGCTCTCGATGAGCTCGCCGGTTGGTCGCTCGAAGGCCCGGCGATAAAACTGGGGCGCAAGTTCGCGGATTTTGCAGCCTCTTTAGACTTTGTCAACGCGGTCGGAACACTTGCCGAAGCCGCCGATCACCACCCAGATATTACTTTTGGTTGGGGCTACGCCGACGTATCATTAACGACGCATGACCGCGGAGGCGTTACAGGCGTTGACATCGCCCTCGCGGCTCGGATAAACACAATCCCATAATGCATGCCGCGGGAAACGCACCCGGCACGCAGCCGATCATCAAAGATGTTCGTACGAAAGACCTAGTCTTTTTTGCACCTGTGTCCCACGAGCCAACCGATCGTTGCGCCCAACACCATTCCGACACCAAAGGTAATTCCGACTGACGTCCAAGGTTCCTTTTTGATCCTATGAGCGGTATCATCGACGAGATCTTCGGCGGCATAGCGGCCCCGTTTTACCATTCTACGGGCATCCGTCATGCCGTTTTCGATAGCATGGGCGGCGCGTTCCTTCAGGCGTTCGACCTTTATACCGGCCCGAGCGGCAAACTCGGCGGCATTTAATGCTCCGTTAAAATATCCTTCCTTTTTGGTTTCTATCGCTTGTTCCTGCATAGTAATACTCCTTTCCAGATATAAGAAGGCGCGCAAGTTGTGTGCCCTTTTCGATCAGCGAACAAAATGGAGCAAATACCGTGTGTTTTTGGAATGCGGGAGCCCAGCGCAGCGGACAAACCTGGGTTCTATTTCGCGCTAAGTTCGAAAAAGAAAGCGCTGATCAACGATGCTGCTCTAGGGCCGGAGGACAGGATCGGTGATGCCGATCTTTTGAAGGATAGCAGCCGCCTCGTGTTCATTGGCACGGCGCGGAACGCCGAAAGCCTCGATAATGACCGGGATCAGCTCGATCTCTTCGATCTGCGTAGCAAGCTGCGAGGCGTCGAGCCGTTGTTTGCGGCGAACGGTGGTGCGGAACATAAGGCCGTCGCGCGTCCCCGGCTGACGCTGGTCAAATATAAAATTGCCAAGCGAGTAAAAGATGTATTTTCCCTTGTACTTTTCGATCGTTTGGATCCAATGCGGATGGGCACCTATGACGATATCGGCACCGAGGTCGATCGCCGCGCGGGCAAAATCGACCTGCGGTTTGTGCGGGTTGCGGGTGTATTCTATACCCGCGTGCATAGAAACCGCGACCAAGTCGCAGCGGGTTTTGAGTTCCGTGATCGAGTTTTTTAGATAGTCGAGGTCCTCGATACGCGCGACGTAGGGATTCGTCGTGACGCCGCCGTCGTTTACCGACGCATAGGACGTGGAAATGAACCCGATGCGGATCCCATTCGCGTCTATGACCTTGCCCCTAAAAGCTTCTTCCTTATTTTCGCCGACGCCTGCAAATTCGATTCCTTTTTCTTTCAGAAAGCTTTGAGTATAGCGGAGGCCGTCGATCCGCTGGTCTAACGCGTGGTTATTCGCAAGGCTGACGATCTTGAATTTATGTTTGACAAGGCCGACTGTGTTCTTCCGCTGCGCATTAAACACAAGGCCCTTTCCGATGATGCTGTCGTTGCCTGAGATAGGCGATTCGAGGTTGCCAAAGCTAAAGTCCACTGCGGCAAACTGGTCCGCCAACGCGCTGAAGGGCTTATTCGGGTCGCCGGCGTTGTCTATCATCCTTGCCACACCGCGCGAGAGCATGATATCGCCGACCGAAAGAAAGGTCGCTGATGCCTCAGTAACAGGCGGCGGGGCCGCCGGGCCGTTATTCGCAGGTGGGATTGTGCCTCCACAGCCGGCAGCTAACGACACAGCAATCGCGAGAATTATGCTTGCGGCCCACTTAACACGACCCACACCTATTTTTTTCTGTCCCAAATACGTCATAGCGATCAAACCTTGCGAGAACAACTGCGCGAAGCGTGGAAATTTTCGCGATGATAGCACGCCCGAGAGCAGGTATAAAGTTAATTTTACCCGCTTTTGCTGTTAAATCGCTGAAAAGCATAAATGGGAATACATTTTGCGTCAATTTGCTTTAGAAACAGGTCAAAAAAGCCTGTAGGAGGCAAATCATGAAGATCCTAATAGCAACCGACGGATCGCAATTTAGCGATGCGGCGATAGACCGCGCCGCCGAAATGGTCGTCCGCCCGGACACGTCAGAAATAATGATCCTCTCCGTGTACGAGAAGCTCGGCCCGATCGCGGGCGAGCCATTCGGTGTGTCGGTCGAGTATTACCAACAAGCCGAAAACGCGGCTCGAAACCTTGCAGATGAGGCTATCAAACATTCCGCAGACAGGCTGCGGGGGCAGTTCCCTGAGACAAACCTGAATTTGGTCACAAAACTTGAACGGGGTAACGCGGCCCGCGTCATAGTCGAGGTCGCCGAGGAATGGGCGGCCGACGTGATCATAGTTGGCACGCACGGCCACGGATTTTGGGAACGTAATCTGCTCGGTTCGGTATCCGATTCGGTCGTGCATCATTCACCGTGCAGCGTTTTTGTCGTTCGTTCCGAGCCCGCAGAGGGTTAACGCCTCCGGCGAAATCTGTAGTTCGGCCACAGAACCGTATGGCTGCGATCTGTTGGGTTTCCACACTGGAGAAACCGAAATGAAGACGAAATGGACATCTTTGTTAATTATTTTGCTGACAGCAACGGCTATTTTTTCGCAGGGACAATTTAGGCCGCGGGATGCTGATGAAGAGCAGGCGGGGCGACTCCATAATGATTACGTACAGTCCCGGAAAAATGAGACCGACCTTAGGCGTTTGATCGCCATGAAAGCCAGCGACATTAACACAATGGCAGTCGGAGTAATTCCCCTATGGATCGATCCGCAGGACGTGAAAGACAAGAGAAAGTTGAAAAAAGCTCATCTGCAGAACGAGATAAGCAAGCAGACCGCCCTGAAAGCGGCCTGGGACAAAAGTTTTACGGCCGTTATGGACATTTGCAAGATGCCGATGAGGCCATCTTTGACCCGGCGACGAAGCAGACAATGGATAAGATCGAGTTTCGGCTTATCAATTTTCCATTCAACGATTCTAAGAAAAAGGAATCTCCGCCGCCAAATCCGGGCGGGGGAGGCAGTTGGAAGAAGGTTCGCGAAAAACTGTGGACCAACACCTCGACCCCCAACGACCCGGACCAGCACCACGAACAATCCGGCGCTCCGTACGACCTGACCTATGAAATGGACTATTACGACCGTAACGGTACCCAGCGTTGGTTAAAGGACACCTCGAAGGTGAGCTGTAAGCTGGACCTGCTCAACACCGACCGGGTCATTCCCGGCCAAAAGGTAAATGTCAGCTGTTCGATGAGTCACAACGGTGAGCGCATAACTAACAGCGGCGCGTCGGTTTGGGCCGGTGATATACCTATTCAGACACCCGCCGGATTTAGATCCGATGGCTCGATCTATCCTTTCTGGGGCTATCGCACGGATGCGGTACTCCGCGTGAGTGCCTCGAACGACGCCCCCGGCCAGTCAACCGGCCAATTCTCTTTTCCGGCCAAACCGCGAACGGACAACGAGCCATTCTGTATTCGGCTAACATCCGGAATTGCCGGGGTGGCGGCGGTCGAGGTTTGTTATGAATGGCAAAGCGGCCCGGCGACAATAGAGAACAAACCCGCGGCAACAAAGTGGAGCGGCCAATGGCAATCGACATGGGGAAATATTTCGATCGTCCAGGCGGGGAATAACATCACCGGAACATACGAACACGACAACGGCCGTATCGTAGGCTCGATCGTTGGGAATAAGATAATTGGTACTTGGTCCGAGGGGCCGACGTATACATCTCCAAACGACGCAGGTGATTTTGAGTTCACACTTTCGCCCGATGGCAGCGGATTTACGGGGAGATGGCGATATGGCAAAAACGGCGTATGGCAGCAAAAGCCGTGGACCGGAACCAAGGCCGGGGTTCCATGATCGTACAAATCAGGGAGGTATTAATATGCTGCGAAAGATTCTTAATTTGATCACTGTCTTACTAGCGATGTTTGCAATTGCCGCGGCACAAGGGACATTCACTCCGCGTGACTCGGACGAAGAGCAGGCGTGGCGGATCTACAACGGATATAAAGCAAGCAAGAAATTGGTCGCCGAGCTGCTGCCAAAGATAGGCCAGGCTCAGAGCGATATCGACAACGCGTCGCAAAGCTCGATCGGAGCGCTTGGGGCACATCCGGATGACGTGGCCTATCGCAATTCGATGCAGGCACAGGTCAAGGCGGAGCAAAAGCGTCAGGCAGACATGCTGGCATCATGGCAAAAGAAATTTGCCGGCCGGTATGGCGACCTGAAATGGTGCGACGAAAAGATCCGCGACCCGAAAACTAATCGGGACATGGACCGGATCGAGTTCGCACTTGTCTATTTTCCTTTTAACTACAAGCCTGACCCGCCAAAGGTGGTATCGCCAATAGTCGTTGTTCCGGTCAATACACCACCGCCCGCCACTGCGGCGGCATCGACGAGCCTAACCCTCGAACTCCCCGGGTATTGGGGCCATCTCAGTTACACGATAGCAGGAGCGAGACTAGACCCGCCGACCGGGTCGGACCGCGGCAATGTCGGCGGACGGCAGTACCGAGGGGAACTAACAGGCGGCACCCTGACCGTTTCAGGCAACGCTGTCAGCGACAATCCGTCTAGTGGCCCAGGATCGATGGATTACTATGAGGTCGTTGTTTCGGTCGATGTCGGTAAGGAAAAGAAATATTATGGGTATATCGCGCCAAAGGGTGAAAAATTGAGCAAATCGTTCTCGCTGACGGTTCCGGTGACGCCGGGTGCGTCGGGCAGTTTTAGCATTAGTCTAATGGAACAGAATGCCAATTACGGGCCGCACGGTTGGCTCGTGACCGGAAGCCTGGCACCGATGAAGGCCGGATCGGCAAATATAGGTACATCAACCGGAGCAACCACTAAGGCCGCACCCGCAAACACAACGAAGGCGGTGTCGCCAACGGGCGAACCGACAACTTTGTTCAAAACGGGCAACGACTACGGCGTTTCAAATGGCGGCACACCGCCGAGTTTTGTTGTTAAGACGCCTCTAACGATCACCCAGATCATGACATATCATTGGAATGGCGGTAAAGGTTCGAACGGCGGCACGATCGCATTGCAAAACTCAGAGGGCAAACTGTTTGGACCTTGGGTCGTCAGCGTTCGCAACAAAGTCTATTGGGAAGTTAATCGCAAAATTACGCTGCCGCCGGGCACCTATACGGTTATCGATTCTGAGCCGTCGACATGGGCACAGAACTACGCAAGCGGCGGCAAAGGAATGGTCGAGATCAAGGGGCTTAAGCCATGACACATTGAACATTCGTGGATCGAGACAGGAGGTAAGATAGATGAAAAAGATACTTGTTTTGTTGATACTAATGGTCGCATCGGCCGTTACGGCGGCTGCTCAGCCGGGCAAGATCTCGGGTAAATTGACCTACCCGAGCGACGGCATACCACGAGATCTTGTGCTTTGCGTCAAGTTTCTCGATGTGGCCAACACCCCGGTTTACTGTTCGAACAACTCCCGAACCAGGCTGAGCAGTGCAAGCATCAGTTTTAGCCTCAATATCAGCCGAGCGTCGTATGTCGTCAACCTGCCGTCGGGCAGTTATCAGATATACGCAACAACGAGTGCAATGCCCGGTGTGAAGGCTTATTACGACGAATTCATCAAGTGCGGAATGAACGTGAATTGCACATCCAAGAGGCCGATCACCGTAAAGGTGAAGCCCGGCGCGACGGTCGGTAATATCATGGTTGGGGATTTTTGGTAATATCGGGTTTCGAACCGGCTAAAAATAGAGCCTCGATCCGAGATCTATTGGGCCGAGGCTTTCATCTTAGTAGACAAGCCAACCGTCAAATGCCCACCCTGTTGAGCCTCCGTAGCTCACATTGCACCAGCGGCCCGAGCGGCCCGCGACCCGTTGCGAAAAGTTCTGGCATCCCAGAACCCTGACCGAAGCGCCGTGCGGGATCTGAAGTATCCGGTAACCAACATCAGAACTCGGATCGCTACGCAAGGCGAGAAATCCGTCACCGGGGGAATTTACCCATGCTGTTGTTCCGCTACCCTTTATCACCGGCGGGGCAGTCTTGACCTGCTTCTGTTGGTCGAGTTTCTTCTCGAGCTCGTTTAGCTTATCGAGCAATTCGGCCTTGTCAGCGTCCGGCGTTGGGGCCTGTGCGGCAGGCGTCGCTGCCGGCGGCGGAGTTGGCTGCTGGGTCTGTATTACGGGCAATCCGTTACAGCCGATTCCTACGGCCAAAATAAATGCAGCGGCCGCTATTAGATCGATTTGTGGTCGTGTCATAAATACCTCCCGGCATGGCCGCCATTGCGATCAAGCGAGAGCCATGTCCAAATCTTTAATTCAAACGACAACTTCACAGACTTGCAACGCGCAATCGACGTGCCAACATAGAGGCCCACAAAACCGTCCTTTTATTGAAAGAACGTCGTTCTGACTATGGCGATCCGTACCCAAACGCGAATAAATCCGATCTGCTCTGAAAATTTACACACGAGATCTCTATCTCCAATATGACGACTAACAATTTACGCCAGATATCGCTCTTCGTTGTTGGTATGAGCCTTGCGTGAATATTTCGTGAATAGGGAGTGCGTTCCTGCACATCGGTGCGCTGATGTCGCGATGGTTATAAGGATAATATTGTTCGTTTTGGCCGCGGTTGCTTTCTCGGCGAATGGTCAGAGCCCCGTGGGCGGTGACCCGTCTACATTGACGCAACCGCGTGTCACAACCGTTACCGAACTCGATAACGGCAGTACTATCTGCATCAAGGTCGGCGAAGTTATTGAGGTAAGCCTAAAGGCTCAATTTGGTACCGGGTATCGGTGGGAGTTGGTCAAGTCAAACAAAAAGCGGTTGAAGCTCATTGGCCAGACTGTCGAAACGCCGCCCTCCGGACAAGAAAGCAGCCCTGAAATTCAAGTGTTCCGGTTCGATGCCCGATCGGCCGGCTCGTTCTATTTAAGGCTCGACTACGTTCGCCCTTGGGAAAAGGGCGTCGATCCGCTGAAAACATTTAGCCTGCGAGGGAAAGTGACAAAGCGGAATGCGAAGTGATCGAAGGAGGTATCTAAATGTTAAGACAACGAAAATATGTGGGAGCGACAGCATTTCTGAGTATGCTGTTCGGCCTTATTCTGGTCGGAACGGCGATAGGCCAGGAGGTAAACTACGAGATAAGAGAGCAATCCGCACCGCCGGCGGTGAAGCTGCAGCTTGTGAACCTGCGAAAGAGCATAGACACCAGAAAGCTGACGTTCAAGATCGGTTATACGACCGCCTTGGATAAGCCTCTCAACCAATTGACGGGTGATATCATCCCGACAAATATGAAGTCGATCGCCCAACAGGCAAACAAGACGGCGATCGAACTAATAAAGATCGACAACAATGCCCGGGCCGAATTTATCAGGATCAATCCGGGCAAATTACCGAATTTTCAGCTGAACTGCATCGCCGGTTTGAACGCCTGGGATTGGCGAAAACAAGGCAAGGTAACGCCTGTCAAAAATCAAGGCGGCTGCGGAAGCTGCTGGGCTTTCGGCGTGATCGGTGCGCTTGAGAGTAGTTATCTGATCCGCAACTCGGCTACCACCGACGAATCAGAACAATTCATACTTGCCAACAGCGGTGCCGGCAGCTGCGCAGGCGGCAATCGTGCCGCCGCTAATTCATATCTCGTTAGTAACGGGACAGCGACTGAGGCCGCAGTGCCTTATATTGGCAGCAGCGGACCGCCAAATCCGGGAGTTTCAACACCGTATGACGCTGTTGCCACTGGATTTGTTAATGACTCGGTCGAGATACCAAGCGTAGCCGAGCTCAAGCAGGCTCTCTGCGAATACGGACCGCTTTCGGTCTCGGTCAACGCGACCTCGCTTTTCCAGGGCTACACCGGCGGCGTCTTTAACGAGGGAGCAAATTCGACCACCAACCATGCTGTTGTGCTGATCGGTTGGGATGACGGCAAAAATGCGTGGCTCATTAAAAATTCCTGGGGCACCGGCTGGGGCGAGACCGGCGGCTATGGCACCGAACGCGGCTATATGTGGATCGCCTACGGCAGCAACAACGTCGGACGCTGGGCACAGTGGATCAGGGCAAAGAGCACTTTTTATAAGCTCCCGGCCCTCTATTACCAGATGGTCCCCAAGAAAATAGTACCGATCACAAAGATCGGCCCGGTCACCCGACCCGGAATGTAGGTTCCTGACCGGGTTGTGACTGTTGTTGAATGGAAAGGAAGTGTTTGCCAGGCTCCGCCCGAAACCTATAACTCAGTTACCGAATTTCGTACCCGTTTTAACCGCGATCAGATAATCTGCGCTGACTGCGCAAAGTCATTCTATACGGACAAGGAAACCTACGAGCGGTTTTGTGCGACTCTCGAACGCGGCCTCGATAACCCTTTCCTGTGCGCCGATTGCCAGGAAGAAAACTACGCCGCCGCATTCGCCGGTATCTGTTAACATTGGCAAACGGACATGCGGCGGAGGGGATTTGCTTATGCATACTCGCCGCAAGCGGCCGCTTTGACTAGATTCCGTCCACAATGGCATTCAGTGTAGCCGAAGGCCGCATCGCCGCGTAGGCCTTTTGCGAATCGGGATGATAGTACCCGCCGACGTCCTGCGGCTTTCCCTGTGCCGCGATCAGTTCTTCGTTGATCTTTGCTTCGTTTTCCTTCATCGTTTTGGCAATAGGAGCGAATTGTGCAGCAATTTCCGCGTCCGCAGTTTGAGCGGCAAGGGCTTCGGCCCAGTACATTGCCAGATAGAAATGCGAACCGCGATTATCGATCTGGCCGACCTTTCTTGCCGGCGATTTGTCGGTTGCTAAAAACTTCGCATTGGCGGCGTCCAACGCATCTGCCAGGATCTGAGCTTTTTTATTGTTTTGAGTTTGAGCCAGATGCTCAAAACTTGCCTGCAACGCTAAGAATTCACCAAGCGAATCCCAACGCAGATATCCTTCGTGTAGAAACTGTTCGATGTGTTTTGGGGCAGAGCCTCCGGCTCCGGTTTCGAATAGTCCGCCGCCGTTCATCAGCGGAACGATCGAGAGCATTTTAGCCGAAGTTCCAAGTTCAAGGATCGGGAACATATCTGTCAGATAATCCCGCAATACATTGCCCGAGACGGAGATCGTATCCTTGCCGTCGCGGGCACGTTTCAGCGTTTCGCGGACGGCGTCTTTGACGTCCATGATACGGATATCGAGGCCGGTAAGATCGTGATCTTGCAGGTATCGCTCGACCTTTTTGATGATCTGCGCGTCGTGAGCCCGGTCTTTGTCGAGCCAAAAGATTGCCGGCGTCGCGGAAAGCCTCGCCCGGTTGACGGCCAGCTTGACCCAATCACGGATCGGCGCATCTTTCGTCTGGCAGGCCCTAAAAATATCGCCGTCTGAAACCTTTTGTTCGAGCAGTGATTTGCCGTTTTCATCCTCTACTCTGACCGTTCCTTCGCCCGAGATCTGAAAGGTCTTGTCGTGCGAGCCATATTCCTCTGCTTTTTGCGCCATCAGGCCGACATTTGGAACTGAACCGAAAGTACGCGGGTCGATCGCGCCGTGCTCTTTCATGTCGTCAATTATCGCGGCGTAAAAACCGGCGTATGTCCGGTCAGGGATGATACAGATAGTATCCTCTTCGTTACCGTCCCGGTTCCACATCTTGCCGCCGCCCCGGACAAGGGCCGCCATAGAAGCATCGACGATCACGTCCGACGAAACATGGAGATTCGTTATCCCTTTGTCCGAGTTTACCATCGCGAGCTTCGCGCTTTTTTCGATCGTCTTTTCGATATCTGCTTTCATATCAGCTTCCTGCGGGTGGCCGGCGATCTTTTCGTTAAGCGTCGCAAGGCCGTAGTTCGGATTGATGTCTAATTCTGCGAACGTATCTCGATATTTTTCGAAAACATCCTCGAAATACGTCTCGACGATCGCCCCAAAAATAATGGGATCAGAGATCTTCATCATCGTTGCTTTTAGGTGAGCAGACAACAAAATGTCCTTTTCCTTAGCTTCAGCGATCGCCCCTTTCACAAAGTCCTTTAACGAGGAAAGGGTCATCACCGACGAGTCGAGCACCTCACCGGCTTTTAGCGGCCCAAAGTCTTTCAATACTTTTTCGGAACCGTTGTCTCCGATGAACACGATCCGGAATTCACCGTCCGATTCCACCGTGGTCGAATTCTCGGTCCCGAAAAAATCTCCCGAAGTCATATGTGCGACCGACGTCTTGGAATCCGCGGCCCAAACACCCATCCGGTGAGGGTTTGCCTTAGCATAATTCTTGACCGCTTTCGGTGCACGCCGGTCGGAATTGCCTTCGCGAAGTACAGGGTTTACGGCGCTGCCCAAGACCTTTGCATATTGCTTGTTGACGGCTCTTTCTTTATCAGTCTTGGGCTCGGCGGGATAATTCGGTACTGCAAATCCTTGCTTTTGAAGTTCAGCGATCGCCTCCTCCAATTGAGGGACAGATGCTGAAATATTAGGAAGCTTAATGATGTTAGCTTCAGGCCGCGTCGCTAGCTCGCCCAATGCCGCCAGGGCATCCGCAGTTGTTTGTTCGTCCGAAAGGTATTCAGGAAAGTTTGCCAATATTCGACCTGATAGCGAAATATCCGGAACCTCGATGTCAATATCGGCGGCCTTTGTAAATGCCTTGACAATCGGTAGAAAGGAAAACGTCGCAAGCATCGGTGCCTCGTCCGTCAATGTGTAATAGATCTTTGAGTTTTCTGTCATTTTGTTGCCCTTGAATGATATTTATTGCGATTTATTGCCAAGCCTATACGGCGAAACTATGCATGTACATAAAAACGCAGTGCCTATTTTGTACAATCTGCAATTGACGCTATATTAAGTCGCTTAGAGTCAAAAAGTAACTTTAGCATATCAAAATACTACGTTGATATTGATCAGGAGAATGACGATGAGAAAACTCATAGCCACACTTTTCTTTATTGCTACATTCGGCGGGGCAACAATTTTCTCACAAGATACGAACGGCGATTGCTCGATCCGGGCCTGGGTCGAAGACAAAGTGATGATAAAGGATATCTTTGTCCATGAGAGCCCTGAAACGACCAGTAAGAACATCGGCGAGATAAAGTTCGTGTTGGAAGACGGCGACGAGACGATCGTCGAGATCATCGGGTTTAAGAACGGTTGGCTAAAGATCAAACGGGCAGTAACGATCGACGGACAGACAGTGTTTGAGGGACAGGGCTGGATCCCTGCAGGCCGGGTCACCGCCAACGTTCAGCGGCCTGATGGTAATTCGAAAAGATCTGTACCGCTTTATTCCCGACCAACACTATCCAGTAAAAAGGCCGGGACGATACCTAGCGAAACTCTCGTCAAGGTCGTCGGCTACGACTGCTTTGGGTTAAAGGTAAAATACAAGGGCAAGATCGGCTGGCTGCCGAAAAACTATATGTGCGGCAACCCGGTGACGACTTGCTCGTGAGATCTGAGAATTGGCATAAAAGGTTCGAAACAAACGCCGTATGCGAGGTAAGGTAAAACCACTTGTCGCGATCATAATGGGCAGTAGATCTGACTGGCCCACGATGGAGGCCACTTCGCTGATGCTGGCCGAATTTGGCGTCGCCCACGAGACCAAGATCGTATCGGCTCACCGTACACCTGACCGACTCTTTGAATTTGCCAAGGGGGCCGAGGAACGCGGCATTGAGGTTGTCATCGCCGGTGCCGGCGGTGCGGCTCATTTGCCGGGAATGTGCGCATCGCAAACTGTGTTGCCCGTGCTGGGCGTGCCGGTAGAAAGCAAAGCATTGAAAGGACTCGACTCTCTATTGTCGATCGCCCAGATGCCCGCCGGCGTTCCGGTAGGGACGCTTGCTATCGGCCCAGTCGGTGCAAAGAATGCTGCCCTTCTGGCCGTTGCGATACTTGCAAATTCCCGACCCGAACTTCGAAAAAAGCTACATTCTTTCCGATCAAAGCAAACTCGTGCTGTTCTGAGGACGTCCGACATAAAATAACAAATGTTAAAACTTGTTGACACCACTCGTTTCGATACGATTCAATAAGAGTAGCTGCGGAAATCCTGCATTCCGCGAGGCTGAAATTGTTATGGAATCGATCAGATGCCGAAATTGCCATCTTGTAAATCTGGCAACGCACGCTAAATGCCGTCGATGCGGCATTGAACTTATTCCTAAGAAGGTGAAAGGGCCTAAGCAGCCGACCGGCGGGTACTCGCTGCCGGTGAAACTTGTCATAGCCGGTGCCGCGGCTTTTGTTGTGTATTCTTATTTCGGGCCCCGTCACAGAAGCGGTTCGAGGAAACCCAGAAATTGATGCAGACCGAGCCCGCGAAGCAGTCGAAATAGCCGATTCCTTCTTTTCGCGGCCTTATGATAATCTTGGGCTTCGTGCCCTATGTCTGTACTTCCTAATTCAACCATTGGTGTTTTTGGCAGCGGCCAACTGGGCCGGATGTTCGCGATCGAGGCCCGCAAAATGGGTTATCGAGTGCACACTTTCTCGCCCGAGAGCGACACCCCTACGGGCCAGGTCGCTGATATTGAGACTCAGGCATCATACGAAGATCTCTACGAAGTACGAACATTTGCTCAGAGCGTTGACGTCGTTACTTTCGAATTTGAAAATGTCCCCTCGGCGTGTGTCGAGGCGGCGGCAGAATTTGTTGACGTTTTTCCAAAGGGCGAGATACTCCACACTACACAAAACCGGCTGCGTGAAAAGACCTTTTTGTCGAATAACGGCTTTCCGGTCACGCCGTTCCGACATATAAAAACACTCGACGATCTGAGATCCGCCGTTAATGATCTCGGCACTCCCTGCGTGCTGAAAACGGCCGGGTTTGGGTACGACGGCAAAGGGCAAAGCAAAATAAAAGCTCCCGAAGATATAGAGGTCTCGTTTGAGGCACTCAAAGGTTGTGATGCCGTGCTCGAGGCATTTGTGAATTTTGAAAAAGAGGTCTCGGTCATCTGTGCGCGAGATCGAAGCGGCAATTTCGCTCATTTCGGTGTTATCGAGAATGAACATACTAACCACATCCTCGATGTTTCGATCGCACCCGCATTGATCTCGGGTCAGTTATTAAAACACGCGATAGAAATTGCACGAGATATCGCGGAATCATTAGATTATGTGGGAACGCTATGCGTTGAGTATTTCGTGACTAAGGACGAGAGGCTGTTGGTAAATGAGCTAGCTCCGCGCCCGCACAACTCAGGACATCTCACATTTGACGCATGTGTCACATCACAATTTGAGCAGCAATTGCGTGCCGTTTGCGGACTTCCGCTCGGGTCGACAGAATTTTACCGGCCTGTCGCAATGGCGAATTTGCTCGGGGATGTCTGGGAAAACGGTGAGCCGAATTGGGATCTTGCGCTTGCAGACTCGAATGTAAAGATACATCTTTACGGCAAAGCGGAACCGCGTCCGGGCCGAAAAATGGGTCACATTACAGCCCTTGCTGAAAACACGCTTGTTGCGGCCCAAAAGGTCAAGACCGCCAGGGAAAGGTTAAAAACGTCTGCCTAGAGCAACGCCGGCGACAACACCGGCAAAGCCGATGATAATGCTCAATGCAAGATAGCCGAACGCGACAAGCATTTGCCGCTCACGAACAAGGCCGAAGATCTCCATTTCAAACGTCGAAAATGTCGTAAAAGCGCCAAGAAATCCGACGATTATCGCCATGCGGACATTTTCACTGACTTCGACCTTATCGGTCAGGACGATCAAGAGAAATCCGATCAGAAAAGAACCCGAAATATTAATAAGAAAGGTCGGAAAGGGGAATTTCTCAAAAACGGACGCCGCGGGTGAGATATTTATGAGATAGCGGGCCATCGCCCCAAGCGCACCACCTATACCGACCGAGAAAGCCTTCATCAGTCCTTCCATGCGCGTAATTATACATTTTTCGGCTCGAAGATTCATTTGCACGTCAAGCAGGGGCAGGCTAAACTCAAGTTTTATGGCTGAAACGCTGCATTTCCCGGCGACGACCGATCGAACGATGATTTATCAAGAGATCGCTCCACAGGTAGCGTCTCTTGTCTCAGGTGAGAGCGACCTGATCGCGAATCTGGCAAACATCGCAGCGGTGTTAAAAGAGGCATTTGGCTTCTTCTGGGTCGGGTTTTATCTTGTAAAGGAAGGCGAACTCGTTCTCGGGCCATTTCAGGGAACGATTGCCTGCACGCGGATCGGTTTTGACGCGGGAGTTTGCGGCCATGCTTATTCGACCAGGCAAACCGTAATAGTTCCAAATGTTGACGAATTTCCCGGCCATATTGCATGTGCTACAGCTTCAAGGTCAGAGATCGTCGTGCCCATCTTCGGACGTGACGGCAGAGTCTTTGGCGTACTCGATGTTGACAGCGATAGACTGAACGATTTTTCACAAACAGATGCGGACGGCCTGGGTTGGGTCGTCAAAACTATTGAGCGAATCATCTAGGGCCACACGAACCCTGGCTAAAAAATGAATGTAGTTGAACATCCATATTGGGTCTGGACCTTGTTTTTCGCAGTCGTCTTGACCGCGCTTTTTGTCGATATTGGCATCGTTAATCGAAAGTCGCATGCGCCGACCCGGAAAGAGACCATCACATGGAGTATCGTCTGGGTCTCTCTGGCTCTTGCTTTCAACGTATTTATCTATTTTCAAGTGGGCAATCACACCGGCGATTGGGGCATTGCGCTATCGCAGGCAAAGCTTTTCTTGACCGGTTACTTGATCGAGCTTTCCCTTTCGGTCGATAACTTGTTCGTCTTTTTGCTGATCTTTACATTCTTTAAGGTTCCAAAGAAATATCAACATCGGGTCTTGTTTTGGGGGATCATGGGTGCGCTCTTTATGCGCATGATAATGATCTTTGCCGGAGCCGAGCTGGTTGAACGTTTTCACTGGATCATCTATGTCTTTGGTGCGTTTCTGATCTACACCGGCATCAAGATGTTCAAGAATGACGATGAGATGTTTGAGCCGCACGAGAGCCTGATGGTCCGTCTCGCGACCAAATACGTCCGAATCTCAAAGCACTACGACGGCGACAAGTTCTTTACGGTGGTTGATGGTGTGCGGACCGGGACTTTGCTGTTGCTTGTCTTATTCGTGGTCGAGTTTACAGATCTGGTATTTGCGGTCGATTCGATCCCGGCGATATTTGGAATTACGACCGAACGGTTCATAATTTATACGTCAAACATATTTGCGATCCTCGGCTTGCGAACATTTTTCTTTTTACTTTCGGAAATGGCGGCCCAATTTCATTATCTTAAATATGGGCTTGCTTTCGTGCTGACCTTTATCGGTGTGAAAATGGTCCTTCCTCTTGTCGCTCACGGTTTGATCATGCTGATGGGCAGCGGGGCTGACTCACAGCTTGCCGCCTTTTTGCATAGCTACGAAAATAAGGAATTCGACCATATTGTGATTAATCTCTCGTTGGGGATCGTGGCCGGAGCACTTGTTCTGTCCGTGATCATTTCACTTCTGTTTCCGCCCGCAAAAGACGTCGAGGCTGCTGACCAAAAAGAATAGTCCCTTTTGTGATGGACGACAACAAATACCGCAAATTTTACGTCGATTGGTGGAGGATCAGAAAGAGTACGATCTACATCATCGCTGCGGTCATTGTGCTCGGCGGTGCCATCGTTGCCGGTGGCTGGTGGGCGTCAAAGAACAACTGGTTCGTGCCGGCCGATACTACCGAAATTCCAAAGGACGCCGCCCGGATAGTTTCATTTGAGGGCGAGGTCCGCGTCACGAGGGCGGCAACACGTGAGACGATCCTCGTCACCAAGTCCACGTGGGTGGCGGCGGGCGATACGGTGCAAACACAGTCGGACGGACGGGCTATAATCCAAATGATAGACGGTTCGGTTTATTCCGTCCGTCCGAACAGCACGATCGTCGTTAAGGACACGACATCGCTCTTTGGCGGAAAGAATGTGCGGGTGGCTCTAGATGACGGCCAGCTAAATGTCCGTACGGACGAACAGCCGGCCGACACGCGAAACATCGTCGAGGTCGCCGATTCAGAAAACCAGCTGCTTCCAAAGACGGACGCCAGTTTTAACACAGATGGTGAGGGCGGCGAGATCCGAATTAGCCGCGGCGGTGTTGAAACTACGATCGGCGGTGAAAAGTCGACGATCGGTGAGAATGAATTTGCCTCAGTAAATGGAGGCAAGCTTACAAATCGTGAGAAACTGCTCGCGCCGCCGCGTCCGATCGCACCTAACAACTCGGCCCAGATCGTTGATCCGGGCAGCGGTGCCAGTGTTACCGTTTCCTGGCAAGACCCGGAGGGCAACCCTGCTTCGAGTTATCATCTGCAGATATCGAGGTCGCCGACATTTGCCTCGGATTCGGTCCTCGTCGATCGTAATGAAATGAATGCCCGTGAATTTCGTCTTTCGGGACTGTCGCCAGGCAACTATTACTGGAGGATCAAAGCAACGGCTCGCTCCGGTCAGACTACCAATTGGAATGATGCTTGGAAATTTATGATCGTGCGCGGCGGCAGCAATGTCTCGATCGACGCTGCTGAGTGGAATGCAGAAAGGGTCGGCGGAAACGTTTATATAATTAGCGGCCGGACAAATGCGGGAATGATCGTCAGAGCTCAGGGACGCGAAACGAATTCGGGGCCGGACGGGGCGTTCCGGCTGCAAATATCGTCGCCGTCGATTGAGACCCCCGTCGAGATCAGCGATGACCGGGGGAACCGGAGCGGATTTATTATTTCCCTCAGAAACGGAGCTGTTCTCAGACGCTATTGACCAAAGTGGAATTAGAACATCAAGACTCAGATGGTGTGATCGGCTCAGGGCGTTCGCTGCGGTTAAAGGCGGCACTTGGCCTGACATTCGTATACATGCTCGCTGAGGCGATCGGAGGCTGGCTAACGAATTCGCTTGCCCTTATAGCCGATGCCGGACATATGCTGACCGATGTTGCGGCTTTGACACTCACACTTGCGGCTATTTGGTTTGCTTCACGGCCGGCAACGGCAAACAAAACGTTTGGATATTACCGGCTTGAGATCCTTGCTGCTTTTGTTAACGGTATCGTGCTGGTATTGCTTTCGATCTGGGTCATTTATGAGGCTGCGCAGCGTTGGCAATCGCCGCCTGAGATCAACGGTTCAAATCTCACATTTATTGCTTTTGGCGGCCTAATAGTGAATATCATCGCCGCCAAACTTTTGCACGGGGGGCATAAGCACGATCTGAATATGCGAGGTGCATGGCTTCACGTGATGGGGGATCTGCTTGGGTCTGCCACCGCGATCGTCGCCGGCGTACTTATTGCCGCTTTTGGCTGGTTGTGGGCAGATCCCGCTTGCAGCGTCCTGATAAGTCTCATAATTATCTTTGGTGCCTGGAGGCTAATCATGGATTCAGTAAATGTCCTGTTGGAGGGTACCCCGAAACACATTGATCTATCGGCAGTCGAACATACCATACTCGAAACTGAAGGGGTCGTGGGTGTCCATGATCTGCATGTCTGGACCATATCGTCGGGAAAGGAAGCGCTTTCTGCTCATATCAGCCATGATGCGGAGACCGTTCATTCCGAACTCCTTTTGTTGGTCCGCGAAAGACTTAATTCCCACTTTGGTATCGATCATCTTACGATCCAAATGGAGACAATTGACCTGAAGGCAGAGGCAGTTTACGTTTGCGGATCGGGTACTAAATGCTTCGAACCGGCGAAACAGAACTAAGGATCATGCCGGAAATACTCCTAAAATACGGTCATTCAGCGATTCCTGTCGAATATGACCCCGGCCGGGTCAGCCTTCTCGGAGAACCGTTTGAGCCGAGAGCTCTCACTGATGTCGAGATCGGCGAAAAGCTCGAAAAACCCATCGATTCACCGCCGATCGAAGCGATTGTATCGCCGGGCGAAACGATTTTGATAGTCGTACCTGATGCGACGCGGCAAAGCGCGTGCGGGCAGATCGTAAATTTACTCGTCCGCCGATTGATCGCAAATGGGACGGCCTCTAACGCGATCCATATTATTTTTGCGACCGGCATTCACCGCAAAGTGACTGAGGACGAAAAGGCGGCGATACTTACGCCGTTCATTGCTCAGCGGATCAAGACCATCGACCATGACCCGCGCGACCTGATGCAGATCGTACGGATCGGGGAAACCTCCGGCGGAATACCAATCGAGCTTAACCGCGCTATCTTTGATCACGACCATGTGTTCATCATTGGCGGCGTAAATTTTCACTACTTTGCAGGCTTTACCGGTGGGCGAAAGTTGATCTGCCCCGGCTTGGCCTCTGCCCGAACGATCTCAGCGACCCACAAGCTCGCTTTCGATTGTCAAAAGAAAGCGCGGCGCGCAGGTGTGGGGACGGGGCTTCTAGAGGGAAACGCGGTGCACGAGGCGTTTACCGAGATCGTTAGCAGGGTCGCCCCGGTCTTTTCGATAAACACAATAGTTAATGCTGATGGCGATGCGGCAGATCTCTTTTGCGGAGATTGGTCGGCAGCTCATGCGGCTGCGTGTAAGGCGTTTGCCGCCGATCACACGATCAAAATCACTGAAAAACGGGAGTTTATCATCGCGAGCTGCGGTGGCTATCCGCATGACATAAACCTGATACAGGCACATAAGGCCCTCGATGCCGCTGCGGGGGCTTGTTCCGATGGCGGAATGATCGTTTTGTTAGCGGAGTGCGGTGATGGATTGGGTAGGAGCGATCTTTTGACTTGGTTTGATGCCGCGGACAGTGACGCCATGGCAGCGAATCTCTGCGATAAATATCAAGTCAACGGCCAGACCGCGTGGAGCTTGCTCAAAAAGGCAGAAAACTTTGACATTCGCCTGATCACCGAACTAGCCGATGTCGATCTCAAAAAAATGAGGCTTGGCAAAATCGATGTCGCCGGCCTCTCTTCACTTTTGACTGATGCTTACGGATATATCCTTACCGCAGGATCTAAGATCGATGTTCAGATCGCGTAACCTATTTCACGCCAAAGGTTCTCGCGATAGAATCTGTTTGATTGCGGATCGCCCGTAGTGAATCTTTCATCCCGGAAAATCGCAAAACATAAACTGTAGTATCGTTCGCTCTGAGGAAATAATAGCGTCCCGCCATTGTGCGCCCAGCCGCGACGTATTCGAAATTGAAGATCGTTCCGCGAAGCTTTCCGGAAAAATTTTCCTGTTTTCCGGCGATATATCCCGGCAGGAACTGCCGGCGCTGCTCATCATCCTGGATAATATCTGACAGGATCGCGTCTTTAGCGACCGTGATTCGTCGGACATCGAGATGGCCCTCGCGCCGGTCGCCATAAACAAACTCCACATTAGGGCTGGTTGCCGACGGTTTAACGGTTAGCTTCCACTTTTCTTCGGGAAGCGCAAAGCTATAATCGACGTTTGAGTCGACAAAAACACTCGACTGAGCAAACGTCGAAAGGGCCGTTAGGGCTATTGCCAGACTAAAGATCACTGCCGAAAATTTGATTGAACGCATCTTATTTAGTGTTATTCTCAGTTCCCGTTAGTTTAACTCACCCGTGAACAAAACTCGACCGATTAGATGTGTTTTGAGTTACCTGTGTTGTATGTTTTCGTATGGCTTTGTATTAGTTGGACGCAGCAAATTTGTTCGCCCTTTTGGACCCTAATTTCGTCAAAGACTCCAGGGGATGAAGCTCTAACTGTTATTGCGAGGTATATTTTGATGACTTATTCATTATCGCGAATTAAAAAATTTGCAGCATTTGCCGTTCTGATCTCGATCTTGGTTCCGACACTGGTCCTTCGAGCCGCGACCGCGACGGAGCGAAAACCGCTTTCAGAAGACCAAAAGATCATTCATGTTCTTAATCGCCTCGGGTTTGGTGCCCGTCCGGGCGACATTATAAGGGTAAAAGCGATGGGGTTGAATAAATACATCGATCAGCAGCTCCAGCCGGCCGGGATCGACGATTCCACAGCGGAAAGCAAGGTCAAAAGGCTCGATATATTTGGACTGTCTACGGCAGAGCTTTTCGCAAAATACCCAAATCCCGGTGCTTTGCTCCAGCAGCTGGAAGGAGGCAATCGAAATGCTCAGCAGAATCCGCCAAATCCGGCACTGGCAAATCAGGATACTAATGAGATGATGCAGGCCCAACAACGCGAGCGCCGGGCAAAGATCGCTGAGTTATATCAGAAATACGATCTTAAACCTGCGGCTCAGATATTGCCTCAGGTCGTCGCAAATCGTGTGCTGCGAGCGGTTTACTCTGAGAGACAGCTTCAGGAAGTGATGGTCGATTTTTGGCAGAATCATTTCAATGTTTTTGCGGGCAAGGCCGCTGTTCGCTGGTACATACCGAGCTACGAGCGTGATGTGTTGAGAAAGAATGCTCTGGGTAACTTCAAAGATCTGCTCGTTGGTACGGCTCAGCATCCGGCGATGCTCTTTTATCTCGATAATTACGAATCGGTCTCGCCTAATGCACAGACACCCGGCAACGGACAAAATGCACAGCGTTTGCAGCAATTGCTCAAGAATGGAGGGCAATTGACGCCCCAAATGCGTGAGCGGATCAAACAGCAGACCGGTGTGACCGATGCCCAGCTCGAACAGCGAATCAAAGATATACGAGACAACCCGCAAGCGCAGCCTCAGCAGCGGCAGCGACGCGGCATTAACGAAAATTACGCTCGCGAGCTAATGGAACTCCATACGCTGGGCGTGGATGGTGGATACTCGCAAAAAGATATCATAGAGGTGGCGAAATGCTTTACCGGCTGGACGATCGCCGACCCCCGCGGTTACCGACGGGCCGCTGCCGCTACGATCCAAGGAAATGAAGACCGGCGTATCGGCCGTCTGCAGCGTCAGCAGGGCATACCTGAGGACGTCGAAAGCGGCGAATTTTACTTCAATCCCCGTTGGCACGAGGGCGGAGCAAAAACCGTACTTGGCCAAAAGGTAGATGAGGGCGGCGTCAAAGATGGCCTTAAGGTGCTTGACATTCTCGTTTCGCAGCCGGCTACCGCGAAATTCATCGCCCGCAAATTGGCAGTGAAATTCGTCAGTGATACTCCGAGCGATGCTTTGGTCGGACGTATTGCAGATGCCTTTCAGAAATCAAAAGGAGACATCAAAATTACTTTAAAGGCACTCTTTTCCGACAAGGAATTTTTCGCTCCTGAAAATTATCGTGCAAAGATAAAATCGCCTTTTGAACTTGCCGTTAGCTCTATCCGTTCGCTAGGTGCTGAAACAAACGCGAGCGGTGCTATGCTCGCAATGCTAAATAAACTTGGCGAGGTCCCATATGGATATCAGGCACCGACCGGCTATCCAGACACGGCCGAGGATTGGGTCAACACAGGGGCACTGCTCGAACGGCTTAATTTTGCCGTGGCGATCGCTAGTAACAGGATTCCAGGAACGCGTGTCGATCTAAAGGGGTACGAGTCGATGAACAAGCCGCAGGTACTAGATCGCGCGGTCGCCGAATTGCTGGACGGTGATATTTCAGCGGCGACCAAGTCGAACTTGATAAGACAGTTGGATCAACCTTTGCCTGTGGTCAAAGCCGGTGATGAACTCAGCGACGCCGGGCTTGAGATCCCAAATATGCGCGACGGTGGTGCTCAGGGCCGCCAGAACCGGCAAGCACGGCTCCTCGAACCGTCCGGTAACCCTGAGGTTTTCAAGGTAGTAAGCCTTGTGTTGGGAACTCCAGAATTTCAACGGCAGTAATGCTTTGCAAACTCTTTGGCCGGCGGCTGCATCATAAGCTGCCGGCTTTCGCTTTTATATATTGACTCCATGAAGATCAAAAAGATCCCCGTAATTCTCATATTTGTTGCATTATTTGCGATCCCGGCGCTTGGCCAGACATCATCGGACAAGTCTGATCTCAGACGTTATGAGGCGGCAGCAAAGTATTCCGGCGAGCATCGCGGCGTTGCTGTGGTCGTTATGAAAGGTGACAAGATCGTTTTTGAGGATTATGCGTCGCCGTTTGGTGAAGATGTCCCATGGATACTTGCCAGCGGAACAAAATCATTTTCCGGCGTGATGTGCGCCGCGGCCATCGAAGACAAGCTGATCTCAGGATTCGACGAAAAGGTAGCCGACACCATCACTGAATGGCAAACAGATAAGTGGAAGTCGAAGATCACGATCCGCCAGTTGCTTTCTCTCACCAGCGGGCTCTATGCCGGAGAGATCGCCGTCGTCCCGGCATATTCAGAGGCCATCAAAAGTAACGCCAATTACGAGCCCGGCACACATTTTGAATATGGGCCGGTACCGTTTCAGGTGTTTGGCGAAGTGATGCGGCGAAAGCTCAAAGCAAGAAACGATACGGTAGATTGTTATATAAAAAGGCGCATTCTCGATCCCCTCGGGATCGACGTTGCCCTATGGCGAAAAAGCGATGGCCAGCCTCTGCTGCCGCAGGGCGTGGCTCTCACGGGCCGAGAATGGATAAAATTTGGAAGGTTCTTGAAGGATCGGGGCAAATGGAACGGTAAACAGATAATTTCGGAAAAACTTCTTGCCGAGCTGACTGTCGGCTCAAAAGTAAACCCGGCCTACGGGATCACGTTCTGGCTCAATGCCGACGGAACGGGCCCTTCAGGGAGTAACCGTAAAAGTCTTTCGGGCGATGTCGGGGCTAAAAAGATGTCGGACAAACTCGATGTTTTTATGGCAGCAGGCGCCGGAAATCAAAGACTCTATATTATCCCGTCAAAAGATATGGCAGTCGTGAGGTTTGGCGCATTTGGTGACTACGACGACCGTGAATTCCTTAACAGGCTGTTCGATGAGAAATAGGATCTAATCCCTGCCTATTGAGAAGGGCTTGATGAGGACGAGCCCGGCAATAAACCCACCAATATGGGCGGCATATGCAATACCGCCCCCGCCAGATGGGCTCAAGTAGCCAATAACGATCTGATAAATGATCCAGATGCCGAGAGCCACATAAGCCGGAACCGTCGTCAAAAAATTGAAAATAAGAGCCTTAACCGACCTATTAGGAAATAGCAGCAAATAACCGCCGAGAACACCCGAGATCGCTCCCGAAGCCCCCAGCATCGGGATGATAGAATCAGTATCCATCACGATCTGGGCCGCTGCCGCTGCCAAGCCGCATGCTACATAAAACACTGCATATCTGAAATGCCCGATCCTGTTTTCAATGTTGTCACCAAAGATGAACAGGAACAGCATATTGCCGAAAATGTGCATTATGTCCCCATGCATGAACATTGAACTAAAAAAATTGAAATAGACCGGCAGCGGCGTGGCGTAATGCTGTATCTCAGCCGTGCGGCCGAGCGAATCACGCAGAATCTGAACCCCTGAGAGATCGATACCGGTCACGATCTCTTTGGGCACCAGCGAAAACGCGTATGTAAACGCGTCGTTTCGTCCGATCTGCTGGAGCAGCAAGAACACCAGGATATTGATGCCGATGATGGTGTAATTTACCATCGGCACGATTCGCCGGTCAGAATTGTCGTCGCCGAGCGGGAACATAATTTACGTCGAAACTATCGGTTCGAGTCCGGTAACCTCTTCTAGCTCTGCCTCTTCGCGTTCCCACTCCTCATTACGGAATGCGTTTTCCCATTTTGCGATAACGACGGTTGCCAGACAATTGCCAATGACATTGATCGCGGTACGAGCCATATCCATGAGTTCATCCACACCTAGGATCAGGATGACGCCCTCGACCGGCAAGGCGAAAGATGCGAGTGTTCCAAGCAAGATCACAAGCGAAGCACGGGGCACGCCGGCGACACCTTTTGAGGTCAGCATCAGCGTCGCGAGCATTATGATCTGCTGGGTCCATGAAAGTTCAACCCCGGCCGCCTGCGCAACGAAGATCGACGCCAATGCCAGATAGAGCGTCGTACCGTCGAGATTAAAGCTGTAGCCCGTCGGCAAAACAAACCCCACGATGCGGCGGGGAACTCCGAGACGAGCGAGGTTTTCCATCGCTTTGGGAAGCGCAGATTCACTCGAAGTTGTTGCAAAAGCGATGGACGCAGGTGTTTTGACCGCGTTGAAGAAATCACGCAGCGGCACCCGGAATATCAAGGCGATCGGCAGCAGAACAATGACCGCGAATACGATCAGCGCGCCATAAAGCGTCAACACAAGTGCGCCCAGGTTTTTCAGAACCCCGAGCCCCTGTTCGTTATGCGCAATCGTGTATGCCATCGCGGCTCCGACACCGACGGGGGCAAACTTCATCACATATTCAGTAAATTTGAACATGATGTCGGCCAGTGATTGGCACCATTCGACGACAGCTTTCGCCTTTTTGCCGATCGCAGTGACGGCCAGCGCAAATAAGACGGAAAAAATAACGATCTGCAACACGTCACCATCTGCCATCGCTTTGATAATCGATGTAGGCGATAGGTGGGCGATGATGTCACCAAAAGACTGCGGTTTTGCCGGCGGTTCGGGAGCCGTAAGTCCTTTTGAAGCCGCGGTGGCCGCTTCAGCAGCCTTTTGTGTCGCAACGATCGATTGGGCCTCTGCCTCCGCCGCTGCATTAGGGTTTGTCGCAGTTTGGGAGCGCAATTCCTCAGCCCTTTTCGCCGCTTCACCCGCTTCTTTTGAAAGCGTCTGGGCCTTTTGCGCAAGGACAGCCTTGTCCTCGCCTTTTGCAATACCAGCGAGCGAAACGCCGTCGCCCGGGCGGGTAATGTTGACCGCCGCCAGGCCGATCACGAGTGCGAGCGTCGTCACGACCTCAAAATACAACAACGCCTTAACGCCAATTCGCCCTACCTGTTTGATATCGCCCGTCCCGGAAATGCCGACCACGAGCGTCGCAAAGATCAAAGGCGCAATGATCGATTTGATCAGGTTGAGGAAGAGCGTCGAGAGCGACCTGATAAACGAGAGCAGCGTTTGCGTTTCCATACCGAAAACGTGATGGTCACCCGATTTCAGGTCAATTTCACGGATGAGCCAACCGAGAAATATTCCCAGCACGAGCCCGATCATGATCTTCCAGGTCAAAGAGATCTTTGGCAATTTCATAAATTTCTATGGTTCCTAAACGCTCAGAAAATCGTACGGCAGCGTTGTTTCAATTGCGGATTTTTTGAGAGTTTAGCAGATATATCGTGATTTTGGTATTTTTGCTAGGATTAAGAAGACAATGTTCGAATCGATCCACTTTGAGTCACGCGGCCGGCAGACAACCAATGCTTCAAACCCTGAAGTTTTGGACAAGTTGCGCAAGATCCTCGGTGTTGAAAATGTCATTGTCGATCAGTCTCAAGTTGAGCCTTATGGAGCAGACGCCGTAAAGGAGAAATTTCCGCCTGAAGCTGTTGTCTTTCCGGAATCGACCGAACAGATGGCCGCAATACTCAAGCTCGCGAATGAGTATTTATTTCCCGTCACAGCTCGCGGCGGTGGGGTCGGGTACACTGGCGGAGCAGTCCCTATCGAAGGTGGAATCGTGATCGGCACGGATCGGATGAATAGGATACTTGAGGTCAATGCCGATGATCTTTACGCAATCTGCCAACCGGGGATCAGAACGATCGACCTGCAGCAGGCGGCCGAAAACCAAGGATTGATGTTTGCCCCTGATCCGGCAAGCTACAAAGATTCGTTCATTGGCGGCAATATCGCTGAGAACGCCGGCGGCATGAGAACGCCGAAATATGGCGTTACAAAACACCACGTTCTCGGGCTCGAGGTCGTCACGGCAACCGGCGAAGTTATCCGTACCGGCGGCAAAACCGTCAAGAATGTCGTTGGTTTTGATCTGACAGGTTTAATGTGCGGCAGCGAAGGGATGCTCGGCATCATTACTGAAGCGACACTCAAACTGCTCCCGATGCCTGAGGCGACGTCGACCGTGCGGGCTAATTTTCACTCGATGGAGGCCGCCTGCAAGGTTCTGACAAAATTCACGCCCTTTGGTCTTTTGCCCATGGCGATGGAGGTCATCGACAAATTTTGCGTCGAGGCGGTCGAGCAGAGTTTTGCTTTTGGCCTTTCGCCAGAAGCCGAGGCGATCCTGCTCGTCGCGGTAGATGGTTCGAAAGATGAGGTTGTCCGAAACGCCGGTTTGATCGAAAAGATCATCGCCGATAACGGCGGGTTTGACATACTTCGGGCTCGGTCAAAGGAAGACGAAGATAGGCTGTGGGACGTTCGCCGGGCGATAAGCCCAAGCCTTATGAAATACGGCACCCTCAAGATCAACGAAGATGTTGTCGTCCCGCGATCAAAGGTGCCCGAACTCGTTGCAAAGATCGAGCAGATCGGTAAGAAATACGATACATTTGTCGCGAACTTTGGCCATGCCGGCGATGGCAATATTCACGTAAATTTTGTAATTGATCGCGAAGACGCCGCTGCCATTACACGTGCCCGCAAATGCGTCGCCGAGACATTTCAGCTTTCGGTCGATCTGGGCGGGACCATTTCCGGCGAGCACGGCATCGGTTACGTAAAGGCACCTTACCTAGATTATGCTGTCGATGGAGCTACGCTAGAAGTAATGAAAGGCATCAAGCGAGTATTCGATCCGAATGGCATTTTGAATCCCGGCAAGATGTTCGTGTAAAATCCCATAACAATGAAAACTGTCCTTGGTCCTGCACTTCTGGTTCTTTGTCTGTTCGGCGGCGTCACGCCTGTAGCTTCGCAATCAAAAAATAAAACTATCGTCCTTGTCCGTCATGCCGAAAAAGATATCTCGCCGACGGCGGATAAGGGCGATCCGGTGCTGACCGCCGAGGGCCGCGATCGGGCTACAAGGCTAATGAATTTCGTCAAACGCTACAAACCGCATGAGATATTTTCGACCGATTTTAAGCGAACCCGCGACACCGTGGCACCGATCGCCGCGAAAAGAAACAAGCAGGTCCAACTCTATGACGCCACAAAGCCCGCCGATCTCGTCGCAAAGATTATGGCGAGCGAAACCGACCATTACCTGATCGTCGGCCATAGCAATACGATCCCGCGGTTGGTTAATCTGCTTGCAAAAAAAGAGGTCTTTCGCGATCTGCTCGATTCCGAGCATAGCGTCATCTATGTTGTACGTATGAAGAACGGCGTCTTAAAAAAGATAGAGATCTTAACTTACTGACCGAGGCGGCGTTTCAACCCCAATTGTCCCCAATGCATGATCGTGTCGTGATTCCAGCGGAAAAATGGCCGGGCGACAGGGGCTAGGATGTTCATCCATACCTTTGTGGTTTTGACTGTCCAGTCATAACGAATGCGGGTGTGATCTGCGTTTGCCGCATCAAATTGCCAAACGCCGACGCCGTCCAGTTCGCCAAAGGCACGGGCTTCGATCAGTTTATGCCTTTCGACGCGGATGACCTCACTATCAAATGAAAGTTTGTACGGAAGAGCGCTTTTCCAGACCGTCCGGCGGACCGAGCCGACACCATTCTCGTCGCCGGGGGAGATCTCGGTGACGCTAATGACGCCTTTCCACCACTCCGGCCAGGCATCGGCATTCTCGATAACTTCCCAGACCCTCTCGACCGATGCCGGGATATCCCAAATGGTTACAAATTCGTAATCGCTCATAAAAATATACCGAAGACGATTATCTACCATCTTCGGCGTAACTTTTACAAGTCTGTATCAAATGCTATTTCTTCAGTGCGGACTTGGCAAAATATCCTTGCCGATGAGTGACCTTGACCTTGTCCTTCTGCAGTTGGGGGTTTGTGAGTTTGATCTCGATAGTCCGATAAGAACCGTCGCGGTTTTGATTCGTCGGTTCATAGGCGATCAGATACTGCGACCGCATCTCTTCCTGGATCTGAGCAAACGCATCTCTCAGTTCGCGTTCATCACGGGGAAAATATGCCCGGCCTCCGGTGCGTTCAGAGATCTTGTTTAGCGAGCCTTTGTCTACGCCGCTGTAAAAATTATCCCCGATGCCGACCGAGTAAATGATCGCTTCGGACCGGAGGGCCGCCTGAACGGCGTCGTCGAGTTTCTTTTTGCCGAATGTATTGACACCATCGCTGAGCAGGATGATCGCCCTGCGCGTCCTTTCGGGAGCCGGGCCGAGTATCTCTTCTGATGTGACCCAGATCGAGTCCCAGATGGCGGTCGAACCCTGGACACTCTGATTATCGCCCGAAATTGGGGGCGTACCGGCGATAACGCCTCCGCCGATGTAGCCCGACGGCGGTGTGAATTGCACTCGTTCGATCGCCCGCCGCAGTCTCGCCAGGTTGTTTGTCATGCCTTGTTCGAGCGTGGATTCGCCAGTAAAAGATATGACCGACACCTCATCCTTAGCCGGGCGGATAACCGTCTCCAGAAACGACATCGCGGCCGCTTTCTCTTCGGGCAGCGTCCGTTGCTGTGATACGCTGACATCGATAAGAATCGCAAGGCTGAGAGGCAGATCGACCTGTCGGGCAAAGACCGTTAGTTCTTGCGGTTGGCCGTTCTCGTATAGTTTGATGTCATCTTGCTTGAGACCCGTGAGCAAGCGGCGGTTGCGGTCCTGAGCAGTAAACAGGACGTTGACGATATCTGTATCGACCTTGATCACTTCGTCATCGACGGGCGGTGTCGCGGTCGGCGATGGCGACGCGGTCGGCGGGTTTGGCATTGTCTGCTGCGCTTCAACACGTGACAGACCGATCAGGGCCGCGGCAAATGAAGCCGCGGCAAATAATGCTAAAAATCGATCTTTCGCAGACATTCTTGTAACTCCTATTTCAGCGTATCTTTGATAGCTCGATAGCTGGTCTTTGTCCTGATCTTGTATTTATCAGTTTTTTCTTTGTCGGCAAAACGAACTTCGATCTTGCGGACGCGGCCGTTATAGTTTTGATCGGCCGGCTTATATGTGATCAGGTATTGCGATCGAAGTTCGTCAGATATCTTTTTGAATGCCCGCTCGAGCTCCATCATGTCGCCGGTGAAAAACACCTCGCCTCCGGTCTCGTCGCAAAGCTGTGCGAGCATTTTGTCGCCCTTGTCTTTAATCGTTCCGGCCTCGACACCCGGCACAGTGCCGAGAAATCCAGCCTTTGTAGAGATGCCGAAAATAGTGGTCTCGGTTCGCTGCGCAATGTCGATCGCGTCCTTGAGCTCGGCCCGGCTAAAGGTGTCATCACCGTCGGTGATAACAACGATCACCCGGCGGCCCGGCACGTTACGTAGCTTTTCGTCCGAGAATTGCCAGATCGCGTCGTAAAGCGCCGTTTGCGAACCGGTCTTTTTAACCTTATCCACGGCCTTTTGCAAAAGGTCGAGTTTATCCGTAAAGTCCTGTCGAAGATTGATCTCGTGGTCAAAGGTCATAAAGGCGGCCTTGTCTTTACGAAGCTGGATCACAGAATAAAGAAAATTTGCAGCAGCCTCTTTCGAAAATCCTAATTTGCCGGCAGTCGATGGGGAAGTATCCATCAGCACGCCAACGAAAACCGGGGGATTTGTCTTTTCATCTGAAAAAAACGTTATCTCTTGCTGGATACCGTCCTCAAAAACAAGGAAATCATTGCGCCCAAATCCTTTAATTAGCTGTTTCTTTTGCGTGACCGTGACCGGCAGTCGAACCTCAAAAACTTTGGTCACTCCGGTGTCCTCGACCGTTGGAGCAGGCGATGGGACAGGCGTCTGCGCCGTTACCGATGCCGCAAGGACAACTGACAGAACCACAACGAGGAACATATTGAATCTTAATGAGATCTTCATAAACGGCGACGCTGAATTGCTGAAGTGACGCATAATTTCGATGCTTGCGGGCATAGAGCTGTTGCCCGTCTGCAAACCCGAAGTATAACAAAAATCAGCCTATTTTACATCGCAGGTGGTTTCGGTGAAAATCATCTTTTATGGATCCAAACATATTTAGGGAATACGACATACGCGGGATCGTGGGCTCGCATTTGACCGACGAAACTGTCGCAAAGCTTGGACTTGCGATCGGGAGTTTTTTTCGACACGCGGGGGCCCGACGCATAGCGGTAGGTTATGATGCACGGGTCAGTTCTCCGCGATTTTGCGAACTGATCACACACGGCTTCAACGCAACGGGCTGCGATGTATTGCTGGTGGGCATGGTGCCGACGCCGGTTTTATACCACACTGTCTATACCCGGGATGTCGATGGCGGCGTGATGATCACCGGTTCGCATAATCCGCCCGACCACAACGGTTTCAAGATCTGCCTCGGGAAGGCGACGCTTTTCGGTCCGCAAATACAGGAAATAAAAGAGATCGCGTTTAGCGGCGATTTTGAGAGGGGCACGGGTTCGGTTGGGCAGATCGATGTCCTTGGCGAATACTGCCGGGATATCGTTTCTCGCATTTCGCTAGGCCCGAGGGAGATAAAAGCTGTTATCGACGCAGGCAACGGCATGGGCGGGGTGACCGGTGTACCTGTTTATCGGGAGCTTGGTGTCGAAATGACAGAGCTGTATGTCGAGCCCGATTCGAGCTTTCCAAATCACCATCCTGACCCGACGGTCGAAGAGAATTTGCAGGATCTGATCGCCACTGTGCGTGCGCAGAGTGCCGACATCGGTATCGCGTTCGACGGCGACGGTGACCGTATCGGCGTAGTAGACGAAACCGGCAGGATAATTTGGGGTGACGAATTGATGGTGCTTTATTCCCGCGCCGTTCTCGCCGATAATCCGGGTGCCACGATCATAGCAGAGGTTAAATGTTCGCAAAATCTATACGATGATATTGCGAAGCACGGCGGTAATGCACTCATGTGGAAGGCAGGACACTCGATCATCAAAGCAAAAATGAAGGAAACGCACGCCGCTCTGGCGGGCGAAATGAGCGGCCATATCTTCTTCGCTGACAGATTTTACGGATTTGACGACGCAACGTACGCAGGTGGCCGGATACTTGAGATACTTTCAAAGACAGACAAGCCTCTTTCTGCCCTTTTGGCAGACCTGCCGAAGACCGCTTCGACTCCCGAGCTTCGCGTCGATTGCTCTGACGACACAAAATTTGAAGTTGTTCAGAATGTCGCCGATCATTTCGCGCACGACCACGATGTGGTAACGATCGACGGTGCCCGAATCAGTTTTGAACACGGTTGGGGCCTTGTTCGGGCATCGAATACACAGGCGATCCTCGTCCTAAGATTCGAGGCAGATACCGACGAGCACCTCGCTGAGATACGCAAGATCGTTGAATCAAAAGTTATTGACACGATCGCGTTGGCCAATAAATAGATGAGAATACCGGGCTATTCGTTCTCGGCGGGCTCAACATGAGTTTCGTCATTCAACGCGGGTGACATCATCCGCCGAAGCTCATCCATTGACGTTTCCGGGTTGAGCCATTTTTCGTGATCATATTTATGAAGCACAACGGGCATCCGGTTTTTGACATGGATAGGGCGGACTACGTCGTTTGCTTCCGTGGTGAGAATGGCGGTGCATCGGATCTGTTCGCCTTTTATCTCACAGGTGCGGGCGATGCCGCCGAGCATGAAAAGCGGTTCGTCGAATGTAAAAAGGTGTTTGCGCTTGTTCGGGTCCCATTCAAAAAAACCTGTCGCAGGTATTAGAACGCGGTCGGTACGAAATGCTTCTTTGAACATCGGAACTCTAGCAGCCGTTTCGCTTTTGGCATTGATCACCTTGACGGGTTTGCCTTCCCAGGTCTTGTCGGCGATCGTCCACCACAATTCTTCAGCTTTATGCCTGTTGTTGATTGCCAGTATGTTTGTGCCCGGAAAGATCTCGTGGCGGATCTTGTAGCCATGGATGTCAAAATACTCGTCTTGTTCGAGATATGGCAGCTTGTCAAATAGCTCACGCTGCGACGCAGTCATTTTATATCTTCCGCACATAACCTAAATATCAATTGTTTCCGGACTACTTTGTCCATTCATCGGCGATGTGGACGTCGACCTTGATGGGGACCTTTTCGACAAATTCTTTGCCCGCCCGCAGCATCGCCGATTCGAGGATCGCAGCGGTTTGTTCCGCTTCAGACGATGAACATTCGACAATAATCTCATCATGAACGATATTGACAAGCATTGCTGAGGTTTCGCGAATATCGTCGTGCAGAAGGCGCAACGCGCGTTTTAGGATGTCGGCCGATGTTCCCTGTATCGGCATATTTTTGGCGTACCGCTGGACACTACCGATGGAATTTCGATCGTTGGCGTCATATGACATTCGGGCGAGGCGGCCGGAACGTGTGCGGGCTGAGCGGTCGGTAAGCACTGCTTTTGACTGTTCGCGCAGCCATTGATCCATTTGGGGGTAAGTCGCGAAATATTTCCGAAGCGTGTTTTCGCCTTCCGACTGCGAGAGGCCTGCCATCTGGGCAAATCTAGCCGCTCCCAGCCCATAAACCACACCAAAATTTAACCGTTTTGCAAACGAACGCTGGTCAGCCGTGACGTCTTTGGCGTCAATTCCGAGAATAATCTGCAATTACGAGCTTTCGACCCTCAGGAGCCCTGAAGCAGCGTCGATATTCCTCTTCGTGAGGTATCTGCTGAAGGTTAGGTTTTGAGCAGGAAAACCGCCCGGTCGGGGCACCTATCTGACGGAAATCGGCATGAATACGGCCCGTCGCCGGTTCTATAAATTCGAGGATATTTTCGCCAAAGCTCCCGACGGATTTTGCGACGCCCCTATATTCGAGCAGTTTTGCGATTACTGGATATTGCTGCGCGAGCGGCTGCAATTCCCAAGCACGTGTCGTAGTCGGCATCGGAACGCCCAGCCCGATCAGTGCATCGGTCACCTGTGCTTGTGAATCAAGGTTGATCTGCGGAGCCCCGAAAAGCGACGCCTGCGCTACCCCTGCAGCAAGCATATTTTGAAGTTCGTCGGCAACCTCTACTTGCGAGCGAGTGGCCCGAGCGAGTTGTTCGCGCCAAAGCTCAGGGTCGAGATATAAACCGTTGAGCTCCATCTCCGCGATCGGCATTACGCATTCATTTTCGAGCGCGAGAACCCGTTCCAGGCCATCGGCGACGATACGTTCGTGAATCTTGGCTCGCACCTCAGGCATGATCGCCGCGTCTTTTGCAGCATATTCGACTTGAGAATGGGTTAGTTCGTCCGCTGCCCAATTACTCACCTGTTCGCTTTTGTCGAGCGTCCTGCCGAGAAAGAACTGAACAACATCTGCGAGCCCGTGACGCCGCTCCCCCTCACCGGCTGAGATGAGGATACTCGCAAGATAGGTATCGTAAACACTTCCTACCTCGCATCCGAGATGATGGCGGACCCATTTCGTATCAAATTTTGCGTTGTGAGCGATCTTAGTTTGTTTTGTGGACGAGAGCAGGTCGCGCAGCGGATCCAAGCCGGGATTCGCTCGTAGAGCCTTGACCGTATTCGAAATATCCCCGCTCGTCACGGGGGCGAAGGCACGAAGGTCGATAACCTTCGTGTTGTTACCGTCACTCAGTTGAACGAGCCGAAGATAACCCCGGTACGGATCAAGGTCCGTCGTCTCTACGTCAAAACCAAGAAAAGCAGCACTTTCCAGCTCATCACAAGCTTTTTTGAGCTCTTCGGAATTGTTAATGAGTTGAAAATAGATCTCCATAAACGGCATCCCCAATTGTATCTGCCGCGATCCTGATTGCCAATTGTGCCGAAACTTATAACGGATTTATGTTTACTAATACATAAATTTTGTTTATACTGACCGTGTTTGCCGTGACTGCGGATTGAAAATCGCGACGAAGAGTGCAAACAGTGAGAAGATTTTTTAGGGCAAAGGTCCAAAACAGATCGAGATTTATACGGGTCTGAGCACGATCTCTGAAAGATGAGATTTGGTGCTCCCCGATTCGGAGAGGCATAAGGCCGCTCCGCGAGAGATCCCTGCGTGACGAAAATTCAATACTTGTCTATTTGGAAACCATTTCCGAAAACAAGCTATAAAACCAAAGCTCGCACTAGTTCTTTCCTCGAACCTGGGGCCTAGTCTTTAAAATATTCGCAAAACTCATCTACTCTTCGTCTTCAAACCACGGGCAATTAGAACCCAATATTTGAGGAATATTTTTGTATGTCAAAAGAAATGATAGTTAGCGTCAACGGACGCGAAAAAAAGATCGCCATTTTAAATAATGGCAAAGTTACGGAATTTTATATCGAGCGGGGCGAGGAAAACTCGGGCGTGGTCGGTAATGTTTACAAAGGAAAAGTGATGCGGGTTCTGCCCGGTATGCAATCGGCGTTCGTCGACATCGGTCTCGAACGGGATGCGTTCCTTTATGTCACGGACTTTTTCGACGAAGAAGAAGAGATCGAACGCGTCGTGATGGAAAAGAACAAGAAGGGCTCGCCCGAAGAAGCCAAACGCGAAGCCAACGAGCAGATCGACCGTTCACGCATCGAACGAGAGAAACAGATGGAATCGGTCCAGGAACTTGCCGAACCCTTGGCAGAGACCGAACCCGGCGAATCTGGTGCAATAAGCGAGGAAGTTACAGCATCCGAAGATGCACCAGATGTAACAGACGCACCAGTTGAACAAAAGCCTGAACGCGGTTCACGTTCGCGTGGACGCGGCAAGCGGGGCAGGGATCAGGAAAGAGAGCCGCAGGCTGAACCCGTTTCCGAGCCGGTTTTCGAGATCGAGTTCGATAATTCGGGCTTCGAACGCATCAGCGATGGCGATGACGAGACTGGTGAGATGTTCAAGGACGCATATGTCCAGGAAGCGATCATCGACCGGGTACGGGCTGTTGAATTTGATATGGAAACTATGGCCGAGGCTGAGGTTGGTTCGCTGCTAGCGTCCGTTGCCGGCGATATGGGCGGCTTTGAACGTATCGCGGATGAGGATGAGGCTCCCGCGGCACCGGCAAAGGGACGGCGAAAGGCAAAAGCCGAAGACGATGGGACGGCTGAAAAAGCTCCCGCTAAGAAAAAAGCTCCGGCGGCAAAACGTGCATCTGCGGGCAAAGGTAAATTTGCCAAGCCGAAAGCCAAGAAGGCTGCAAAGGAAGAGACATTAGAGGATGCCCAGGCAAGCGTTAAAGAGTCGGACGACACTGCTGAAATGGCGGTTCGCCGTGGCGGCCGGGGCCGCAGGCGAAGCACCAAGCCAAAGAACGAAGACGGTTCTGAGGACACAAGCGTTGAGTTGAACGACGACGGAGAAACTACAGAGGGTAGTGATGAGCCGGTCGAACAGTTTGAGGCCGTCGTTGACGAGCCGTCCGAAGTAGAAGAAAAGGAAGCCGAGCCGCAGGCAGACGCTGAATCAGAAAAGTCCACCGATGATCGCCCACGCGGACGCGACAATCGCGAAGGCCGTGATTCGCGGAACAAACGCGGCGGCCGAGGGCGTAATGATCGCCCGACAGGTGATCGTCCTGCAGAAGATCGTCCCGCTGACGAACGGCCTGCGGCGGATCGCCCCAGCAATGACCGTCAGGGCAGCGACCGCCCAAATGGTAATCGTAACGACCGTCAAAGGAATGACGGACGGAGAGACCGGAACGATCGCAACGACCGCAACGACCGCGGCCCGAGGCCGACGATCTCGGACATGCTGAAAGAGGGACAAGAGATACTGGTTCAGATCGCCAAAGAGCCGATCGCCAAAAAGGGTGCACGCATCACATCGCACATCGCCCTGCCGGGACGATACCTCGTTTATATGCCGACGATCGAACATCTCGGCGTTTCGCGAAAGATCGAATCGTCGAGCGAACGTGGCCGTCTCCGCACTCTGATCCAGAAGATCCGTCAGGACCCTGAGATCCCTTCAGGCGGATTTATCGTCCGCACGGCCGGTATCGGCGTGCCGGAAGAGGACTTGCGTAACGACGCAAAATATCTCGCCCGTATGTGGGCCGAGTCGAAGAAAGGCTCTGAGAAGAAAAGGTCGCCGGCACTGGTTCATCAGGACCTCGACCTCGTTCAACGCATCCTGCGTGATCAGTTGGCGGACGACTTTACAGCGATCCGCGTCGACAGTGAGGAAGAGTATTTGCGAACGGTCGAGTTTATCAATCTCATCCAGCCGCGAATGGTCAATCGCATCAAGCTCTACACCCGCGACGAGCCGATCCTCGAATACTACGGCGTTCAGGAAGAGATCGACAAGGCTCTCAAGCCGCGTGTCTGGCTCAAATCGGGCGGCTATCTCGTTATCAATCAGACCGAAGCTCTGGTCGCGATCGACGTCAACACCGGCAAATTTGTCGGCAAGGGCAACGCCCGTCTCGAGGACACCATCACCCGAACCAATATGGAAGCGGTCGATGAGATCGCACGTCAGATACGCCTTCGCGATCTCGGCGGCATCATCGTGCTTGACCTGATCGACATGGAAGACCGCCGCAACCGGCACAAGGTCTCACAGGCTCTGCAGGAAGCATTATCGACGGATCGCAGCCCGACGAAAGTGCTGTCGTTCAACGATTTCGGCCTGATCATCATGACCCGCAAACGTGTCAAACAGTCGCTCGAACGCACAATGTGTGCCCCGTGTGACTATTGCGAGGGTGCCGGCTGGGTCAAATCGCCGACGACCGTCTGTTACGAGATACTCGCTGAGGCACGCCGCCTCTCAAAAAATGTCGAGGATGTGAGAAACACGACGCTGCGGGTTCACCCGGACGTCACCAAGGCACTGCGAAGCTCGGAGCGGGAAGTGTTGGAAGAGATCGAACACTACCTCGGCCATATCGACATCGCCTCGGATAAATCGATCCACCAAGGGCAGTTCGATTTTGCGTTTGTGTGATCTAAAGCGCCCTTCCTGCTTAAGGAGGGGCGGCGGTACTTTGCTGACGCCAAAGTGGAAGCAATTATTAAGGCTGCGAATACATCATTCGCAGCCTTTTCTCGTGTTGGTCTCGGTCAGCGACTTTCAAAATTTAATTTCTTTCTCTACGTGCCGCCGAAAGCTTGTTTCGGATCTATACTCAATTCAAAGTTTCAGATCTTTTTTTGCGTCTTTGGCGTTTGAGGGTTTTGCGAAGATCGAATCGGGGATGGGTTTGTTAAATTCGACGGTTTCGTAGTTGATGCGTGAGCTTTGCGTACCGTCGGTGTATCTATCGACGATGAACGCGGTCTTTATGCCGCCGACGTCGAGAAACTGAGCGTAGCGGTCTTCTTCCTTGACCTCGGCTCCGTCAGGGTCGGTCGTTTTATACAAAGCCTTTTGGGGCGTGCCGTCGTCAGCCGAGAGTTCAAATTCGACCGTGAAACCATCTTTGTAGGTCAATTTAACGACGTCGTTTCGTTTGCCTAAGGTAGCCGGACGCTTGCCGACGTAGGTGAGTTCGGCTTCGCCCTTCCAGTAACCCCGCAGCAGGTTGTCGAGACTTGTACGGATACCTTTTTTGAAATTTGCGACCTGGCCTTCGTTCTGGTTCTTGATGATGTCCTGTGCACCGTCAAAGACCCATCCGGTGTCGCCGGTATTGGCCTGAATGGTCTTCGAACCGTCCACTTTGAACTCGGTCCGTTCTTTGTCGGGAAAGACTATGACATCAACGAATTGCTGAAAAGAAACGACCGCTTTGTCATGGATGACGCTGTATTTGCCGCGGCCGATCTGGGTCTTGACCTGCAAATAACGGTCGCCGCCCAACATTTGGACCGCCTTTGCGATCGCGGCCTCGGCCTTTTCTTTTTGAGCCGGGACTTTGGGGTCGCTTTGAGAAAGAATAACGCCCGAGGCAGCGAGGATAATAACGGACAAAACGGCCAGGCGAAGGGAGCTAAAGAGCATATTGATCATAAAAAGGCTTCGATGAAATATTAACATCGAAGCCTTTGATGCAAAAGAAATCGCAATGGTTTTAATTAAGACTTAAAACCACGTCAGGTTTTACCGTGATCTCGCCGTCGGCGGCATCGACGATGAACTTCATAGCGAGTTTCCATTCGTTGGTGATCGGCAGTTTTACCTTCTGATCGATGTGACGTTTGAGGAAACGGGCTCCGTATTCCTGGCTAAAGCCTTTTTCGGTCAACAGGTTGAGGGCCGCTTCGGTGACCTCGACGATCTTGCCCTGCCGCTCCATATTTTTCTGGATCTTAGCAAGGTAAAGTTTTGCGATCTCGCGGACCTCGTCCATCGTGAGCGGCGAGAATATGACGATCTCGTCGATACGGTTTCTGAATTCCGGAGTGAAACGTTCCTCGGCGGCTTTCATAACGTCGCCGCGGATCTGCTTCATATCGCCAACGGATTTCTGGCCGAATCCGAGCGGTTTCTCATACTTCTTAAAGTTACCGGAGCCCAGATTCGAGGTCATGATGACGATCGCATCCGACAGGTAAACCTTCTTGCCGCGGCCGTCGGTGATCCAGCCTTCGTCAAACGCCTGGAGGAATATGTTCATCAGATACGGCGAAGCCTTTTCGACCTCGTCGAGCAGCAAAACCGTGTACGGATTGTCGCGAAGCTGCTCGGTCAGGATGCCGCCGCGTTCGCTGCCGACGATGCCGCGGGGCATGCCAATGAGCTTCTCGATGCCGATCGTTCCGTCGCCATATTCGCTCATGTCGATGCGGATCATCTTGCTCTCGTCGCCAAACATAAATTCGGCAACAGCCTTCGCTAGCTCAGTCTTACCGACACCTGTCGGGCCAAGGAAAAGCAGTACGCCATCAGGGGCATAATGATTTTCCTTCAGCGGGCCTTTGTTAAGCCTTAGCCGTTCGGCAACTGCCCTCACAGCATCTTTTTGACCGATAACGCGATCGCCGAGGTCGGCTTCCATTACCGAAAAGCGGTCCGACGTGTCGCGATAGATCATGTCCTTTGGAATGCGTGATTCCTGAGAGATGACATCGATGATGTGCTCCGGACGGACGATCATTTCGGCAGGTTCATTGATCTCGACCTTTACCGAAGCCGTGTCCAGCCAACCGATCGCTTTGTCCGGCAGGTGCAGGTTGCGGATGTATTTCGGCGACATTTCGAGCGCCATATTGATGGCTTCGTCTGAAATGGTGACCGAATAATTTTTCTCAAGCCGCGGCCGCACACCAAGCAGTATCTGTTTGGTCTCGTCGATGGTAGGTTCATCAACCTTGACCAGTCGAAAGCGGCGAGCGAGAGCCTCATCGTCGCTGATATATTCCTTATATTCGGTGATCGTCGTCGCACCGATGATGCGGAGTTCACCGCGAGCGAGCGACGATTTGAACATATTTGCAGCATCCGACGTCGTTCCCATCGCAGCACCCGCACCGATAATGGTATGGGCTTCGTCGATGAAGAGGATAATGTGGTCCTTTTCCTTTACTTCGTCGATGATGCCCTTGATACGTTCCTCGAACATACCGCGAAGCATCGTACCTGCGACCAGGCCGCCCATCTGCAATTGAACAATATGAGCGTCGCGAAGCCTTGCCGGAACCCTTTCAGGTTCGAGCTCGATCATTCGAGCGAGGCCTTCGACGACGGCAGTTTTTCCGACCCCGGGTTCGCCGACGAGCATCGGTGAATTTGACCGTTCGCGATGCGATAGGATCTCGATCATCTGCAGGATCTCGCTCTCGCGGCCGATAGTCGGCGGGATCTTGTCCTGACGCGCAAGTTTATTCAGGGAAATGCCAAAATGACGAAGGAATGAGGGCAGCTCGTATTTTTGACGACTGCGCTCTTCTTCTTTTTCACGTTTGCGGATCCGCGTGCGTGCGGTCGTTGCGACCTCGTCTGACGGCACACCAAGATTTTGCAAAACTTCGTTAAGTACGCTGCGTTCGTCGTTTGAAAGAACGTAGAAAATATCGCTGGCGTCAATAACCCGCCGGCCCTGCGAACGGGAACGGTCCATCGCCCGCTTAAATAATTCGGTCGTCTCGGGTGCGATCCTAAATCCCTTGCCGCTGTGCTGGCGGCCGTCTTCCATCCGCTTTTCGATAAGCAGTTTGACCGAACGCGGATCGACCGAGAGGTCTCGCATGGTCGATGAGAAGAGATCATCCTCTTCAAACGCGATCGCGTGCAGTATATGCTCGATCGAAACGTAATTCTGATCTCTCTTCTTCGATTCGGCGAGTGCCGTCTCGAGAATGCGTTGACCGCTTTCGCTGAATTTATCTTTGTATGCGTCTATATCTGCCATAAAAACCTTGGTGATGCTAAACCTTAGATGCGGACAGGAGAGAAGCGATCGCCATGAAATCTATAATAACATTTCGCCGTGTTCGCAAAAAGAACTTTTCTATCCCGTCGCGGAAGGGTCGCGTTATTCGCTCACCGAGTGGGCGATCGCTTTGCCTACCTGGACCCTCGCCGGACGCAGCAGCTTATCCCCAAAGCGGTAGCCTCGCGAGTATTCGGCGATTATCTTTCCGTCATTTTCGGAATCAGCCGGGGCCATGTCGACGGCCTCATGAAGCTCGGGGTCAAACGATGCTCCGACCGCCGCGATCGGTTCGACGCCGACACTGATCAATGCCTGTTCAAAGCTGCGCGCCGTGCCGATCACACCATTTCGAAGATGTTCGACCGAAGGGTCCGTCTCGCTCGCGGCGACGGCCAGATTCAAATTGTCGAGAACCGGCAAAAGCGTTGTAAGAAAGTTGAACTGTCCCTGCTTGCTTCGGTCCTCGAGCGTTTTCATCAGCCGCGAACGCATTTCTGCCGTTTCGCGTTCGAGGTTCGCTTTCGCCTCTTCGAATTTTGCCTGCACGCCGACAAGCTTGGCCTCGGCTGCTTCGCGTCGTTCGATCTCGGCCTTGAGAGATGCTTCGAGAGCCATCTCCTTCGGAGATCTTACGGGCTCTGCCGGCGCCGGGTCGTCAGCCACTTTTTCACCGTTTGCATTGAAACGGCGTTTGTCATTGACCGGGATCTTGTCGTCTTCGGTTTCAATGGCTGCGTCAGCCTGCTTCTCTTTCTCGTTCATTTTCTTTTTTCCAAACATTTAATCTAATTGTAAATCGTTCGCCGACAATGCAGAAGTCTGCGTTTCAGGACGAGCGTTTCATGCCTTTCAGGCTTTATCCAAAGAGGTTCACGCCTTAGCCTCAGAGCTCGTTTCAGCGGGCGTGAATTTCATCGCACCATTCTCCGCCGACACACGAACCGTTTGACCGCTCGAGATCTCACCACTCAAAAGGCTTACCGCAAGCGGATTCTGCACAAGCGACTGGATCGCCCGTTTTAACGGCCGGGCCCCGTAGACGGGATCATAGCCTTCTTCGATGATCAACTCGCGTGCCGAATCTTCGAGCTCTATGGTGATACCGCGTTCCTCCAAATTCTTGCGGAGTTTCTCGAGTTGCACGTCAATGATCGCAGCGATCTGGTCTCGCGAGAGTTGGCTAAACACAACTATATCGTCGATGCGGTTTAGAAACTCCGGTTTGAAATGATCACGTAACACCTGTAAGACGTCTTTGCGGATGTCGCGATCAGCGAGTGGATTTTCGGCCGCAGCCTGTATTTCTCGTGAGCCGAGGTTTGACGTCATTATCAAGACGGTGTTTTTGAAATCGACCACGCGGCCTTTCGAATCGGTAAGCCGGCCGTCATCTAGGATCTGGAGCAACAAGTTGAAAACGTCAGGGTGAGCCTTTTCGATCTCGTCAAAAAGTATCACGCTATACGGCCGACGCCGTACAGCTTCGGTCAATTGGCCGCCTTCGTCATAGCCGACATACCCCGGAGGGGCACCGATCATGCGGGCGACCGCGTGCTTTTCCATATACTCTGACATATCGAGACGGATCATTGCCCGCTCGTCGTCAAACAAAAATTCGGCGAGAGCTCTTGCTGTCTCGGTCTTTCCGACACCGGTTGGCCCGAGAAAAATGAATGAACCTACCGGGCGATTTGGGTCCTGAAGCCCGGCACGGGCACGGCGAACGGCATTCGCTACCGCTTCAAGTGCCTCGTCCTGACCTATCACGCGGCGTCGCAAGCCTGATTCCATCGTGACGAGTTTTTGCATCTCGCCCTCGAGCATTTTGGAAACGGGAACGCCGGTCCATTTCGCTACCACCTCGGCGACATCTTCTTCGTCAACTTCTTCTTTAAGGAAAACACCTTCCTTTTGAAGATCGCCAAGACGCGATTGTTCGGCTTCGAGCAGTTTTTCGAGCTCGGGGATTCGGCCATATTGTATCTCTGCGGCCTTAGTCAGATCGCCCGCCTGCCGTGCCTGTTCGAGCTCGAGTTTTGCCTGCTCGAGTTGCTCTTTGGCAGAGCGCATCTTTTCGATCTCTTCTTTTTCTGATTGCCATTGGGCCTTCATCGCGGACGATTTTTCATTAAGATCAGCGATGCGCTTCTCGATATCATCGAGGCGTTCCTTTGATTTTTTGTCGGTCTCGCGGGTCAATGCCTGGCGCTCGATCTCAAGCTGCAGTATCTCTCGCTCAAGCACATCGATCTCCTGCGGGAGGCTGTCGATCTCTATCCGAATACGCGAAGCTGCTTCGTCGATCAGGTCGATGGCTTTATCCGGCAGGAACCGGTCGGTGATGTAACGGTTAGAGAGAGTCGCTGCCGCAACGATCGCGGCGTCCTTTATACGAACACCGTGGTGCACCTCATATCGCTCTTTTAAACCTCGAAGGATCGCGATCGTATCTTCCACATTTGGTTCACCGACATAGACCTGTTGAAAGCGACGCTCCAGCGCCTTGTCTTTCTCAATGTATTTTTGATATTCGGCGAGCGTGGTTGCTCCGACTGCGCGCAGAGTGCCGCGAGCAAGGGCCGGCTTTAGCATGTTCGATGCGTCGATCGCCCCTTCAGACGCACCGGCGCCGACCAAGGTGTGAAGCTCATCAATGAACAAAATGATCTGACCCTCAGCCTTTTCGATCTCATTTAGCACAGCCTTTAGGCGGTCTTCAAATTCACCGCGATATTTCGCACCCGCTAGCATCGCGCCTAGGTCGAGCGACACAAGCCGTTTGTTCTTAAGTGTTTCCGGAACATCTCCGGATACTATCCTTTGCGCGAGGCCCTCAACGATCGCCGTTTTGCCGACACCGGGTTCGCCGATCAGAACCGGATTGTTTTTCGTCCGTCGTGACAAGATCTGTATGGTCCGGCGTATTTCGTCATCGCGCCCAATGACCGGGTCGAGTTTACCTTTGCGTGCTCGCTCTGTAAGGTCCTGTGCATATTTTTCGAGCGATTTGAAATTTTCCTCAGCGTTCTGTTCCGTGATGCGGGAACCGCCCCGCATTTCCGTTATCACTTTTTCGAGATCTTCCCGGGTGATCCCGTTCGAGCGCAGAATGCGGGCAGCGTCGCCCTGCTTTTCGGCGGCGATCGTCAAAAGCAGATGCTCGGTCGAAAGATATTCGTCCTGCATCTTTTCGGCTTCTTTTTGAGCGTCTTGAAAGATCGTATTAGTGCGAGAACTGAAATATTGTTGTCCGCCGGTGACCTTTGGAAATTTCTCGATCGCCGCGGCTAGATCGGCAGCGATGGTTTGGGCATTGGCGCCGATCTTGCCGAGTATCGGTTTGACTACACCTTCCTTTTGCTCAAGCATCGCCGTGAGCAAATGCTCCGGTTCGACCTGTTGGTTCTGGCCTTTTTCAGCTACCGAAATAGCTTCCTGCACAGCCTCTTGGCCGCGGATCGTGAATCTGTCGAATTTCATGATTTTATCTTACCGCAGAGACGCCGAGACGCAGAGGGTCCGAAAGCACGGCTCTCATCGACTCTGCGTCTCCGCGGTTAAGCCTCTAAATTTACGCACCGGCGGTCTTTGCCTTTTCCGGGGCCTTGATCGTTTTCGGCTCGGCATCAACGCCGATGACCTCGATCTTACGTGCCTTTGTCTCTTCACGCTTCGGCAGGCTCACGTGGAGGATGCCGTTAAGGAATTCCGCCTTTGCACCCTCAGCGGTCACCGTCTGAGGCAGCGTGAAAGAACGAGTGAATGAGCCATATGCCCTTTCGATGCGATGGTAATTGTCCTCGTCCGTCTTCTTTTCAAATCTCCGTTCGCCTTTCAGCGTGAGTACATTATTTTCGAACGATAGCTCAAAGTCATCGCGGGTCATACCCGGAAGCTCAGCCTCGAGAACAAGATTTTCCTTATTCTCAAAAATATCTACCTTCGGCGCCCACGCACCGTTGAGCATATCTTCTCTGTTTGCTTGCGCAGGGGCGACGGTCGTAAAGAGACGGTTCACTTCATCCTGCAAACTCCTAATTTCTCGAAATGGGTCGTATCTGACTATGTTCATGATCATTTCCTCCAATAAATCTAGATAAATGACTAATTACTTAGTCTGGGAACATAATAAAATATGAGTGTCTTCTTGTCAAGTAACAATTTGCCAAAATTTGTCCGCGAAAAGATCGTGTTTTTCCCCAACCATAGGTGACACTTTTGTTAATGTCGGTTATATTAAGTGACGCATCTTTCCTCATGTTTATATCGATCGGTATTGTCGCAATTTTCACGGGAAACCACGAGAAAAGCGTAGCGGGTTGAAAATGAAAATTCTTCGAGAAGTTTTATGGCCGCTGGCAGCTGTTTTCGCGGCATTTGTCGTTGGCGGGATCATTGTCCTGCTTATCGGCGATAATCCGTTTCAGACCTTCTACCAGCTGATCGGCAATTCCTTCGGCTCACTAAACGATCTCGGCTACACGCTGTTTATTGCGACGCCGCTCATATTTACGGGACTCGCGGTCGCGGTAGCATTTCGGTGCGGGCTATTGAATATCGGTGCGGAAGGGCAGCTTTATGTCGCCGCATTTGCGACTGCCTGGGTTGGTATTAAATTTGGCGGCACGATGGTCAATATCTTCGGAAAGGAAGAGAACTGGTCGTGGTACAGCCTGCCGGCCGTCCTGCTTGTGATAGCTTGCGTAGTGACGGCGGTCGTCGCCGGTGGCATTTGGGGCGCGATACCCGGCTATCTAAAGGCCCGATTTGGTTCGCATGAGGTGATCAATACGATCATGCTCAACTTTATCGGCATTTCGTTGGTCAGCTATTTTACGCAGTATTACTACAAGATACCGGGCGACCCGATACTGCAGACCGCCGAGATCGGGCAGGGAGCACATATTCCGCGTATCAGCCAGTACATCCCGGGAATGCCGGATTTTGTACCGCTGAGCGTCGCGTTTTTGCTGGCGATCTTGATGTGTGTCCTCGTTTATATTTTCCTTTGGAAAACAAAATGGGGTTACGAGCTCAGAGCTGTCGGCGAGAATGCATCCGCCGCCGAATACGGCGGCATTTCGCCAAAGAAACAGATCATGATCGCGATGACGATCTCGGGTGGCCTCGCCGGAATGGTCGCGATCGGCGAGGTGCTGGGTTACCGGTATCGATATTATGACGGTTTCTCTGACGGCTGGGGATTTTTAGGGATCGCCGTCGCCTTGCTTGGGCGCAATCATCCGCTCGGCATATTCATTGCGGCGATATTTTTTGCCGTATTGAAACGCGGTGAGATCTTTGTCGATATCGAGACAAAATACGTTTCTAAAGACCTGGTCGAGGTGCTGCAGGCGATCATTATCATATTTGTGGCGTCGCTGCAGCGTTTTACGAGGAAATAAAATGAGCGAGCTTTTAACACCAACATTCTTACTCATTTTGCTGTTCTCGTCGATACGACTTGCGACGCCTCTCATATTTGCGGCGCTGGGCGGCATGTTCTCCGAGCGGTCCGGCGTGATCAATATCGCGCTCGAGGGCCTTATGCTCGCCGGTGCATTTACGGCGGCCGTTGCGACCTATGAACTCAGCAATCCGTACCTCGGATTTTTGTGCGGGATGGCTGTCGGGGCGGTCGTAGCATTTATCTTTGCGGTGGCTGTTATCAAATTTGAAGCCGACCAGGTTGTTGCTGGTTTTGCCGTAAGTCTTTTGATGTTGGGACTCCCGGCTGTGATCAGCAGCCGTATATACGACTCGGCCGGCTCGACTCAGCAGATCGCTAAGGAGTTCCTGCTTCCGGATTTTTACAATCGGGTTTCGCTTGCGTCTATTCTTGCTTTCGCTCTGGTTCCGGTCTGTTGGTACGTTTTGTATAAAACCCCGTTCGGCCTGCGAATACGTGCCGCCGGCGAAAACCCGGAGGCGGCGGATGCCGCCGGCGTTAATGTCATCCGCCTACGGTATGTGGCGGTTGTGATCTCGGGCGTTTTGGCAGCGGCAGGCGGCGCGTATCTGTCAATCGGACAATCTTCGCTCTTCACACGCGGCATGACAGCGGGCCGTGGTTATATTGCGCTTGCAGCTTTGATACTTGCCAAATGGAAACCGATCCCGGTCCTTATTGCCTGCCTTTTCTTTGGCTTTACCGAAGCGCTCGCGATCCAGATGCAGGGCGTTATCAAAATGCCTTCTGGCGAGGACGTACCCGTTCAGTTCATACAAATGATCCCCTACGTGTTGACGATCATCGTGCTCGCGGGCTTCATCGGCCTGTCGCGTGCGCCGAAGGCGTTGGGAACTCCTTACAGAAAAGAGAATTAACTCAAGTGAAACAAACGCAGATTTCGCGCGGATGAAATTAAAGCATCCGCGTTTGTCTGTGTTAATCTGTGAACCCTGGATTTTATGAGTTATGAGAAAGCCGCTTCGGCAGCTGAATTTATTAGAACTAAATACTTAGGCCAGATCACGACGGCGATTGTGCTCGGCAGCGGCCTGGGGGCCTTTGCCGATGAGCTAACAAATGCGGTTCGGATCCCTTACGAGCAGATCCCCGGTTTTGCACGGTCAACGGTCGAGGGGCATGCGGCAGCTTGTGCTGGGGAGATCGACGGCATTGCGGTCGCGGTTCAGCAGGGACGATTTCACTATTACGAGGGCTATAACATGGAGCAGGTGATACTGCCGGTCAGAACTTTTGGCCTCTTAGGGATAAAAAACCTGATCCTTACAAATGCCGCCGGCAGCCTTAATTCAGATATGACGCCGGGGAGTTTGATGCTTATAAATGATCATTTGAATTGTCTTGGTGTAAACCCTCTGCGAGGGCCTAATGATCTACGGTTTGGACCGCGATTTCCTGATATGACCGAGGTCTATGATCGTGAATTTCGACACATTGCGGTCGAAGCAGCGAACGTGATCGCGAAGGAGCGATTTGAGAAAGGCATTGATCCGGAGCTGATCGATTTTCTGAACAGCGGTGTCTATTGCGCACTTTCGGGCCCGACATACGAGACGCCGGCTGAGATACAAATGTATCGCCAGCTCGGCGCAGATGCGGTCGGAATGTCCACCGTCCCGGAGGCGATCGCTGCCAGGCACCAGGGTACGCGGGTACTTGGTATCTCATGCATCACAAATCTCGCGGCAGGCATGAGCGGCGAGGCAATTAACCACGAAGAGGTGATGGACACCGGAGCGAGAGTTGCCGAGGTTTTCAAAGAATTGCTTAGGCGAATAGTCTCAAAAATTAATTAAACCGCGGAGACGCAGAGTCGCAGAGAATTTTTCTTATTGCCAACTCTGCGTCTCTGCGTCTCTGCGGTTAATATATTCTTATGATAATCGGAATTTGCGGCGGGACAGGTTCGGGGAAGACGACGATCGCGCGGGCGATAGTCGAGGCCGTCGGCGCCGAAAAGGTCGTGCTTGTCGAGCAGGATTCGTATTATCGAAACCTCGCCGACATGCCGCTCGACGAACGTCACCAGGCAAATTTTGATCATCCTGATTCGATCGACAGTGACATGCTCGTCAATCACCTCCTGCGGCTAAAGCAAGGATTGATGGTCGAGATGCCGCTTTATGATTTTAGGACGCACACCCGCAGCAACAGGATAGCGACCATCGAGCCGAAACCTGTTGTGATCGTCGAAGGGATCCTGATATTTGCCGAAACGCGAATACTCGATCTGCTGGACGTCCGTGTCTATGTCGATACGCCGGACGATATACGGTTCATCCGCCGGCTGCAGCGTGACATCTCGGAACGCGGCCGCACGGTCGAATCGGTCATCGGACAGTATTATCGAACGGTCCGTCCGATGCATCACGAATTTGTCGAACCGTCGAAACGAAACGCCGACATCATCATTCCCGAGGGGGGGCAGCAGGAGATCGGCATCGAATTTCTGTGCAGTTTGGTAAGGGAAAAGGTTAAGGCACAGGAGCTTGTAAACTAAATGGCAGTCAGCGACGAAGAACTTATAAAGGCAGCACGCGATGCCCGCGACCGGGCTTACGCGCCGTATTCTAATTTTCAGGTCGGCGCCGCGGTCGAATCAGAGAGCGGCAACATATATATCGGCTGCAATGTCGAATCGGCAAGCTACGGCCTGACAGTCTGCGCGGAGCGGGTCGCGATCTGGAAAGGTATCTCATGCGGCGAAAAGCGTTTCGGCCGGATCGCCGTCGTTGTCGATACCGAAGACCTGACCCCGCCCTGCGGCGTCTGCCGCCAGATCATCTGGGAATTTTGCGGCGATGTGCCCGTCATACTTTCGAATCTGCATGGCAAGACCGAGACCATTCAAATGAGTGAGTTGTTGCCGAGGGCGTTTGACTCGAAGTTTTTGAAGTAACGCATATTACGACCTTTGTGTTAGGTTGCGTTTGTTATCAATGATGGTGTAACTTCAGCTATGGATAAGCTGAAAATTTTCTTTACAACACTTCTTCTTTTCTCTTTCACAATTACAACATTTGGGCAGCGGATACCGCACTCTGAGAAGTATGTCGCGCCGTGGACGTGTGACCTGCTGATCACCGGCGGGACGGTCGTCACGATGGACAAAGACCGCCGCGTTATCGAAAACGGAGCGGTCGCCATCAAGGGCGACAAGATCGTAATGGTTGGCCCGGCCGCCGTCGTCACAAAAAACCTTAAAGCAAAACGCACAATAAAGGCGGCGGGAAAAGCGGTCATTCCGGGATTGATCAACACACACACGCATGTGCCGATGGGCCTCTTTAGAGGTATCGCGGACGACCTCGACCTGCAGGAATGGCTGACAAAATACATTTTTCCTGCCGAGGCAAAAAATGTCGATGAAGCTTTCGTGAGAGCTGGGACACGGCTCGGCCTCGCCGAAATGATAAGCGGCGGCACAACGACGTTTTGCGACATGTACTATTTTTAAGATGCGATCGCCGAGGAAACTAAAAAGGCGGGCATGCGGGCAGTGCTCGGCGAAACGGTCCTCGATTTTCCGGCTCCCGATAACAAGACCTATGACGCCGGTCTCGCTTACACAGAAAAATTTATCAAGCGTTGGCAGAAAGATCCGCTCATAATCCCGGCCGTAGCTCCGCACGCGCCTTATACCGTTTCACAAGAACACCTTCTTGCGGCTCGCGACCTTTCAAACAAGCTGAACTCGCCGCTGATCATCCATTTGGCTGAAGCAAATACCGAAACCGAGTTCATACAGCAGAAACATAAGGGAATGCGACCTATCGAGTTCGTTGACAGCATCGGATTTTTGACCGAAAGGACGATCGCGGCCCACGTTATTCAAGCAAACGATAGCGAACTCGAAATCCTCAAACGCCGCGGCGTCGGTATCGCCCACAATCCGCAATCAAACATGAAGCTCGCTGCCGGAACGGCACCTGTTCCATCGATGCTGCGAAAAGATCTCGCTGTCGGCCTCGGCACTGACGGTGCGGCATCTAACAACGACGTCAATATGTGGGAAGAGATGGACACTGCCGCAAAACTTCACAAACTCATCTCAAATGACCCGAAAACGCTTCCCGCCGAAGTTGCCTTTGAGATGGCGACGATCCGCGGAGCACGCGCTCTGCACATCGACAATTTGGCGGGTTCGCTCGAGGACGGCAAGCGTGCTGATATTGCGATCGTCGATATGGACCGTCTCCATCAATCGCAATATTTCAACATTTATTCGGCTCTTGTTTATTCGACAAAAGCTGATGATGTTCGGACTGTGATCATAAACGGCCGCGTTGTCATGCAGGACCGACGGTTGCTCACGCTTAGCGAAAATGATATAAAAATAGAAGCATACCGATACCGCGATAAGATAATCAAGAGTTTAGCTAATTGATCTTGCGGGCCCTCACAAAAGGCTCGCCGCTCGGTATTGATAGCAGTAGTTTTTGGACGGGTCGTCAGAGTGAGCCTTCGTTGGGTGAGTTCGCTTGACCTTTACGGAAAATTTAAGTCGGGTAAGGAGGACTATAAATGCCGTTAAATGTCAGAAGGTTTTACACTTCTAGTTTTTTACTTCTTGCTTTTTTTGCAGTTGCCGCGTTCGGGCAGACCGTTCCTACTCAACCGCAAACTACCCCGCAAGAGCAAACCACACCATTACCGACCTCGGGCGACGTGATGCGCGACCGGATCTCAAAGGCGAAAGCCTTTATCGCCGTTCGCAATTACAACGCTGCGATCTACGAGCTCGAGAATATTCGCAGAGAGAGCGGTGACGTCGCCGTTCAAAGCGTTGTCAACGTCCTTTTGATGAACAGCTATCTCGAACAGGGCGATTACAAACGCGCACAGGACCTGCTCACCGAGTTTTTCAAACAGCAAAAGACGACCAAACCTAACGCCGCGGCTAACTATATGGCCGTCGCGGGCCAGGTCGTCAAAGGTGCCCGCAGCCGGGCCGAACGATATCGCGCATTGGGGCTGAGCGTTTCTGACCGGACCTTGCCGCTCGAAGCACTCAATGATCTCGAAAAAATGCGCGAAACGCTCGAGGTCGTGATCACTCAGGCAAAAGAGATCGGCAGCGACAAAGTCAGGGCCGCGGACGGAATGGCACTGCTCGAAGAGGCAAGCAACTCGCGCAGTATGCTCGCACGCGATGATTACGATTCGCGCCGCTGGAAAGATGAGGTCGCCGATACCCGCGAGCAGATGGCTAGTTCGCGAAGCATTGTCATGAGCGCCGTAAATGACGTTCCGGGCGAAACTAACCCGGTCACGCCGCGTACTACCGACGGCATAGTAATGCAGCCTGTCGCTGATAATAAAACAACGGCGATCCGCGAACGAGAGGTCAAACCCGTCAACAGCGAACCTTCCGGCTCAACTGTCGCCAAAAATGACACTCCTGTCTATATCCCATCGGCACCGCCGACAGTCAAGACAATAACTAAGCCGGCTGAGACTGCAAGGGTCGCCGAAAAGAAAGCTGATGATGCCGGCACCGGTTCGCCGATCGATGTGGGTTCGCAGTTGATGGCGTACGCGACGCGTCAGCAGAAGCCCGTTTATCCGCCGGCAGCAAAGAGCGTCCGCGCGACAGGTACCGTCAAGGTCGAGGTGACCGTGAACGAGACCGGTGACGTCGCCGAGGTTCATAAGACCGACGGGCCGATGATGCTCCAAAGTGCTGCAAAAGACGCCATCTTGCGTTGGAAATTTAAGCCCTTCATGCGGGACGGCCAGCCGGTCAAGGCAACAGGTTCGGTCAGTTTCAACTTTGCTCTCTAAGATAATTAGCCACAGAGATCACAGAGGGCACTGAGATTATTGAGTACGGGCGGCAACCTTTTTGCTAGGTTTGCCGCCTAAGTTATTTGTATTGCCGTTGGCTTTAGCCAACGGAGGGGCAACAAAACAAATCATTGCGGCTTCAGCCAAACCTTTGGGCTAAAGCCCGGGTTGACTTTGCCTCCGCACCGTTGCCTAAAGGCAACGGCAATTCATTTGATATTATGAATGCGATGCTTTTACGGGTGCTGTTCATCACGTGTATTGCGGCATTGACGGCCGTTTCGCAGCAAATGCCGCCGATCGAGCCGGGCGTTTCGCATGAACTGGCGAAATGGCGTGCCGCGTATTACTCAGATGTACGGTACAAACTCAACCTGACGCTCGAAAAGATGTCGCCCGTTCTAAAAGGAACGATGGAGATCCGCGTAAAGGTCTCGCCGATACCATTTTCCTTGACAACCCCGTCAGGCGAGACGCTCACCGGCAAGAGGGCCGAACTTCAGGTTCCCGAAGGCACACCGATGCCGCCGATCATTCTGGATTGGCGAAAGATCAAAGGGAACGAAGGCAGATCAACAATATCTAACGTGTCCCTAAATGACGTTTCGGTCTCGCCGCGTTGCGGCGATGCAGGCGGGGGCGCCTGCGTTCCGGCCGAGGAGCGTGATGAACACCTCATTTTCCGTGACGGCGTGAAAATGGGTGAAAACGTCATCAAGCTCGATTTCACTTCGCCGATATTGACCAGCGGGTCGGCGATCACGCGGTATGTGGATAAAGAGGACGGCGCGGAATACATCTACTCGCTCTTCGTCCCGTCCGACGCCAGCACCGCCTTCCCCGTCTTCGACCAGCCGGATCTGAAGGCGAGGTTTACGCTTAAGATTGCCGTTCCGACGTCATGGAATGTTATCAGTAATAGCGGATATCCAGGTTATGACGCAACTGGATATAAAAAATGGATCAGCCAGGACGTAGTTGGACCAATTAACGCTACTGGTGAATGGACCACGACAACGCAATTCGACGAAACCAAACCCATCAGCAGTTACGTCTTCGCGTTCGCGGCCGGGCCGTGGGCACAAGTGTCAGAACCGGGAGCGGTAGCGACTGGGTCCGCCACACCCTCGAATGCCAATGATACGAAGAACCGGGTCGCTACCGCTTCCCGTTCTGACAACCGTGCCGATCCGCTGTCGAGTATTTACGTCCGCAAATCCCAAGCCGCCAAATTCAAACCCCACGCCGCCGAGATCTTTCGGCTTAACCGCGAGGGCATCAAATATCTTGAGACCTATTTCGACTACAAATTCCCTTTTCCAAAATACGATCTGGTGCTGATACCGGAGTTTCCGTTTGGCGGGATGGAGCATGCGGGGGCGACGTTTTTGCGTGAGGCGTCGATCATTTTTCCGACCGAGCCGACTAAAAGCGATCATATCTCACGCGCCAATCTGATCTTTCACGAGGCGGCGCATCAGTGGTTTGGCGACACGGTGACGATGAAATGGTTTGACGACCTGTGGCTGAAAGAGGGCTTTGCCGAGTTCATGGGGTATAAGACTCTGGAGAAGGTCATGCCCGACGCCAACGCGTGGAAGGTCTTTTACGAACGCAACAAACAGGCCGCCTACGCTACCGACTCGACCCGCGGCACCACACCCATCTACCAGCCGATAAAGAATCTATCATCGGCCAAGTCCGCCTATGGGAACATCGTGTATCGCAAAGCCCCCTCGTTCCTCCGCCAAGCCGAGTTCTACCTAGGCGAACAAAAATTCCAAACCGCCGTCCGCGCGTTTTTGAAGAAACACGAGTACGCGAACGCGGGCTGGGAAGATCTGGTGAAGGAGTTTGGTGATGCAAACTATGGAAACGAAATCAAGAACTTCTACAATAAAGCAGAACTGCAAGATTGGGCGAATCAATGGATAAAGCAACGTGGAACTGCAATTGTTAGAGTTGATCTTCAGGCGACTGTTTCCGGCGACAAAGCAGACTATATTGAAGTCAACCAGAAAGATGCACTCAACGGAAATTCAAAATGGGAAATGAAATTTCAGGTTCTTACGCAATCATTTGACGATAGAAAGACGGTGCACCAATTCGCCTTTTCCAACAAGCCAAGAAATGCCGAAAATAGTACGGTTATCTTTACCGGCATTGACAAAAACAGAACAAGTTATGTTTTTCCAAACTACCAAGACTACGGCTACGGCATCTTCCTTCTCGACGACAAAAGCCGCGATTACGTCCTGAAAAATATTGGACGCGAAAAGGACGATTTTCTCCGCACAATGATGTGGGGCAGCCTCTGGGACAGCGTCCGCGAAGCCGAGCTTGATCCGAAGGTCTATGTTGAGCTGGCGATAAAGAGCCTGCCGACCGAGCAGGACGAAACGACAGTCTCGTCGATCCTCGGCCGCGTCGGTACAGCGATGAATTACTACCTGCCCGACGCACAGCGTAATGCCATCGCACCACGCCTAGAAGCCGTCCTGCTCGACCGTCTCCAACATGCACCGACTGCCGGACAGCGGATCACTTTCTACCGGGCGTTCGTCAGTATGGCATCGACGGACAAGGGGCGTGAGGTGCTCAAAGAGATGCTTGCGCAGGGCTCGTCGGGTGGTCAGCGTCCGGCGGACGCTTTGCAGGCGAGCCGCCTGCGTTCCGACGGGATACCGCTCAGAACCAAAGACAAGTTTGACATTGTCACACGCCTCATCATCCTTGGTGACCCGGACGCGTTGAAGCTACTTGAGACCCTCGAAAAATCAGAGACCAGCGACGACGCCAAACGCTATGCCTACGCTGCAAAGGCGGGTTTTGCTACGCCAGAGAACAAGGCAAAATTTTGGAGCGATTTCACCGCAAACAAAGACATCTCCGAGAGCTGGATCGAAGCGGCGTTCGGGCCGTTCAACAACATCCACCACGCTGACCTGACGCTGCCCTATCTCGAACGGGCCCTCGCCGAGCTGCCAAACCACAAACGCACCCGCAAGATATTTTTTGTGAACGGCTGGCTCGGTGCATTCATCGGCGGCCAACGCTCAAAAGTAGCTCTCGATATCGTAAACAAATTTCTCGATCAAAATCCAAATCTCGACCGTGACTTGCGACTGAAGATCCTTGAAAATGTTGATCTGATCGAAAGGGCCGTCAAGATCCGCAGTAAATACGGCAAGAATTAACCGCAGAGACGCTGAGACGCAGAGTTTTTTGCCTGCGAATAACTCGAATACGAAGTCCCGGCCTTGGGTCGTCTTATTAGTGTGATTCGCCGGCCCTTATTTTTGCTTCTCAGCGACTCTGCGTCTCTGCGGTTCAAACCATTTCCAATCTTGACAGAAAAGTAATGATTTGTGAGAATTTAGCTTACGGGATAATCCAAAACTATTGTTTGAGCGTGTTTTATGAAAATTTCGGCACAAGAGGAATATGGGCTAAGGTGCCTGGTACAGTTGGCCAACCTGTCCGAAGGCGAGTCGTTAACGCTGCCGCAGATCGCGGAACTCGAGGGCATATCGACAGCCAACGCCGGCAAGCTGATGTGGCTGCTTAACAAGGCTGATTATGTGCATTCGACCCGCGGGACAAAGGGCGGCTATATGCTCGCCCGCCCGGCCGATGAGATAAGGCTGAACGAGATCATCAAGGTTCTCGACGAAGATGTAATGACAAAGCATTGCGATAGCTACACGGGCGTGCTCGACTCGTGCGTTCACAAAGGTGATTGCGGCATTCGCCCCGTAATTGTGGGCCTTCACGAGATCGTCGAAAACGCGCTATCCCGGATAACACTCGCTCAGCTTGTCGGCAACGAGGTCTCGGTCGGCGAGATGTTTCATCAGATACAAGGGATCCACCGGACGATCGAGCCACAAAGGATCTGAATATAAATTATGTCGACAGCAGCGGAATTACTAACAAATCGGGAATACAAATACGGCTTTGTCACGGATATCGAGACTGAGACCATTGCGAAAGGGCTCAGCGAGGATACCGTTCGCTTGATCTCATCAAAGAAGAACGAACCGAAGTGGCTCCTTGAGTTTCGGCTAAAAGCGTATCGCCAATGGCTTAAGATGACGGCGCCTGACAACTGGGCTAATTTCGACTATCCAGCGATCGATTTTCAAAACATCTCGTATTATTCCGCACCTAAAGAAAAGCCAAAGAAAGCGAGCATGGACGAAGTCGACCCGGAATTGGTAAAGACCTTTGAGAAACTCGGTATTCCGCTATCAGAGCAGAAAATGCTGGCAAACGTTGCGGTCGATGCGGTTTTTGACTCGGTTTCGGTTGCGACGACATATAAGAAAAAACTGCTTGAGGCGGGCGTGATCTTTTGCTCGTTCACCGAGGCGGTCGCGGATTATCCTGAGCTGATCCAAAAATATCTCGGCTCGGTCGTGCCTGTCGGCGACAACTATTACGCGGCTTTGAACTCAGCGGTTTTCTCCGATGGCTCGTTCGTTTTTATTCCGAAGGGCGTCCGGTGCCCGATGGAATTGTCCACATATTTTCGCATCAACACGCAGGAGTCGGGCCAGTTTGAACGCACGCTGATCGTTGCCGAGGAGGGCGGTTATGTCGCCTATAACGAGGGCTGTACGGCACCGCAGTTTGACACCAATCAGCTTCACGCGGCGGTCGTCGAGCTTGTGGCAATGGACGACGCTGAGATCAAATATTCGACCGTGCAAAACTGGTACGCCGGCGACGAGACGGGCAAGGGCGGTATTTATAATTTTGTAACAAAACGCGGAGCGTGTCGCGGCGTTAATTCGAAAATTTCTTGGACACAGGTCGAGACCGGTTCCGCGATCACCTGGAAATACCCGAGCGTTATCTTGCAAGGCGATAATTCGATCGGCGAATTTTACTCGGTCGCGCTCACCAACAACGCCCAGATCGCCGACACCGGCACCAAGATGATCCATCTCGGCAAAAACACAAAATCGACGATCATCTCAAAGGGCATCTCGGCCGGAAAGTCGAACAACAGCTATCGCGGGCTTGTAAAAATAATGCCAAAAGCCGAGGGTGCGAGAAATTACACCCAGTGCGACTCGATGCTCATCGGCGGCAGTTCGGAGGCGAACACTTTCCCTTACATCGAGGTGATGAACAACACCGCCCGCGTCGAGCACGAAGCCACGACGTCAAAGATCAGCGAGGACCAGCTTTTCTACCTGCAGCAACGCGGCATCTCGCAAGAGGACGCCGTTTCGCTCATCATTAATGGTTTCTGCAAGGAGGTATTCCGTGAACTCCCGATGGAATACGCGGTCGAGGCTACAAAGTTGCTGGGATTGAAACTTGAGGGCAGCGTAGGCTAATGAAAATCGTCCAACCGTCAGACCAACCAATACCCAAAGGCCATTATTCACCTGGCATTGAGCATAACGGGTTGATCTACGTGTCGGGCCAGTTGCCGATGACGCTGGATACGCGTGAGCCGTTTACGGGTGATATTGGTGAGCAAACGGAGCTTGCTTTGCGGAATGTTGAGGCGGTTTTAAAAGCGGCAGGGAGCGATCTGCGGCATGTTTTGCAGATGACGATCTATGTTTCGGACATGGAATTGTGGGGAGCGGTCAACGCGAAATATGCCGAGGTAATGGGCGAACACCGACCGGCCCGTGCGATCGTGCCGGTCAAGGAATTGCATTTTGGAACGCAGATCGAGATCCAGGCGATCGCAGCGGTTATTCATTGATCTTTGATATGAATTTTGAATTAGTAGTTTCGAATCTTACAAATCCGACGCTTCTATTTTTCGTTCTTGGCATCTTTGCTACGTTCGTCAAAAGCGATCTTGAGATACCGTCAACCACGGTAAAATTCATCTCGCTTTATCTACTGTTCTCGATCGGATTTAAGGGCGGACAAGAGCTGGCGCACAGCGATTTCTCGGCGGAGATCGCATATTCGCTTATATTGGGCATAACGATCGCCTCGCTCATTCCGCTTTACACATTTTTCGTGCTGAAGCGAAAGATGGGCGTCAGCGACGCCGCGGCAGTTGCTGCAACGTATGGATCGGTAAGTGCGGTGACATTTGTCGCAGCTACATCGTTCCTTGAATCCCAATCCATATCTTTCGGCGGCCATATGGTTGCAGTGATGGCTCTCATGGAGTCACCCGCGATCATCGTCGGCGTGATATTGATGATGAAGTACGAGACTGTTGGCGAAACTGAGACCGGAGCTGTCGGCCGCAGTTCATTACGGAGCATTATTCAGCACTCGTTTACGAACGGCAGCGTACTGATGATACTTGGAAGCCTGCTGATCGGGATTTTTGCTGACTCAAAACAGGCTGAGGGAATTAAGCCTTTTACTACTGATATTTTCAAAGGTTTCTTGGCCATATTTTTGTTGGAAATGGGAATGGTCACGGCGCGACGGTTTGGGGCGTTTAGAAAATATGGCTGGTTCGTTGGAGCCTTTGCTATTGTTGCCCCGATCGTAAACGGCGTGTTGGTGGCACTTTCAAGCGTACTGGTTACCCAGAGTGCCGGCAACAGGTTTATGTTCGCAATACTTGCGGCGAGCGCGTCCTACATCGCGGTACCGGCCGCGATGAGGTTGGCGGCACCAAAGGCAGATCCGGGGCTGTACATCCCGATGGCATTGGGCGTTACGTTTCCGCTGAATATTACGATCGGAATGCCACTTTATTTTTCGGTGATCAAACACACCGGCGGCTAGATCGAAAGAACTGTATGCAGTTTTATGGCATTGACTGGCTTGCGACGATATCCGGGTTGACCGGTGTGTACTTGATCGGGAGCAAGAATAAATACGGCTTTCTTATAATGATGGTCGCAAGCCTGAGCTGGATGACTGTTGGAGTAATGATCTGGAGTTTGGCTCTGATTCTCGGTAGTGCGGTTTTCTTTTGCCTGCACGTTCGTGGTTGGGTCAAATGGAGAAGAGAAGCAAGTGAGGGCGTGATGTTATGAAATTAGATATCTTTCAGGTCGATGCATTTACTAGTCAACCTTTCGGTGGCAATCCGGCGGCGGTCGTGCCGCTTGATGCGTGGCTGCCGGACGACGTGATGCAGTCGATCGCCCTTGAGAATAATTTGTCTGAGACGGCGTTTTTTGTAAAGAATGGCGATGTTTACGATATTCGCTGGTTCACGCCGACGTTCGAGATCGATCTGTGCGGCCACGCTACGCTTGGCAGCGCTCATGTGATCTTGAACGAGCTAAAGCTTGAGTCGGATCAGATAAAATTTCGCTCGCACAAAAGTGGTGAGCTTGGCGTCGAGAAGAATGGTGACGTTTTGACGCTCGATTTTCCGTCGCGTCCGCCTCTTGAGGCAGAGGCTCCGGATGGTCTATTTAAGGCTGTCGGCAAAGAGCCAAAAGAGGTTTTGCGATCACGCGATTATTTTCTCGTTTACGAGACCGAGCAAGAGATACTCGACCTCTCGCCAAACTTTTCAAAGCTTGCCGAGATACCGACGCACGCGGTCATCGTCACCGCTCCAGGCAATACGAGCGATTTTGTTTCGCGGTTCTTTGCACCCGAGGCAGGTATTAATGAGGATCCTGTTACCGGTTCGTCGCACTGCAACCTGATCCCGTTTTGGGCCGAGAGGCTTGGTAAGACCGAGATGTTCGCTCGGCAGGTTTCAAAACGCGGCGGTGAGATACATTGCGAGCTTGCGGGCGACCGAGTAAAGATCGGCGGCAACGCGGTTTTGTATTTGAAAGGCGAGATCTACGTCGAAGCCGAAAAGAGTTTTGCGGCGTAAGCAATGGTCGAGGTTCGTCTTGCAAAATCTGAGGATTCCGCCGCGATCGCCGAAGTGCTTGGTAAGGCGTTTGGCACGTATCGCGAGCAATATACCGACGAGGCCTTTGCAATAGTGACGCCGTCGGCAGGAGAAATAACGAGGCGGCTGGACGATGGCCCGCAGTGGGTCGCGACGATCGACGGCCGTGTTGTCGGGACGGTTTCGGTAACGGTCGAAGAGGGTGATCTTTACGTCCGCAGTATGGCCGTCGCCCCCGACGCCCAAGGCCGAGGTGTCGGGCACAAACTGCTCGACGCGATCGACGAATACGCCGCGGGGACGGAATTTGACCGTATATTTTTATATACGACTTATTTCTCAGCCGGAGCCAAGGAGCTTTACGAAAAGCACGGCTACGCTTGGGCTCGCGATACGACAGCCGAAGAATGGTACGGTGTCCCGGGGCTCGAGATGGATAAGGTGATAAATGCCGGATAAAGCGATCTGTTCAAAATGCGGCGCGAATGAAGTCCATCTGGTACCTCAGCCGGCGGTCGAGGTTTCGATCGCTATTACATGGATGAGTACGGCGAACATTGACTACTATGTTTGCACGGCATGCGGTTTTGTTGAGCTTTATGTAAAAGACAGGACGCTGCTCCCGCGGATCGCTGAAAAGTTTCCAAAGGTTGGTTGAAATTATGTTATTAGAAGTAAAAGATCTGCACGCCGGCATCGACGGCAAAGAAATATTGAAAGGCCTGAACCTGAAGGTAAAGAATGGCGAAGTTCACGCCATAATGGGACCGAACGGTTCGGGCAAATCAACACTGTCGAAAGTGCTCGCCGGACATCCCTCGTATGAGGTGATATCAGGCTCGGTCACCTTTGACGGCAAAGATCTGTTAGAACTCGAACCCGATGAACGTGCCCGCGAGGGTGTTTTTATGGCGTTTCAGTACCCGGTCGAAGTTCCTGGTGTGTCGAACTCGCAGTTCCTGCGGCTTGCTTATAACCAGAAGGCACTGCACCATGGCCAGGAAGAGCTCGATCCGCTCGAGTTTAACGATTACCTCAAAGAAAAAGCAAAGGTCGTCGATATGGACCCGCAATTTTTCAAGCGATCGGTGAACGAAGGTTTTTCGGGCGGCGAGAAAAAACGCAACGAAATACTCCAAATGGCAGTGCTCGAACCAAAGCTCGCGATCCTTGACGAGACCGATTCAGGCTTAGACATCGACGCTTTGCGCATCGTAGCTGAGGGCGTAAATACGCTTCGATCTTCAGAAAATGCGATCATTCTCGTCACGCACTATCAACGTCTGCTCAACTATATACAGCCGGATTTTGTTCATGTGCTTGCAAACGGCAAAATCGTCAAAGAGGGTGGCAAAGAGCTCGCGCTCGAACTCGAAGAAAAAGGCTACGACTGGGTGAAAGCGGCAGGCAATTAACGTGGACTGGGCATTAAGAATAATCTTACCCGTTTACCTGCTGGCGTTTTTCCTCATCGCATTTGTGGGCCGCTCGTACCTCGTGTACCGACGCACAGGCGTAAATCCGTATGTTGTAGGCAAGTCGAACCGGCCGATCGACTTTGTTGAAAATTACTATCCGGTACCGACGGTCGTGATTCTGTTTTCAACACTAGCGTATTCATTTGTCCCGCAATTTTATGTGTACGCCTCGCCGATAATTTGGTTGGATATTCTCGGTGTAAAGATCGTGGGCCTTGTGTTGATGGGCTTTGCTCTTGTTTGGACAGCGACCGCACAAATACAAATGGGCAGCTCTTGGCGGATCGGCATCGACGCCGAGGTCAAGACCGAACTTGTCGAGAAGGGGTTGTTTGGCGTATCGCGTAACCCGATCTTTTTGGGGATGCGCCTCGCCTTATTTGGTTTCTTTCTCGCTTTGCCAAGCGCGGTCGTGCTTGCGGCGGTGGTACTCGCCGATCTGCTGATGCAGATGCAGGTGCGGCTGGAGGAAGAGTTTTTGACCGGCGTTCACGGAGATAAATATACGGAGTTCTGCGGCCGGGTGCGGCGCTGGATCTAGATGACATCTGAAGCGAAACATAACAACGGCAACTTGGCAGCGATCATTTTCGCGGCCTTTGCTGTCGTTTGTATTGTTGCGTTTTTGACAAATCGCGGCATGGACATAGGACGCTTGCCGTATCTTTTGGGCAGCCTCGGTGGCGGCCCTCTCTTTGGCTTGGGGCTCATCGATTCGTTAATGGGTGTGGTCGCGGCGTTCCTTGTGCTGCTATCGTGGTTTGGGACCGGATTGTTCATATCACGGTTTGTGAAGTTGCCTCAAATTGATGGCCGCTCACATGTGCTCGAATTGGTTCGCGGCATTGCAATGGGTGCCGCTACTTGGTCGCTGGTCTGGTTTGTTTTAGGTCTTTCCGGATTCTACAAGCCCGCGGTGGCTGCTGCCGGTGTCATCGTTGGGGTTGCATTATCGGTGTTTGGCGTGCGACGAATTCGCGAAGCCGATAGCGAAAGTCGCGTGCCGGAACGAGCCGGGCCGGTCGACATAGCTCTGTTGCTACTGATCGCCATACCCGTCGTCCTTGCGCTGATCTCGTCCATGGCCCCGCCGATCGCGAAGGACACCTTGCTTTATCATTTTTCCGTGCCGAAGGCGTATCTTGCCCAAGGCAGCAACGCCTACATTCAGGGCAATATCGCGAGCTATCTGGCGCTGGGGACCGAGATGCACGTTGTCTGGGCGAGGCTTTTGGGCGGCATCTATAACGAACGATCGGCTGAGGTCGCGGGCAGCGTCGTCGTGTGGACGTTCTTTCCGCTGCTGCTCGCCGCCGTTTTCGGGTGGGCGCGCGAAGGGCGTGTTTCGCGTCGATATGCGCTCGTAGCAGTTCTGACGGTCGCCGCCGTGCCCACAGCATATTACGTTGCGTCGAGCGGTTACATCGACGTCTCCTTAGCTCTGTTCATCAACTTAGCGATCTACAGCTTATGGCGTTGGTGGCGTGAACCGTCGAACGCAGCGGCGATCTGCATCGCTATTTATTTGGGTGCCGCACTTGGAGTTAAACTGACAACGGTGTTCGCCATCGCGGCGTTTGTGTTGGTCGTCCTACTTCGTGCCCGCGGGGCCAATAACACACAGGCTGGCAGCCTGCGTTCCGGCAGGATCGCCGCAACCGGTTTTGCCGCCTTGTTGTTCGCCGGTGTGATCGCTTCACCGTGGTATCTGCGGACTTGGGCGGCGACGGGCTCGCCGGTCTTCCCGTTCTATATGAGCATCTGGCCCGGCAAGGCCGAGGGATGGGACGTCGAACGCTCGAACCTCTTCCAGGCGATGAACTCACAATACGGCGGCACAGATATTAATAAGCTTAATCTTCTGACCGCGCCGGTTCGTCTCTCGGTGGTTGCTCAGCCGGAGCAGCCGGCGAATTACGACGGCGTTCTTGGTGTGGCGTTCTTGATCGGGCTACCGCTGCTTGGTTGGGCTTTGTGGAAATTTGACCTCGGCGTCGAGATCAAAATAATGGCGGGCGTAGCGGGCGTGATGTATTTGTTTTGGCTATTTTCGAGCGAACAATTGCGATATTTGCTCCCGATCTCGCCATTGCTCGCGATCGCGATCGCAGCGTCAGCCGAAAAGATCGGCGGCAAGATTGGAAAGGTTGCCCGCTGCGGCCTGGTCGCGGCAAGTGTCTGCGGTTTGCTTACCGTGTTCGCGTGGTTTTGCCAGAAGGCACCATTGCGTGCCGTGTTCGGTGGAGAGATGCGGGACGGGTATCTTTCTCGCAATCTGGATTATTATCCGTATTATCAGGAGATCAATACGAATACGGCGCCAGGTGCAAAAGTCTGGCTGATCAACATGCGCCGTGATACGTACAACATCGAAAGGCCTGTCATTTCGGATTATTTATTCGAAGACTGGACGCTGAGAAAAATGGTCTGGGAATCGCAGAGTTATCAGGAATTGAAGGCTAAAACGGCTGCAATGGGAGTGCAGTACGTCTTGACGCGTCACGATTTTTTATTTGATTATGACCGTTCATCGCTGGTGGACGATAAAAAGCCGCGTGCCGAAAACGAGGCAAAGCTAAAAATAGCAAAAGATCTTATACTCGACCCGGCGAATACCGTCAGGGCAGACAACAAGTTTAGTTTGATAAAGGTGTTTTAGAAATGGTTTCAACAACGACCGTAATGGAAACTCAGTTTACGGAACAATTTAGAGAATTTTTGAAAGGTGAAACGGATCCTGTTTTAAGAAAGCTGCGTGAAAATGCGTTTGCACTATATGCGGATCTGGGCTTTCCAACTGTCAAAAATGAAGAGTGGAAATATACTAATGTCACGCCTATAGCTAAGGCTCATTGGGCCGCAGCCGCGCTTCATCCGGACTTCTCGCTTTCGGGCGAGAAGTCAGCAGAAAAGTTAAGTGGGTTCAACTACCAACGAAACGGTTTCGCAGCTCTTAACCTCGCGTTTGCTGATCTCAAAGTGATTCGCATTGCAAAAGACACCAGCGTTTCTGATCCGATCGGGCTGTCATTTGAAGCAGATGAAAATACGGCTATTTCCCCGCATATACTCGTAATTGCCGAAGCGGGAAGTAAAGCCACGATCGTTGAATCTTACGGTTCAAAGGGGATCGGGTTCACTAATACTGCAGTTCAGATCTATGTAGAGGACAACGCAAGCCTGACCCATTACCGCGTGCAAAAAGATTCACCTGAGGCATTTCACGTCGGCACGACTGAGGTAACGCTGGGGCGCGGCAGCCGATACGATTCAACGAACATTAATCTCGGCGGAGCCATTTCGCGGCACGATATCGAGGTCAAGTTTACGGCAGAAGGGGGCGAAGCATTTGTAGACGGGCTGTATATGTTGAACGGCAAGCAGCACCATGACACGCATTCGGTCATCGACCATACGGTACCAAATTGCATTTCGCATCAGACATATAAAGGTGTTTTGAATGACAATGCGCGCGGTGTTTTTAACGGAAAGGTATTTGTCCGTGAAAACGCTCACGGCACCGATGCTCAGCAGTCAAACAAGAATCTGCTGCTCTCGAATGACGCCCGCGTCGATACAAAGCCGCAGCTTGAGATATTTAATGACGACGTAAAATGTTCGCACGGAGCCACGGTCGGCCAGCTTGAGGAAGAAGAGTTGTTTTACCTGCTGACGCGTGGGCTGCCCGAATCGCTCGCACGTAACCTGCTTACTTATGGATTTGCCGAAGAGATCATTAATAAGATCGATATCGAATCGATCAAATCGGATCTGGACGCAATGGTGTTGAATCGCTTGGGAACCGAAATATAGCCACGGAGTCCATAGAACTAAGAGATTTTCTCAGTGTTCTAAGTGGCAAAAAGTATTATGACTTGGGATGTAGAAAAAGTTAGAAAGGATTTTCCACTGCTGTCGCAGTCGGTGAATGGCAAACCGCTGGTCTATTTAGACAACGGAGCGTCGTCACAGGTGCCGCAGTCGGTGATCGACCGCACTTCGAAATATCTCGCGGAGGAGCACTCAAACATTCACCGCGGGGTTCATTACCTTTCTCAGCACGCGACAACGGCGTACGAGGCGGCGCGGGAGAAGGTCAAGCGCTTTATCAATGCGCCGGATGTGAAGGAGTGTATCTTTGTCCGCGGCACGACCGAAGGAGTTAACTTGGTCGCACATTCATACGGGCGTAAATTTATCGGCGTGGACGACGAGATATTGGTTTCGCAGATGGAACACCACTCGAATATCATCCCATGGCAGATGATCGCTGAGGAAATGGGCGCAAAAGTCGTCATGATCCCGATGAACGACCGCGGCGAACTGATCATCGACGAATACGAAAATCTGCTCAATGAACGTACTAAAATAGTGGCGGTCACTCATGTGTCAAACAGCCTAGGCACCGTGAACCCTGTCAAAGAAATGATCGCGACGGCCCACAAATACGGCGTGCCGGTCTGTGTTGATGCGGCCCAGAGCGTGCCTCACTTTCCTGTCGACGTACAGGATCTAGATGCCGACTTTTTTGTATTTTCCGGGCACAAGATGTTTGGACCGACGGGGTCAGGCGTTGTCTATGGCAAGCGTAAATGGCTCGATCAGATGCCGCCATATCAGACCGGCGGCGGCATGATCCGTACGGTTAGTTTTGAAAAGACGACCTTTGCGCCGATACCAGAGAAATTTGAGGCCGGTACTCCAGCGATCGCCGCAGGTATTGGCCTCGGAGCTGCGATAGATTATATTAACTCGATCGATTTTGAGGCGGCAGCTGCCTACGAACACGAGTTGCTCGAATACGCCACACAGCGCCTGGCGGATATCCCTGAAGTAAAGATCATCGGGACTGCTGCGAATAAAGCAAGCGTTTTGTCTTTTACTATTGAGGGAATTCACCCGCACGACATCGGCACGATCCTGGATCAACAGGGTATCGCGATCCGTGCCGGGCACCATTGTGCGCAGCCGGTGATGGAGTTTTTCGATGTGCCAGCGACCGCGAGAGCGAGCTTCGCGTTTTATAACACTCGTGAGGAGGTCGATAAATTGGCTGACGCGGTTCAAAAAGTGATCGAGGTATTTGCCTAGGCGAAACGAGCGATTTTTCCGAAAATTGTGAGGCTCGTCACATCGCGAAAGGTAAAAAGAGAGGATACTTAAGTCATGTACTCAGATCTTTACATCGCACAACACGCAAAACTTCGTCCGGTCACTGAGATAGCCGAACAGCTCGGCCTCGGCCCGGATGATATCGACCTATACGGCAGCCCATACATCGGTAAAGTTCGCCTCGATGTCCTCGACCGGCTAAAAGACCGGCCCAACGGAAAATACATCGATATTTCGGCGATAACGCCGACGCCGCTTGGCGAGGGCAAATCTACCACGCTCATTGGCCTCGGCGAAGCAATGAAGCATCTCGGCAAGAAGTCGGTGGTGTCTTTGCGCCAGCCGTCACAGGGGCCAACATTTGGCATAAAAGGCGGAGCGGCCGGCGGCGGTTATGCCCAGGTCGTGCCGATGGAAACGTTCAATCTCAACCTCACCGGCGATATTCACGCTGTAACGGCGGCGAACAATCTGCTAGCCGCGATGATCGACAACAAATTGCTTCGCGGCAATCCGCTCAATATCAATCCGCACTCCATCACATGGAAACGGGTGGTCGATACCAACGACCGCGCTCTGCGGAAGATCATTGTCGGCCTTGGAGGCCGGATGGAGGGCGGCATACCTCGTGAAACGGGTTTTGACATTACGGTCGCCTCAGAGGTGATGGCGATCCTTGCTCTGACGACATCGCTGCAGGATATGCGCAAGCGGTTCGGACGTATCGTTATCGGGATGACGCATGACAAGAAGCCCGTTACAGCAGAAGAGATCGGTGCGGCAGGAGCGATGACCGTGCTGATGCGCGACGCCATCCGCCCGACGATCATGCAGACGCTCGAGAACACTCCCGCTCTTGTACATGCGGGCCCGTTTGCAAATGTCGCACACGGCAACAGCAGTATTCTCGCCGATCTGATCGGGATCAAGACGGCCGATTATCTTATGACAGAGTCCGGATTTGGTGCGGACATCGGAGCCGAGAAATTCTTTAATATAAAATGCCGTTATAGCGGGCTCGTGCCCGATGCCTGTGTTATCGTCGCGACGATTCGTGCGCTCAAATCACACAGCGGTAAATTCAAGATCGTCGCCGGCAAGGCACTGCCGCCGGAAATGCTCGAAAATAACGTATCGGACGTTGAAGCCGGTGCCGCAAACCTGCGAAAGCAGATCGAGAATGTAAAGATCCACGGCGTCACACCTGTGGTTGCGATCAACGCCTTCGAATCGGACCACGCGGACGAGATCGAGGCGGTCAAACGCATCGCTATCGAATCCGGCGCTCTCGGAGCGGCCGTTTCGACGCATTGGGCAGACGGCGGGAAAGGCGCGATCGAACTCGCTGAGATGGTTATCGCAGCGGCTGAGCAGCCGAGCGAATTCAAGTTTCTTTACGATCTCGATCAGCCGATCAAGGCTAAGATCGAGACCATTGCTAAAAAGATCTACGGAGCCGCCGACGTTTACTTCGAGCCGTTTGCCGAACAGCAGATCGCGTCATATGAGGCGAACGGATTTGGCAACCTGCCGATCTGCATGGCAAAGACGCACTTGAGCCTCAGCCACGACCCGACGCTCAAAGGGGCTCCGACGGGGTTCACGTTCCCTGTACGCGAAGTTCGGGCGAGTGTAGGTGCCGGTTTTATTTATCCTGTCTGCGGCGATATGCGCACCATGCCCGCACTGCCGGCTCAACCGGCTGCGGAGCACGTAGATATCGATGAAAATGGGAATATAGTAGGATTGTTCTAGATGTCAGAATTAAGTGATCTTTATCAGGAAGTAATTTTAGAGCACAACAAGAATCCGCGAAATTTTCGCGAGATCGACGATGCCGACCAGACCGCCGACGGTAAAAATCCGCTGTGCGGCGACGCATTGCGCGTTTATCTGAAGATGGACGGCGATGTGGTTGGAGACGTTGCGTTCAAAGGGTCGGGGTGCGCTATATCAAAGGCTTCGGCGTCGATGATGACGCAGGCCGTAAAGGGGAAGTCAAAAGCCGAAGCCGAAACGCTTTTCAACGAATTCCACCAAATGGTGACGGGCGAAATGGATACTGACACCCAGGAAAATCACCTCGGCAAGCTGAAAATTTTTGCCGGTGTCCTCGAATTTCCGGCCCGCGTCAAATGCGCGAGCCTCAGCTGGCACACGCTTCATGCTGCAATGCAGGGCGAGGACGCGGTGACGACGGAATGACGAGTCCAGATATTGAAACGCGCGGCGATATAGAAGCATTGATGACCGAATTTTACTCGGTCGCGATCTACGACGCTGAGATCGGACATCATTTTCTTGAGATGGATCTGGCTGAGCACCTGCCGGTGATCGTCGATTTTTGGGAAAAGGCGTTGTTCGCACGCCCGGTCTATTTGGGAAATCCGCTCGTGGTTCATCAAAATCTTCACGAAAAAAATAAAATGACGCCCGAGCATTTTGTGCGGTGGGTCGATATTTTTGTAGCATCGGTCGATCGCCTGTTTGAGGGCGAAATTGCGGATAAAGCTAAATATCAGGCACGAATGATCTCGGACAGCATTAACCAGCGGCTCAATGAAGAGTCCCGGTTTCTGGGATTAAATAGCCATCCGCGACCGTATTAAATTGCTCGATCTGTTCTGCGGCCCACGCCTCGTCCTTGCCCATTTCCTTAGCCATTATTTTTGCAACGTGTGGTGCCGCCTCGACCCCCGCTCGAGTGTCGATGAACAGGGCGCGTGTCCTTCGAGCGAGAACATCCTCAACAGTTTGTGCCATTTCTTCACGAACTGCCCTGATCACATCATCTGTGCCATAGGGTAATCGCGAATGCAGAATCTCACCCCTATTTTGAGAGGCGGAAATCCGATTTAACGCGAGACTCTCGGTCACAGATGGGCCCGCTTTGAGCTTTGCGAGATCTATTGCCTGATCGACAGCATCTTCGGCCATGTGACGATATGTCGTCCATTTTCCGCCGGTGATCGTTAAAAGTGCCGAACGGTCAATTTCGATGGTGTGTCCGCGCGAAAGTGATGCGGTGGATCTCGCCGCACCCGAACTAACAAGAGGACGTATGCCCACGAAGATGCTGCGTATGTCCGCGCGGGTGGGCCTTGGGTCAAGATATCTGCCCGCCGTATTGAGGACGAAGTCTATTTCAGCTTCGAGTGCGCGAGGTTCGAGGCTTGTTTTGTCGGTCGGGGTGTCTGTTGTTCCTACCAGCAGGCTGCCGTGCCAGGGAATGCAAAAAAGGACGCGGCCGTCCGCAGTTTTAGGTATCATAAGGGCGTTAGTCGACGGCAAGAATTTGCGGTCAAAGACAAGATGAATTCCCTGGCTGAGTGTTACGAGCGGTTTTGCGTCGGATCCGGACATGCGGCGAACATCGTCGCAGAAAGCTCCGGTCGCATTGATCACCACTCGGGCGGCGGCCGAGAGTCGTTCATCCTTGATCATGTCTTGAAACTCGACGCCTGCGATCTCGGGGTCCGCACCTCGCAAAAACCCGGTCACCTTTGCGTAGTTGAGCACTGCGGCTCCATTGGAATGTCCCGTCGTGATCAGATCGATCAGCAGCCGTGTATCGTCAAACGAAGCGTCATAATACAGGATGCCCCCGCGCAGGCCGTCCTGTTTGATCGAAGGCAGATGTGCGATAGTCTCGCCTTTCGAAAGCAACCGGGAGCCGCCAAGCGAGAACTTGCCGGCCAGTCGGTCGTATATCTTTAGGCCGATGCCATAGTAGATCTTTTGCCAATGGCTATAGCAAGGGACGACGAACGCCTGCCGTCGGACGACGTGAGATGCGTTTCGGAGCAGGATGCTTCTTTCCTTGAGAGCCTCGCGAACGAGCGAGATGTTGCCTTGTTCGAGATAGCGGACGCCCCCATGGATGAGCTTCGTTGAGCGACTTGAAGTGCCTTTGCCGAAATCGTGCTGCTCGAGCAGGAGTACGTCGAGCCCGCGTGAAGCGGCATCGAGCGCGCAACCGGCCCCCGTCGCGCCGCCGCCGATGACGATGATATCCCACGGCTTTTGGCGCTCACGGACTCGTTTGAGTAATTCGGCTCGATCCATCGGTTAATAGATTCTCACGCGCGAGGTTTGAAGCAAAGGGACGCTGTCTGGTCCGGTCCGGACCAGGCGGGCCAACAATCGAGGCGCCGGACCGCAAACTCGCGCGGCCAATTAGAGAAGTAAGTCGTGTCGAATCTGATCAAAAGACGATGTTGCCAGGTTAGACTTGATAATTTGCTCTTTTCAAATCAAAATCAACTCCGAAAATGAATGAAAACGATTCAGCAGAACGCGGACTTTTTGAGAATTTGCCGTTGATGGTGTGTTTTGCTCTTCTAGCAGCCGCGGTTGTCTTTCTCCAGATACAGGGTCGGGTCTGGTGGTGTCAGGCAGGCGATTACGCTCCGTGGGCATGGAATATCTGGTCCCCTCACAATTCGCAGCACATAGTTGACCCATACTCTTTTACCCATGTGCTGCACGGAGTTCTGGAATTCTGGCTGATCGGGCTCATTTTCCGCCGTGTGCCGCTCGCCTGGCGTCTAGTGGTGGCAGTTGCGATCGAAAGTTCGTGGGAGGTCGCAGAAAACTCGAGTTACATTATTAACCGCTATCGCGAAGAGACGATCTCGCTCGATTATTTTGGCGACTCGATCATCAATTCGATCTCAGATATCTTATGCTGCGCTAGCGGGTTTGTGATCGCTTACAAGCTGCGATTTTGGCGGTCGCTGCTGCTATTCGCAGTGACCGAAACAGTTTTGATCTTGACGATAAAAGACAGTTTGGTGATCAACATCATCATGCTGATCTACCCGCTCGAGGCGATCAAAGCATGGCAAATGACCGGCCAATAAATTAGCAGCACATAAACGCAAAAACGTGTAAGTAGAATCTCCTATATTGCGTTTTTTGTGGAAACGCTATTTATCTTTCGCCGCGGGCGGCTTCGACCGAGGTTTCCAGGTCGACCGCGAGTTTGCGTGATGCCGGTTGGTCGAATGTCTCGGTCCATCGCAGTGCTTCGTCGAGAATTCTCAATTGGTATTCACTAAAATTAGGCTTCCCGGCGACCGAACCGGTCTCGCCGTTGTAATAAGCGGTTCGTGGCGGGCGGACTTTGTCGGTCAGCTTTGGATCTATCGAAAGCATCATCGTCGGAATACCGCTCTCCTCGATCGCACGGGCAACGATGCCGAGAGTTTGGTGGCAAAGCCGCGAAGCCGGGATTAACAGCGCCGCCTGCACATTATAGCGATGCAGCCGCTCGGCCATTTGCGGCCCGATCTCGTCGGCGACGCGTTGTGCATTGGGGATATGGCTGCTCAGGCTCCACCAAACATTATTAAGACTGCCTATAACGCCGTTTTCGGCATAGCCGCCCAGCCTATCGATCGGGATCTGCGAATTGCGGTCTTCCTGAACAGATCTTGGGTCATAACCCTTTGCGGCATATCGCAGATCAGCAGCCTCGACCTCGACCGGTATCTCCTGAAAATTCATATCGCCGTCTCGTGACTCGAGATCAAAAGCGTCCGTGCCGTCGATATATGCTCCGGCAGACGAGATCAAAGCCAGATTGAGCATCGGCAATGCCCTGCGGACCGGCGTGAAGGGCGCGTGGATATTCTCGACCCACGGATAGCCGCCAAGCTCTGTGTTCGGATTCCAGCGGGAATAACGCGACGACCAAGTTTCAAGATTTTCGATCAGTTCCATAACGTCTCAGACCTTAAATTCCTTTGAGTAATCATAGGGTTCAACCACCGCTTTGTCAGTGTTGAATTTCCGATTAGAGATAATAAAAAACGTCAAAAAAGCCGCGGCCATAGCCGCAAACAGTACCCAGACCGAGTATTCGTGCAGCATATTGAACTGGATCCTCAGCGGGTCATCCAATGCAACATCATCGATCGGCTTACCTATCTGACTTCTGACGGAGGCGAGCCAGAACCCGATCACAAACTGCCCGATCGCACACGCGGC